>CAZJRB010000010.1:31867-107595 GCA_964547995.1 uncultured Planctomycetaceae bacterium | reverse complement strand
CGATCAACGTATGCGCCCATCTAAAAAAGCAAATTCGGCCATGACAGTGCTTTTTCCTTTCTACGTATGGCCCCTGGGCCCTGGCGCAGACGATCGAGAAGGGGGCTGCCGTTACCCAGCCATTTGCGGGCAAGGACGTTCCAGCCAAAGCGGCGGCGGAGTGGCTTGAACCTTACCCGGCCCAGGGGGCCGTGCCGAGATTCCGCATCAAGGGCACGGAGATCCTGCTGGGGCCCTTTTACTCCGCGGGGAGCAAGAAGACGGGGCCCCGCACGTACTTCGAGTTTTGACGCATGCCGCCAGGCGTCAGTTGTGGTGGATTGGGGAGTTTGACGGCCTCTCCGGTATGGCTTGATCGTCGAGGCGGTATTGCGGCATTTTTGTCAGGGTCGATCGCATTGGGAACCGGGCCCACGGCTATCGCGCCCACGGTGGTGCCCACTACGCCGTCACCCGGGTCGAGCAAGGAAACGCCAACCTGCAAAAAACCCGCCCAAACACTCCACAGCAAACTCACTACCGACTACTGAAAGCCTGAAACCAAGGGTTCACTCCTCGACGACCAGGAACACCTTGTCGTGGGGATGGACTTTCTCGGCGACCTTCATGCCAATCGCATCTCCTTCCTTGGCCGACTCCACCGCCTCGTGTTCGATCTGCATCGAATCGACGGTCTGCGTGAAATCGTCGTGAGCGCCTTGGACGTGAATGACGTCGCCGACTTTCAACGGCCCGCTCAGTTCGATAATGCCCACAGAGATGTTGCCGAAGTAATGAGTGATTACGCCCACCTCTTTTTCTGCCATCTTTCCTTCTCCTTTTCGTAGAATCGACCTGGGAACGTCGGTTGGTCGCGCCGAGCAACGCTGGGAACGACTCTTGGTAACGCCGGGCGCGACCAACGGTCGCGGCTTTATAGGCCCAACTGCCAGACTTATTTCTGAGCGTTCCTCCAGTGTACCCCTTTGGAAGCTATCTCACAACCCACCCCGGCCTTCACCGGACGGATGGACAATTTGGCCCCTGCCGGACGGATGGACAATCCATCCTACAGGTACGTTGCCGACGTGCCCTGTGCCACTTGAAACGGCCCGCGAATCATACTATAATACCGCCGTACTTCTGTCACCCCTAAGGCGAGCGGCCGGCAAGAATATCCCCGTAGCTACGGCCGCCAGACCGTGGATCGAACCGCATTCCACCGTCTGGCGACGGTGGCTACGGGCAAATTCTCTTCCGCCGCTCGCCTAACGGCCAGGAAAACTCGGACCGATCCCATGAAGAACTTCCTCTTTGCCGCAGCAGGCACGATACTCGCATCGATGTTGACATCCGGATCGGCCGTTGCCGAGCAGACCGCGTGGCTCGGCCCGAAGCCGCCGGGCGCGGCCTATCCCGAGGGCGAGGAAGACCGGCAGTTTGCCATTCTTTCCTACGACCTCAGCCAACGCTCGCGGTTCAAGCAGTTTGCGCCGGAGACGTTCCGCCGGGAATCGCTCATCCTCGAGGGCGACCGCGATCCGTTGGACGTGATCCTGCGGCGGACCGAGGCGCTGCTGGCCGATATCCGGCGAATGTCCAAAGACCCCGAACTCGCAGACATGGCCGCGGAGTTGGCCGACCGGCGGGCCGCGGCCGGGGGGACGCCCGTGGAGCAGAAGGAGGCACGACGGGCACTGTTCGACAAGGTCTGTCACCTGCGCCGCCGGATCGCCTTCTCGAATCCCCTGCTCGATTTCGACGAAGTGCTGATCCTCAAGCGCCACCTCGCGGTCTACAACCACATGTGCGACCAGTACTACGGCATGGCGCAGCGGCCCGGCGGCGGGCTCTTTATCCTCTCCGATCCCTTCGGTCCCAACCCGGGAATCCGCGATCTGTTGGCCGATTCCGTGGTCGCCAACGGCCGGCTGAAGGGGCAAAAGCTTTCCGGCGGACCGGAACGAGGCTGGAAGATCTCGTTCGACGGCATGGGCAATCAACGCGGAGAAGAGACCCAAGGGGGCTCGTTCCTCTCGCCCGACCTTTCGTTCAACGCCAAGAGCATAGCGTTTGCCTATGTGGAATGCCGGGGCGATCGGACGTACCGGCACCACACCGACCCGAGCCGGGGGCACTGGACCGAACAGCGGTGTTACCACATCTTCACGGTTGGGATCGACGGATCGAACCTCCGGATGCTGACCGACGGGACGTTCAACGACTTCGACCCCTGTTTCATGCCCAGCGGGCGTATCGCGTTTATCAGCGAGCGGCGCGGCGGATATCTGCGTTGCGGGCGGGTCTGCCCGACCTATACGCTTTTCGACATGGCCGCCGACGGAAGCGACATCCGGTGTCTTTCTTACCATGAGACCAACGAGTGGCACCCCAGCGTCACGCACGACGGCATGATTGTCTGGACCCGCTGGGACTACATCGACCGGCACGGCTGCGTGGCGCACATGCCCTGGCTCACAACGCCCGACGGGCGCGATCCGCGGGTGGTACACGGCAATTTCGCCGTCCGCGCAAGGCGTCCCGACATGGAAGTGGACATCCGCGCCATCCCGCGTTCGCACCGTTTCATCGCCACGGCGGCCCCGCACCACAACCAATCGTTCGGTTCGCTGATCGTATTCGACGCCTGCTCGGAGGATAACGACGGGCTGGGCCCGGTCAAGCGCGTTACGCCGGACGCGGGTTTCCCCGAGAGCCAGCGGGGTTCGCTCACCTACGGCCAGGCATGGCCGCTGAGCGAGGATTATTACCTCTGCGCGTACGAGCCGGCGGAGGTCAAGGCGCTTAAGCCCGGCCGCACGTACGGGGTTTATCTCGTCGATTCGTTCGGCAACAAGGAGCTGATCTATCGCGACCCGGCGATCGCATGCCACAACCCGGTTCCGGTCGAGCCGCGGCCGGCGCCGCCGGCGTTGCCGGAGATGTCCGTGCGTGCCGCGGCGGACAAAGACAAGACGGCCGAGGCCACCGTGGCCGTGCTGAACGTCTACGACGGCCTGAAACCCTGGCCCGACGGAACGAAGATCAAGGCCCTGCGCGTCTACCAGATATTTCCGCTTTCGGTTGCCTCGGCCCGCGTGGCGCACGCCACCGGCATACAGATCCCGCAGGCAAAAGATTCGGTCAACCTTACCCGCGCGGTGCTGGGCACTGTGCCGGTCGAGGAGGACGGCAGCGCCCATTTTACCGCGCCTCCCTGCAAGGAGCTGTTCTTTCAGGCGCTGGACGAGAACGGCCTCGCGGTGACCTCGATGCGCTCGGGAACGCACCTTCAGCCGGGCGAACGCCTGGTGTGTCAAGGCTGTCACGAACCGAGACGCCGGGCGCCGGCAAGTCTTTCGGAGATCACCCCTTTGGCCATGCGCCGGGCGCCTTCGCCGCTGAAACCCGACGTCGACGGCACCAACCCGTTCAGCTACCCGCGACTGGTGCAGCCGGTCCTGGACAAGTATTGCGTGAAATGCCACGCAGAGAAGTCGAAGGAGAAAGCGCCGCCGCTGGACGGCCGGGTCGTGAAGACATCGAGGGGAAGCTACATGAATCCGGTGACCGCCTACTACGCCTCCTACCTGAGCCTGGCGCCGAAGTTCGGGTTTTACGACTACGGCGGGAGAAGTTTCAACGACCCGAAATGGTACCGGACCACGCCGGGCGAGTTCGGGGCCCGGGCGTCGAAGCTGTACGAGATCCTCCGGAAGGGCCATTACGACGTGAAGCTGCCGCCGGAAGACCTGCACCGGCTGACCGTCTGGCTCGATTCCTGCTCGCCCTTCTACGGCGTCTACGAACCCGAAGGCGGCAAGGCCCAACTACAAGGCGAGATTGCGAGCCCCACGCTACAGTAGCCCGGACGAAGAGCCGATCAAGCATCTTATCGCTAAGGGACCGCGCAAAAACAACTTCGGTATTTCCCCGCCGGCCCTGTGCCGGTGGGTTAAGGTTTGGCAACTACCATCGGCGTCGGCGACATCCGCTCCCCACCGGCCCTGTGCCGGTGGAAGCGAGGTTTGTCAACTAAGCGTTGCCCCCTGGTCGCGTTACCTGAGACGACGCGATAGTTCCCAAACCGTTTTCTACCGGCACAGGGCCGGTGGGGCAAGCTGCCGCTATCGCTTACCCGTAGTCGTCAAACCGGCTACCACCGGCGCGAGGCCGGTGGGGAATGCCGAAGTTATTTCTGAGCGATCCCTAACGATGCCGGGGCGAGTGCCTAAGCTGTAGTTGTCTTCTCTTGTCAGGTTAATCCCCTTCCGGCCTCTGGCCGGAAGGGGATTTTGCTTTCACAAACGACCGTACTTCATAGATGAAACAAGTCAGACAAACCACAACCGCTTCCCATGCCATCAACCGAAACGCTCGACTCCAAGTAAGCACATCGTAGTGGATCAAAGCCATAATCCCGCCAAGTACCACAGGAAGCACGAGAACAACGAAACGCAGCGAAACCTGATAGGTCGGTTTTCGACGGCGGTGGAATATGTCGATGATGTGGTTGAGGTAGATCAGGAGTGTGATGGAGATGATGACGTTAAAGGATAGGGAGGGCAAGTTGATCCAGTGACCTCTTATTTGGCTCCGGTGAGCAAAAATACACGGATCATCTATCCACGTCCAAGCACCAACTGTGTATGTCGAAGGCCATCCAAAGTTAATGGCGTCCCATCGTGAAAAGTTGACTTCTCCCACTACATTCGCCCCGACTAAACAAGCCACAACCACGATTAGTACGAGAACCTTCACACCGCAATACAGCCACGGCCTTTCTTTCTGGTCCTTAATGGCACGATCCCCAGCAACATCATCAGGTTTTTCGGCGTCTTGTGGGGATTGGTCAGGCATCGGCTTTCCTCTTCCTCACAAACGCCCATACCTCATACACAAAACAAACCGCCGAAGCCAAGACGGCAAGATACACCGGCACCAAAAACGGCCGTCTCCAAGTCACGAAATCATAGTGTATCAGGATCATCACACAGGCCAGCAATACGGGAAGCACCAGGACAACGAAGCGAAGGGACACTTGGTATTTTGGTTTCCATCGACGGTGGATGATGGTAAGAACGTGCCACAAGTAGCAGAGCAGGATGATGGCGATTGCGGTGTTGAAGAAGAACAGAGGCCAACTAAACCAGCACAAAGGGCGGTCCCAGATCGCATCAGGTTCAATCTCTTCAAAAGGCCCATCCTTCGTAAGTCCGTGGGTAAAACCCAGAGGCCACCCAAAGGAGATTGGCCTCTCACCTCTTTCCCGCACCACGTTAGCCCTGATCAGACAAGTCAACACCACAACTAGCACAAGCACCTTCACAACAAAATACACCCACCGCCTTCCGCCCTCATCCTTCATGGCCCGATCCCGTCCAACATCATCAGAAGGTTTTTCGGCGTTTTGTGCGGATTGGTCAGGCATCGGATTTCTTCCTCCTCACGAACGACCGTACTTCATACACAAAACACACCGCCGAAACCAAGACGGCGAGATACACCGGCACAAGGAACGGCCGCCTCCACGTCACCACGTCATAATGAAACATCATCATCACAACAGCCAGCATCACGGGAAGAGCCAGGAGGAAACGCAATGAGTATTGGCGGTATGTTGGTTTCGAGCGGCGGTGGAATACGTTGATGACGTGCGACAAGTAGAGCAGGATGACGATGGCGATGGCAATGTTGAGGCAGAGGCAACCTCGGTTCATTATAGATGGGAGTTTGTCGAAGATGCAGCGTCTCGGTTCGACCAGGACGCCACCGCTGGCTGGAAAAGTAAACTTTGCTTCATACAGACCCCAACGCCACGCATAACTAAAAGGCCAGCCGAAGAACACTGAAAATAGTGGTTTGTTGACTGTGGGATTGTGGCTTAGGGTACTAGGGTATGAATAGTAGTCCACGAATCCTAAATCGCTCTCCGAAATCTTCACCTCCCCAACTACATTCGCCCCGACCAAAGAGAACAGCACGATCAAAAGCACAAGTACCTTCACAACAAGGTACAACCACGGCCTTTCTCTTTCGTCTTTAATGGGGGATTGGTCCATAGCGCCGAGAACCTTGCGGTACGCCCACAGCGGGCTCGACAACATGCAGAAGCCGATCAGGATGAACGGAAGCCCGAACAGGGGAAAGCAACTGAATTTTCGCCGATTGGGCCCTTGCGTGTCAAGGACTCGTAGAAACGGGCACTTTTCCAAAACCCTGGAATCTACTCGACCGCTTCGAGGATTCGGAACCTGACGCCCTTGATCGGCGCGCCGCCGTTGTGGAAGGTGAGTCCGCCGTACTCGTAGTCGGACATGGCCCGGTGGATGTGGCCGAAGTAGACGTTTCGGACGCCGGCGTCGGGCCCCTGCCCTATCGCGCCGAGATACGTGAGAATCCGCTTGGCGACGACGCCGCGGGGATAGACGAGATACGGGATCGGCGAGTGGATTCGGGTGGCGACGATCAGGTCGTAGAGTCCGCTGAGGAACCCGCCCCGCTTTTTGTGGTTGGTCCATTTTTTGCGGGAGTCGGCCAGTGCCTCGGCGTCCATGTGCCCGTCGGCCACGTCGCCGTGCAGGAAGATGCTGCTGCCGATGCGGATGTAGAAACGCTCGTGGGCAAGGTTTTCGGCCTCCTTTTCCAACTCGGCCAGCCGGGTGGTGAACATCTCGAGGGAGTCGTGGTTGCCCAGCAGGTAGTGGAATTGGCAGTCCGGACAGCCCCGGGTCAGCTCGTGAAGCCACTGGACGGCCTCGTCGACGGCGTGGCCGACGGTTTCCCGTCGTGCCCAGCGGAAATCGAAGATATCGCCGCCGAGGACGAAGGTCTTCGCCTCGGAGGCCTTCTGGGCGATCGTTTGCAGATATCGCTCGCCGAGCGAACGGTTGGCAAAGAGGTGCAAGTCGGAAACGAAGTAGATTTTCGACATGGATTCTGCTCGTGCATCGTGCCCACACGTGCAGGATACCGGAGTTTGCGCGAGGTGGGAAGAGGGGAGCCGAGAGCAAGGGTCGCCCCGTCCATCGGTCATAAAGCCGCGACCGGTGGTCGCGCCAAGCGTCGGAGTGGATGTTCCCATGCCGGTCGACGTATGCAAACTGTCGCGGTAATCCAAGGACGCCGTTGGACAAGGACGCGAAGCCGCCGCCGTTTCCCGCCGCAGGGCGCGACCACCGGTCGCGGCTTTATGGCACATTCTTGCTCCCGTCAATACACGACCGCGTCGCTTTCGGGAATCCACCCTTCCTGGTCTCCGGACAGGTGAATCAAGAGCCAGTCGCCGCGCTGCTTGACCACGCGGAACTCGGTGCCCTCGGGAATGGGCTCGGTGAAGGCCGGCTGGTACGTCTCGGCATCCCCCTTCCGGACGACCACCTCGTCGCGGTCGACGACGCCGTGGACGACGTAATCGAACCGATACCAGTCGTAGGCTGCGGAGAAGATCAACAGCCCGGTGACGACCAGCCCGGCAACGGCAAGGCGGGCGAACAACCGTCGGTGGACGAAGATCGCCAGGGCGCCGAAGAGGAACGAGACGATCGCCCCGGCGGCCACGAGGTAGAATTTCGCCGAGTAGCCCAGCCAGTTCTGCCAGAAGAAGACGTGTTCGACGATGGGCCTCCGCGCGTCGGTCGATCCGTCACGGCCGATCGCGTACCGGAGATTCGCTTCGAGAAACGGATCGTTTGGGCGGTACCGCTGCGCCTGGCGATAGGCGGCGATTGCCCGGCCCGGCCGGCCGGCGTTCATCCAGGTGTTTCCCAGGTTGTACAGCACGGCGCCCGAGGTAACCCCGCTGTCGAGAATCTCCCGGTACTTCGCGGCGACTTTGCGGAAATCGTCGGGGCCGGCGGCCTGGTCGAACGCCTGTTGGGCCATCAGGAATTTCTGGGAGATGTCCGAATCGACGCTGCGGCCGCAGCCGACCATCACCAGTGCGGGTGCGGCGAGCAACAGGGTCAACAGTATGAGTATCTTCGATCTCATCGTCAGAACCGTTTTCTCAACTTGAGTTGTCTGGCAAGTGGTTTGAGCAGACCTTCCGCCTCCTTGGCCGCATGGACGACGCCGTTGTCGGCGGCCCCGTATCGGGCGCCGTCGCACGCCTGGAGGATGCCGTGGACTCGCTGCTTCAGCTCGTCGGCGACTCCGGAGGCTTCGAGCCGCCGCTCGACGTCGCGGGGTGTCATGCCGGCTTCGGGTGAATCGGTCATGTCGGCAACCAGCCCGATCAGGGCGGCCCGGACGTGGTCGGCCCCTTCGCGGAGCCGGTTGGCCTTGAGTTCGGCCCTGGCGTTGTGGAGCCGCGTCTTCGCCCGAGAGGCCCCGGACTGGCGGCGCTGGCGTGCGACGTTGCTGCTGCGATGGCGCGCCAGGGCGACAATACCGGCCAGGGCGAGATAGGCCACGGCCAAACCGCCGAGACCGATCAGCCAGTGGACGGGCCGGACCGTCTCGTCCCGCACGGCCGACAGGTCGGTGACGTTTGCAAAAATGCCTTCTTTCTTGACCTCGATGTTGCTGCCGGGCGATCCCACCCGCCGCGCCGCGACGATCTGGTGGCTCGACAGCTTGTCGGCCTTGCCGACCTCGATCGGAATCGCACCGGTCCGCAGGGTGACGTACTCTTCCCGGTCCACGTCGAAGTACGAGACCGACACGGCGGGAAACTCCTCGATCCCTTCTTTCAGCGGGCGGAGGCTGTAGGTGAATTCCCGTGTCGGGCCGATACCCTCTTCGGTCGCATCATAGACCTTGAAGTCGTCGGCGATGCCGGGGACCTTCAGCAGGTCGGGCGGCGAGGCGTTGTCGAGGGTCCCCTCGCCGGTCATCTTCAATGTCAGAGTCATCGGATCGCCGACTTTGGCCTTTTGGGGCGTCAAGGCGGCATCGATCTGGAAGGCGCCGACCGCCCCCATGTACGAATCGGGACGCCCTTGCAGTGGGACATCCTTGACGGTGACGGCCAGTGCGGGAGCGATGGCATAGACGTCTTCAATCGTTCCCTGGCCGGCGGAACTGACGCCGGTAAGAAACTTGCCCTTCAGGCTGGCCGGGGCGAACGTGTATCGGCCGATCATTTTTGGGGTGAATTTTCGGGTGAAATCGTACTGCCAGTAACCGACTTCGTTTCCCCGGGCGTCTTTTCGGACGACCCTCGTGGGCCGGGGCTCGAAGATCAACATCCGCGGTCCCCTCCGCAAGGGAGAGCGCCCGCCGAAGAAATCGTCGTCGAACAGCGACCCCCGGCCGAAAGGCGACCGGAAAAAATCATCGTCGAGCATCATCGACATGGCGTCGCGCACCGCGAGGTTGTTCATGCTGAAGCCGACGCCGTTGGGGCTTTGCAGAGTCTGGCACCAGCGCTCACCGCTGCGGCGCGGCTCGAGGCCCTTGGGGATGCTGTCATCCGCCGCCCAGGGGATTTGCAGCGCCGGCTGTTCGGCGCGGATCGCGCGCTGGGCGGCCAGCGGATCATTGTCGGCATAGGGGGCCGGCAGGTCCCGGACCAGCACCGAAAGGGTCACGTTAAACGGCTGCATCGGGTAAACCGACTCCGGCTCGGAGGTCATTTCCATCAGGACCACGTCCTGCTGCTCCGGGGCCACGACAGCGAGGCTCAGCTCAGGCCCTTTGAGCACCTTGCCGCCGACGCTGGCCACCGGCGCCGGCACGGTCAACCGCCCTGCCCTTGTCGGCGTCAGGCGGTAGACGTATTGCATTCCGTACCGCTCGACCTTCGTGACCCGGCCGTTGATGATTGAGGTCGAGCTGAAGTTCTGCGGGTTGTTCCCGAGCAAGGCCACTTTGAAGTCCTTGAATCCGCTCAGGTCCGGGGTGCTTGGGTTGCGGACGTGGTTGAGCGTAACGGTGTACTGGACCGACTCACCCTCGTAGATTTTGTTGCGGGCGAGTTCGGCGAGGACTTCGGGCTCGGCGGCCGGGGCCGTCGCAGCCCCGGCCGACAGCAGGGCGCCGAGCAGTATCAGACTCATCATTGGAGAGGTCTTCATGACGATTACCAGTCTTTTTCCACTTCACCGGGGCGGTACAGGTAGATCTGCATCGCCTTTTCCATTTCCTTTTTCTCTTTTTCCCGCTGCCGGGCCTTGCGGAGCACGGCTTCCGCCTGTTGCTTCTCGAGGTCCTTAGGCTTGGGCTGTTGCTTCTGTTGCTCCTGCTTGTCCTTGTCTTGATCCTTCTTGTCTTGCTGATCCTTCTGCTGATCTTTCTTGTCTTCCTTGTCTTGATCCTTTTTGTCCTGGTCTTGCTTATCCTTGTCCTGATCTTGCTGATCCTGGTTCTGTTGTTGCTGTTGCTGCTGCTGCTGGTTCTTGTTGGGTTGCTCCGGCAGCATTTTCTTGAGCAGCTCCAGCGCCTTTTCCTGCTTGGGCAGGGCCAGCTCGGGCTCGTCGTCTTCAATGTGGTTGGTCGCTTCGAGAGTTAGCGTTCGGACTTCCGGGCAATACTTCACGGCGTTTTCCATCGCCTTGCGCATGGCTTCCTGCTGCTTCAGCGCCTCCTCCTGCTGTTTCTTCATCGCCTCGGCCGGGTCCATCTCCTCCGGCTTCTTCCCGGCGGGAGGGGTGGCCGGCGGCTGGGGTTGCGGAGCCCCGGGCGCCGGCGTCGCCGCAGCCATTGCGTCGTCGTCCGACGGCTCTTCCTCCTCTTTCTCTGCCTCCTTCTTCGGGGGCGGGGGCATGTTCTTCAGGCCCTGCCGGGCCTTCGCCCGGATTACCTCACTATACCGCGTGATGAAGGGTTGGTTCCAGGCCGATTCCTCGAGATCGACGGGCGGGCGTTCGGGTGCGGGCGGATGTGCCGGCGGCGCCAGCGGCTGCTCGGCGGCCTTTTCGTCCGCGTCCTCGACGGCCGGATCTTCCGGAGATTCGGGCTTCTCTTTCGGTTCCTCTTTTGGCTCTTCCTTGGGTTCCTTCCCGGCCTTCTCATTCTCGACGGCCTGGGCCGATTCGTTAACCAGCCCCTGCTGTTTGTCGATGGCCGCCTGCACCAGCGGAACGTAAGGTGCAAGGACCGTGTAGATTTCGTCGAGTTTTTCGACGGCCTCGGCCTGGATTCCGACGGCGCTTCGCGGGGCATTGGCATCGAGTTCCTCTTTGGCGGCCGTCATTGCCTTGCCGGCGTTGTCGGCCAGGCCGCCGAGGACCTGCATCGCTTTCTCGGGATCGGCTTGCGGTGCGACCTGCGGCCGGCACCCGCCGCCCGGCATCCCGCAACTTGCTGCCCCGGGGGGACACCCCGGTGCGGCGGGCTGGGCGCCAGGCATTGCGGGCATCGGGGGCTGCCCCGGCTGTCCCGGTTGCCCCATTTGTCCCGGCTGGGTACCCGGCCGGACGGCCGGCGGCTTTCGCACGGCGGCCTGGATCTTGGCCTTCAGCGGATCGATCTCCTCGGTCAAGTATCCTTGAACTCTGGCCGTGTCGAACACACCCTGCCGTTGCTTGAGTGATTTGCGGGCATTCGAGAGCCCCTTGCTCGCCAGCCGCAGAGTCCGCTGCCGCTGGTCGATTGTCTTGAGGTATTCCAGCAATTGGGCCTTATCGCGTGCCTCCTGGGCGTCGCGTCGGCGCCAGACGTCCTGGATGTAGTCGATCCACAGCCGTGCCGCCTCCGCGTTGTGCCGGGCGTCCGCATCTTCGGGATTCAGCTTGACCGCATCGCGAAAGTGGGCAATCGCCAACTCGAGCAAGTAGACGGCCTCCTGGCGGACACCGGGGGCGGCCTCCTCGGGCGCAGTTTTCACGGGCGGGGCTTCCTCGGCTGCCGGTTCGTCGGGCGCGGGTTCGTCGGGTGCGGGTTCGTCGGGTGCGGGCGTTTCGGGTGCGGGCATCGCGGGCTTCTCGGTCAGTAGTCGCTTGGCCTTGTCGACCTCCATGCAACCCATGTTGTAGTGGCATCGGGCCGCCAGCTTCGCATCTTCGGCCAGGGCCGCTTTCTGGAACCAGTGGACGGCATCGGCCTCGCTGCCGGCGGCGGCGTGGGCACATGCCCGGTCGAAGGCGATTCGGCAGTCGTCCGGTTCGGCCTTGGCCGCCTTGCCGAACGACTCGGCCGCGGCCGTGTAGTCGCCGGCCTGGAACTGCGCGATGCCCTGCTTGACTTCCGAGGCCGCTTTCGGCGAAACGGCCCAGGCTGCGCCGGGAACGGTTAGCGAACTCAACAGGATTAGGATGATCGTCGGTCTCACGGGTAGGCCTCCGTCGTTTGTGTCACTGGTTTTCGAGAGCTATAAAGCCGCGACTGTTGGTCGCGCCGGGCATGTGCGACGCGTGTTCCTGCGCAGGGCGCGACCACCGGTCGCGGCTTTATGCTTTCGTCCATGGTCAGTTCTCTCTATCGGTATGGCTCTCTTGTCCGCTTCCCACGGCAACGGGCTCGGGCGCCGGTTCCGGGGTCTCGATTCGCTCGGGCAACACCCGGGACGTCAGCGGCGGATTGCCGCCGTCGGAGACGCCTCCCCTCTGCTTGTTACCCCAGAAGGCGTCTCGTTCGGCGGATCGTTTCGGCGGGTTTCGGAAGTAGGTCTCGGGCTGCGACGGCAGATGGTTCGACCGGCGATGGACGGGAATGACCATGTCGGCCAGGAGGAACACGACAGCGAAGCAGAGGAACCACTGGAACCGGTCGTGGTAACGTTTTCGTTTCTGTGTTTCGAGATCGCCGTGCGTAAGCGCGGCCAGGTGATCTTGGTAGATCTTCCCCAGGTCGTAGGCCTTGGTGCCTGCGGGGATATAGGCCCCGCCGCTATCCTTGGCGATCTTCTCGAGCAGTTGTTTGTCCATCTTCGACCAGACTTCCTGGCCGTCGTGTTTCAGATAGTGCAACTTCCCGTCCTCGCCCCGGATGGGCACCCGGGTCCCCTCGTCCGCATCACCCAGGCCGACGGTGAATATCTTCACACCGCGCTGGGCCGCGACTTTGGCCGCTTCATAGGGGAATGAATCGTGATCCTCGCCGTCGGTGATCAGGAGCATGACCTGGTCGCGGTTCTCGCGCTGGGGCATGCACTCGAGCCCCTTGCGGATGGCGTCGCCGATCAGCGTGCCGCCGCGCGGAGCACTCCGGGTATGGAGGCCGTCGAGCATGTGGCAGAAGAACCCCTGGTCGGTTGTCAGCGGCACCTTCACCACCGGTTTACCAGCGAAGGCAATCAACCCGACGCGCTCGCCCGGCAACTCGGCCAACAAGTCGTGGACGTCGGCCTTGGCCCGGTCGAGCCGGTTCGGGGCAATGTCCTCGGCCAGCATCGAGCGGGACGTGTCCATCAGCACGAACATGTCGACGCCGTGCTTGCCGACCTGCTCGAAGTATTCGCCGTACCGCGGGCGGGCCAACGCCAGGATGACGCACGCCAGGCCCAGAACAATCAGGGTTCCCTTGACCCAAAGCCGTCCGGCGCCGAGGTGCGGCATCAGGCGGGGCATCATCGCCGAATCGGAAAATCGCTCGGCCGCCGCGCGACGCTTCCGATACGCCAGGACCATCAGTCCCACCACAAACGGCAGAATCCACAACGCCCACAGCACTTTCGGGTATTCCCAGATCATCGTACAACCTATGTTGAATGGATTTCGTGTTGTTTGTCGTTACTCGTCCATAAAGCCGCAACCGTTGGTCGCGCCCGTCATAAAGCCGCGACCGTCGGTCGCGCCCGCCACCGTCAAAACTCGCCACCGCCCGGAAGGACGGCGCGACCAACGGTCGCGGCTTTACGGCAGGGACCGGAACCGTGTCGATACCAGGACGATGCCCAACAGGAGCAGTCCCAATCCGGCAAACGTCGGATACCGGTACAGATCGCGGTACTGCGTGAAAATGAGTCCTTCGTTCTTTGTCTTTTCCAGTTGGTCGATCTCGGCGTAGACTTCTTCGAGTGCTTCGGTGCTTCTCGCGTTGAAGTATTTTCCGCCGGTCACGTCGGCCATCATCGCGAGTGTCTGCTCGTCGAATTCGACCGGTTGCATGACCAAAACCTTCTTGCCCGACGGATCAATCGCCGGGAAGGGCGCCATGCCGGCGCTCCCGATGCCGATCGTGTAGATCTTGATCTCGTGGGCCTTGGCGGCCGCGGCGGCTTCTTCGGGCAGCACGACGCCGGCGTTGTTGCTGCCGTCGGAAAGCAGGATGATGACTTTGCTCTTGGCTTCGGCGTCTTTCAGACGGTCGACCGCCATCGCTATGGCGTCGCCGATCGCGGTTAGCTGCTCTTCCTCGAACAGCTTCTGGTTGATGATTCGGCCCTGGTCGTCGTAGACGGGCCTGGCAACCTCGGTCTTATCGACGATCTCTTCGAGCACGCCGTGGTCGAGCGTCAGGGGGCACTTGTCGTCGGCGTAGCCGCCGAAGGCAATCAGGCCAACCTGATCGTCCCGCCGGCCGGGCAGGTTCTTCTCCTTGTTACCCAGCACGAAGTCGTTGAACGTCTCCTTGCAGACCGTCAGGCGGTCGACGCGCTCGTCGTCGATCCCGAAATCCATCGCCTGCATCGACCCGGACCGGTCGAGACACATCTCGATGGCGATGCCCTCGGTGGTGAAGTACTCTTTGTCGCGCCCCTGTTGCGGCCGGGCCAGCGCGACGATCAATGCGGCGATGGCCAAAAAGCCCATCCACGGCAGAAGCCGCTTCACCCGGAGCGCCATCGTCACGGGCAGCGCCCGCGGAATCGTGACGTCGGAGAAGAGGACTGCGGCGCGGCGCCGGCGGTAGACGGCCCAGACGGCAGCCAGCGCCAACGGGAGCAACAGCAACAGCCACAATGGATCTTGGAATTGGAAGCCCGTCATACCAGCACCTCCTGCGGTGTTTCACATCCAACGAACTCGCGGGCCCGTTGGTAACTTGCTTCGATATCTTCTTCACGCGGCTTGTGGGCCGCAAACTTGACGAGGTCGGCCGCTTCGAGGAAGCTCTTGAAGCGGCGGCGATCCTCGGGCGCGAACGTGTCGCGTTGGGCGATCTCGTGGAGGAACTCCTCGGTCGTCTGCTCGGGGGCACGAATGCCGGTGGTCACCTCGATGTACCGCCGGACGATGCCGGTCAGCTCGACGTAGTAGAGCTTCGAGTCCTGGTGGGCCAGGTCGCTCTCCCAGAGCTTCTCCAGCTCGAGGATCGCCCGCTCTTGCGGCGTGAGGATTCGTGCCTGGACGACCTTGTGGTGCCGCTTCCTAAGCCACCAGGCGAGTCCGCCGCCGGCGAGAATCAGCACGAGTACAACCGCCAGCACAACGGGCCAGGGGATCGCCCAAGGCAAGGCCACCGGGGGCGCCGCCGCCTGAAGCTGATCGAGCGAATTCACTTCGCCCTCGACCACCGAACCGACGTCGATCGCCAGTTGCTCGGTTTCGATCATGTGTTCCTTGCCGTCGCCGTCGGGGCGCGTGTCCTTGAAGTAGACGTTGACCGGGAAGATCGGCATCTTTCCGGTCTTGGTCGGTTCGAGCGTGAATATCTGCTCGACGACCTCGCGGTCGTCCTGAACCCGAGGCTCGATCTGCTCGACTTCGAGAATCCGCAGATCGCCGATGGCCTCGGCGAACTCCGGCTGCTCGACCGTTACGCCCTGGACGTAGTCGAACGTGAGCGTCATTCGGGGGCGGTCGGAGAGCGTCGCTTGGGCCGGTTCGACTTGGACGGCCACGCAGACGGGCCCCCGCTCGACTTCCGATCGGACTTCTCTCGGCTCGATCTCGGCCGGCGGACCTTGCGTACACGCCGGCACGGACACCACCGCCAACAGCGCCGCAAGGATCAAGCCGTTTCGCCATTTATGTTTCAATGCATTCATGATCGTACCACAATCGGGGTTAGCATCCCGGCTGCTGGCAGCAGCCGGGATGCTGAAAATAGGTCCTTATCGAAACCGTTTCTCGCGTGCGCGGAAGAAACGGTGCAAGCTGGTCACGTAATCTTCGTTGGTATGGATCGGCAATTCGTCGGCGCCCATCTTCTTCAGCCGGTTGGAAAGGGCCTCGGACCGCCGGCCGGTCCACCGTTTGAACAGGGCCCGGACCTCGGGGTGGTGGGTGTCGAGCTCCACCAGCTCGCCGGTCTCGGCGTCGCGGAGCGTAATGAAACCCACGTCGGGCAGGACGTGCTCGCGGGGGTCGGCCGCCGTCATGGCGATCAGGTCGTGGCGCCGGTTCGCCACCGAGAAGGCAACGCCCGGCTCCTCGGCCAGAAAGTCGCTCATCAGGAACACGACCGCGCGGCGCTTGTGGACGCGGTTGAGAAACTCCAGTGCATTTTGCAGGTTGGTTTCCCTGGCGATCGGCTCGGCGGCCACGAGCTGGCGGATCAGGTGCAGGACGTTGAACTTTCCCTTGCGGGCCGGGAAGTAGTCGATCACGTCGTCGCAGAAGGTCAGGAGCCCCACCTTGTCGTTGTTCTTCAATGCGGAGAACATCAGCATGGCCGCCACTTCGATCATCATGTCGAGCTTCGACTGGTTGCCGGAGCCGAAGGCCCCGGAGGCCGACACGTCGACCAGAAAGAGCACGGTCAGCTCGCGTTCCTCGCAGAACCGTTTGATGAACGGGGTTCCGGTCCGCGCGGTGACGTTCCAGTCGATCGTGCGGATGTCGTCGCCGGGTTGATATTCGCGGACCTCGTCGAACTCCATGCCGCGGCCGCGAAACACGCTCTTGTACTGGCCGGCGAACAGTTCGTTCACCGCCTTGTTGGCCACGATCTCGATCCGCTGGACCTTTTTGAGGATTTCTGCAACTTCTTGCTCGGCCATGGGATGTTCAGGGGCTAGGGGTTAGGGGCTTGCGTTGCAAGTTCTGTGCGCCGTGCGAGCATGTTATCTCGCGGGGATATTGCAAATTGAAAATTGCAAATTGAAGATTGTAAATTGAAGATCGGCGAAGTCCTGGCTGGGAATCGGCTTGCAGTGGGGTCGAGCCGCAGCCATGTGCGGCAAGGCCATTGACCGGACCCAAGCTCGAACCAATTTGCAGTTTACAATTTGCAATTTTCAATTTTCAATTTCTTTGGTTGTGGCGTCAGGCCGTTTTAGGGGTTTGGAGTTAGGGTCGCGGCCGGGGCCCGGGGTTCGGGGTTCAGAAGATTGGGGGGTCAATCGCAGCATGGAAGAATTGTCAACCCTGAACCCCGAACTCCGGGCCCTGGCAAGCATCCCGGCTGCCGGCAGCAGCCGGGATACTGAAATTGTCTCCTACGGGACGGGGACGGTATCGAAGATCGTCTTGATCACGTCCTCGGAAGTGGTTTTTTCGGCCTCGGCCTCGTAGGTCAGGATGACGCGGTGCCGCAGCACGTCGTAGGCGATGTCCTTGACGTCTTGCGGGGTGACGTATCCGCGCCCGCCCAAAAAGGCGATTGCCCGGGCGCCAATGCCCAGGTAGATCGACGCCCGCGGCGAGGCCCCGTATTCGATCAGCGGAACCAGGTCGGACATGCCGTACTCGGCCGGCAGCCGGGTGGCCCTGACCAGATCGAGAATGTAGCCCTTCACCTGCTCGTCGATATAGACCATCTTGACGACGTCCTGCATCTCGGCGATGTCGGCCGGGGTGAGAACCGGATTGATCACCGGCCCGGAACCATCGAGCGCCAGGTCCATGACCTTCCGCTCCTCGTCCGCTTCGGGATAGGTGATCTTCACCTTGAGCATGAACCGGTCGACCTGGGCCTCCGGCAGCGGATAGGTCCCTTCCTGCTCGATCGGGTTCTGCGTGGCCATGACGAGGAACAGGCCTTCGAGCGGATGCGTATTGTCGCCGATGGTGACCTGGTGTTCCTGCATGGCTTCCAAGAGTGCCGATTGCACCTTCGAGGGGGCCCGGTTGATTTCATCGGCGAGGATGAAATTGGAAAAGATCGGGCCCTTTCGGGTGCGGAACGTTGCGTCCTGGGGCACGTAGATCATCGTGCCGATCAGGTCGGCCGGCAACAGGTCCGGCGTGAACTGGATCCGCTTGAATTTCGTCGCCAGCGCTTGGGCCAGCGACTTGATCGCGGTTGTTTTGGCCAACCCGGGGACACCCTCCAAGAGGATGTGGCCGTGGGTCAGCATCCCCACGAGCAGCCGGGAAAGCATCTCGTCCTGTCCGACGATCGCCTTGCCCAACTCGGCGCGGAGGCGATGAACCTTCTCCGCCTGCAGGGCAACACGATCCTTGATTTGATGGACATCCACCAGCATGAGATTTTCTCCTTGAGAATGTGCGTAAAAATAGGCAAGGGATTCGGTCCCGAAGCCGATAAGATTCGCTCGAGACCCCCGGCCGGCGTGGGGTCGGCCGTCTTCTGAAGGTATTGTTTCCCCGCGGCCGGATATCTTGCACCTCGACGCCGAAGTTTTACAGAAAAAGGGCAAATCGGCCGGAAAATGCCGGTTAGTTGTAGCCTGGTTCCCATGCTCTGCATGGGGACCCGATGCCGGGATGCTCTGCATCCCTCGCGGCTGGGCAACGCGGACCATCGCGGCAGTGCGTTCCCATGCAGGCGTTCCCATGCAGAGCATGGGAACGAGAGGCTAACGGCGGGCAAGCCCGCCCGCTAAATGTTGCATAGTGCCCATTGTACCGATAACAACCTTGCGACGAACGGCGTTTTAGGGTAAAAGCCGCGTCTCTCATCTTTATCACGCCGTTGGGCGCCCCCCCTGCCCGACCTGCATTTCCTCGAAAAATGCCCAAATCTCGCAGTTTTCGCCGCATTGGAACCGGCCGTGCCAGCAGCCTTGCCGCGCGCGGGGGGGGTGTTGCTGCGCTGGTCCTGGCGCTGGTCGGATGCCAGAGCACCTCGACCCCGCCGCCGGCCGCGTCGCCGGTGAAGCCCGCATCGGCCGAAATCCCCATCTCGCCCGACCAGGAATCGGCCGGGCCGATGCTGCCGTCGCTCGAGATCAACCCCGATCTGGTCAAGACGCTCAAACCGTCGAACGACCGGGACTGGGCGCCGGAACAAGCGGTGCTGCCCTGGGCCGAGTTCGATGGCAACCGGGTTACTCTGCACAACATCCGCAACAGCACCTACCGGACGATCGACGACTACGACGTGTCGCACTACGACAAGACGTTCGATCTGGACGGGCTCAAGTCGGTCGATTTCGTCGTGGTCCCGTTCAACGACACGCCGGAGATCGCCCATACGGCCTTGAGCTTCGGTTTCGACGACCGCGACTACGTGGTCGTATCGGTCGAAATCCGCCGCGAGCGCGGCGAGCGATACCACGCCCTGAAGGGGTTCCTCCGCCAGTACGAACTCATGTACGTCCTGGTCGACGAGCGGGACTTCATCCTCCGCAACGCCAAGCACAACATGGCCGACGTCTACGTCCACCGCGCCCGGGCGACCCCGGAACAGGTCCGCACGCTGTTTGTCGACGTCGCGCAGCGGATGAACAAGCTGTTCCACGAGCCGGAATTCTACGACACGCTGTCGAACAACTGCACGACGAACATCCGCGACCACATCAACCGCATGGTCCCGGGCCGCGTTCCGTACGACTACCGCGTGCTGCTGCCGGGTCATTCCGACCGGCTGGCGTACGAGCTGGGCCTGTTGGATACCGACACCGGCTTCGAGCAGACGCGGCTCCGCAACCGCGTGAACTACCAGGCGTTTCTGCACGGCGACGATCCCGATTTCTCGGTGAAGATTCGCCGGTGAGTCAAGAAAAGTAGCAGGCACACTCCGTGTGCCGTCCGCTGAATCTGGGAGAAGTCGTCCTCGTGTTGTAAGGCCGCGACCACTGGTCGCGGGAACCCCGGGTAAACGTTTCCCAATTCACGCTGTTCTACGGCGGAGATTGCGGCGTCCGGTTTTTCGGTTCCGCACGCACTGCCCCGCTTCTCCGCGACCACTGGTCGCGGCTTTGTAGGAAAGTGCGCGACACGTTTCGACGGGGCCGCGGACGGCACACGGAGTCTGCCTGCTGCTTCGCGCTTCCCCTGCCCTGCCCTGCGTGATACGATGTAGCGGGTCGCACGTTGGCCAGTCCGCGGGTAACCGGCATGTTCCTCCTCGATCGCGAAGTCTTGATTCTCTTCTGGCTGCTTCTGGCCGGGGCCGGCAGCGTGGTCGGGGTGGTCGCGATTTGGGCCGGGCTGGGACGGACGTTCTGGTTCTGGCGAATCGCCGCGCTCGGTGCGGTCCTTTCGCTCACGCTTGTGATGTCGGCGTACGGCCTGCTGCTGATCTTCACGGTCCAGTCGGTCGTGGTGGTTGCGCCACTGATGGCGTTTCGCATTTTCCGCCGACGGAAGGAAGCCTCCGACGGCAACGACGCCCGTTGGAGCCAGTTCACGATCCGTGATCTCTTGCTGTTGACCGTAGTCGTTGCGGTGGTTTCCGCAGTCTTGGCGAGCATGCCACCGCAGAATTGGGAAGGGTGGGGATATATTCTGGGTCTCTCGACGCTGCTGCAGCCACGCCCCGCATCGGCTATTATTGGGAGAACGCTCGGAATTGTTGGTCTCATCTTCGGGCTCTCGACGCTTGCGGCGGCGGGTATTGGACTTACGCGAAGGCGACTTTGGCTGCGGCTGATTGTGCTCGTGGTGTACTTTCCCGCCGCATTGATGAGCGGATGGCTTATGCTTTTGCAGGCGTCGGACTACTTCGCCCGAGGCCCGACTGAGCACCCGCGAGTTCGCCGAACCGCCAGGACGGCCCTTGTGTTGCTGACGCTAATCGTTGTCGTTCCACTGTCCGTCGTCTACTGGGTGATTGCGATTCCGCCGCGGGTCCCCGAGGTCGTGCTGCCGAATCCGAACGGATACGATGATCTGGCAGCGGCAGCCGGAGAACTCAAGAATATGCTCGTTCCCGACGCCGATATTGCGACGGCTGCCCAGTTGAAGGCATTCACGACGAAGTGCCAACCCGTCCTTCGGAAGGCGCGGATCGGCCTGGGACGCGACTGCAAAGTGCCCGTCACGTATGGACTCCCGAGTTTGGAGTCTGTCCGCATACAGGAAACGCGGTCGCTTGCGAGGACTTTCGCGGCGGAAGGAAAGCTCGCGGAAATGGAAGGCCGCACAGACGATGCTGTTGAAGCCTACCTGGATGCCATTCGGATGGGCCGAGCATGGGAATGTGGCGGCTTGATCATACATGCGGTTCTGGGTTGGGCGTGGGAGAGAATTGGCATGGCTCGCCTGGCGGAATTGCGACACTCCTTGACAACGAAGCAATGTCGTGAGCTGATCGCCACCTTGGAATCGCTCAATGCCGGTCGGGAACCTCTCGAAGACTACACTGCCCGAGATCGTGTTTGGGTAGAACTGTCCTTCGGCTGGCTGCACCGGCTTACTACGCTTCTTGAGCGGGTGACCGGTGCGGACCAGTGGGACCAACAAGCCTTCGAAGACGGGGACAATCGTCGCCGGGCTTACTTCCGGCTGTTGATCACCGACCTGGCCATCCGCTGTTACGAGGCCGACCACGGCAAGCCGCCGGGCGCGTTGGGCGACCTGGCGCCCGAGTATCTGGCTGAGGTGCCGGAGGACCCGTTCGGCGGCGAGCCGCTCGTCTACCGCCTCGACGCAACGGGATACTTGCTGTACAGCATCGGCCCCGACGAAACGGACGACGGCGGCGCGTCGGACTCCTTCGGCGGCAGCCTGGCCGGTGGCGATATCCTCCTCGACGAGCCGGAGGAACAGCCCGCGCCGATCGACGACGAAAGTCTCTGGGAGTAATCGAAGGTCAGGCCTCGCGGCCTGCTCGGGCTCGGCTACATCTTCGCAGGCGGCGCGATGTCGTCGAGTTTGCTCGGGGCTGTGTCGCCCGGTGCCGGCGGGGTCATGTCGCCCGGTGCCATCGGGGGCATGTCGCCCGGTTCCGGTCCCGGTCCCGGTCCCGGTGGCATGTCGCCCGGTCCCATCTTGCCCGGCGGCATCGCGTTCATCATGTCCATCAGTTGCTTGACGTATTCCTTGTCGGCATCCGACAGCTTATCGAGGGGGACCTGGAGTTCGGTGCCGTCCTCCTTCACCAGATGGACCTTTCCTTCCGCGAAGTCGGCAAACGTGGCCTCGATCTGGAACTGGCCGCTCGGGTCGGACCACGTCCGGACCCCGATTTCGATTCCGCCGCCGCCCCCTGCCGCCCTCGCCTGCGCTATGGCAACCAACTGCGGCAGCATCTCGACGAGCCCCTCGGGCGTTTTCAAGGCGATGGCCACATCCGTACCGTCCTGGCTGATGGCGATGCCGGCGATCGTCTTGTCGGCAAAGGCGATCATCGGGCCCATCTGGGCCTTGGCCTCTTCAGGTATTTCACCTTTCGCACCGGCATACATCATCTTTCCCATCTGGAGCGCGCCGATCGCCAGGTCGGTGACCTCTTTCGCACTCGCCTCGTCTTTGGCTTCCAGGACGACGTTCAGGAGATTTCCGCCCGAGGCGCCCGAAAGGTCCAGTGACGCCGTAACGGCGTTGAGCTTTTCGGGGATCGTTGCGAAGTCGGTCATTTCGTCCGGGATTTGCTCCTTGCCGTCTTCGAGGGCCTTTCCGATCATCCCTTGCACCGGTTCGAGCGCCGAGACGACGATGACATCGGCGCCGAGGTCGACCTTGCCGAGGCGTTCCTTCAACGGGCCGGCCTTGCCCGCGGCCGCACTCGTCTCGGCATACGTTGCCTCGTCGGTGACGACCATTGTCTTGTCGTCTTTCATATACGCGAAGACGGGAGCCATCTCGGTTTTGTAGGCGGTCTTACCGTCGGCCAGCTTCTCTTCGGTGATTTCGACCGGGGGTGCGCCCTCCGGCACCGGCGCCATGCCGGCGGCCTGGGTAAGCAATTGCTTCGCGTCGACCGGTTCCGTGAATTGGATGATGACCGTCGGCATGTCCGGGGGGCCTGTAGGAGGTTGGCCCGGTGTTGGCGGAACGGCAACCAGCACGATCATGCGTTCTATTTTCGCCGGGTCGAGTCCCGACGTCTGGATCATGCCCGCCACCTCCGCCTGCTTCAGGAACGGGGTCAGCAACGGGGATTTCGCGGCCCGTGACGGGTGGACGACCGTTGCGGAAAAGTGCTTCGGGAGCACCAACGAGAGATCCAGCCCGTTGGGCGCTGCGGCGGAAGTCGCAGCGGGGGTCTCCGTACCGGCAGGTGTTTCCGTACCAGCAGGTGTTTTTGTATCCGATGTTCCCGTTGGGGCGGGTTTTGCCGCATCCCCCTCGGCCGGTTTGTCGGCCTTGTCGCCCTTGCAGCCGATCAACCCGATAACAAGAAGTACCGCCAACGCCGAGAGAAACTGAGTTCGCATCACACACCTCACTGATTCTTAAGTAGAGCCGTTAATAACCCGGAAGGTTTCCAACCTCCCCCCGAAAGGAATTATCCTACTACGCTTGCCCAGAGTGTCAAGGCGTAGGACGATCGGCAGAGGGATATTTTAGGGGACATTATCGGCAAGAAACCGGGGCGAGAGAGCTGACGATGCCCGCGAGCACCCCCCGAAGTAGCGGGCTCAAGCGGAGATGTTCCCGGAAGGTCCCTGCACGGACGTGTGAAGCTCTCCGTATTTCTCTCGGACGAACGGATCCAATTGGCCGGCGAAATCGGCGGGCAGACGGAGCGTTTGGATCAGCTCTTGAACGTCCGCAAGATCCTTCAGGCGGGCGGGATTGGTCATGCCGGACGCAAGTTTCAACTCGATCAGTTTCGGCAGATTCAACCAGCACACCCCGTCCTTTTCGATGCTCGCCTCGCCGGGATCGGGGAACGCAACCGGCTTGGGTTTCCCGTCGCCGGGGAAATCGCCGGACACCAGGAATTCGATACGCACGCCCGACTCGGCGTCCCGCAAGTTCCTGCTGCCGGCAAACAAGGGCACGTACCCGAGCCCTTCCAATTGCTCGTGGACCTGCTGAAGCCCCTCCGGGGTGACAAGAACGTCTACATCTTCCGTAAAACGTCGAAAGCCGTGGAAGAACAGGGCCATGCCGCCGGCCACAGCGTAGGGAATTTTCAATTCCGCAAGCCGCCGGGTAATCTTTCGCAGCGTGTGATGGACGGCACTCTTTTCTTCGAAGTGCATGCTCCCCTCCTGGAGTGCCCACTGCAATTGGCGGTTTAGGAGTTGTTCGTATGCGATGGTCATAGTCGCTATTGTACTAACTCAAACTGTAAACGACAACCTGGCCACCGCCGGGCTTGACCCGGTGGAGAAATGCAGGGGAATTCGATCGGATCTTCCGCTACTGCTCCGCCAAAGCCGGCCGCCGGGCGTGCCAATCGGTTGCCTGCTGGAACATGGCCGCCCCGCGGAGCAGCTTCTCCTCCTCGAACGGCGGCGCCTGGAGGTGCAACCCGACCGGCAAGCCGTCGCTGCTGAAGCCGCAAGGAATCGACATCCCGGCGATCCCGGCCAGGTTCGTGCTGACGGTGTAGAGATCGAACAGGTACATCGCCAGCGGATCGTCGATCTTCTCGCCGATCGGAAACGCCGGCGTCGGCGTGACCGGCCCGGCGATCAGGTCGACCTGCTCGAACGCCGCGTCGAAATCCCCGCGGATCAGACGCCGGACCTTCAGGGCCTTCATGTAATAGGCTTCGTAGTAGCCGGCGCTTAAGGCATAGGTCCCCAGCATGATGCGGCGCTTCACCTCGGGCCCGAACCCCTCCGAGCGGCTGCGGCGGTACATGCGGATCAGGGCGTTGTCGAGGTCCTCCAGGGCCGCCTTGTCGCCCGAGGCGGCGAGCCCCTTGCGCTGGGCCTCCAGCTCGGCGAGCATCTCCTGCTGGTCGGTCCGCCGGCCGTAATGCACGCCGTCGTATCGGGCGAGATTGCTCGAGGCCTCGCACGGGGCAATAATATAATACGCGGCCACCGCATATTCGGCGTGCGGCAGCGAAACCTCGCGGACCGTCGCCCCGAGCGACTCGTAGACCTCGACCGCACGGCGGACGGCCGCCTCGACCTCGCCGTCAAGCCCCTCGCCGAAATGCTCCGGGACGATCCCGATCCGCAGGTCTTCGAGCGGCCGCCCAACCGTCTCGGTGTAGCTCGGCGCCGGCACGTCGACCGACGTGGAATCCAGGGGATCGTGCCCCGCCAGGACCTCCAACAGCAGCGCGGCGTCTTCGGCCGTCCGTGCCAGGGGCCCGATCTGATCGAGACTGCTGGCGAACGCGACCAGCCCGTAACGGCTCACGCGGCCGTAGGTCGGTTTCATGCCCGTGACGCCGCAGAGTCCGGCCGGGGCGCGGATCGATCCGCCCGTGTCGCTGCCGACCGCAAGGGGCGCCATTCGCGCAGCGACACAGGCCGCCGCCCCGCCGCTGGAGCCGCCGGGAATCCGCGCGAGGTCCCATGGATTGTGTACCGGGCCGAACGCGGAGTTCTCGTTCGACCCGCCCATCGCGAACTCGTCCATGTTCGTGCGGCCGATCAGCACGGCGTCGGCCTCCTTGAGCCGGCGAACGACCGTCGCGTCGTACGGGGGGCGGAAGTTCTCGAGCATCCGCGACGCGCACGTGGTCGGCTCGCCCTCAGTACAGAGCAAATCCTTTACGGCCACGGGCAACCCGGCGAGGCGTCCGACCGGTTTCCCCTCCTTCCGCCGCCGGTCGATCCCTTCCGCCCGGGCCAGGGCCGCTTCGGCATCGACGCGGAGAAAGGCCCTCACGTCGCCGTCATGGTGCTCGATCCGGTCGAGAAAGGCCCGTGTCATCTCGACCGAGGCGAGATCGCCCGAGGCAAGTTGCGCCAGGAGTTCGGTGGCGGTGTGATCGGTTAGCGACATTGTCCGACTTGGATTGAAAGAAGGGGGCACCCGCCCCCGGGGCTTGGCTCGTTTGGCTATGGGCCGGGGGCAGGTGCCCCCTCCTTTATTCCTGACTCCGGAAAGTTATTCTTCGGCCGCCCCTACCCCTCCCCGCCCCTGCCTCCTAGCCCCTAATCCCTAATCCCTAAATCTCCCCCAACACCGCCGGCACCCGATAACATTCCTCGTCGCGGTTGGGGGCGTTGGCCAGCGAGCTTTCGCGATCGAGACTCGGCTTCACTTCGTCTTCGCGGAAGACGTTCGAGATATCCAGCGCGTGGGCCATCGGCTCGACCCGGTCGGTATCGAGCTGATCGAGCAGTTCCATGTAGCGGAGAATCTCGCCGAGTTGCGCGGTCATCTTGTCGAGTTCCTCCTCGCAGAGGAGCAACCGGGCCAGCAACGACACTTTCTCAACGTCTTCGCGGGAGATTGCCATGGCGGGAAGGGCCGCAGTTCACTTATTTCTTCTTCTCGGCCGGTTTCAGCGGCTTGAAGGGGGCGTGGTGGATCCGCTTGGTGATCGCCCCGCTACGGATACACTGGGTGCAGACCTGCACTGTCTTGTGCGTCCCGTTGGGGGTCGTGACACGGACCTTTTGCAGATTCGGCTTGAACTTCCGCCTCGCGATCCCGGTGATCTTGGTCCCCACTCCACCGAGGTATTTTGCCTTACCTCGATGTGCCACCCGGTTCCCCATTCTGACCGACTTGCCGCATACTTCACATACTTGGGCCATCCGAACTTCCCTCAACGCAAGAGGCTCGACTTGAGAAAGGTTCAATATATCCGCTCGACGGGGCGATGCAAGTGGGAACTTCCTTGGATTCGCCCCCCCCTTGAAGCCGGAATCTGGTTACAATAGACAGTAATGAGAGGTTCCATGTCTATGTTCCATCGCCTGATTCTCTTGTCGACCTTGATGATCTTGGCTTGCCCTGGGGCACTTGCCCAAGACCCGTTCGACGACCCGCCGATTCCCATCACGCCTCGAGTGAAGCGGGACCCCATCGAGAAGGTCCGCGTTCGGATGGAGAAGAACACGGACTACGTGACGATCCTCGATGGGCGACTTGGTCGGCGGGTGCTCGTCGTCGATTATCCCTGGAAGGCCTTCGAGGATCCTTCGATCGAGGTCCGCCTGGTCACCGCCGAGAAACCCAACGTCAGAGAGATCAAGCCGATCATGTTCGTTCCGGATTTCTTCAAGGCGGAAACCAAGATCAATGTCTTCCGCTGCCGCGACCAGGCGCTGAGCTACGGCAGCCGCGCGAAGATGAAAGACCACGGGATCGAGTTCGAGATCATCGGCCATCGCAACTCGCTTGCCAGGCCGGCCGTCTGCATCGCACACAAGTTCCAGCCCCACGAAGGCCCGGCCGGCTCGATCGCCGCCTTCTGTCTGTTGGACTCCTGGTCGATGAACCGGGGGCTGTTGCACCTCGATCTGCCGCTGGAATACTTCTCGAAAAAAGGCAAACTCTACGTCTGGTTTCTCCGCGGCGACCGAATCCTCTGGCAGGAGATCAAAGACTGGCCGGGCATGGGTCTGGTCATCAAGGAAGAAGAGGAAGAGGACAAGGAAGTGGTGCAAAAGGGATTGCCGCAGCAGGAACCGAAGAAGGATGCGCCGCTAGCAGAAGGTCCGGCGGAAGACGGCCCGTTTGAAGACAAGCCGGCAGAAGACGGCCCGTTTGGAGACAAGCCGGCAGAAGGCGACCCGTTCGGCGGCGGCGATGCAGAAAGCGACCCGTTCGGCGGCTGACGAAGCCCTCTCCCCGATCCCCTCTGCCCTACCCCATCAACACCGCCAGCACCTCGTCGTGGACGCGTCCGTTGGTGGCCACGCTTTGGCCCGAGTGGATCGTCCGTTTTCCTTCCCAATCGGTGAACTTCCCGCCGGCTTCTTCGACGACGGGCAACAGCGCGGCGAGGTCCCACAGGCTGACGACCGGATCGACCATGACTTCGGCCCGGCCGGTCGCAACCATCAGGTATCCGTAGGCATCGCCCCAGGATCGCGTCAGCCGCGCGGTCGCTTCGAGTTTTTGATAGACGTCGCGGCGACTGATTTCGTCGAAGTAGGAGACTTCGCTGGTGACGAAGAGGCATTCCGAGACGGGTCCCCGGTCGTTCGCCTTTGCCGGCTTGGGCGGCAGCTTGCCGTGGACGTACCAGGCCCCCTGCCCTATCGCGGCGTAGACGCACTCATCGGTCGCCGGCGCGAGGATCACGCCCAACAGCGGCTCGCCCTCACGCTCGACGGCCACCAGCGTCGTATAAAGGGGCACGGCGTGGATAAACGACTTCGTCCCGTCGATCGGATCGAGAATCCAGCGGTAGCTGCTCGCGCCGGCCACCTCGGGCAGCTCCTCGCCGATGATTCCATCGTCGGGGAACGCCTCGGCGATCCGGTGGCGCAGGTGCTCTTCCGCCCGGCGGTCCGCGATCGTCACCGGCGAATCGTCCGCCTTGCGGTCCACGCGCAGGTCGTCGCTGCGAAAATGCTCGAGCGTAATCCAACCCGCCTCGCGCGTGACCTCCAGGGCGAATTCCAGCCGTTTCGTTACTTCAGGGTTGTCGGCCGACATAGGGTCCCTTCTGGTGCCGTTCTAACGAATCTTCACCTACTCCGGCTTGGGATATTCACTCCTGTTCAGCGATCCCATTCGCAGATGAAACCATACCTGTCCGTATGGCCGCGATCACGCCACGCGGCCCTTTGCACCATGGCGCGAGCCCCTTCGCGCGGTCGGTAGTCGTTTTCCCAATACCTGGACGCTATGGGTTGGCCGGTTACCCAGAACCATTGCCCTTGCGCATTGCTCAGGGCGCCGACCCACGCCGCACTTTCGGCAAGCTTACTGACAAAATGCTTCTCCGCTTCACTCTCGACGCAAACGAGGTGCCCTCCCATCTGTTGGCAGGCCTGGTGGGCCTGCGCCCAGGTCCCCTTTTCGGCCAGGAAAGCCTTGTACCAATGCCCACCGAACTGGACGGCGTCGGGGGGACGTCTCGATCGTGTCGTGGGTCTCGTGCGAATTGGCCTTCCCCTGTCCCTTTCTTTCGGCTCGCTGGGGGCCTTTGGCCCAACGAGTTCCCCGACTTCACCGAGCCGCCTGCTCACTTTGGCCTTGTCGAGGCCGCTGAGCCCCGGCAGCGCCCTCTTGTACCATTCCGCGGCGTGGAGCATGAGGTTCTTTTTTTCGTCGTCCGTTCGGCTCTTTGCTGCGTCCCACCAGGCATCGCCCACCCGGGCCTGCCCGGCCGCCGAGGTCGGTCGGGCAAGCTCCTGCTTGGCCGCTGCCGCAAGGCCGGCGTCGCTGCCCTTTGCCAGGTGGGGCAACCCATGGGGCCAATCGCCCCGGCCGAAACAGTACAGCTCCCCCAGCGCGAGATGGGCGTCCTTGTCTTCCGGGTCGGCCTCGATGGCGGTCTTTGCGTCCTTGAGCTTCTGCTGATCGCCGCAGGCTTTCTGCACCTTGCGGCGGAACTCGAGGGCCTCTTTGCGGAATTCCTTGCCTTGCGGCCGCTGGCTGGCCTGGTACGTCAGCGTCGCCACCCCCTGCGCGAAGTCGGGTTTCCCGGCAGCGATCGCCTCGCCGGCGTAGCGCTGGGCGGCCCGCACCAGCGATCCGATTTTCTTGGAGTTGGTGGCCCCTTTGGCAAACTTCTTCAGCAGCGTCCCCTTTGCCATCAGGCCGTCCATCTCGAAGTTGTGCGCCATCCTATCGACCGCTTCGAGCATCAGCACCGCATCGCCGCCGGTGCTGGCCGTTTCCGCCGTCTTGCGGAGGATGACGAACTTCTCGGCGGAACCGGCCGGGGCCTTGACGCCCAGCCCGTACAACTCCTTTGCCAGCGCCAATTCCTCTTCGTCCTTCCTCGGTTTCGAGAAGTCGTAGATTTCTTCAAGCTGTTTGTTGGCTTCCTGCTGCAATTCGCTCGAAGGCACCGCCACCCGCTTCCGCGACGGGCGCGGGGAAGGCCGCGGGAAGGGCCTCGCAGAATGCCCCGCCACGCGCGGCGAAGTTCCGATTTTTGCAAACGGGTCGTCCCCTACCGGCCCGAGGCGGGCGAGTTTGGCTTGGAGTTCTTGAATGCTCGCGCGGGTTTCGGCGGCCTTCGCTTCGAGTTCGGCAACCGTGGCTTTGTCGCCCATTTCCTGGCACTTGGCAATTCCCGCTTCCAGCGACGCGAGACGCGCCTGGTACGAATCCAGGCTACTCTCCAATTCCATTGCCTTCCGGCGACGGAAGTCCTCCTCCGTCGGGTTCAGGATGCTCTCGTCCAGCGGCACGATTTCGCCCGTAATGAATGAGCTTTCCGGAATCTTGCCCTCATCGGGTGAATCGAATGACGGGCTCTCTGGAGAGGGCGCCGGCATCCCGGGGATCGGTCGGGGACGCTCCACCGGCGGCAGACCCGGGATCGGCAGCGGTGAATCCTTCGGCGCGGTCGCGGCGGGCGATTTGGGGGCCGCTGCCGGAGGCGTTTTAGGAGGCGGGGACGCGTCGGGCGGGGTCGGGGCCGACTGCGACGTCCCGGTCGGTTCCGCCGCCCCTTGGGGCGCCTTCGCCACCGGCGTACTCTTCTTCGACGGGCCCAACGCCGATTTGGCTACCAACATCGCCGCTGTCAACACGGCAAAGACGACGACACCCGTCGCCGCGGCAATCAGGATCGCCTGCTTCCGATCGGCCCGATCTTGTTCGACCGTCTCTTCATTCTTGTCTTGTTCAGCCATGATTCTTCCCCTCCGCCAAAAATGACCAGCGGAAAAGCACCCCCTTTTGGGGGAATTATAGTGACCTACCTCATTGTCACGGATTTGTCGAGAAACTGCAAGGGGTACGACAGGCAGCCACACCGCACAAAAGAGGCTTTTCGACCGGCGGGGTAGGAATTCTGGGCAGGCCGACCGATGCAGCCATGCCCACGCAAGCATGGCACCCTGGGTAGGACGCCCCGGTAAGAAAGGGAGGGCCGATTCCGATCCTGGAACCGAGACCCTCCCGTCAACTCCGCCCTGGTTTCCGAGGCGTCCGATCCGATTCAGCCTTATTTCGCAGGTTTCTTGGGCTTCTTGTCCGCCCTGGGCTTCTTGTCCGCCTTGGGCTTCTTGAGTCGTTGCTTCTGCTCGTCGGTCAGCACGGCCATCACCTTTTCTTTGAGTTCCTTCCCGATCGCGCCCATTTCCTTTTTGGCCTCGGCCATGTCGGCCTTCTGCTGGTCGGTGATGTTCACCGCCGCGTCGACGGCCTCACGTGCCTCCTTTCCCTTCTTGCCTGCCTCCTTGGCCTTCTTGGCCGCTTCTGCCTTGGCCTTCTTCTGCTCCGGCGTGAGAACATCCATCTTCTTCATGGCCGCCATGAGCTTTGGCCCAAACTCCTTCTTGATCTCGTCGAGCTTGGTCTTCTGTTCGTCGGTCAACGTCAGGGTTCTCACCATTCCATCAACCTGCTTCGCTGCCGGACAGGGCGGGGGCTTCTTCTTACGCTCCTTCTTCTTGGGTTCCGCTGCGAAAAGGGGCCAGGCAATCAACGTTGCCAAGGCCAGAACCAAGACCATTCGTGCAATTCTCATCATCTCTCTCCTGCAATAGGCAACACCAAGTTGCACAACCGGTGGTCGTTGCTCGTCCGCCGGGGACGATTCCAACAACAGACCATTGACCACTCATAATCCCGTCTTCGTGCCGTGTCAACTGGCCGGCCAGGATTGCCAAAGCTGTCATGCCCCCCCGATGAGATATGGCCAAGAGAAGTACGCCAAATCCCGCCCCCGATTTTTTCCCGGCCGCAAATCGTTTTAGCGTAAGACTTTAGGTTGTCCTGAACCACTGCCGGGGCGAAAAGTTTTCTAAAAGGGGTTGTAAGAGTAGAAAGAGACGCTACAATGCCGATAGTGAGACTGAGTCTCAGTTGCGGTTGTCGCCCACGACCGTCGGGTATACCAATGATCGATCAATCCATCCCGCTTCGCGATTTGCCGATCGGACAAACGGCCATGGTTCGCCGGATCAGCGGCCATCCCGACAACGTACACCGCCTCGAGGAGTTTGGCCTGCGCGGCGGCATTCGAATTCAGATGTTTCGCCAGGGCAACCCGTGCATCATCCGCCTGGCCGGCAACAAGGTCTGCTGCCGGACCGGCGATCTGCTGCGGATTCTGGTCGAACCAGACACGACGGCCTAGTTGTGTCGACTCGTCCCATGTCTATCCCCGCCGAAAAGACCTCGCTCTCCGTCGCTTTGATCGGCAATCCCAACACGGGCAAATCAACGCTGTTCGGCGCCTTGGTCGGGGTGCACCAACACGTGGGAAACTACCCGGGTGTAACGGTCGAGCGAAAGACCGGCGAGATGAACCATGCCGGTTGCCGCTACGAGTTGATCGACCTGCCCGGGTTGTACAGTTTTACCCCGCGTTCGCGCGACGAGATGGTGGCGGTCGACGTCCTGCTCGGGCGACAAGAGGACCATGCCCCGGTCGACGCGGTCGTCTGCATTGCCGACGCGGGCAACCTGGAACGGAATCTGTATCTGTTGAGCCAGGTTCTGGAGTTGGGGATACCCACCATCCTTGCCGTCAACATGCTCGACGTGGCCGCGGACCACGGCATCGAGATCGACCTGGAACGTCTCGGCGGCCAATTGGCGATCCCGGTGGTGCCGACGCAGGCGAACCGGCGGATCGGTATCGACAAGCTCAAGGCGGCACTGTCGGAAGTGGTCCGCGAGGGACCGCACCGGCACGAATCGCCCTTCCCCGAGCCGTTCGAGAACGAAGTCGCCCGAATGCGGACGGTCGTGGCGGAGTTTGCCGACGACAAGGAGCCGCTTCCCGATTGCCTTCTGCGCCGCCTCTTGTTGGACGTAGGCGGCTATCTCGAAAAGGCGCTGTTCTCGCACGCGGACGACCGGCTGCGGCAGGAACTGGAAGCGTCGCGCCGGCGGCTCGCCGACGCCGACTGTGCCGTACCGGCCATCGAAACAACCTCCCGATACGATTGGGCCCGGCACACGCTCGAAGGTGTCGTGACCGAACCGAGCGAGTACCGTGCGACCGCGACCGACCGGATCGACCGGCTCCTGACGCATCGTTTCTGGGGAACGATCCTGTTTGCGGCCGTGATGGTTGTGGTATTCCAGGCCGTGTTCACCGGCGCTGAGCCGCTGATGAAGGTGATTGAAGCGGGTACCCATCTGTTGGGCGGCCGGGTCGAGTCGCTCATGGACGAAGGGGCCTTGCGGAGCCTGCTCGTGAATGGGGTGATCGGAGGCGTCGGGGGCGTCGTTATGTTCCTGCCCCAGATCCTGATCCTTTTTCTCTTCATCGCCGTGCTGGAGGATTGCGGCTACATCGCCCGGGCCGCGTACTTGATGGACAAGCTCATGACCCGCGTGGGCCTCAGCGGGAAATCGTTCATTCCCATGCTCTCGTCGTTTGCCTGTGCCATCCCGGGTATCATGGCGGCGCGGGTGATCGAGAACGAACGTGACCGCCTGACGACGATTCTGGTCGCTCCGTTGATGACCTGCTCGGCCAGGCTGCCGGTCTATGCGTTGCTGATCGGGGCGTTTGTGCCTTCGCAGATGTTCGTTTGGCATTTGAGCGTGCAAGGGCTCACGCTGCTGGGGCTTTATCTCTTGGGAATCATCACGGCGGTGGTCGCCGCGCTGATCTTCAAGCGGACGATGTTCCGCGGCGAGACGCCGCCGTTCTTGATGGAGCTGCCGAGCTACAAGTGGCCGTCGCCGCGAACGGTGTTCTATCGCGTGTTTCAGCGCGGCTGGGTCTTTCTCCGCTGTGCCGGGACGTTGATCCTGGTCGTGTCGATTCTCGTGTGGGCCGCGCTTTACTATCCGCACAACACCGAGGCGGTCGAGGCGCCGTTTCAGCCGCAAATCGAGAAACTCGAAGCCGAGCAGGCAAAACTCGCTCCCGGCGATCCCGCCCGGAAAGCGCTCGAGGAACAACTCAACCGGATCGATCATGAGATCACGGGCGCCTACCAACGGCAGAGCCTCTTGGGAAGGTTGGGGCGCGTGATTGAACCGGCCGTCAGGCCTCTCGGTTGGGACTGGCGCATCGGCTGTGCGGTGATCGCCTCGTTGCCCGCCCGGGAACTCGTCGTGGCCACCATGGGGGTCATGTATAACCTCGGGGAAGACATCGACGTCGAATCGGAAGAAGGGCTCACGCAAATGCAGGCGAAGCTGCGCACGGTCACGTGGGACGGCACGGACCGGCCCGTGTTCAACCTGCCGGTCGCGCTGTCGGTCCTCGTGTTCTTTGCGTTGTGTTGCCAATGCGCCGCGACGCTGGCGGTCATCCGGCGCGAAACAAACAGTTGGCGGTGGCCGATGTTCACCTTCACCTACATGACAATACTCGCGTACTGCGGGGCCCTGGCGACCTACCAGGCGGGTATGTGGATCAGTTCATGACCCGTCGACCGACTCACGAAGCCGATAGGTATTCTTGTCGCACGTGAGGTACTTTGCGAGAGGAGGAACGGCGTCTTCCAACGCCCGGATTTCCCGGCAGATATTCTTTCCGCGGCAACCGGGAAGCTTCTTGATTTCGGCGCCGGCAACATTCAGTCCCTTTGCGTCGACCAATGCCTTGACGATTTGACAAAGGTGGTCGGGCGCATCGTACTTCCTGCCCTCTACTGCGATCTTTCCCGACTGGGGATTTACCTCGACGCGCGGTGTACCCGGATCGGATGGCGGCCCGGCCCGATGCTGCGCGACGGCCAAGACGTGTTCCTCGCAGAGGCGGAGGTCCTCGCCGAAGTGTTCGCATACCTCGTTGATTTTCCACTCCGCGTGCTGATCGACCCGTTTCATGGTTTCGGGCAATACCTGACTCTCTTCAATATACGTAAGCTCGAGCTTGAGATAGGCGAACTCTTTATCTATTTTGTTCAGCACCATAAGGATTTTCATGGCGGCATTCCGGCCGATCTCGTGCCCCAAGCCCCGAATCAGCTTGCGTGCGTTCTCAACGGACGATATGGCCTCTGTGGCGGCTTCCTGCGGCGACTGTTCCGCACCCGACCACCCTGCGGACCTGTAGATGCGGGCCAGAAGCGTTCCCAGCAGACAAAGAGAATCGTGCGTGTCGTGCTTCATTGATGCGATCGCGTTCCAGACGCCGGGCGGGGTTCGGGTGAGTAGTGGCGGGTGGTGAGTGATGGGTGGTGGGATCGCAGTGCTGTCGACTGCTAGTCCATCAGGATGTCCAGGATGTCATCGTCGTCAAACCGCTGTGATTTCTTCTTGTCAGCGGGCTTTGGGGCGTCCTTTGATTTCTTCTTGTCAGCGGGCTTTGGGGCATCTTTTGATTTCTTCTTGCCAGCGGTCTTCGGCGAGTCCTTGTTCGGCTTCTTTGTAGTAATCTTCGTGGATAATTCATCCTTCCCTGGAATGTGAATGGGCGCCCTACAAACCGGACAAAGCCTGAGTTTCCCGGCGTAGCGATCTTTAACTTTGTGCTTGTGCCCATTTGGACAGGTGACGAGTATGGACATAATCCACTCCCCTTCAGCGGAGATTCTAACGCGACAAGCCGGGACGTACAACGGGTGATTTCGGCCGGCCCTTCGCCCTTCGAGGGACGTCACCGAGACCATGACAGTTCTAAGCCGTTGTCACACAGGGACTTACAGCAGACAGGGTCCGTGGAGCCGGGATCGGCATCGGTGCCGCATCCCTGGAATAGAGAGAAGACGGCTTGCGGGTTACACAGGCCGCCCGGATGCCAGTTCGCACAGTTCCTCAACCGCCGCTTCGGCCACGCCAATGCAGGTATCGGCGGCGCCGTAGTACATCTTCAGCGTCCCGTCGGGTTCGACGACGTGGCCGCAAGGGAACACGACGTTGGGAACGTCGCCGGTCCGTTCGTACGTTTGTTCGGGGCCGAAAATGAAGTGGGGGGTGTAGCCGAGCGGTTGCTCCGGCCGCTTCAGGTCCAACAGGACGGCGCCCACCCGGTACAATCGGCCGGCAGCCGTCACGCGGACGCCGTGGTAGAGGACCAACCAGCCGTGGTCGGTTTTGATCGGCGGCGTCGATGCGCCCAGTTTCGAGTTCCCCCAGCCGGCCTGTGGTGAAAGGACCACCTGCGCACGCCCCCAGTGTACGAGATCGGGCGAGTAGGTGATCCAGATCGAACCGGCTTGCCCCCCCATCCCGCCGGGACGGTCGAGCATCACATAGTCGCCGCCGATCCGTTCGGGAAACAGCACGGCATCTTTGTTGTCCACTTCGGTGACCAGCCCAATCCGCTCGAAGGCCGTAAAATCGACGGTCTTGCCGATGGCAACGCGGGGGCCGTGCGGGCCGTACGCCGTGTATGTGACGTAATAGGTGTCGTCGATCTGCGTGATCCGCGGGTCTTCGACGCCGTACCGCTCGAAGGGTTTGTAGTAAGGGTCGTCGCTGGACGTAATCCACGGCTGCTCGTCGACCTTGAAACGGCACCCGTCCTCGGAAAACGCCAATGTGAGGTGACTATGACCGTCGAGCCCTTCCACCCGCAACAGCAGCACGTACCTGTCGCCGCACTTGCACGCCGCCGCATTGAATACCGCATTGCACGAATACGGGATATCGTCGGCAGTCAGAATCGGGTTGTTGGCGTAACGGATGAACGGGATGTGCGGTTTGGTCATCGCGGCTTCCTGATATCAGGGGAGATCTCTATGTCTCCGGTTCCGGAAAGTACACGTACCGGGCCTTTCCATAGGGGACCTTGATAACCTGATGATACACGTCGATGTGCTTGCGGGCAATGTGGCTCCAGCCGGCGCGCTCCTTGACATACCGGTCGATGTTCTGCCGGAGCCGGCGGTGCAGCGATTCGTCGTTGAGGACCCGCAGAATCGAGGAAACGTACTGCTCGTTGTCTTCGCAGACCAGACCGCCGCCGCTGCGCTCGATGATAGCTCTGAAAGCCGGCAAACCCGACACCACCACGGGGCGACGCAGGGCGAAACACTGCGCCAGCATCCCGCTCTGCGACCCTTTCTCGTACGGCAGCACCACGCAGTCCGCCGCCGACAGAATCGTGTCGAACGTGTGCTGTGGAAATTGCCCTCGCAGAAACACGATGCGGTTTACCACCGGAGACTCGCTCAGCTTCGTGAACAGGTCGTGCTGGTAGTCCCGCGATTCGATGCCGCGGACCTTACCGGCCACGACGAGCCAGGCGTCGGGATCCGCCTGACAGATTTGTGGGAAGAACTCCAGAATGTGATGAAATCCTTTGCTTGGCCGGAAGTAGCCGCACAGCATGATGACTTTCTTGCCGTCAAGGTCCAGTTTCTCCTTGGCGTCGGGAATCGGCTCGATCTCCCGAATGCCGTGCTCGATCACGTGGATATTACTGCTCTGCCCGAAATACCGCTCGAGCGTCTCTCGCTGGAACTCCTCGTGAACGATCACCGCGTCACTTTCGGCGAGAATCTGCCGCAGCACGATCTGCTCGTCCGAAGCCAGTTCCGTGTATACCGTGTGCAGCGTCGTGACCACCGGGATGTCGACCAAACGGTAGCGGAGGATCAGTTCGCACACCGCCGCGCCTTTTTGCGATCCGAACAGCCCGTACTCGTGCTGGATGTGCATCACGTCGGGTGTCATCCGCGTGCTCGTGTAAAACACGTCCGCCGCCAGCGTCGCCGAGTCGGGCTGGTAGACCGGAAAAACGCCTTCGCCCTGCGCCCCGAACTGGCTCACCACAAACGTCTCGTTGGGGCGATTTTTCAGCGCGCGGCGAAGGTTTTGCGTGTAGGTCCCAATGCCGCACTCGATGGGGGGGTAGGTAGAGACAAAACCAATTCGCATCGTGGTCCGCCGCGGCATTATATGCCAGTCACTCAGGACAATGGAAAGGCTGCCATTTTGGCACCGGTTTTCCGAAAACAGTTTTAATGTGCAATTTGCGTGCCAATCACCGCTTGCCGCCCATTTCGCCAACGGCCGTGTTACTTGGGCGGTTGCCACTTCACGTCTTTGGGAACCAGCACGATGTTTCGCAAATCGATCAGCGGGCCGGACAACCCGGCATCGGGCCGGAATTCGAGCCGCTGCCGGCCCTCGTGGAGCAAGATCGTGCCGAATTTCGCCCAGCGGTAGTTGTCCCACGATCCGGTCGACGGGACCTTGCCGCCGGACGACCGTGTCCCGGTTCGCATCACAAACCGGTTTCCGCCGGTGGGATGGGCCCAATCGAGCCAGATGGTGTAGATGCCCGGCTGCTTCGGCTCGATGGTCCAGGCGGCATAGGCGTTTTGTTGGTCCCACCACCCGATGTTGCCGTACTTTGTTTCGTAGATGATTTTCGGGCCGAACAGCTCGGCGGCGTCGGCCGGGATCCGCAGGACGCCGCCGTCGCCGGCGCGGACCGGGCGCGGCCGGTTGCGCTGCGGCGGTTGGTCCGCCGCCCCGGTCGCTTTGCGCATGTAGGCGATCAGGTCGGCCATGTCCCCCAGCGAGAGCTTTTCTTCGAGCCCCTCCTGCATGAACGAACGACCGTTCTCGACCATTTCTTCGAGGTCGCGGCGAAGCACGGTCACCAGCTTGCCGTCGCTTTTGGCCAGCGTGATGCTGGCGGAGGTCTCGTCCATCAACATGCCGCTCAGTTGCACTCCGTCGGCCGTCTCAACGGTGTATTCGAGGTAGCGTTCCTTGACCGCGCGGTTCGGATCGATGGTCCCGACCAGGAGGTTTTCGGCCGAGCGGTCGACCAGGGTTTTGATGTCGGGTCCCCGCTCGTCTCCGATGTCCTCGATGCGATGGCAGATCGAGCAGGTGGCCTCGACGTAGACCTCCTTGCCGCGTACGGGGTCGCCGGTCATGTCGAGCACCGGCTGGAACCTCTCCATCGCGGCCTTGACTCGGGGGCTGGTTTCGACGCTGACCAGGGCCTCGGACTGCAAGCGTAGCGGTCCGCTCTGCACGGCGTCGAGTTCGGCGACGGCGTCGGGGTGGGCCTTGATGTCGGCGGCCAGCTTAGTAAGCGCGGCGAGTAGTTTTTTCTTCGGGGCCGATTCGGGTTGCGCCTGCACTTCGGCAATCATTCCCGCAACGTGCGGCATGGCCGAACTCATCACCGCGGCGGTCATGTACGGGTTGCCGGCACGGCGGACGGCCATTTGTGCCAGGGCCCGGGCAGCGCGCGGATCGTGCCACTCGCCCAAGCTGTAGGCCAGTTGCACCTGCACCAGTGGATCGGGATCGCCGATCAACTTCAGCAGGGCTTCCCCCAACGCCGGATTCTCGTCGAGCAGCGGCTCGCTTACGCGGATCGCGCGGCGCCGCACGCCGGGATGCTCGTCGGCCAGTGCCCGCCGGATAATCTCCGGCCGCAGCGCATCCAGGCCGTCCAACACGCACAGGGCGTGCAACCGTGCAACGGGCTGCTTGCCGGCCTTGACCATTTCTTCGAGCGGCCCGACCGCCGCGCTGTCCGCCCGCCAGACCAACATCTGGTGGGCCATGTCGCGCTGCCAGCCGCCCGGATGATCGAGCGCGGCAACCAGCCCGGCCGTGTCGAGCTTGTCGAGCCGCGGGATCGGCCGGGGCTTCTTGCCGACCGGGTAGATCCGGTAGATGCGGCCCAGGTCGTGCCCGCGTCGCAAGGGAAGCGTCTTTTCGAGCCGGTCGTCGATCCACTCGGGGTGTTCGATCACGTAGCGGTACATGTCGGCGACCCAGAGCGCGCCGTCGGGGCCGGTTCGTATGGTCGCGGGGCGGAACCAGGGATCGGCCGAGCCGAGAAACTCCGACTTCTCCTCGCCCGGCCCGCGATGGCCGCGGAAGGTCACGCCGTCGGGCTCCAGGATGTTGCGGTGGATGACGCAGTAGACGGAATCGCCCATGAAGACGTTGCCCGCGTAGTCGGGCCCGAACAGTGCGTCGCGGTAGACCATGATGCCTGCCAGTGAGGTCCACGCCCCGGGCCGCCCCTCCGGCGGCGTCTTCTGCGGGATGTAGCAGTGGGTCATGATGCGGCCGCCGGGGTAGACGTCGCGCGAGCCGGCCAGATTCCGCCGGCCGGAGGGCGGGGCCACGTGCGGATTGCGGCGAAGATAGTGATCGTCGAGCACGTAGTGCCAACCGGGCGTGTTGTTGTTGCAGCCGAACCAGTTGCCCCAGTCGTCGCGGTTCAGTCCGTACTGCGTCCGCCCGGTTTGGGCCTCGAGCCCTCCGTCGTCGGGGCGAATCCGCAGATCGCGCCCGCTAATGTCGACCGCCTTGCCCGTCTTCAGCGAACGGATCAGGCCGTTGCTGTCGCCGTTGCCGACGTGGACCCAGTTGTCGAGTCCCCAGCGGGGATGGTTCACGCGGTGTTGCTGGTTGCCTTCGTGAAAACCGGTGAACAGCGTGCGGCGGACATCCGCCCGGCCGTCGCCGTTGGTGTCCTCGGCATAGAAGACATCGGGCGCGGCGGTGACCAGCACACCGTTGCGCCAGGGCATCACGCCGCTGGGGAAGTTCAGCCCGTCGAGGAACAGCGCCGAGCGATCATAGCGTCCGTCGCCGTCGGTGTCTTCGAGCGTGCGGACGCGTCCGCCGGGCTTCCCCCGGCCGTCCATGCCCAAAGGATAGTCGGCCATTTCGACGACCCATGCCCGGCCGTCCGGCCCCCAGGCGATGTCGATCGGGTCCATGACCGTCGGCTCATGGGCCATCAGCTCGACCTGAAAGCCGCTCCGGGGCCGCATTCCGTCCAACGAACCCTGCGGCGGCCGGGCCGGCGGCTCCAACTCGTCCCGCAGAAGGTGATCGATAAAGGACCGGCTGTCGACGTGATGCGGCAGCCGCCGGCCGGTCTCCTCGTTTTGGACCCACATGTGCCGGTACTTGAACCACGCACCGTTGTTGGTGCCGTCGGTGCGGACGATCGGAGGAATCTCCTCCTCGGCGTCCTTTTCACCCCGCTTGCCCGAGAGCACGCATCGCCAACCCTCTTTCATCGAGGTGAACAGGTGCAGCGAGTAGTGCTCGTGGTTCGAGAAGAGGACGTCGAGCCGCCCGTCTTCGTCGACGTCGACGAAACGCAGCCCGGCGTCGCGGCCCTTTGCGCCGACGACGGCAGCTCCCTCCGGCAACACGAACGGCAATCGTTTCCAACCGCGCGGCTTCGTCGACCACGCATAAACGGCTCGTTGCTCGTCATTGCCGACGATCAACTCGCACTGCCCGTCCTGATCGAGGTCGCGAAACCGGACGCTGCGGTCGCGTCCGTTCTTGCTTGTATAGAGATTGTCGAGCCCTTTGAGTCCGTCGGGGTCGGCTACCCAACGCTGCCCGTTGAAGTGCCATAAGCCCGCGCGTTTCTCATTACGGATCAGGACGCTGACAAACCCGCCGGGTGCCATGCCCACGCTTGCGTGGGCATGCTCCTTCGCGGCCTCACATGCCCACGCAAGCGTGGGCATGGCACCCTGCCGTAAGACGCCGAAACGGACGCCGGCGTCGCGGCGGTTGCCCTTTTCGTCGACCGAAACGATCTCGGCCGGGAAATCGGTCGTGGCCCACTTTCGAGTCTTCGGCGACCAGATTCGCGTCTGGCGGAGTTTCTCGTTGCCGATCACCACGTCCATGTAGCCGTCGTTGTTGACGTCCAACACGCGGACGCCGTTGTCCTGCCCGTTGGAGGCCCGCAGCGGATGGCCGCCGAGCATGTTCTTGGTCAGCCGCCGCTCCACGTCGCGGAGGTTGAGGAATTTCACGCGCTTCCCGTGTTTTTCGACGACATGGTCGATCAGCTCGACGACCTGGTCGTTTCGGATCCAGCCGTGCGGGTGGAAGATGACGACGCTGAGGCCCTGCTTCCGCATGCCGATGTCGATGTTCGTCTTCAGGTCGCGGACGGTGATCGGATTGTTCGGCTTGTGGAGGTGCTGTGCCTGCCAGTCGCTCGGCATGACCATGGGGAACTCCCAACAGAGCCGGGCGATCACGTACGGATAGGGATAGTCCTCGATCATGTTGACGAAGTTCCGGTCGGCCGGGGCGTATTTGCGGAATTTTTCGCGGCCATCGGGGTCGAAGACCATCTCGCGCGGCAGCGCCGGGTCGCCGGGCGTCGGGAGATTGAACACCGAGGAGTCGACCGCCAGGAAGTTGCCCCCCGGGGTCGTCTTGTTGAAAATCTCCGCAAAGAACCGCGGGCTGAGCGAATTCATCGAGTCGCCGCACGGCATCCGGAACCCCACCGGGCGGCCGCCGGGAATCCGCATCAGCAGGTCGACGCACGCGTCGTACGTCGCCTTGGCACGGGCGAAATCGCCGCCCTGAAGACAAGGGCACGGATGGCTCGTCGTGTGCGTCTCGATACTGAGCCCTTCGGCCAGCCACGACTTCACTTGCGGATCGTTTGGATCGATGCTGTTCGTGATAATGCTGACCGGCGCTCGGCCGTCGATCTTCTTGAGCCGGTCGAGGATCGGCCGCAGGTAGCTCTCATACTTGGCCGTGTCGCGCAAGTCGTCGGTCGAAAGGACCACGACCGACTCGACGCCCGGCTCGCCGATCCACTGCGGCGTCACCAGCCGGGCCGCCTGCAACCCGGGCCAGTACGGGTCGGCAAATTCGTCGAGATAGGCCAGGCGATTCCCGTCGGCGCCCGAAACAACGCCCGCCGGAAACGGCAAGAGGCAAACGGCAAATACGACTCGAACCCATCGCATTCGGTCGTCTCCTATCGGCCGCAGAAGCACGCAGCGGAACGAGTCCCGCACAACACGCCGCCGGGGGAAGAAACGAGGTGAGGCGTAGCACGCCGCACGCCGGACATTCTACTGCGCGATGTGCCGGCGGACAAGCCGGCAGCAGCGGCGCAACCGGGACGGGGCAAATACACAAGGATGGCAACGATAAGACCCGTACACGCCGATCTAATGCTGTGTCAGAATTAAGATTTGGGGTGCCACTGCCGGCTAGTCCAGCAGTGCCAACGGTTTACGACACGGACAACCCCAAAATTAAGACTTGACAAAGCACTAAGGTACTTGGCCCCTGAAAGTTGTTGTAAATGAGTCGAGTTTCATGCTGCGTGGTTGAGTTGGGGCAAGGCGTTGTAGACTTCGCGGAGGATGCGGCGCATCGGCATGTCGGAAAATAACCGATTGTGCTGTGTGGCGGCCAACGGATGCAGGACGCACGAAGCACTGGCTGCGAAAAACGTCGCTGTGAAAAACGTCGCTGTGCGAAGCCCCTGTTCGGTCACCTCGTAGCGGTGCGTCTTCGGAATGCGACGAATCAAACCGCGGAGCCGCAAGCGACGGAGTTGATACGTCATCTGGCCGGTGGTGAAGTTAGCGGGGGCTATGCCCAGCAGGGGCGCGACACAGTCGCGCAGTTCGCGATTGGAAAAACCTCGCGGCAACAGACGAAATATCGTAACACTTCAGCTATCTGAAGCGAAGTGTGAGAGGAGGAAAAATGGGAAGCAGGGGGAAAAGGAGAATTGTCGATTCAAGAGTATGAGCTAAGCAGCCGGGTTGATGTGATGCCGTAAGCGTCATCCGGGCTTGACTGTAATACAGCCCCCTTGGTTTCCCCTTTCCCCTTTTCCCTTTTCCTTCGTCCGTGTCGAGTTACTTCAGATGGCTGAATAGTTACAAAAGTCCTAGAAAGTACTGCCCAGAGGCCGGAAGTAGACACGGACTTCACCATATGTTATCCTTGGTAGCGACGTACAGTAGCATGTGGGAAGCAACGACACCCCTATCAGGAGAGAAGACATGTTTAGCACTCGCAGCGGAATGACGTTGGCAGCCGTGGTGCTGTTGGCCGCGGTGATTTTGGGTTCCCCGGGGTACGCCGCCGAGCCGGACAGCGAAGGGTTCACGCCCCTGTATAACGGCAAGGACCTGACCGGTCTGAAAACGACCGGCAACTGGATTGTTAAACCCGACGGCGTCCTGGCCATCGAACCCCGGCCCGGCGAAAGGGGATGGCAACGCTACGACGCCTACCTTTGGAGCGGGAAGAAGTACGGCGATTTCGTGCTCGACCTGGAATACAAGATTCCCAAGGGCGGAAACTCCGGCGTCTTTGTCCGCGTGCAAGATACCAAAAACCCCGTCAGCAAGGGGATCGAAGTTCAAATCCTCGACTCGCACGGCAAGAAGAAGCTCGGCGCCCACGACTGCGGCGGAGTGATCGGAACCACCGGGCCCAGCAAGAACATGTCCAAACCGGCCGGCGAGTGGAACCGTATGATCGTCACCTGCAAGGGAAGCCTCATGAAGGTGTCGCTCAACGGCGAGCAGATCATCGACCTGGACCTCAGCAAGACCGGCAAGAAGGGCCTGCCGCTTGAAGGCTACGTCGGGCTTCAGGACCACGGCCTGCCGCTCGAATTCCGCAATATCAAGATCAAGGAATTGAAGTAGAAATAGTAGCAGGCACACTCCGTGTGCCGTCCGCCGCCCTGTCTTGCTTCCCCGATTCCGATCGGGTACCATGGCAGGGTAGATTCGGACGACTCTGCGGCCCCGAGACATTGTGCCACGGCACCGCCGCGAAAACGATATTTGTGCCGTACTTCCGCGAGAAACTGAAAAAACATTACTTAGCAAAGGGAAAACATCATGCGAACGACTGGACTACTGACCCTGGCACTGATCGGAGCGAGCTGGATGTTCAATAACACGGCCGGCGCCGCCGACCCCTGGGTTGTCTACGAGGGCAAAGAAGGCCCCGGCAAAGGCAAGCACATCGTGCTGGTCTCCGGCGACGAAGAATATCGCAGCGAGGAGGCCATGCCGCAATTGGGAAAAATCCTCGCAAAACACCACGGCTTCAAGTGTACCGTGCTGTTCGCCGTCGATCCGAAGACCGGCGAGATCGACCCGGTCAATCAGAACAACATCCCCGGTCTCGAGGCCCTCAAGGATGCCGACCTGATGATCGTCAATCTCCGGTTCCGCGATCTGCCCGACGAACAGATGAAACACTTCGTCGACTACGTCGAGGCTGGAAAACCTGTGATGGGTATGCGGACCGCCACCCACGCGTTCAACATCAAAAAAAATAAGAAGTATCAGAAGTACAGCTTCCGCAACCGGGGTGAGGACTACAAGGACGGCTTCGGCAAACAGGTTCTGGGCGAGACCTGGATCAACCACCACGGGCATCACGGCAAGGAGAGCACCCGCGGACTGATCGCCGAAGGCGCCAAGGATCACCCGATTGTCCGCGGAATCAAGGACGGCGACATCTGGGGACCGACCGACGTCTACGGCGTCCGGCTCCCGCTTGCCGGCGACACGAAGCACATCATCATGGGCCAGGTCCTTGCCGGAATGACACCGGACGACAAGCCGGTCGAGGGCAAGAAGAACGACCCGATGATGCCGGTCGCCTGGACCCGGACGTACAAAGGCGGGCGCGTGTTCAACACCACGATGGGGGCCTCGACCGACATGGAGAGCGAGGGCACCCGCCGCATGCTGGTCAACGGCGCCTACTGGTGCATCGGCCTGGAGGATAAGATCCCCGAGAAAAGCTGCGTCGACATCGTCGGCGAGTTCAAGCCGCTGCCGTTTGGCTTCGGCAAGTTTAAGAAGGGGGTGAAGCCCGCGGATCTCAAGATGGAGTAGCGTTGGGTGGTGAGTGGTGAGTAGTGAGTAGTGGGATGTCACATGTTATAAAGCCGCGACCGTTGGTCGCGCCCCGCGTTACCAAAAGCCGTTTCCGGCGTCGCTGGGTGCCATGCCCACGCTTGCGTGGGCATGTTGTGAACCCCGGAGAAACGGCCGCATGCCCACGCAAGCGTGGGCATGGCACCCCACTTGCCGCAACGCACACTAATAGAACTGTTTGCCGGAAGGAGGAATCCACAATGCCGATCGAAGTCCGCAAACCGACGCCGGAAGAGGAGGCCGCCATGAAGGCCTGCCCCACCTGGGAGAAAGAGCCGTCCGAGTTCCCCTGGCACTACGACCAGTCGGAGACCTGCCTGGTCATGGAAGGCGAAGTGACCGTCGAATCGGCCGACGAGACCGTCTCGTTCGGCCCCGGCGACTACGTCACCTTTCCCCAAGGGCTCGACTGCACCTGGAAAGTCAAAAAGGCAATCCGCAAGCACTACAAATTCGGCTAGCGGTTCGGTGCCGGCTTACCGGTCTTGAACGCCCGATCGTTTAGCGGCCGACGGCACGTCGGCCAGGCTGTGCGTTGCCAATTCCCGCGCTCGCCGTTGTGCCGACGGCGGCTAAACACGGATGTTCGCGGGGGCGAGAGCGAATTCCCGGAATGGGCCGAAATACGTGCAAAATGGGTGTTTGTGATTCCGGCATTTCCGTGTAGAATCCTCGCTCTTCGCCCGTTGGGGGACCCAATAGCCGGGACGCAACGCGGCTGTGAAAGAATGCCTGTGGAGTGCGGTGACTTGTCACCGCTTTGGATTTCTTTCCGCATCCACTGCCAAGACGTAGTCTTCCGCGAAGAAATCGTCCTGGAAAGAGAAAGCGGTGACAAGTCACCGCACTCCAAGAAAGCGAAGTCGTATGGAGACGATGCCGAAAATTGTTGCCGTTCTCACACTGTTTCTCGCCGCAGCCGGGACATCTGCCCGGGCCGGCGAGAAGGTCGTGCTCCGGGCGTCCGGCGGGCAGTTCCTGCGTCCGGCCGGCGGTGGCACGGTGCTCGCCGACCGGCTCTTTCCCGCCGAACGCGAGACCTTCGAGCTGCTCTCCAGCGAGGGGGATTCGGTGTCGCTGCGTACCCATGACGGACGCGTCGTGCTCGTTCACGGTGTGCGGGGAGCGGCCGGGCGGGAAGACCCCGACGGGCCGCGGCCGGCCGTCGAAATCTACCGCGCCGGAGAGGTCCCCAGCACCGTTCGGTCCGCGCTGCCGCCGTTGATCGTCGGGCTCGTGGTGCAGAAGCTCGACGGCGAGGAATACGACAAAATCGAATCGCGACGGAAGAAGAAATACATCGAGCTGCCTGCCCCGACGCTCCGCGATCCGGGCCGAAAGAAAAAGCACCGGGTCCTCTCCTACCGCGAAGAGTACCGCGTGCAGGCACGGCTTGCCGGCGAGCCGGAGGTCCGCATCACGCACATGCCGCACCTCAAGGGCCATTTCGACCGCGGCTCGAGCGTGCTGATGTTCGTCGTCGAGGCGAGCATTCCCGTCAAGGGCCGGGTCAACTACAAAATCCCCGACCGCCTAAGCGCGTCGACCGGCTTCACAACGACCGTCGAGCTTTCCATGGTGGGCGAGGTTCGTGTCGAGAAGTCGAAGGATCGGGTCTCCGTGAAACCGCCCGAGGTGCTCGATATCCGCATCGCGCTGCGCGGGCTCGATCTTTCGAACGACCTGCTCAACGCCGCGCGGCGGCCGATCGAGGACGTGATCAATCGCCAGATTCGCAAGAAGAACGCCCGGATCCGGCAGCAGGCGAACGAAACTCTCAGCAAGGCGGTCGAGGCCCGCGAGTTCCGCCATCCGTTCCTCCGCTTCGTAACCCTGCCGTGACCCCGTAAGCTGCGATTACGACTCCCGAGCCGGCCGCAGTTCCAGAAACGGCCGGATTTCCGCCACATTCACACGGCACGGAGTAGTCCATCGGCGAGTACAGGCAAAGCGTTTTCGGGTGCAGCCCGTCCACCGAACGATTCGGATCACCGGGCCGGGAGTTCGCTCACCTTCGCCGTCCCGGTGTATCCGTGTGTTATGCTGCGTATTTGTATGCACTTCATCATTCACCTTTTGGTGACGTGTTCTTGCGTACGTTTTTCATGTATTTCTTGACGTCCGCTAAGTGTTCGGTGCTGCTGGGCAAGTCAAGGCATTTGAGCACTTGTTTCGCGCGATAGAAGTTAATGCGACCATAAACATCATACATGCTGTGCATGATACTGCGATAGATGTAGTAATGCCATTCGGGATCGGGAGTAAGCCGTTGATACAACTCATGTTTAAGAGAATAGGGTGCAGGTCCGGATGCAATGAGGACGCGTTGAAGCAAACGCGGTGCTGATTTGTCATCGACGAGGCGTGACCATGTCTCAGTTGCACGGTCAGTCTCGGCCTCGAAGTAATCACACCACAACGAGTATTCGAGGGGGCGCGACAATGTGTTGTCGTTGCCGGAAAGCATGCGCCGGAACCATGTCCAGAATCTCTCACGAGCGCTGGTGGACAAATCAGAGTGATACATCGAGAAATACATGGCATGGCCATAGCAGGGCATTTCCTCATACGCCCGGATCGCTAGATCGAGTTTGGTGGCGTCCGATTCGTGCGACTCCCAAATACGCGATTCAATTTCGTGAGGGAGTTCGGAGTCGAATTGGATGCGAGCATCGGGGTTGCCGTAGTTCTCATCGGCGGCGGCTTTGCGTGCGAGATGGCATGCCTCCCGGTACGCATCGGCGGGAATGTCGGCGATGATGTCGTCAAATGTCACAGTATTGATTGAGAGGGATAACCAGTGGTTCTACAAGATCGTGCTATGAATGTTGAACACGCGGATTTCGTCGATATGCCGGGGTGCAATTACGCTTGAAATCTCTCTGGAAACGCAAACCCGCCAACCACTCGGCGATTCCCCGCCGACTTGGCGCGGGGTCCTATCACGGTCAGCATAGGCAACCCCACCACAGCGTCAACTTGCGAAAGCAGAAAGCCGAATTTCCCACCCCCGCGGCTATGTGCTGTGCGCCGCGGCATACCTGGTCCCCCCTCGGCCGAGTTGTAACCGCTGTTGCCGATTGCGGCAAATGCCGATGTTTCCCCAAGTCTGTTGTGTTATACTATCAATATGACTGCAAAGATTACGAACGAAATACGAGAAGCGATCTCCGCCGGCCGTGGGCAACCGGTCTGCGTCGAAGACGAGCAGACCAACAAGGTCTATGTGCTTGTGGATCAAGAGACGCACCAGCGGGCCATGCAGGCATTGAAGCAGCAGGAAGACATGGCTGCCATTCAAGAGGGAATCGAGCAGATGGAAGCCGGCTTGGGGCAGCCCGTTGACGAAGCGGATGCCGACATTCGAAAGGACCTGGGGTTCCCCTCGCGCCAATGAGCCGGTCGGTCATCATCCTGCCCAGAGCCAAGGCGGATCTGCACGATGCTGCCGCGTGGTGGGCAGAACACCGTTCTTCGGAGCAGGCTCTTCGATGGTATGAGGGCTTCATCGACGCCCTTGAGTCGCTCGCGGATCAACCGGAACGCCACCCGCCCGCTCGGGAAAACGAACGCTTCCCCTATGATATCCGTGAACTCCATTACGGCCTGGGCTCCCGCCCTACTCATCGGGCCGTTTTCACGATTCGCCCTGATGCGGTTGTCGTCCTGACCATCCGCCACGCGGCCCGCGCAGATATTTCCCCTGAAGATGTCTGAGTTGGCCCCCGCAACAGCTACGGGGTCTACGCCCGTGTTCCGATCATGAAGATATTGGCCGGGGCCAGGACGTAGGGGTATCCGGCCAGCCATCTCAGGATGCCGATCCTGGCGAACGATTGGAGGATCTTCGCGACGATTCCCCGGAAGACATGTCCCTGTTGCCGGTGTGCCTTGGAGCTGAAGGGGATTCGGCCGATCTGCTCGTCGATGGGCCTCAGGTCGCCTTTCCGCGAAGTGGCCCAGACGGTCGCCGCCGGGTCGAACGCCAGACGGGGGAACAGTATCTTGACGCCTTCGTGCGTAAAACGCCAGTAGTCGGACGGGTAGCCGTGGAACTTCCACGCGAACGGGACGGAGATGCAGAGCCGGCCGCCCGGCTCCAGCAGACGCGTCAGGTTGTCGGCCATGACGAACGGCCGCCGGCAGTGTTCCAGGACGCTTAGGCAGAAGATGGTGCCGAACCGGGCCCCTTCGAGCTTCGCATCCACCTCGTCGAACGGTTTCGCAAGGTCGACGACGACGTCCACGCCCGGCCCGGCCTCCAGGTCGACGCCCGTGTATCGCTGGTCGCTTGCCACCAGCGACCTCAAGTCCTGGGTGCTCCCGTAGTCCTTCGCCCCGACTTCGAGGTAGGGACCGCGGAGTTGGTGGATGTGTTTCTCGATGAAGAGGATTTGATTGACGTCGCCCATCGCCCCGTCCCTTTTTTCAACGGTCCGCTAGCACCTCGCGACAACTGAGATTGTGGGTTGTCGGGTGCCATGCCCACGCTTGCCGTGGGCATGTTCTGCAACGTCCACAAACATGCCCACGGCAAGCGTGGGCATGGCACCCATAGTTTCAATTGTCATACGGCACTAGAGCGTCCACGGGTCGCGGCGCGGGCGGTCGAGGAATCGGTCGGCTCCCGGGTCGCCGACGAACTGCTCGGCGGCCGGGTCGTACTTCAGCGTCCGGCCGAGCCAGTAGGCGATGTTACCCAGGTGGGCGACCGTCATCGTCCGGTGGCCGATCTCCACGTCGCAGATCGCCGGCTCCCGCGTGCGGACCGCGTGCAGAAAATTCGCGCCGTGGTTGTTGCTTTTCGGAAGGTTTACCTCGTCCGGCGCGGTCGGTTTCTTCATCAGGCTATCCGGCCACGTCTTCAGCTTGCCGCGATTGACGGCCACCTTGCCTTCGGTCCCCTCGAACATCACGGCCCAGGTCCGGTCGCTGCCGTCCTGGTAAACGGGCACGCCGTTGGCATAAATGAACGTCACACCCTTGGTCTTCTTCCAGTCGGGCGGGATGACTTCCACGGGCCCGGTCTCATCGGCGGCCAGCCCCCATTGGGCGATGTCGAAATGGTGGCTTCCCCAGCCGGTCAGACTGCCGCCGGAGTAGTCGCGGTATCCCTCCCAGCCGCCGCAGGTGGCAACGAGCCTGGCGTTGAACGGCCGCCACGGGGCAGGCCCCAGCCATAAGTCCCAGTCGATGCCTTTGGGGACCGGTTCCGCCGGCAGGTAGCACTCCTGGCCCGGCCCGCCGACGTAGACGGTCACCTTCTTCAGCTTGCCGATCCGCCCGCTTCGGACCATCTCGCAGGCGAAGCGGAACTCGCGGCTGCTGCGCTGCTGGGTGCCGTGCTGAAAGATGCGGCCGTAGCGCCGCACCGCATCGACCATCGCCCGGCCGTCGCGGATCGTCAGCGACATGGGCTTTTCGCAGTAGACGTCCTTGCCCGCCTTGGCCGCGGCGATCGTGTGCAACGGTTTCCAGTGGCTCGGCGAGGCGATCACCACCGCGTCGATGTCGTCGCGAGCGAGCAGTTCGCGGAAGTCGGTGTAGACGTCCATGCCCGCCCGCTTGGCCCGGTCGCGCCGCGACTGTTGCACATCGCACGCGGCCACGGGTTGCCCCCCCGCACCAGCCAGACTCCGCAACACGCCGGACCCCCGCCCGCCGACACCGATTCCGCCGAGGGTGATCCGCTCGCTCGGCGCGGTGGCCCCGCCGGCCCCAATCGCCGCCGCATGAACGATAATCGGGGCGCCGACGGCCCCCGCAGCCGCTTTCACAAAACGGCGTCGTGTAACGTGTTCTTTTCGAGTCATGAGAGGACCTCCTGTTATTTAAGTCTCGGGGAACCACTGCTCGTTGTACGATGTGCGCAAATCGGCCAGGAGCGCGGCGTGGTCGGGGTCGTTGGTGAAGTGGCGGGTCTCGCCCGGGTCCTTCTTCAAATCGAGGAGTTGTTCCTCCCGGCCGGCGAAGTCGTACCGGACGTACTTGGCGCGGTCGCCGACGACCATGCGGCCGATTTCGCTCTCGACGCCGAGCGTCTCGCGCCAATCGCCGGCGGGCTTGCCCTCGATCAGCGCGCGCAGGCTGCGGCCGCGGGGGTCGGCCTTCGCACCGCCGATGCCGGCGTAGTCGCAGACGGTCGGCAGCAGGTCGAGGCCGTTCGAGACCAGGTGGCGGTCGTCGACCCGCCCGGCCGGCGTCGTCCCCTTGTGCATGACCAGAAAGGGAATGCGCGACGCTTCGTCGTACAGGGCCGTCTTGTGCTCCATCCGGTGGGCGCTGTCCATGTCGCCGTGGTCGCTGGTGAAGACGACCATGGTGTTTTCTTCCTGGCCACTTTCGCGGAGGGCGTCGAGCACGGTCTGAACCTGGCGGTCGACCCGCTCGGTCAGGCGGTGGTAGGCCCAGCGGTGCAGGCGCCAGTCCTTTTCGTTGTATTCCCGCCGGGCGCGGATGCGGAAGTCGCGCTGTTCGAGCAGCCGCCGGACCGCTTTCGGCTCGCCGGCCTGCGGCTCGTAGTTGGGCGGAAGCGGAGGGCAGTGCTTGGCAAAGAACTCCTCGTCGGTGATCCCGCCGGGCATCTTCATGGCGGCCAGCAGCATTTCGTTGGCACGGCCGCCCCGCCCCCGACTCTCGGCGTTCGCCCGGCCGAAACGGTAGTTGTTGATGGCGTAGTAGCAGATGTCGTGGGGATTGATCAGCGAGGTGACCAGGTAGTAGGGTCGCCGGTGCTTTTGGCGGATGAAATCGGCCGATTGCTGCGCGCAGTCTTCCCGCGAGTTGCCGGTAAGGACGTTGAAGCCGAGGTGCTTGGGAGCAAGCGGGCCGGGCAGGTGGACCTTGCCGGCGTAGGCCATCTCGTAGTCGGCCTTTTTGAGATACGCGGCCATGTGGGTGCTTTGGACCTCGGGCGAGATCTGGCGAACCCGCATCCCGCCGCCGTTTTCGCGTGCCGGAGTCCCCTGGGGCGTGTTGAACGAGCCGGGAAACCGCCCGGTCATCAAGCCGATTCGCGCGGGGCAGCAGACCGGGTTGGTCGAGTAGGCCCGTTCGAACCGGACCCCGTTGCCTGCGATATAGTCCATCGCCGGCGTCTTCAGCCAGGGATTCCCAGCACAGCTCATCATGCCGGCCGACTGCTGGTCGGTAATGATGAAGACGATGTTCGGCCGCTTACGGTTTTCGGCCGCCACGGCAGACGACAGCACGGACCCGGCCAGCGCGGCCCCGGTCGATTTCAAAAAGTCACGGCGTTTCATTCGAGTTCCTTTGCTGGTTTGACTTCGCTGGTTTCCAAGCTGCTCACGCGTCGGAGCGAATACTCTCGGTCAGTCGCCAGACACCGGTTGTCGGGTTTCTTCCTTCGTCGTTATCCGCCTGGGCATCCGCATCCAGACGCGACGCCCGTTGAACAGCCACTTCATATCCGTCCACGTAGTTGGAGTAATCGACATGCTTGTCGTAGTTGGGGATGTATCGTTTCAGCATTGGCAGCAATTGATGTGCGCGCTTCATTCCGGGTGACTCTCTGAAATGCAGCAACAGCCAGAGTTCGATACACGGGTTGGAAATTGCGAGTTCAATGCCGTTATCTCGCGCCATTTGCTTCGCGTCCGGGATACTCGGGTGATCGTCAACGTCGAAAACGCACCACACTTCATCATAGCGAAGGTTGGGGTCTTTCTCCCGCCGAGCTTGTTTCTCCGCCTCGTTCTTGAGTCCTTTCGCACATTCAACAATCGTCTTCGGAACACCAACGCCGCCTCGCACTCGGATATGGACTCGCGGATTCCTGGCAGCTTCTTTGAAACCATTCAGATACTCCGGCTCGGTTACTTCGCCCTCGGTAACAATCAGAATGATCGGCTTTGGGTCCTTGAAGGGTTTCCGTCTGGCCGGGCGGCGCTTTCGGTTTCTTCTGCCCACTGCGATTTACTCCGTTATCCACGCGATGTCGCCCAGAAACGGAATGGAACCGTACCGCCCCTGCAAATACCCCCGCTCCAGATTTTCCGACTTGCGGGGTTTGAAATCCGTCAGGGGATAGAGCTTCGAAGCACCTTCCTTATCCTTCTCGGTGAACCAAACCTGATCGCGCCGCAGCGGCGGTTCGCCAAGCGTCGTTCCCAACAGGTTCGTGTCATGTGTCGTAGACAAGATCTGAGCATTCCTGGGGTTTGCCTTGGGGCTGTTGAACATTTTCACGATTGCCGCCCCCAGCAAAGGGTGCATGCTGGATTCCAACTCATCGACAAGCAAGAGCCCTCCGGAGTCGAGAACTCGAAAGACCGGGGGCGCCATTCGAAAGAGTGTCTTTGTTCCTTCCGACTCCTCCTCCAACAGCAGCCAAGAATCATCGTCGCTGGTTTGGTGCTGCAAGACAATATTCCGGTGCAGAAGCGTCCGACCGTTGATCTTCTCTTCAGAATCAATGCTCCTTACGTCAATAATACCAGTATCTGCCTCTTTCAGTAGCCGCCGAATAAGTCCTGCCAAAGTGTCGCCCACTTCTTCCTTCGGAAGGGGTGGAAGCTGCTGGTCGTCGGGCGAGGAGAACTTGTCCGACATAACCCTTCGGTACGACATTGGATAGCCACGACCTGGAATGTTCACGGGGATGATTCCGCAAAACCAAGCGTAAATCGGCGTAAGCCGTTCATGTCCGTGTTGAGCGCCGGTGGACAAGAACAGTGCATTCGGACGAGTGACCTGTTTTACAGATTCGTTGGGCCCGTTGAAGTATTCGCCAAACTTGAATTGGCTGCCTTCTCGTTCAAACCACAGTTGCCTGCGATTGTTGGGCCAGGCAAATAGCCACTCTTCCTGCACGACTTCGTCGTCTACAGAAAATCCATATACATACTTGGTTCCCCCAACCAAGAACGAAGCTTCAAACATCGACGGTTCACTGCGTTTAGGTCCCCACGCAAACGTTGTTCGAGGAATCCCACCCCCCGGCTGCCATCGTCGGTGTGAAGATACAACGGCTTCGCGCATGAAGGCCAGCGCGGCCAATACATTGCTCTTGCCGCTGGCATTTGCACCGTAAATCACCGCCGCAGGGAGCAGTTTCTCACGATAACCGGCAACGCGACGCGGCACGTCGGATGATGCATCAATCCGCCCTGCTGCTTCTAGAGAGAGGGCCTGCTCATCCCGCAGCGATCGGTGGTTCTCAACTCGAAATTCAATAAGCATTGGTTGATCTTCTGGTTGATTGCCCAGTAGGAGGTATGGGGGCTTTTCGCGCAATTATACCGCGCAAAATTGGATGAAAAACCCTCTGACGGAGGATTTCGTCCTATTTTCGGCCGGAAAACTGCGCCAAAGAAGGTCTATCGGTTCGTTGAGCCCCTCCTTCGTGGGGTTTTCCGCTAAGGAATCGCTCAAAAACAACTTCGACAAGTACAGATGCCACACGGTATAAAGCCGCGACCGTTGGTCGCGCCGAGCGGCGCTCGGAACGGCTCTTGGTAACGCGGGGCGCGACCAACGGTCGCGGCTTTATAGACCCAATTGCCGAACTTATTTCTGAGCAACCTCTAAGAGTTGCAAAGCGTTGGTGCGTTTCCCGCACCCTACGAAATTGTCCATGGCGGGCGTCGAGCCAGCGGTTGGCGATCGGGTCGCCGATGAATGCCTCCTTGGCCGGGTTCCATTTCAACGGGCGCTGTCCAACTAATGTCCCCCCGGCGGCATGCTTTGTAGATTGCCCTCGCGGAAGGCGGCGGCCATGGCCAGCGGCACTTCCGCTTCGGCCAGCACGACGGCGGCCCGGTTTTTGGCGACCTGGGCCTTCATCTCCTGCTCGCGGGCGTTGGCCATCGCGCGGCGTTCTTCGGCCCTCGCGCGGGCCACCCGCATGTCGGCCTCCGCCTGGTCGGCCTGGAGCCGCGCGCCGATGTTCTGCCCCACGTCGATGTCCGCAATGTCGATCGAGACGATCTCGAACGCCGTCTGGGCATCGAGGCCCCGCTCGAGCACCGCCGAGGAAATCTTGTCGGGGTTCTCCATCACGTCGAGATGGGCGTCGGCCGAGCCGATCGACGTAATGATGCCTTCGCCGACCCGGGCGATGATCGTCTCTTCGGTGGCTCCCCCGATGAGTTGCTCGAGGTTGGTGCGGACGGTCACCCGGGCACGCACCTTCAGCTCGACGCCGTTTTTCGCGATTGCGCTTAGGGTCGATTTATGAGAAACCCTCGGGTCGGGGCAATCGATCACCCGCGGATAGACGCTCGTCTGGACCGCCTCGAGCACGTCGCGCCCGGCAAGGTCGATCGCCGCGGCGCGGTCGAAGTCGAGATCGATGTCGGCACGATGGGCCGCGATGATTGCGCGGATCACGTTGGGGACGTTGCCGCGGGCCAGGTAATGGGCCTCGAGCCGGCGGGTGGTTACGCCCGTCTCCCGTTCCGAGCCGATGCCCGCCTGCATCGCCATGATCTTCCCCTGAACGATCACCCGCGAGTTCACCCGACGGAAGCTCATCCCGACGAGGCTCCACAGGCTGACGTTCGCGTTCGACATGTAGGCCTGGAACCAGATCCCGCCGTACATCAGCAAGATGATGGCCACCACAATAGCGAAGAGGACGAAAACGCTGATGCCGACGAACAACATCAAGTTGTCGGCGGCGCTAAACAACAACGGCAGCGTGCAATCCATGGTATCCTCCGACCGCAACAAGTAAGTATCTCTCGGGGCCGTGAGCACGGCCTCGTAGGCCAGCATAGCGGATCAGGAAAACGAAGAATAGCTCCCGGGGCGTTTTTCCGGCGGAAAATAGCCGCGTGAAACCCGCCGAAGCCACCCGCCAGAGGGGTAGAGTGCGGTCGCGCCGACACCCGGGCTAGGGAGACGACTCGCGGTCGAACGTATCGGCGTAGGGATCGTCCCCGGCGCCGCCGGTTGCCCAGGTCTTCAGTTGCACGAGCGCCCGGATCGCCGCGCCCCCCAGAACAAGGAGACCGATCGTGCAAAACAGCCAGCCGAGGCCCCAGGCAAAATAGCTGCTCCATTTCGTGCCCGGCTCCAGCACGGCCACCGTGGGATCGTCCGGCTTGTAGTGGACGTTCACCTGCCGGCCGGCCGGGTAGCGGTGGACCGTCTTGTGGTGCGAACTCGAACTCGACGAACGGAAATCCCCGCCGAACCAGACCGTGTCGCAGGTGAACTTCCGGCCGTCGACCGTATAGGAATAGACCACCTCGGCCGAATACATCGTGTCGCCGTCGCTGTCGCGCGAGCGGACGACCTCGGACGAATCGACCGTACCCTGGACGGTCGGCCAGTCGACGCTCGCCTTCGCCTTGTTGAGAATCGGCCGGCCGACGAAAAACGCAACGCAAAAGCCAACCGTGGCGAAAACGCCGCCGAAGAGCAACAGAAACAGAAATACAGGGAACTTCCTCTGACGCATGGCTCTATTCTACCAACTTATCAAGAAGCTGTTTACACAACCGGTGATCGTAGCCGAAGCGGCTCTTGAGTTTCAGCGCCTGCTTGATTTGGGGCGCCGCCGGCCGGGCGGACCGGCCCATGTTGTCGAGCACGTTCAACGCACGGAGCCTGGGCCATTCGCTTTCGTGCTTCAAGGCTTCGGTCAGGACGGGCATCACGTCGGCGTCGCTGCCCGACGCGACCAGGGCGTCGGCGGCGGCGATGCGGACAACGACCGACTTGTCTTTAATCGCCTTTTTCAACGCCGCTTCGGCCGGTTTCGCCTTCTGTTTCATGGCCGTCAGGGCGACGCACGCCCACCAGCGAACCGCCGGGGCGTCGTCGCCGAGCAGTCCGATCAGTTTCGGCAGCTCGCGTTCGCCCCGCCCCGTCAGCTCGGCCGCCGCGTGGATCCGCTCGAAGGGGTGCTTCTTCGGATCGAGGCGCATGTCGTACTCCGCCCCGCCTTTGCTCCGCAAGGCCATATCGTATTCCGGCGTGAACGCCAGATCGCGGATTTCCCGCTCAAAGCGGAGATGCTCTTCCCGCATCCGCTGGAGCACCGGCTTCATCTTCTGCTGGCCGGCCAGGTTGTTCAAATTCCACGGGTCCTGCCGGCAATCGTACAGCTCCTCGAGCGGTTTGGTCGGCGAGAACCAGTCCCGCTGCGGTCCTTTGAGCTTTCCTTCCTCAGCCATCCGGTGCCAGACCTGCATCGTCGGCATCTGGTAGGTGTACGAGATGTGCTGGTCGCGGGTGAGGTGCGGCATGTAGTTGCGGAGGTACAGGTACCTTTTGTCGCGCGTGCCGCGGACGAGTTCATAACGTTCGGCCATGCGGGATCGCATCAGGTGGACGTACTCCCGCGGCTTGCCGGCCTTCTTGCCGAGAAAGGCGTGGCCTTGCATGTACTCGGGGATCGCCAGTCCGACGAGACTCAGCACCGTTGGGGCGAAGTCGACAAAACTGACCAGCCGGTCGGTCGCTGTGCCCGGTTTGCCCGGGGCGAGGTCCTTGTACTTCTCGGGAAACCGCACAATCAAGGGCACGTGGGTGCCGCAATCGTAGATCCACTTTTTGCACCGCGGCATCCCGGCCCCGTGGTCGGAATAGAAGAAGACGATCGTATCGTCGGCCAGGCCGTCCTCTTCGAGTTGCTTGAGGATCTCGCCGGCCTTGTGGTCCATCGAGGTGATGATGTCGTGGTATCGTGCCCAGTCCTTGCGGACCTTGGGCACGTCGGGATGGAACGGCGGGAGCGGGACTTTGGCCGGGTCGTGTCGCCACTGGGTCGGCAACCCCTTCATGTGCTGCTCGTAGCGTGCCTCGCTGCAGCGGATTTGGCTTTCGTGCGAGCAGGTGAAGTTGAAGATGGCAAAGAACGGCTGGCCGGCTTTTCGCCCGCGCCAGTGGCCCTTGCCGCTACACACGTCCCACGCATCCTTGGGCACGGCGAAGTTGTAATCGGTCTTCGAGTTGTTCGTGCAGTAGTACCCCGCCTTGCGGAGGTATTCGCTCGCACACTTGATCTTCTCCGGCAAGGTGATCCGCGACCGCATGCCGTGCGACCCCAGGGCACACGAATAGACCCCGGTCGCCAGGCACGAACGGTTGACCGCGCAGACGCCGCAGATCCCGAAGGCGTTGGTATAGCGAACGCCCTGCTCGGCCAGCCGGTCCAGATTCGGCGTAATGGCGAACTCGTCGCCGTAACACCCCAGGTTCGGGCTGATGTCCTCGCAGGTGATCCAGAGGATATTCGGGCGGGGTTGCCCGGCACGTACGGTATTTGTGAGAAGTGCGATTTCGAGGATCGCCGCCAGCAGATAGATTGTGTATTTCATAGGTGAGTGTCTCCTGATTACGAGTATTCGTCCCGCGTTTCCGAGTATGTTTGGGCCATGGAAGCCATTTCAGCGTGCCGTCCCTCAGAACGTGTTTTGAAATCAATGTACGACGGCCTTCCAAGGCCGTCGCGTGTGTCGGGCCGCTGCCAATCGACGGCCTTGGAAGGCCGTCGTACCGGCCGTATTGTATTTCAAAACACGTTCTCAGACAAGCTTTGACAGTTGTACTGCAAGCTTGGCAACGACAAGCTGATTCAGGCTGACTCCTTCTTCCCTGGCCTCTTGCTCAAGTGCCCCATGCAGCGACTTGGGAAGCCGCACCACAAACTTGCCGCTTTTCTTTGGCGTGGCGTCGTCAACGAGACCGCTTTGCCGCATCAGAGACTGGAGCAATTCCCGGATTGCCCGGTACTCCTTCGTCTTCATGAAAGCCTCTCGCTCTTCGCGGGTCGGATACGCCTTCGTCATCAATCCGTCAAGCGGACTGAACCGAGTATTCGACAGGTCGGCCCAATTCTCGGCGGAGGAAGCGGCATTTCTTACACTCTCAAGCAGGTCATTCTTATTGCTCATGGCTATTCTCCTTCCGAAGGCTCGGGAAGAATGAAACCTGAAATCGATCATCCCTCCCGAACGCTCTAGTGCTTTGTCAAGTCTTAATTTTGGGGTTGTCCGTGTCGTAAACCGTTGGCACTGCTGGACTAGCCAGCAGTGGCACCCCAAATCTTAATTCTGACGCAGCACTAGATACATCGATTCTTGACCAGGCTCGGCTCCCAACTCAGCAACCACTCGCTCAAGATCGGCAAGGTACTCCTCTTTCAGTCCGATCCGGATCTGCAAGGAATGGTCCATCTGCCTTTTTCCGTCTTCCATGCGATAGGCGCCCTGGACCGTACCGGCGATCGTGAATCCACTGACCAAAGCAAAGAGTTTCTCCTGGAAGTCCAGAATGATCTGCTCGGGGACCTTTCTTCCATCGTTGTAGTACAGGGGTACAAGCAGAATGAACTTCGGCAACGGGTCGTCCATGGCAAGAAACTCCTCATGAGAATGATATCATATGTAGTATCATTTGTCAACCTTGTTGTTGGCTGTTAATTTAGACGCCGTAGAAAGCAGCTCATCGTCGTCACACTCACTCGGACACCGGTTTGCTTCCTGAGCACCAAGACCAACCGTTCCAACGTCCACGTCGGGCAACGATGGCCGAACTGCCGAGGTGTCCGTTCCACCATCGCCCAAACCACGTTTTGAACCCCCTTGGTAACCACCGTTTTCCCATTGTCCTCCCGTCGGTCAGCAAATGCGGCTTCACCTTGTTCGTCGAAGCGATGAGCCACCTTCTGGACCAGTGAATCGGAACATTGTAGAATCTCCGCGATGTCAGCAGTCCACTTGCCTTGCACCAGAGCCATGATAATCTGGGCACGGCGGCGGGTATTTCCATCCGGATGGCGTTTGGCCACCCTCCGGATTGCTTTGCGACGGTTTTCCCGAAATCCACGCCATTTTTCCTGTACCATCCTGGCAAGCTTCATGAGGAACTCCTTTCCAGTAACTTCCATGTTTTCAACCTAACTGGTTGGGAGTTCCTCTTTTACAGAAAACCCACGAATTGCGAAACCTGATTTACAAGGAGCATGACGCTATTTTGGGTAGGCTCGTACGGATGCTGACGGATCCCAGTAAATGGATACTGAAGTGAGCAGGAGACAGATGATGGCCGGCGACGACAACAAGGAAAAGCCTCTCTCCCCCGCTCCCCTGCTCTCCCGCTCCCCTGCTCCCCTGCTCTTGGCGCTGGCCTGCCTCCTGGCCGCCGGTTGCCGGCAGGGTATTGACACGTCGTACGGCCGGGGGAAGACGTCCAACGGGTCGAAGAGCATCAACGGGACCGGGGTCTTGCAGACGATGTTCGAGCGGGCGGGACACCGCGTCGGATCGCGGAGCAAGCTGACACCCCGGCTGTCCGAGCGGGCGGACTGCATCGTCTGGTTCCCCGACGACTTCCAACCGCCGCGCATGCAAACCCGCCAGTGGTTCGAAGGGTGGCTCGACACCGATCCGGGCCGGACGCTGATCTACGTCGGACGCGATTACGACGCCGCCGAGTCGTACTTGAGCAAGATCCTGCCGGGGGCCCCGGCCGGCCAGGCGCCCTTGATCAAGAAACGGTTGTCCGAGGCAAAAGCCGACTTTCAGACCTCGCGGACCGCGATGCCCATCGAAAAAAACTGCGAGTGGTTCGCCGTCGACGGCAAGAACCGACCCCGCAAGGTCCGCACGCTTACGGGGGATTGGTCCGGGGACATCGACCCCGCAAAACTGGAAATCGAGCTGAACGGCCGGTTGGAAGCCTCACCTTTTGCCGAGGTGCTCCTCGAATCGGAAGGGGACGTGCTCGTCAGCAGGGGTGAAAGAGACCAGATAATCGTCGTGGTCAACGGTTCGTTCCTGTTGAACCTGCCGCTGGTGAACCACGAGCACCGGAAGCTGGCCGGCAAACTGATCGACGAAGTGGGGCCGGTCCCGCAGGACGTCGTCTTCATCGAAAGCCGCGCCGGCGGACCGCCCATCTACGACGAGGATCCCGCGGCCAGGTCGCCCACCGGAATGGAAATCTTCAGCATCTTCCCGGCCAACTGGATCCTCCTGCAATTGGCCGTGGCCGGAATCATCTTCTGTTTCTCGAAGGTCCCGATCTTCGGACGCCCGCGGACCCTCGAAGCGGAAGGCGCGTCCGATTTCGGCCTCCACCTCAGCGCCATGGCCGAGCTGCTCCAGCGGTCGGGCAACCAGACCTACGCCAGGACGCGTCTGCGCCACTGCCAACGAATCATGAAGGGGGAGTGAGGGGCTTGTTGTGGGAGGCTCTGCAACTATAATTATTCTCTTCGCCAAAAATGAGCCTGCGAACTTGAAATCGAGCAGGAGGGCATCAAGCTCGACGGGATTGTCAACATGGCTGGGGTCTGGTATGGTCCGGGTGGCAAGTGGTACGTCGGAATCGCCACTCAACCCAGCCAGGATATTTTGCAGAAGAAATAGGCCAAACGGTATCAGGAGCAGATGTAGCCAAGCACTCTTGGCAGCTCAGGGAGCGAATGGCGTGGGTAAGTCAGAACGATTGCACTCGATTCGCTTGTCACCGAACTCGCTCTTGTTCGCGGTGCTGCTCGGCTGTGCCGTGGTTCTGGCGGTATTATGGACACGGGGCTGGGAAGCAGGACGATGCAACGTGTGTGTCGGCAACCTGCACGGAATCGGCGCTCTCCTGCGAAACTACCGTGCGGTGCATGGCACGTATCCACCATTGGCTGATGAATGCACAGCAGACGCTCCGGTGGTAAGCTGGCGAGTGTTGATCCTGCTTTTGGGTCAACACCTCGATGTTGCTTACAGGCTCGACGAACCATGGGACAGTCCTCACAACCGTTCAGTGATAGCTGATGGTTGTAGCCGATCGTTCTCCTGCCCGAGCGATTTCGCCGCCAAAGATGCCGGAAGAACCTCGTACCTGGCCGTCGTGGGTGAAGGCACCGTGTGGTCCGAAGTCCGTCTAGGACACATTCGCGACCCGGAAAAAGAGACGCCGCAGAAAATTGTCGTGATCGAGGTTCCCGACTCCGGAATTTACTGGACCGAACCGGGAGACATCTCGGTGGACGAAGCCATCGCTCTTTTTCGTGCCGAAAACGGATTGAAAAACAGCCGGCATAGAAAGGGACTTCATTATTTGACTGCGGATGGGACAGTGCACAACTTCGATGAAATCGGCAGCACCGAGGAGTTTGGCCGTCTACTGAGAGCAACCGAATGAACTTCTCCCACCGTCATGCACACCCGAAGAAGAAACCTCCTATCTCCCTTTTTCCTCCCCCGAATCACAAAACACAACGATGACCGATCAACCCGCAGGCCAACCGCCGGACCCGCTTCCGGTGGATGATGTTGCCCCGCCCGGCGTCGCGCCGCCGGTGGCGTCCGATTCCCCCACGAAACAACTCTTCGACCGCATCACCGCCGAGATCCGCAAGATCTTCGTCGGCCAGGAAGAGCTTGTGCTGGGCACGCTGGTCGCGCTGTTTTCCAACGGCCACGTCCTGATCGAGAGCGTGCCCGGCCTGGGAAAAACCCTGTTCGTCCGCACGCTGGGCAAGGTTCTGGGGTGCCGTTTCGGGCGGATCCAGTTTACGGCCGACCTGATGCCGTCGGACATCACCGGCTCACCGATCTTCGACATGAAGACGCAGGAGTTCCGTTTCCGCCCCGGGCCGGTCTTCACCCAATTGCTGCTGGCCGACGAGATCAACCGCTCGCCGGCGAAAACGCACGCCGCCCTGCTCGAAATCATGCAGGAGTATCGCGTTACCGTCGAGGGAAGAGGCTACCGCGTCGAGCGTCCCTTCCTCGTCATGGCCACCCAGAATCCCATCGAGTCGGAAGGGGTCTACAACCTGCCCGAGGCGCAACTCGACCGGTTCATGTTCAAGCTGGTGATCGACTATCCGTCGACCTACGAGGAAGCGGATATTCTGTCGATGCACGGCGTGCAAGTGGCGTTGGACAAACGGCTCGACAAGCTCGAAACGGTCACCGACCCCGACGAAATCCTCCAGACCTCGCTTGCGAACGGCCGGGTGACGGTCGATCCGAAGCTGCTCCATTACATCAACTCGCTGGTTCGGCAGACACGGCAGTGGCCGCAGTTCCACATGGGTGCGTCGCCCCGGGCGGGGATCGCCCTGATGCAGGGCGCCCGCACGCTCGCGGCGTTCCACGGCCGCGATTACGCCGTCCCCGACGACATCGTCGAGCTGGCCCTGCCCACTCTCCGTCATCGGGTCATCCTCTCGGCCGAGGCGGAAGTCGAAGGCCACTCGGTCGACGACCTGCTCGGCGAATTGATGAAATCGGTGGAGGTACCCCGCCTGTGACCCCGTTCGCGACGGTACTTCTGAAGCTGGTGATCATTGCCTCGCCGTTTGGGATCCTGGCGTGGTTCTTCCGCATCTATCCCCGCACGCCGTTGGTCTGGGTCGCACTGGCGCCGGTTTTGTTGACCGCCATGTTGCCCGCGGCGCCCGCGGCATGGCCGATCGTGCTCGTGCTCGACGCGGCCCTGGCAAGCGTGGCGCTGTTCGATCTGCTCAGCCTGCCGGCGCAAAAGGTATTCTCCGTCGAGCGGACCTCCGGGCGGATCGTCTCGTTGCGCAAGCCCCACAAGGTCGAGCTGACGCTCGTCAACCACACGATGAAGGGCTACGACGTGACGGTCCGCGACGGCGTGCCGCATCCGCTGAACCCCGAGCCGGACGAATTCACCCGGCGGCTCGACGCCCGAAGCCGGTGGACGCTCCGGTACGTGCTGCGGGCGAGCCAGCGCGGCGCGTTCGTCGTCGACCGCGTCCACCTGCGGGTCCTCAGCCGGTGGCGGCTTTGGCAACGCCTGATTGAATATCCGCTGGAGACGGCGCTCCATGTCTACCCCGACATGAAACAGCTTTCGCAATACGCCCTGCTCGCGCGGACCGACCGGCTGAACCTGCTGGGCGTCCGCCGCACGCGCCGCATCGGCCAGGACCACGACTTCGAACGCCTCCGCGACTACACCATCGACGACAACTACAAGCACATCGACTGGCGGAGCACCGCCCGACGACGCAAGCTCACCGTCCGCCAGTACCAGTCGAGCCAGTCCCAGCGCATCGTCTTCCTCATGGACAGCGGCCGGATGATGACCAACGAGGCCGAGGGAATCAGCCTGCTGGACCACGGGCTCAACGCCATGCTGATGCTCAGCTACGTCGCGCTGCGGCAGAACGACGCTGTGGGAATGGTCATGTTCTCGGACGAGATCCATACGTTCATCCCGCCCAAGGGTGGAATGAACCAGATGAACCGCCTGCTGCACGCCTCGTTCGACCGCTTCCCCGCCCTGGTCGAATCCCGCTACGACCTGGCGTTCCGCTACCTGGCTTCCCATTGCCGCCGGCGGTCCCTGGTCGTGCTGATCACCAACCTGATCGACGAGGTCAACGCCAACCAGATCCATCGCTACCTGGCGAACCTGGTCGGCCGCCACTTGCCGCTGGGCGTCTTGCTCCGCGACCGACGGCTCTTCGACGCCGTCGAGCCGGAAGAGCCGACCGACGCCCAACTCTGGCCGGCCGCCGCCGCCGCCGAAATCCTCGCCTGGCGACACCAGGTGTTAACCGACCTCGAAAGCAAAGGCGTCCTCTCGCTGGACGTCTTTCCCGAAGGCATGACCGCCCCGCTGGTGAACCGCTATCTCGAAGTAAAAGCGCGGCATCTGCTGTGAACCTTCTGCCGTTCCAACGGAGCATCCTCAGCCACACACATGGGGGGGCTTAGTTATGCTCATTCTGACATTTCAAGCTACACAAACCGAATGCAACCCATTGTGTCGATTGACGTTATGGCGACGGCGCGTATAATGATCCCAGTTTATGTGATTCGCAAGCGTTTGACGTGTTGAATAGTCGATAGGGAACTAGCTAGAAACCTCCGTTTGGCCGTCACGGGACGCTCACATGTCATTCCGATTCGAAGAAGAGCTGCGCCAGAGCTTCCTTGAATCGGCTTCCCCGTCGCTGTGGTCCCAGCCAACTCCAACTCTTCGGGTTATGACGAAACTCGAAAGTGATTGTTCGGAGGGCCGAGCGGATTGGGTTTGGGCTGGTACCGCATGTGACTGGCCAAGTGACTTGGTACATCAATCGGCTGATCTACTCCGGCAACCAACTTGCAGTCGTATCTTGGGTCTACTCAAACCCCGGGCCCCCAGGCGGGAGTCGTATCTTCAAGATCGGGTCGGTGTTGCGGGTCGGACGTTTCGTCGTTGGTTGCTGGAACTCATCGAAGCAGGTCTGGCCGCTGAGTTAGGGATGGGCCGCTATACCTTAGGACCTCATTTCAGCGTTCCAGAAATTGAGATCTGCTCATTTGAATTCAAATTGGAGAACTGGAAACGGGCTTTCTACCAGGCTAAGCGGTATCGTGTTTTCTCACATCGAGTTTTTGTGGTCATGCCACCCGAAGCAGGAGCGAGGGTGAATGGCGCCTTGGACCAGTTCGAAAAGTTCAATGTTGGCCTACTAACACATGACGTGGATGGAACATCCCAAAGAGTGTTGCCATCCCGTAAGCGTCAGCCGATCTCTCGGGCGGGGTTTATCCGAGCATTAGGGATGCTGGTTGGTTAAGGTGACGCGAATCCGGCCATTCGCCGGAATGTTTGAATCGCCTCGACCCATTCCGGCAAGTGACGACCATCAGTGTATCGTCCGAATTGGACACTCCCTCCCTGCAAAATCGCATAGAGACCACTCGCGTTTTCCAGACGCCGGACAATTTCCCGCAGATCATTCCTCACGCGACCAGACAATGTCTCGTCTAGCACGGCAAGCGTCTGCCAGTGCTGTTGCTGCGAAAGTGCCCTAGTCCAATCAGACGCTAGAGGATCTGCCGCACTCGTAATTGCATCGTCTAGGGGCACGCCCGACAAAACGTTGGTGAGATAACCGACCTCATAGACGGTCTGCAATTCAGTCAAGAGCACTGAGTTCAACAGCGGACTCGACGAATACCGTTCGCGAGCAGGTTGACCACCCGATTTGCGACTAATAAATGATCGCTGATCAAACTGTCTCAAAGATTGCGACCATCCTGTGGCAAATGCCTCCGCACCAGCAGCCCTCAACAGAATCCCCACAAAGTCCGTATATCCACAGATAACTCGAAGCCCGTTGATCTGTCCCAGTGCATACACCAAGTACAGGAAGTTAGCAAGCCTCTCGCTGTCAAAGCATTGATTGTAACTAGGGTCATTCCTGCCGACGATAAAATAGAAACCTTCCATGTCCCAATTATCTTGCGTGATCGTATCCAGAAAGCGATTGATATCATTGATGCCTGCGAGAGCCTCCTCGGCAAATACGAAACTCAACAACAACGGCGGCGGGTCACTTAACCCGGCGTGGTATTCAAGGGAGGCGTCCGCCAAGTTGAGAGCGATTTGGTGCCAGCGATCTGAGAATAAGTCGAAAATGACTGTAGGAGAGACTAGGCGATCAACACCAAGTTCAACCTGGCAATCCAGCGTTTCTTTGACATATCGACGTACGCTACGACCACTGGTGAAACTTGTTGCCGTGCGCCCGGGTGAGTAGTAAGGATATTCGGGTAGATACCGGTCGTTGGGTGGATTGAGTGTGCTCACATAGAACTGCGGATCGAGCAATAATACGCAGTCTTCAGAAACGTTACGGAGTTCCTTGATGTACACCCGCAGTTTATCAGGCTTCTCATTGCGGGCTCCAAAGATCACACCGTCAATCGCGCCATCATCGAGAGCCGCGGTGATCTTGTCCGATTTGCCGTGACCGTGTTGGATGTAGAGTGCCATAGTGAATCACACTTCCTTTAGGCTATCGATTAGTTGCCGGCAGCGCCGATATCGCAAGTGCGGTGACTTTGCCAGCATCCGCAGGATAATCTCATCAAGGTCATTAGGAAAGCCGGGAACAAGGTCACTCGGTGGCTGTGGATTATGCGTTCGTATCTTGTTGTACAGTGACTGGGAAGTATCGCCGGGCGCCCAAAAGGGATGTTCGCCTGTTGCCAACTGATACATCGTGACACCGAGCGAAAACAAGTCCGATCTAAAGTCGAGGACCGTACGACGATTACTGAAGTCAAACTGTTCTGGGGAGAAGTATGGAGGCGTTCCAACTGGCCCGATGCTCAATGAATCCCCAACCACGTCAAACGCGAACCCCGCGTCCAGTAACACATAGTCGTCACCCCGCTGCATGATGTTCGCTGGCTTGATGTCGCGATGGATCTTGCGCCGTTCCCATAGCGCCTGGATTGCATCTGTAATATGCAGTCCCAGTTTCACGATTTCCCCCGATGGGAACCTTCCAGACCGCAAGCGTATCTGCAGGTTGCCCCCGTCAATGTATTCTTCAGAGAAGTAGAGTAGTTCCTGATCATCGATTGCAGTGAAGTTCAACCCCACAGGTCCAAGTTTGACCATATGTCTCGACGTACACTCGTACATCGTTTCGACCTCGCGCTGTGCCCTCACCTCCACATCGCTCATCTGGATCCCCTCAGGGTCGAACTCTTCGGCTTCCTCGGGCAATTGGGGCATCCTGGCAAACTTGAGCGCGTACACTTGTCCGTCGATCGTTCCCTTGAACACCAGTTTCTGTCCACCTCTACCGATAACCTCGATATCGGTGGCTTCAGGAAGAAGGTCCGAGACCTGTTCGGGTGTCAAGTTTGGGAGATCACTCATCGGGCGACACGTTCCACCATTCAAAGAGCGGGCCACTATATTACGGGTTGTGGGCACCGGTAGTATATCGTGAATCAGAAACGTGTCAAGCAGTCTAACCACCAAGAATGTCTGGATACGTAAATCGCCCTTCGGGTCGTTCCCGTTTCCTCGCCCTCTTCGCTGCCCGCTGTCCCCTGCCCCCTTCCCCACCCCCCCAGCCCTTGATCCCCGATTCTGCCGGCCAATATCCCGGGTACTTGTGCGCCCGGCGGGGAAATGGTATGCTATACGCCTGTATATTTTCCGGCTCGGGTCCCGTACGGGTGCTTGAGAAGGAGGAGGTAGCCTCCGATGCTTGCCGAAATTCCGCGCGAAGAACTCTCCGCCGTGCTCGATGCGGTTGTCGGCGAGACGCTGGCCGCCGCCGGGGTCGATGGCCCCCCGGTCGATGCGTTTGTGGTGGCCCGGGCATTGGGCATCACCGTGGCGGCGGACGACCGCCAGCGGGGCCGCGCGCGGTATGTACGGCTTGGCGCCCACCGCCCGCCCGACCCGAGGCCGGCGATCCTGCTGCACGACGATCCGCGGCCTGAACGCCGACAATGGGCCGTCGCCCACGAAATCGGCGAGCACACGGCCCATCGCGTGTTCGCGCAATTGGGGGTCGATCCCCGGGAGGCATTCCCCAACGCCCGGGAAACGGCCGCCAACCGGTTGGCCGGGCGTCTGCTGCTGCCCGCCGATTGGTTTGCGGCCGATGGGGCCGCCTGCGGCTGGGACCTCCTGGAGCTGAAATCGCGCTACGCCACGGCCAGCCACGAGCTGATCGCCCGGCGGATGTTGGAGTGCCCACCGTCGGTGATTATCAGCATTTTCGACCACGGCGAGCTTTCGTTCCGCCAGAGCAACGTGTCCGGCCGGGTGCCGCCGCCGTCGCCACCCGAAATCGAGTGCTGGCGCAAGGTACATACCGACGCCCGGACGGGATATGCCTACGAGGGCACCCGTACCATCCAAGGCTGGCCCATCCACGAAGTCGGCTGGAAGCGGGAAATCCTTCGCGCTGAAGTCGACGAGGTGACAATCGGTGCATAGTACGAGTCAAGAGTTGAGAGTCGAGGGTCGAGAGCCGGGGGCAGGTGCCCCCTCCTACTATATCCGGGGGGTGCCGTTCTCACAGGGAGTGCCTGGAACCCTTCAAGATCGGTTGCCCATCTCGTACACTGGAATAAGGCGAGCGGCGGAAGAGAATTTACCTGTAGCCACCGTCGCCAGACGGTGGAATGCGGTTCCATCCACGATCTGGCGACCGTGGCTACGGAAAATCTGCACCTGCCGCTCGCCTAAAGAGGGGGGGCAGAGAGGTTTTGGTTGTTCCCCGGACATTCGAGCAGCTTCTGAGATGTCGGATTTCACGCCACGACTGTTCAGCATGGAGGAGCCCCGCGACGACGGGCGCGTTCTGTGCCGGCGTTGCTGGGGTTCAGGCAGAGCGGACGAGCAGGGTTGTGATGCCTGCAACGGCAAAGGATGGCTCCTTTCGTCCGAGAAACAAACGGGGGAATCCGGGGTCAATGTGGGCGACAATGTGGTTGAAATTGGGGGGGCCGCACGGACCAAGGTTTCCGGCGGCTCCACCAAGTACGAATCGACCAGGCAGAAGACGGAACTGGAGAGACTGTACGAATATTTGAACAAGGTCAAACGGCGTATCGCGATCCTCGAAACCGGATCACCAAGCAGGCAGGTCGGGGCCGAGGAGGGTTCGGTTGACGATCGGGGGTCGCAGGTTCGCCGCGGTCCGCCCGCCACGGCGGAAGAGTTTCTCGACCTGCTCGAAAGAAGCCAGCTTCTCGATGCCGAACGGCTTCAGGCTGCCCGCAGCTTAAACGATGCCAGGAGCTTTGCCAAGAGACTGGTAACGGCCGGAGTGCTCACCGGTTGGCAAGCGACCCAGTTGGCGGCCGGGCGGAGTTCCTTCCTGCTCGGCAAGCACAAGCTGATTCGATTGCTCGGCGGCGGCAATATGGGGGTCGTCTTCCTTGCCGAACACGTCACGATGGGACGCCGCGTCGCCATCAGGGTCATCTCCCGGGACCTCAGCAGCGATAGCCGTTTGCTCGAGCGTTTTTTGGACGAAGCACGCACCCTGGCCGAAGTCGAACACCCCAACATCATTCGCGCGTACAACGTCGACAAGTCCGGCGAGCATTACTACCTCGTCATGGAATACGTTGACGGGCACAATCTCGATAAGATCGTCCGTTCACAAGGGCCGCTCGACTACGGTCTGGCTGCGGACTACGTCCGCCAGGCCGCCGAAGGGCTCCATCACGGGCACGAAAACGGCTTCATCCATGGAAATGTCAAACCGTCCAACCTCCTGGTCGACCGCAGCGGCGTGGTCAAGATCGTCGATCTGGGTCTCAGCGGGCTCCAGGAGAGCGGCCGTCCGGGCAGCTCGGACAACAAACACATGCTGGACTCCATCGACTACCTCTCCCCCGAATGCGCCTTCGGAAGCATGGATATCGACCGGCGAGCCGACATCTACTCCCTGGGCTGCACATTGTACTTCCTCCTGACCGGCCAACCTCCGTTTCCGAAAGGGTTGCTCTCCGAGAAACTAATGAAGCACCAATCCGCGGAGCCGGAGAGTATCCGTACGTTCCGGGCCGACGCGCCGGCGGCGCTGGTTGAAGCGTGCGGGAAGATGATGGCGAAAAAGCCGGAAGACCGCTATGAAACGTGCCTGGTCGTTGCAAGGCACTTTGCCGCTCTCAAGTAGTGCCGTCGCTGTTTTCTGCCGCGACTCCAAAACCCCTTGCCGTGGCGTCCAGACAGCCGACGGTTATCCTGTCGAAGATTCTCTGCACGGAACTGATCCCTCCCAGAGACAGGGCAATAATCTTCGGCCGCGGTTCCGGGAGATAGGTAATGTAGGCGCCCTGTTCTCGATTCGCGGCAACTTGTGCAAGTTGCACGGCGCCCTCTTCTCCTGCCTGCAAAACAACGTAGGGATTCCCGGCTAACGCGTCGTGGGGCTGAGAGCCGCAGTGTTCGTCCAGCTTTTCTGTGGAAAGACATCTGATCGAAGGGTCGTCGTCGTGTTCGAGTCCGATGTCAAATTCAACCTCGTCCATCTGCAATTGGCCGTCCTCAATGTCCGGATCGTCCTTGACGTAGACCTTTGCAGGAGTCCACAACATACCCGTATTGGAAAATATGAAGTTGTATTTCAGCACATTGACTACTTGTTCGTCGGAATCGCTGTCAACCCTGTTGAACAGACAAATCAATTCCCCCAAAGTCAGCATGTGTTTACCCTGGTCTTCAATCCTCTGCCTGATCTCGATGAAGTTGGGGGGGTCATCAAAATCAAGAGGGCCGACAAAACTATACATTGCGGTACCTGGTTCGCTCGGGAATGTCCGGGGCCGTGGTGGGTCAATCGCCCGAGGGCAACGCCGAAGGTGTCATGTCCGAATGCGCAAAAAAAAACGGCTCCCAATAGCCGGCACGCAATGCGGGGCAGGGTGATATTGGGAGGTCAGGTATGGAGAGCGGTTTGGGTCACCCTGGCGAGACGTTGTCCCCCGGCTATTGGAAGATTGGGTTGGACGTATCTCCAAAAAATAGCCCTCAAGTGTATTATAGGAAACATCCGGCAGATGGATCAAGCAATAGGCCGCCTTTCTTGGAACTTCTTTCTGCCAAGACAAGACTTCTGGCCGGAACAACATAACCCGGCAGGAGGGATTGGAGTCTTACATCGTAACTTCTGCGCGCCGTGCGCGCATGTTTTCTTGCGGGGATACTGCAAATTAAATTGCGAAAGAAAAGAACGGCCCGGATGACGCTTATGGCATCTCAGCAGCATTATGGGCATCAAGTTGTGGACCTACTTCTTCAGTTCCTTCGGCTCCACGCCGAGGTGCTTGAAGAAGAACTCGAGCAGGGCACCGTGGGCGTCGCCGCCCGGCGGCGGGTTCTCGCCCTTGATGTACATGACGGCCGGTATGCCCACCGAGTCACACACGCCCTTGACCATCTTCGCGTTCTTGGGGTGATGGACATTGTCGTTGTTCCCCGCACTGGTATAGAGGAACAGGGGTGGCCCGCCGCGCCGCATGTGAACCATCACCAACTGCGACCCGATCGGCTGGTTCATGCCGCCGACGACCTGCAAGGTAGACGAGAACCGGGCAACCGGGTCCTTGCTGTTGCGGTTGCCCAGGTCGCCGTGGTACCCGATCCACTCGGAGATCAGTGCCCCGGCCGAACCGCCGAAGGCCCCGATCCTCCGCCCGTCGATGTTCCACTCCTTCGATCTCGCCCGGAGTGCCTGAATGGACCGGGCACAGTGGCGCATGATGTCGACGTACGATCGGTCGTCGGCGAGGAACGGGTAGTTCACCGCGGCGAACGAGACGCCCGATTGCAGGCACTTGTCGATGACCCGGCTCCGGCGGATCGAGGACTTGTCGCCGTTCTTGAACCCGCCGCCGTGGAAATAGACGATCACCGGCGTCGGTCTCTTCGACTCGGCCTGCCAGAAGTCGAGCACGTTGCGTTCGTGCGGGCCGTACTTGACGTTTTCGTGCGTCGGGTTGCGGCCTTGGGCCGGGGCAGCCAAGGATCCGACCGTTGCGATCAACGCCGCGGTGAGCAGAAAATGACGCTTACTCGATACCGTACACCTTCGACAGTACATGCTACGTCCTTTCATGTTGTGGTCTGCCGCAGCCCGTTGCACGACGGTCCCGGAAGGCTGCCGTACGGGTTTTCGGACAGAGTTTGACATTGTTACCGGACTTATGGTACCACAAATCCAGCACTTCGCAACCAAACAACTTCCTGCCTGTTGCCGGCATCCGATACACGCCGGGCGAGGAGATTGACACAAGAACTGCCACAGGGAGTGGGACCCCAAGGCCGAGCAGTTCGCCAATTGCGACGAAGCGAACGAGAATTGGCGGATGACCCGCGAACGACGCGAAGGGTATGAGATACCGAACGTGTAGGGTCTTCTATCTCAAGAACACCTTGAGATATTCCCCGTCCGCTCCGGCCATTTGCAGCGCCCGCTGGAAGAACGGCTTTGCCCGGTTCTGCTGCCCGTCGAAGTGGAGAAACACGCCGACGATGAAGAGCAAATCGGCGTTGGTCGGCGCCTTGACGGCGGCGTCGGCCAGGGCGTCGATGTGGGCCGTCTTGGCCAGATTGTTTCCGCCGTAGAGTTCGCCGAGGCGGAAATCGGACTTCGGCCAGTCGGGCTCCAGCACAAGGCCCCGCTTGAACGCCCGGGCGGCCAGGTCGTACCGCTGCATGGCCGTCATGGCGAACCCCTGTCGAAACCAGCCGTCGGCCAGTTGCGGAGCGACGCGGGTCGCCTTGCGGTAACGGACGTTGGCGTCGGGGTATCGCTGGTTGCCGAAATGGGCGTCGCCGTAGCCGATGAACTTCCAGGCCAGGCCGAGCGTTTGTTCGTTCGGCCGCGGGTTTGGTTGCCCTGCGGCCGGCGGTTGTGGGCCGGGCGCCGGCTGTACGGGTACCGGACCGGGTTGCAGCGGTGGTTGCGGCGGTTGCGACGGTGGTTGTCCCGGCTGGGCCGGTGGCTGAGCCGGTTGCGCCGGTGGTTGTCCGGGGTTGACCGCGCCGCCGGCTGCCGCGTTTTTCTTGGGCGCCACGATGACGTTCAAGTTCGTCGGCGGCACCAGCCAATTATCCAGACCCATGAAACGCAGCATCGCCTGCGGCCCGTATAGCGTTTCGCTCGGAATGGCCAGCGGCGTAATGTAAGGGTAGGGATACGGATATGGATACGGATTGTAATACGGCGGATAGTACGGGTATGGGGCGTAGCCGCCCCAGCCATAGCCGTAGTTATAGCCATAATCGTACGGTGGATATGGGTACGGATAGGGGCCGGGCTGCCAGGGGTAGTAACGGGACCTGTCGCGACGGTATCTGGCGTCGCCGATTCTCCGCTCGACCCGCTCTTGGATACCCTGGACAAGCCGCTCGACACCGGGTGCGATCTTGGGAATGGACGGCTGGGCCGTCGCCGACGCAGCCATCGCAACGACCGCCAGGATCACCGCTCCAGATATGACAAGCAAACATCTCATGGACTCGTCCCCCAAAGCACTCCGCCAACCTTGCCACAGTTGATTATGGGGACTTTTCCCGGAATTGACAAGGTGCATTTTGCGTGCCAACGGCGAGCAACCCGTGCAGAAGTGGTTTGAAAGCAGCAATTTACGTCGAAAACCACCGGCCGTTGTCGCACCTGAAGTGTGCTCATAACGACGGCGGGTCGGATCGAATTGATACCCAAACGCCGGCTAATGATAGGGGGTGCAGTATCTCCCAATGCTTGACATGCAGGCTCCTTCCAGCGATAATCATCCATGCGATCCGGTCGTAAGCCGGTTCGTCAAGACAATGTATGGGGGCTCAGCAGGCGGAGGATGCAGATGCACACCAAAATGAACATGGTCTATTGGAAAGGGGAAAAATTCTGGTTGGGCAAGCTTCTTGAACATCCTGAAATAATGACCCAGGGGGAAACCATCGAAGAGTTGGAGGAGAATATCAAGGATGCCTATCTTTCCATGGCTATGGATGAAGTCCCCGAAGAGCACCAAGTGAAAGAAATAGCCTTATGAAGCGAAAGGAACTCATTCGCCAGTTGGTTGCAGGCGGATGTGTCTATTTGCGTCCTGGTGCGAACCACGACATCTACATGAATCCAAAGACCAGACAAAAGCAGCCTGTTCCACGCCATACGGAGATAGACAACGCTTTGGCAAAACATATCAAGAAATATCTTGGGGTGCTGAAGTAGTATAACACCCCACTACCCTTGGCGCGGCCAACGGTCGGCGCTTTATGCTCGGCTCTGCCCCACCACCCACCACTACAATTCCTTGATCACAATATCCTTATACCACGCCTCGCTGGGCGGGCCGCCGTGGATTTGCAGACCGATCAGTCCCTTCTGCTCGATCTTCTTGTCCTCTTCGGTGTAGTCGACCGTCTGCGTTCCGTTGATCCAGAGCTGAATCCGCCGGCCTTCGCAGCGGATGACGTACTCGTTCCAATCGTCCTTCTTGATGATTTTGGCCCGCTCGTCCCTGGGCGGACCGGCCAGTACCTTCCGGCGGCGGGATTCGTCGTAGAGACATCCCCACCAGCCTTTGCCCAGGTCGGCCTGGTAGCCGATCATCTCGTGATGGTTCGGCACGCGCCGGCTTCGGATTTGCACGCCCGCGTTGGTCCCGTTGCCCAGCAACTTGAACTTCAGCCGCAGCTCGAAGTTGGCGTATTCCTTCTTGGTGGTGAGGAAGTCGTTGTGCTTGACTCGCTCTTTGAGCGACCCGCCGACGATGGCCCCGTCTTCGATTCGGAACACCTTTTGGTTGCCTTCCCAGCCGTCGAACGTCTTTCCGTCGAACAGCGGGGTGAAGTCTTTCCTTTCCGCACAAAACGCGGGGTAAGCTGCCAAAGTAGCGCAGATGCAAAGAACAAGATATCGCATGGCCAGGTCCTTTCGCGTTTAGCGGCCGACGGTACGCCGGCCGGTGTGTGACTCGCCCATTCCCGGTTACGCCGTCGTGCCGACGGCGGCTAAACATTTTACGTCGTGCCGACGGCGGCTAAACATTTTACGTCGTGCCGACGGCGGCTAAACATT
>CAZJRB010000010.1:0-31767 GCA_964547995.1 uncultured Planctomycetaceae bacterium | reverse complement strand
TTACGCCGTCGTGCCGACGGCGGCTAAACATATAGCGCGCCTTGAAGATAGCGTCTGGCGGGACAAAACGCCAGCGGTGGGGAGCCCCACGCCGCATTGCGCCGCCGTTGCCAACCCACAAGCGACTCCCCCCCTACCTTTCTGCCGCCCCGTGCCGTACAATACGAAATTCTGCTTTTTCAGCACGAAAGGACTTTCCACCATGCGATCCGACACCATCAAGAAGGGTGATGCCAGGGCCCCTCACCGAAGCCTGCTCCGGGCGTGCGGCGTCGGCGAAGACGATTTCGACAAGCCCTTTATCGCCGTCTGCAACAGCTTCGATCAGGTGATTCCCGGCCACGTCCACCTCGACAAGGTCGGCAATCTCGTCGAGCAGACCATCCGGGGTGCGGGCGGCGTACCGTTCGTGTTCAATACGATTGGCGTCTGCGACGGGGTTGCCATGGGCCACACCGGCATGAAGTTTTCGCTACCCAGCCGGGAGCTGATCGCCGATTCGGTCGAGACGATGATCCGGGCCCACGTGTTCGACGGCATGATCTGCATCCCGAACTGCGACAAGATCATCCCCGGCATGTTGATGGCCGCCGTGCGGTGCAACATCCCGACGATTTTTGTCAGCGGCGGGCCGATGGAGGCCGGAAAGCTGCCCAACGGGAAGACCGTCGACCTGATCGACGTCTTCATGGGCGCGGCGGCCAAGATCGGCGGCAAGATGACCGACGAAGAGCTGTTACAGATCGAGCAGATTGCCTGCCCCACCTGCGGCTCGTGCTCCGGGCTCTTCACGGCCAACAGCATGAACTGCCTGTGCGAAGCCTTGGGAATGGCATTGCCCATGAACGGAACGCTGTTGGCGACCAGCGCCGAGCGGAAGAAACTTTACGAGCGTGCCGCCGCGCGGATCGTCGAGATGGTCGTCGAGTTCGACAAAAAGGGTGAAGGCCACGGGCTCCTGCCACGCGAGATCGTCACCGAGGCGTCGGTCGACAACTCGATGGTGCTCGACATGGCCATGGGCGGAAGCACCAACACCGTGTTGCACATGCTCGCGGTCGCCAACGAGGCGGACGTGGCGTACGACGTCGAACGCATCAACCGGCTCAGCCAGCAGACCCCCAACGTCTGCAAGGTCGCCCCGAGTTCGCATTACCACGTCGAGGACGTCCACAACTCCGGCGGGATCCACACGATCCTCGGCAGTGTGGACCGCGGCCGGCCCGGGCTGTTGAACCTCGATTGCCCGACCGTTACCGGAAAAACCCTTGGCGAGAATATCGGCGACTACGACATCCGGGCGGAAACCGCCTTGCCCGAGGCGCTGGAGCTGGCCGCCGTTGTCGGAACCGGCAAACGGAATCTGGAGGGGATGAGCGTCGAGAAAACCACCGCGTCGATCCGTGACCTATCGAGCGACGACCTCGGATTCGATCCCTACGATTGCGTCCGCGAGGTCGACAATGCCTACAGCGAAGAGGGCGGATTGGTGATCCTCTACGGCAACCTCGCGCCGAACGGGGCCGTCGTTAAGGCGGCCGGGGTCATACCCGACATGATGAAGTTCTCCGGCCCGGCCGTCATCTTCGAGGCCGAAACCGACGCCTACGACGGGATCGTCGGCGGGAAGGTCGCCGCCGGCGACGTGGTGGTCATCCGCTACGAAGGCCCCCGCGGCGGGCCCGGAATGCAGGAGATGCTCGCACCGACCACGGCGATCAAGGGCGTCGGACTGGGCGACAAGTGCGCGTTGATTACCGACGGCCGGTTCTCCGGCGGGACGGCCGGGGCCTGCATCGGCCACATCAGCCCCGAAGCCGCCGTGGCCGGACCGATCGGACTCGTCGAGCCGGGCGACATCATCGAACTCGACATCCCCGGTCACAAGCTGAGCGTCCGCCTCAGCGACGAAGAACTCGCCCAACGCAAACAGAAATGGACTCCGCCCGAGCCACGCTTCAAGACCGGGTGCCTTGCGAAATACGCCGCACTGGCAACCAGCGCCGACACCGGGGCGGTTTTGAAGTGGGAAGGGTAGCAGCAGGCTGTCTCTGCCGCAAGACAGAACGAACTGGGAAACGTTTCCCCGGGGTCTTCGCGACCGCCGGTCGCGGCTTTATGAGAGCGCACCGTACTCGCGGCCCGTTTCGTACAATGCCAGGACGTTGGCCGTCGTCACGTCGGTCTGCAACACGTGGCTCGGCGCAAGGACGAAACCGCCGGGGCCGAGCACTTCAATCATTCTCTTGACCTCCCGCCGAACGGCCGTGAGCACCCGCTCTTTGGAGTTCATGGGGTTTTGTTCGTTATCGTTAGCCGTCTTCAAAACCAAATGGCAGGATCGCAACCCTACGCCGTGTCGCGCCCGGTGCGATCGAGGACTTCGATCCGGACGCGTTCGATCCGGCGTCGGGTGGCTTCGAGGACCGTGATGCGGACGTCGTTGTAGACCAACTCCTCGCCGACGGCGGGGATGTGGCCCAGCTCGCTGAAGACGAAGCCGCCGATGGTATCGTACTCGCGGTCGTCGGGCAGGTCGAGGTCGAGCCGTTCGTTGATCTCGTTGATGTGGACCTTCGAGAGTGCCTCGATCAGGCCGTCGTCCAGCTCACGGATGCCCTCCACAAGGTCCTTGTCGTATTCGTCGATGATCTCGCCGACGATTTCTTCCAGGACGTCCTCCATCGTGATCAGCCCGGCGACACCGCCGTATTCGTCCAGCACAACGGCGATGTGGTTACGGGTCTGCTGGAACTCCTGGAGCAAAACGTCGATCGGTTTGGTCTCGGGCACGAAATAGGGATCTCGCAGCAAGGCGGTCCAAGGCGGGCGCGGCACGTCGGGGCTCTTGGCCACCTCCGGCAACAGGTCCTTGGTGACCAGGATGCCGATGATGTCGTCGCGGTTCTCCCCGTAGACCGGGATCCGTGTAAGGCCCTCGTCGATCACGAATTCGACGGCTTCCTGCCACGACAGCGAGCTGGGCATCGAGACCATGTCGGTCCGCGGGGTCATGACCTCCGAGACGTCGGCATCGCCCAGTTCGATAACGCCTTCGATCATTTCCCGGGCGTCCTCTTCGAGCAACCCCTCGCGATGCCCTTCGGTAACGATCGTGCGTATGTCTTCCTCGAACGACTCTTCGTCGGGTTCTTCCCGCGTGCGGCCGGCGAGGCGGTGCAGCAGGGTATCGACGAATCGAGCAACCAAGACCAAGGGCCACAGAAGGTAAAAGATGAACTGCCACGCGGACCAGGTGTAGTAAAGGAACGGTTCGGCCCACAATCGAGCGACCGCCCAGGGGATCCAGATTTCGACGGCCAGCAGGACAGCCGCGCCGATGACGACGCTTGTGGAGAGCAGGAAGAGGTGGGGCGTACCGTCGCTGTGCGACTCCCCCCATGCCCAGAACATCCCGGCCCCGATAAAGGTGGCGGTGGCAATGACTTGGAGTGTTTCGGCAGCCAGAGCAACCTGGTCGTGCCGCCGCAGGATGAACCCGAGCCGGTCGAGCGACTTGTGCCGGCGGCAGATTTCCTTCAGCTCGTGCGGGGAGAACCTGTCCAGCGACCGGGCGCCGATTGCCGCGAGGCAAGTCACGATCAGGCCCGTCACCGCCAGCCAAAACAGCCAGAATAGCATCTCGGGACTCACGAGATCTTGTTGCCTCCCCTTTCTAATCGTCGTAGCGTCCTGTCAAACGGAACCGGGCAAGGTGCGCTTGCTCGCGGCGGCGCATTTCCTCCCGCGATTCCGCCGTCGTATCCTCGTAGCCGGTCAGGTGTAAGGTGCCGTGAATCACGTAGAGAAGCAACTCGTCTTCGGCCGGCCAGCCATATTGCGGCGCGGCCGAGGCGGCCGTCTCGCCGCTGACAATCACTTCCCCTTCCAGGCTGGACTCGCCGCGTTCCAAGACGAAGCTGAGGACGTCGGTCGGGGAGTCGTCGCCGAGATACTCTCCCTGCAACCGGCTGATCGTCGGGTTGTCGACGACCGCCACGCTGACGGTCGCTTCGCCGATCGACTCATCGTCGAGTATCCCCAGCACGGCATCCCGGATGCGCTGCTCGTCCAGCGGGACAACGTCTTGCTCGTTGGCGATGTCGATGGTGATTGTCATTCGCGGTTTATTGCTTCCGGGACACGTTTATCCCGACCCAACGGAACCCCGGCACGCAGTGCCGGGGCTTTTGTTCTCGACTCTCGACTCTCCATCCTCGACTCGCCATTCTCGACTCCTCCCTACGCGGTTTGCTGATCGGGATACTTGATCCGGCCGTGGTAAATCGAAATCAGCGACATGGCGAGGCTTTTCTCGATCGTACGCAGTTCCCGCAGTGTCAGGCCGCTTTCGTCGAACTGGCCGCTGTGCAGTCGGCGTTCGGCGACTTCGCGGACGAGCCGTTCGATGCGTGCAGGAGTGGGTTCCACCAGCGTGCGGCTGGCGCTTTCGACGCTGTCGGCCAGCATCAGCACGGCGGCCTCCTTGGTTTGAGGCTTGGGACCCGGGTACTGGTAGGTGCTCTGGTCGACGTCCCCGCCGTTCGGGTCCGCCTGTTTTTGTTCGTGTGCTTTTCCGTAGAAGAAATCGACCAGTGTCGTGCCGTGGTGTTGCTCGACCAGGTCGATGATGGGCTGGGGAACGTGATGCTGCCGCGCGAGGTTGGCCCCGTCCTTGATGTGGGCGATAATCACCAGCGTGCTCATGGTGGGGACGAGGTCGTCGTGCGCGCTGGCTCCCTCGGCCTGGTTCTCGGCGAAGTACCCCGGCTTGAGCATTTTCCCGATATCGTGGAAATAAGCTCCCACCCGGACCAGCAGACCCCGGGCATGGATACTTTCGGCGGCGGCCTCGGCAATCGAACCGACGGCAACCGAGTGGTTGTAGGTGCTCGGCGCGCGGCGGACAAGCTCCTGCAAGAGCGGATGTGCCACGTCTCCCAGCTCAAGGAGGCTCAGATCGGTCAGCACGCCGAAGAGATGTTCGACGAACGGCAGCAGACCGGTCATGAGGAACCCGGCGGCGACGGCCCAGAGACCGCTCCACACGGCCCCAACGAACAAACCGCCGTCGAGCGGTTGATTATCGATCAGCCCCAACCCGACGTCCAACAAGAACGCGACGCCGCCGGCAAAGAGCCCGATGTAGATGAGCTTGCTGCGGCTGCGGATGTGCCCCATATTCAGGTCGGCAACGGTCGTCACCCCCATCAACAGAACGAACTCGTAGAATCCATGTCCGACGGCCAGGACAATCACCAGGGCAACCGCACCGGAGAGCAACAGGCCGAGTTCCTGGCGGTAGACGATCGACATGGTCATGCCGAAGAGCATCAGCGGGACGAGTTCGGCTCGGGAATCGTAGCCGGAAGCCCAGCACGCGAGGGCCACCGTGGCGATGGCCATCAGCAGGATGGTGGTCAATCGCGTCAATTTCGCGAGCGGTCCGCGTTGCCGGTAGCGCATGTAGATTCCACAGAGGACGAGCATGCTGAAGATCATGGCCGAGACGGCGGTTGCTCTGGCAAGCCGCAAGCCGAGCGGCCGCTGCGCCATGGCCGCCCGGTACTCCAATCGCAGCAGTTCGAGTTCCTTTCCGTCGAGCGGTTTCCCGGCTTTCGCGAGCATGTGGCCCTCGTCGTAGTTGAGCATTTTCGGCTCGACGTCCTCGGCCGCCTTTTCCATGGCTTCCTTTGTTTTGTCAAGATCGTCCAGCGTAAGCGTTGCGGCGTCCGGCAGTTTGGGTTGGAGCCACGCAAAAAGGCGTTCGGCGACTTCGGGTGGCTTGACGTTTTTCAGCAGAGACTCGCGTACCGCCGTCCCATCGCCAATCATCACTTCGCTGACCTTGACCACCTCGACCGGTTCGGTTTGCCCCGCCGGGTGCACGCGGATTTCTTCCTGATTTCCCTTTTCCGGTTCCTGCGGAAGGCCCTTGAGCAATCCTCGCTTTTCCAGCGGATCGAACGCAGCAGCCAGGGCCTGATCGAAACGGTCAAGATTCTCCTTGCCGGCAAATGCCTTGCGAAACTCCTGGAACTGTTTTTCTTCTTCGGCCGGCGAGGGTGGTCTGGCATCCTCGGGTAGCGGCGGCTGGAATTCCGGCCAGACCTTGCGAACCTTCGGGTCCAGATCGTCCAAGGTCGGCGCGCCGGTTACCTCGACAATCGTGTTTCGCAACAACGCGCGGAGTTGAACCAGCGACTCCGGATCGTGAGCAAACGTGTAGCGAACCTGACTCCGCGCGTGCCGGCGCGCCGCTTTGGTTCCCTCCAGATCTACCCTGGCAAAAGGTACCGTGGCAACAATGTCGCGCTGCGGCGTTTGGTTCTTCCGGTAGGGGAACGGCGGGTCCCACCCGCGAATTACCGCCAACAATACCAGCGAAGCCAACAGGGCCATTCCAATGCGGATCAGCATATCCCGGCGGCTGAGGCTCGCCCACGTCCGCTCCCACTGGCTTGGCGGAAGTGCCAGCGAGGCCACTCGCTCGGACCGGGTTCGTTTTTGACCGTTGGCGGGCATGGCGTTGGTCGGCTTACGGGGTTCTCGTAAAGAGCGGGGGAGCAGGAGAGCAGGAGAGCAGGAGAAAAACCGATGGTAAGTAGTCGGCGGGCTTCACGCCGAGCGGGGGCGAGCAGGCGTCTAGAGAACGGCGTCTTGGATTTCTGAGACTCAGCATGTTTCTATCTCTTGCCGCCTGCCGGTGGTTCTGACGGGTTGCGTTCGTGTCGTCGCAAATTGCATATTGTTTTCCGACGCTACGGCTCGCTTGCTTTCCTGCTCGTCCGCTTCCCTGCTCCCCTGTTCCCCTGCTCCCCTGCCCGGCGCCGCCGGCTCGATTTGGAACCGCGCTGGTAGGCGTTGACTATTTCCTGGACCAAGGGATGCCGGACAATATCGGCCGCCGTGAGCCTCACCGGCGCGATGCCATCGATTTGCCGAAGTCGCTCCAACGCATCGATCAGCCCGCTCCGGCTACGCGACGGCAGATCGACCTGCGTGATATCGCCGGAGACGACGATCTTCGAGCCGTTTCCCATCCGTGTCAGGAACATCTTCATTTGCGGGACAGTCGTGTTCTGGGCCTCGTCCAGGATGACAAAGGCCTCGTTGAGCGTTCGGCCCCGCATGTAGGCCAGCGGAATGACCTCGATTACGTCCTCGGCCTTGTATCGCTGGATGAGGTCGTAGTCCATCATCTCGCCCAGCGCATCCATCAACGGTCGAAGGTAGGGATTGATTTTGGCCTGCAAGTCACCGGGCAGGTAGCCGAGGCTTTCGCCGGCCTCGACTGCCGGCCGAACCAGCACGACTTTTCGGACCGCTTCCCTCTTCAGGGCGGCGGCAGCCATCGCCACGGCCAGATAGGTCTTCCCGGTTCCGGCGGGCCCGACGCAAAGGACGACGTTGTTCTTGCGGACCGCCTCGATATACCCCGCCTGGCCGGCCGAGCGCGGCCGGATCCGGCGGCCTGCCGTGAACACTTCTATCGGAGCACACTCCCAGGATGATTCGCCGGGGCGGCTTGAAGCCAACACCCGCGCGATATCCTCGGGCGCCAACTCGCCGTGGCGTTGGGCATGGGTGCGAAGCTGTTCCAGCACCTCGGTGGCCGCAGCAACCGCCTGGGCGTCTCCCTCGATATGGATTTGCCCTTCCCGCGTCGAAATGCTCACGTCCAACGCGTCGCGGATTTTCCGCAGGTGTTGGTCGCAAGCACCAAACAACGTCAGTAGCGTCTTGGAACTGACAACCGATATGGCGGTTTCAATCATCAAGGTCAGCGTCGGCGCCCTGGCCATACGCTACCGGACAAAGAGAACTCGAAAAATCATCATAAGTCGGCTAACTTGGCGACATAGGTGTGGCAATATGGACAGACATGCGCTTCGGTCGGAATTTCCTTGTGGCACTTCGCGCACACCTTCATCGTCTTGTCCGTCTTGTCAGTAGGCCACTGATCGGCCGGCTCGCTGTTGAAATCCGGCACTTCCAGTGCAAGTCCCGAGAGACCCGACTCATGAGGTTGGAGAATATCCATGATCGACTCTTCGGGCAGCACGTCCACTTCGGGAAGCGGGACCTTGATGCGGGCCTTGCAGATAGGGCATAACCCCGCCTTGCCCGCATACTTGTCCTTAATCTTTAGCGCATGCCCGTTCGGGCAGACTACGCGTATGGACATCGCATTATGCCTCCCAACACCTTGTCATCACGGAGAACCCGTCCAACGTGTCAACAAGGGTACTCTCCATAATAACCTCTCGAACGGAAAATCAACAGCTTTTGCGGGCGATCGCCCCAGAAAGTGACCGAAACGATCCCGCCGACCGGCAAAGAATCCCCGATTTGCCAATCCGGTCAGGTCACTTGTCAACACAGTGACATATTGTCTGGAATAGTGATACCCGAGCTAACTCTTATTGTACTCAACCCCCCCGCGTCGGCAACATTTATCTTCCCACCAATCCCAGGACCCAACAAAACCAAGCGACGGGAGCGGCCAGGAGGACCGAATCGAGGATGTCCAATACCCCACCAAAGCCGGGTAGCCAACTGCTCGAGTCTTTCCGGCCGACATCCCGTTTGATAAGGGATTCGGCAAGATCACCCAACATGCCGGTGGCCCCAACCAACAATCCGAAGGGAATCCACCCCCAATATAGACCGGACCCGCCCCCTCCGGGAATGGTCGCCGGTATCAGCCAAACGAACGTGAGCCAGGACGCGAAGCAAGCAAACGTCAGGGCGCCGATCGCCCCTTCGATGGTCTTGCCGGGGCTGAGAATGGGTGCCATCTTGGTGCGTCCCAGCAAACGGCCAACGGTGTAAGCCCCGATGTCACCCGCTTTGACTACGATGATTAACGAGGCCAGCCCCCAGACCCCCCGATAAATCCGAAGTTGGGCCATGCAACTGATCATCAAGCCGATGTAAACGATGGTGAACACCCCGACGGCAATATTTGCCAGCACACCCCCCGGTTTCTGGAAGCGATACATCTCACCGCTAAACACCAAAAGCACACCAATGGCCAGGGCGAATAGCGGCTCATTGGCTGGAGACGACTCGAAATCGGACGGGAAAATGCCCCAAATATCCCACTTCAACCCAAACCAATTGCTGCCCAGCAAGAGGAGGTTTCCAACGTGGACGGTCCATGGCAGTGGATGAATACCGATGGTCGCCGCCAACTGGAGTATCTCGCGACCACCCAAGTAGACGAAGAGGACAGCTAGCGGGAGCAGCCATATTCCGGGGTGCCATAAGTACTCTTGCTCGAAGTAGTGGTCCAGCCAGCAAAAAGCGACCAAGACCTCCACGATCAGAATCCCCAGCAGTATCCGCCAGCGGAGCATTGGTCTTCCGGAGAAATCCAGCGGTTTCTTGAGCAAAATTGCTATGATACCATGCGGAGCGGCTTTTTCCTATCCGCAGTGCATTTTCCCGGGGGATTTCCCGCTACGCAGCGGCCCGCAGCCGTCCACCCCGCAGCGATACGCCGGCCACTTCCAGCACCATGGCGGCCACGTCGGCTGCGGCATTGGGCCGGGCAAGGCGGCGCATGGCGGCCGACATTTGGGCCCGCCTGGCAGGGTCGGCCAGAAGAGTTGACAGTACGCCTGCCAGGTGGTTGTCCAGCCGGGTGGATACCTCCCGCTCGTCGACCATCACTGCGGCGCCGGCCGATGCAAACGCCTCGGCATTGGCGCGTTGGTGATTCGCCGTCGCCAGGGGGTAAGGCAGCAAAGCGGCGGGCGCCCCGGCAGCGGCCAACTCGGCCAGCGTGGTTCCCCCGGCCCGGCATACGGCCAGATCGGTCGCCGCCAGCATATCGGGCATCTCGTCGATGAAATCGACGACTTCCACGTCCATGCCGAACTTGGCATACAGTGTGCGAGTCGCCTCGTAGTCCCGTTTGCCCGATTGGTGGATGATCCGCCAGCCGACCAACCGGTCGCCGATTTTGTAGAGGGCGCGCGGTACGTTTTCGTTTAACGATTGGGCACCGCTGCTGCCGCCGAGGACGAGGAGTTGGCCGACGGCGGAGGGGGAAACCGCCCGGTCGGCGATCCCCGGCGTCCTGGCATCGAAGCCGGCGCGAATCGGGTTCCCCGAAACGCGGACCGGACATCGGCAGCGCAGGTTGGCGCGGGTCTGGGCCATCGCGGCACAGACCAGCCGGGCCCGGCCGCAGAGCCATCGCGTGGCCTTGCCGGGGACTGCGTTCTGCTCCAACAAGACCAGCGGCAGGCCGCGCCGTGCCGCCGTGCGGGCCATGGGAACACTCGCATAGCCACCCAACCCCACGACCGCATCGACTCGCTCTTCGTCAAGGAATCGCCCGGCCGCGAGGCAGCCGGCCACGTTTTCAACGGCAAATGCGAAGAGTTTTCGCAGTCGCAGCGAGAACGGGCGGCACGGCACAACAAGGTGCTCGAATCCGGATGCAGCCACGTGCCGTTGTTCCAGCGGCTTGCCGCTTCCGGCAAAGGTGATCCGGACCTGCGGCGTCCCGGCGGCCAGTTGTTCCGCCACCGCCAGTCCGGGAAAGAGATGGCCCGCCGTCCCGCCCCCGGTGAAAACGATGTGCAGTGGATGTGTCATGGTATGTCGCCGTTAAGAGAACCAGTACGGATCATATAAAGCCGCGACCGTTAGTCGCGCCCGGCATCACCAGAAGTCGTCCCCAGCGTCACTCGGCGCGACCAACGGTCGCGGCTTTATATCTAGGGGGGATCCGCTTCCGGCGGCGCTGCGGACGGCACGCGGAGTGTGCCTGCTACTATCCGTGTACTCGTCCTCTTGCACGTGCAGCTTCAGCGTTGCCATCCCCAAGAGCGCACAAAGTGCCGAGGCGATCCAGAATCGCACGACGATCTTATTCTCCGCCCAGCCCTTGAATTGAAAATGGTGATGGAGAGGCGCACACAGGAAGACTCGCCGCCCGCACAGCCGGTTGGAGCCGATTTGCAGGATCACGCTGACTGCTTCGACGACAAACACGCCGCCGACCACAAACAGAAGCAACTCTTGTCGGGTGACGACGGCCATCAACCCGAGCAGACCGCCCAACGGCAACGAGCCGGTATCACCCATGAAGACCTGGGCCGGGTGACAGTTAAACCAGAGAAACCCGAGCACGCCGCCGATCATGGCACCGGCAAGAACAGTCATTTCGCCGGCGCCGGGGATCCTTGGAATGCCAAGATACTCAGCCAGTTCGGCGTGTCCGCTCGCATAGGCGACCAGGGTCATGGCCCCGGCCGCGAAGACAAGGCACCCGCCGGCCAGCCCGTCCAGCCCGTCCGTCAGATTCACCGCGTTCGACGAGCCGACAATCACGATGACCGCCAAGGGGATGAACCACGTTCCAAGTCCCAGACCATTTCCCGCCAGCGGCAGCCGCAATATCAACCCGTCGGGCAAGTCGGCGTGGTGCTGGTAAATCAGCACGGCGGCCAACGTTGCAACAATCAGTTGTCCGGCCAGCTTACTCCGGGCGGAAATGCCGTTTGTGGTGCCGCGGAGCTTGACCAGATCGTCGACGGCCCCGACCAGCGCCAAGCCGCCGACGACCAGCAATGCCACCAATACATAGCGGTTCCCCAGATCGCCGAACAGAACGACACCGGCAATCAATCCGGCAACCAGGAACAACCCGCCCATGGTCGGCGTAGACTCCTTATCCCGGTGCAACCGTTCGACTTCGGCCGAATCGCTTTTGATCGGTTCGTGGAACCGGCCGCGGAGCCAGGCAATCATCCGCGGTCCGAGCACCACGGCCAGCACAAAGCTTGCCATCGCAGCCAGCGACGCGCGAAAGGTGATCTTTTCCAACGCCGCGAAGCGATCCGCCACAGCGGCGCCGGGCCACAGCAGGCCGAGTTGTTCCAGCAGCCAGAGAAGCATGGGGGAGTTAAGAATAGCGAATTAAGAATAGCGAATTAGTTTCTGTTGCGGAAAGTTGGGTGCCATGCCCACGCGAGCGTGGGCATGGCACCCGAAAATCCGGGTTTCCACAACGGGTGCGAATTAGGACTGAGGAATAGCGAACGATGAATGAGCAGAGGGGAATGATGCAGTCTGGGGGAGCGAATGGGGCAACTGTCAACGGCAATTCTTCATTCGCTATTCTTAATTCGCTATTCGCCATTCCCCTTGTATCCCTGAGCAGCCGGGACGGCGCGACGCGCCGCCCCGGCGCTCAGTCCTAAGCTCCATCGCGAAGCACTCGCCGGCGCGGTCGACCCAGATACCGCGAGGCCGGCAAGATTATGCTCCTACCCAAGGAGGGAGGGTAGTGTCGGATTCCCGCAAATCCGACGCGCACGATGGAACTCACAAGTAGTTTGTCTCCTATCTGATTTGTTTTCCTTATGCGCTGCGGCGCCGGGGATAGTCCTCCAGCGCCTCGACAACTCGTTCCATGGCCATCATCCGAGAGCCTTTGACCAGCACAACGTCACCCGGCAAGATCACCTGGCCGAGATAGGGCAGGACCTCGTCCACGGTGTCGCACGGGATCGCCCGAACCGAAGGCATTCCGGCGGCCCTTGCACCACCGGCCACGTGCCGTGCAAACTGCCCGCACGCGATGAGCATTTCGGCCGCGCCCACGGCAACGATCTGCCTGCCCAACTGCCAGTGCAACAGGGCCGACCCATCGCCCAGCTCGCCCATGTCGCCGATCACGACGATCCGCCGCCCCTTGACCGTGAAGTCATGGACCAATTCCAGTGCCGCCCGCATCGCCAGGGGACTCGCATTGTAGGTGTCGTTGATAACCGTGGCGCCGCGGATTTGAACGACCTCGCACCGCATGGGCACCGGGTGAAAATCCTTTAGCACGCCGGCCATTTCCTCCAAGTCACACCCCATCATCCGCCCGACCGCCACGGCAATCAGCGCAGACGTGAGATGATGGCGTCCCCAAACGGGGATGTTGAACTTCACGCGGCGCGATACGCGGTCCCGAGAAACGCCTGCGGTTCCCGGCGTGATGCTGACTGGAAGTTCCTGTCCCGGATCGATGCAAAAGCTCAAACACCCGTCGGTGCTCTCCACGCCGGTTACCGCGAGATTAGAATCGGGAAACGTGCCGACCCAAGTGATTGCCGCTTGAGACGCCCCGGCGACGTTCCGCAGCCAGGGATCATCGCCCAGCACGGCCCGGCCGTCGGAGGGCAACGCGGCCAGCAATTCGGCCTTGGCCTCGGCAATCCCCTGTCGGCTTCCGAATCCGCCGAGATGGGCATCGCCGACCTGGGTGATCACGCCGACTTTTGGCTGGCACAACTCTGCGAGCGAGGCAATTTCGCCCTTGCGGCTTGCGCCTAGCTCCAGCACCGCGTAATCATGGTCCGGCTCCATGGCGAACATGCTCAGCGGCACGCCGAAATGGTTGTTGTAGTTCCGCGGGCTGGCCGTACCCCGCAAGCGGGTTTGCAGAATGGTGTGGATCATTTGCCGTGTGGTGGTCTTGCCGACGCTTCCGGTCACGGCGATGACGGTACCGGCGAAGTGCCGCCTCCGGTGTTCGGCCCACCGCCACAAGGCATCAGTGGTGTCGTCGACAACGGCAGCCCATCGCCCCTCGGGCACGTCAACCGTTCTGCTCACGACCGCGCCGGCGGCTCCGCGCTCGAATGCCCGGCCGGCATAGTCGTTCCCGTCGTGATTCGGTCCCCGGATTGCCCAGAACACGTCCCCCCGTTCGACGTGACGGCTATCGGTGACGATTGCTCCCAAGCGGGTGGCCGCGGGATCGCCGGCGCCGTCCTCGGGCAGGAGTCTGCCGCCAATCGCACTGTTGAACTCGTCGACTGTACTCACGTCAGATTCCTGTGTTTGCGTACGGTTGAACCTCGTAGAGCCACTGGCGTGCGATCTCGCAATCATCGAGCGGGATACGATGTTCGCCGACGATCTGGTAGTTTTCATGCCCTTTGCCGGCGATCAGGACACCATCGCCCGGCCCGGCGTCGGCCAAGGCCCGGCGGATCGCCTCGGCACGATCCACCACGGCGTCGGCACTGTCCGGATCTTGGAATCCCTCCAACACGTCGTCGATGATCTCGAGCGGGTCTTCGGTCCGCGGGTTGTCAGTGGTAACGATGGCCACATCGGCGTCACGTTCCACGGCGCGCCCCATCAGCGGCCGCTTCGACTGGTCGCGGTCGCCGCCGGCGCCGAAGACGCAAATCAACCGCCCCCGGACAACTTCCCGCAATGCCCGCAACGAGCCGGTCAGGGCGTCGGGTGTGTGTGCATAATCGACAAACACACCGAACGGCTGCCCACACTCGATTCGTTCGAGCCGGCCCGGCACCTGATCGGCCGACTCCAAACCCCGCACGACCGTCGCCAGATCGATCCCGTACACCAGCCCTACTGCCGCCGCTTCCAGGCAGTTGTAGATATGGTGCGTGCCGATCATCTTCGTGCGGACCGGCATCGTGTCGCTGCCGGCGGTCAGCAGAAACGTCTGTTCGCTTATGCACTGCTCCACCGGCACGGCCGTGATTTCGGCAGCCGAACGAATGCCGACCGTCAGCACCGGGCCGTCGAGTCGACCGAGATAACCGGCCGAAGTCGGATCGTCGGCATTGATCACCGCAAGACCTTCCGGCGGAAGGTGCTCGAACAGCTTCGATTTGACCGCCCGATAGTCGTAAATCGTCTTGTGATAGTCGAGATGGTCGCGGCTGACGTTGGTAACACACGCCGCATCGAAACGCACGCCCGCAACGCGCGACTGTTCCAGCGCGTGGCTGGAAACCTCGATCACCGCGTGGGAACATCCGTGACGGACCATTCGCCCCAACAGGTCGGCCAGTTGCCTCGGCGGTGGCGTCGTGTGCGTTGATTCCTCGATTCTATCGCCGTCGAGGTATCCGAGCGTGCCCAGCACACCCGTCTTGTGTCCCGCAGCCGTCAACACGCCGGCGATCAGGCAACAGGTGGTCGTCTTGCCGTTGGTGCCGGTCACCCCAATGGTCTTCAGGTATCGGCTTGGATTGCCGGCTAGGGCCTGGCAAATGCGTGCATAGGCGTTTCGGGCGTTGGGAACGATGGCTTGGGGTAACTCAACACCCGGGACCGGTCGCTCGACGAGGACGGCCGAACAGCCGGCGGCCACCGCCTCGGCGACGAAATCATGCCCGTCAACGCGGCTGCCCGGCAGGGCAACGAACAGATCGCCCGGCTCGACCTCCCGCGAATCGCAACGGCAGCGGTCAACGCCGATATCGTCGGCCCCGAGGAACCGGGCTTCCGGCAACAGCGAACGCAAACAGACGTGATATCCCAAGCTGGGACAAACTTGCATTGCCCAAGGCCTCCATGCCTAAAGGCGGCAGTAGTCTCGATGTGTAGGGCACAGGCCAATCCATTGGCTCAAACCTGATCGGGTGAGATGCACCTAATCGGGGTATGTATTGTACCCATGAAGAATGCTACCTGAGTGGAGGCCGGATTGTCTTCATTCTCGTTTCGCTGTCAAGCCCAATAGATCTGGACACGCCACGCCTGATCGGGCAACATGGTTTATCTACACGATCTAGCCAAGAGCCCCCCCCATGCCATACACCGACTTTGATATCGACTCGCTGGCTGCCTACTTGCACCTCACCCCCCAACAGGTGGCCAAGCTGGCCAATCGGGGCAAACTGCCCGGGCGAAAGGTAGGCGGCCAATGGCGGTTCGCCAAGGTCGAAATTCATCACTGGTTGGAAACACGTATCGGACTCTCCGACGAGGGCGAGCTGGTCGAGGTCGAGGAGACCCTCGACCGCAACGCACCCACCGAATCGCAACAAGAAATCTCCATCGCCAAAATGCTGCCGGTCGATGCGATTGCCCTCCCTCTGCCCGCGAGAACCCGAAATTCCGTAATCAACACGATGACGGAACTGGCGGCCGCCACCGGCCTGCTCTGGGACCCCAAGGCAATGGCCGAGGCAGTCAAGGCCCGCGAGGACATGCACCCCACCGCCCTGGAGAACGGCGTCGCACTGATGCACCCCCGCCGCCCGATGGCCAAGATACTTGCCGAACCTTTCCTGGCACTGGGTATTACGACCAGCGGCATTCCGTTCGGCGCGGGTGTGCCGATGACCGATGTTTTCTTCCTGATCTGTTCGATGGAAGATCGCGGGCACCTGCGGACCCTTGCCCGATTGAGCCGGTTGCTGACCTTGCCGGGATTTCTCGGCGGACTGCACCGTGCCACCGACGCGGCAGCCGTTCACGAGTTGATTGCGGAAACTGAACAGTGCTTGTAACCAGAGTGACTATCCTAACCTGTTTGTCCTAACGAACCAAATCCGGGTCATTTCGGTTTTTGGTCATTGGAATTTGGGATTTGTTTCGAATTTCGTGCTTCGGATTTCGAATTTTGAACATGCGCGCGCCATGCACGCATCTTGAAGAGTGAGACCCTAACGTGTCCAAGCTAAGTATCCTTCTAATCGGCGACACTAACCGGTCCGAGTTTCGCGACGCCCGGGCGTCGCTCGACTCGTTGGGTCGCGTGGCGCACCTGCCGGACACCGAAGCAGCCGCGGCGGCGCTGGGCGGCGGTGAGCACACCCCCGATGCGATCGTGATCGCCCAAGCCTATCCGTCGCAGTTCTCGCACCGGGGCGTCGATCGCTTGCGGCGGCTGGCGCCTTTGGCCCGCATATTGGGGCTGATGGGAAGCTGGTGCGAAGGGGAAATGCGGACGGGAAAACCGTGGCCGGGTGTGATCCGGGTCTATTGGCACCAGTGGCGGGCACGATGCCATCAGCAATTCGGCCACATGATCCGCGGCGAGAGTTCCGCCTGGGCACTGCCCGTCACGGCAACCGAAGAGGAGCGGCTACTGGCGGCTTCCGATGATGCGCTTACGAGAAGGCAGGGTTTGATCGCAATCTACACGCGGCTCTTCGAGATGGAAGACTGGCTCTCGGCGGCCTGCCGCAGCATTGGCTGTTCGACCGTCTGGCTCCGTCCGCCGCGCGCGGCCCGGGTCGAAGGGGCAACCGCCGCGATGTTCGACGGTTCCGGCCTCCAAGGGGACAATCGGGATGAACTGGCGCATCTTTGCACGACGCTTAGGCCGGCGCCGGTCATCGCAATTGTGGATTTTCCCCGGATCGAAGATCACCGTCGCGCGATGGACGCCGGAGCCGCGGCAGTCGTCTCCAAGCCGCTGCACGTCGAGGACCTTTTCTGGGAATTGGACCGCGTACTGGATGCCGCGGCGCCACGATCAGCCTAGTACCCCATTGCATTTGATTTTGTACGTTGGCCCTCCGAGGCCGACGCGGTTTGTCGACGGCTTCGGAGAGCCATCGTACTGACAGTTTCAAGTGACATGGGGTACTAGTGCTCTGTCAGATTTTGAAATTGGGGTAGCCACGGTCGCCAGACCGTGGAAATCCCACGCTCTGGCGAGCGTAGCTACCCCAATTCTTAGGCTTGACAAAGCACTAGGGTACTTGGCCCCTGAAAGGGGCGACCGATAAATAACTTTCCGATTTGGATTGAAAGTAGGGGGCACCCGCCCCCGGCACTCGGCTCGTTCGGTTATGAGCCGGGGCAGGTGCCCCCTTCTTTGTTCTTGAATCCGGGAAGTTATTTATCGGCAGCCCCAAAGTTGTTGTAAATGAGTCGAGTTTCATGCTGCGTGGTTGAGTTGCGGCATGGGGTGTGCGATTGCCTGGGAGTACGAATTCATCCCTCCTATCAAGACATATCGAGTGCCGAGTCGGTTCAACGGATTTCAAAAGTGGCCGGGCCGGTTTCGGGGGCTTCGAGAGGGGCATGGCGACCCTGCCCGTTGGAAGTGAAGGGGGGAAACGGGGTTCGCGGCAGCGGACTCGGGGGAGACAGACTGCCGTTCGTTGTTGGAAGTGAAGGGGGAAACGGGGTTCGCGGCAGCAGGTCCGTTATCCGGCCCGGAAAAATTTCCGAAAAATTCCCCCGCCCCTACTTCCCAGGAGTGTGCAAATATGGTTTGATACGTAAAGACAAAGGAATGATCGGAACTCGAAGAAAGGGTCCGCACGGATGTGTGCCGACGTTTCTTCCGGCAATTCAGCGGCGACTTTGGGTCGGAAGACCCGGCGCCGCCGTTGTCGTTTGCCCGTGGCCCGTGCCGAGGGTGGCGACCACGCGGCCGTCTATTTCTTTCTGAAACCCATCTTTCAAGCCCCCACTCGCGAGGAATTCAACGCCTCGCTGGAAGACCCCTTTTACGAGCCGTCCGACCGCCTGCTGATCCGGCGCAACCATCATATCGCGTCGCACGTGCAAATCACCCACCGGACGATGCAATTCGGCTCGTTGTCGATTCCCATGGCGGGGCTGCACTGGTTGGCCACCTTGCCGGAATACCGCAGCCGCGGACAAGCAAGCCTTCTGCTGAAGGCGGCCGAGAAGCAGATGGTCCAAAGCGGGGCATTGATCGGCTGGCTGCGGACGTCGATTCCCCATTTTTTCCGTCATACCGGCTGGGCCCTGTGCGGCCGGCACTGCTACAGCCGGGCCGACGCCCGAAACGTGCTCGCCAAGCTGCTCGATCGCGGTCCGCGGCACCGGCGGCGGCCGCGGTTCCAAATCCGCCCGTGGCGGCTCTGGGAAAAGGCCGCCCTAGCCCGCATCTACAACCAGAACGTGCCGGGCGCCGTCGGTGCACTGGAGCGGACCGAAGCCTACTGGCAGTGGCTGATCCGCCGCCAAGCCTACGACCACGTCTACGTTGCCCTGGAAGGCCCCGAGCTGCTCGAATTGGAGGAGGTGAGCACCCGAATCGTCGGCTACGCCGTCACGAAGGGGGAAGACATCCTGGAGCTGGCCACGGCACCCGACCGGCACAAGGCGGCGGCCGAGTTGCTCAGACGGGCCTGCGGCGACGCGATCGAGCACAACCGCTACTGCGTTACCCTGCACGCCCCCCCGACAGACAATCTGCACAAGCTCTTCCTCCATGCGGGAGGGAAACACTGCTGCCGCGAATCGGATCAAGGCGAGGTCTTCATGGTCCGAGTGCTCGCCCCGTTGAAGCTGCTTCGCCTGTTGGGGGAGGAATTCGAGCGGCGTGCGAACGAAGCGGGGCTGACACGCCCGCTGGAGCTCGGGTTGACCGTCGACCGCAAGAAATACCTTCTTTCGCTTACGCAATCGGGTGTGAAGATCGTCTCGCGGCGACTGGGACGCAGCTACTTGCAGATGAATGTGGCCGATTTCACCCGGTCGCTGCTCGGGCAACTCGACTGGGACGCCGCCTTGGCCGACGGCCGGGTAGCGGCCTCAACCAACCTCGCCCGCCAGGTCGCCCCAATCTTGTTCCCCCAATTGCCGCTGTGGTGGCCGCCGTTTGACGACTTGAGAAGAGTGTAGTCGAGAGTTGAGAGTCGAGAGTCGAGAGTCGAGAGTCGAGAGTTGAGAGCAAAAGCCCCGGCACTGCGTGCCGGGGTTCCGTTGGAACACAGGTCCTATCATGAAAAAGATGAATTTGATATTGACGGCGGTGGCGGCACTCTGCGCCGTGTCGTGCCGCACCGCCGGCGCGGAGCAACGCGTGCTGGCCGAGAACGGGAAATCGGCCTATCGGATCGTCGTGGCCGACGACGCGTCGCCTTCCACGCGACACGGCGCCGAGGAACTCAAGGTGTTCCTCGAACAGATCACCGGCGCCAAGCTGCCGATCGTCTCCGACAAGGAGCCGATGGGCGAGTGCGAGATCATCCTGGGCAACAATTCGCACCTCGATAAGCTCAACACGGCCATCGATTTCGGGGCGCTCGGGCATGAAGGATACGTCATCCGAACCGTCGGCAAGCACCTCGTCATCGCCGGAGGCGACAAGCGGGGAAATGTGTACGGCGCCTACGGGTTGTTGGAAGACCATCTGGGTTGCCGGTGGTTCGCACCGGGGGTGAGCAGGATTCCGAAGCAAACGCAACTCGTCCTCGGGGCAATCAACGAACGACAAGTACCGGTGCTCGAGTACCGCGAGCCGTTCACCTTCGACTGCTTCGACGGCGACTGGTGCGCGCGAAACCGCGTGAACTCCAGCTCCGGGCGGCTGGATGCCGGGCACGGCGGCAAGATCAAGTTCGGCAGCGGCTTCTTCGTCCATACGTTCAACCGGCTCGTACCGCCGGATAAATACTTCGACAAGCACCCTGAATATTTCTCGGAGGTCAAAGGCAAGCGGCTCAAGAATCGCTCGCAACTCTGCTGCACCAACGAGGACGTGATCCGGCTGTGCGCCGAGGGAATCCGCAAGGCCATGCGCGAGCAGCCCGACGCCTTCGTCTTCTCCGTCTCGCAAAACGACTGGCACAACTACTGCGAGTGCGAGAAGTGCCGGGCGCTGGCCGAAAAGGAAGGAACGCAGATGGCGCCCGTGCTGCAACTGGTCAACCGCGTGGCCGAAGCGGTCGAGAAGGAGTTCCCCGACAAGGCGGTCGAGACGCTGGCGTACCAGTGGACCCGGCGGGCGCCGAAGACGATGCGGCCGCGCCCCAACGTGATCGTCCGGCTCTGTTCGATCGAGTGCTGCTTCTCGCACCCGCTGGCCACGTGCGACAGCAAGGCCAATCGAGAGTTCCGCCGCGACGCCGCCGACTGGGCCAAGGTGGCCGACCGGCTCTGGGCCTGGGACTACGTGACCGATTTCCGGCACTACCTGCTGCCGTTCCCCAATCAGCGGGTCCGCAACGACAACATACGGTTCTTCGTCCGGCACAACGTCAAGGGTATCTTCGAGCAGGACACGTACAACACCTCGAATAGCGAGCTGGCCGAGCTAGGCGGCTACATGACCGCCAAGTTCCTTTGGAACCCCGAGTACGACGAAGAGACGGCGATGAGCGAATTCCTCGACGGTTACTACGGCAAGGCAGCCGGGCCGATACGAAAATATATCGACACGCTCCACGACCGCTCCGAGAAAGAAAACATCCACGTGAACATCTGGGCGGGGCCCGAGAGCCCCCACCTGAACGATGCACTATTGATCGGAGCCGACAAGCTCTGGCAGCAGGCCGAACGGCAGGTGGCCGGCGAGCCGGAAGTGCTGCAGCGAGTCAAGCTCTCGCGGATGAGCGTCGACTACGCAATCCTCGAGCGTACCCGGCTGCAAGCGGCGAAGAAACTGCCGGAGAACGCAGAATTGCAGGCAATTGCCGCAAAGCGGTTCGCCCCATTCTTCGAGACGTTCAACGCAAGCCCATTAAGCCGCATTCGCGAATGGGACGTTGTCAACAAGGCAGACTACCGCAAGAAACTGGCGAACGCGTTGAAGGGCCTGCCGGCGGGAAAGAAGTAGGGCCGTGCTCTGCTCTTGCTCTCCGCCCCGCGTTGCGGGCCGGCTATCGAAGTTACGAGTGAACCTGCTTTGCGTAGTCACGATCACAGCCGGGGCTGCCGCACCAGTGGTGCAATGTTGAAGATTCCCGGGTTTTGATTCATTCCCGGGAACAGACTGCCGGGCTGGTTGTTCTGCATGTTGCCGCTCCCGAAGGTCCCGGACGACTGCCCGAAATTACCTAATTGCCCGAAACCGCCCATGAAATCGGGGTCGCGGATCGGAATTACCAGATCGGCCACCGGAAAGACCTGGGTCGTCAACCGGTTCTCCACTTCCTCGGGCGTGGTAATCAGCAACACTTCATCCTGGATGGTGTAAGTCAGATTCAGTTGGTGCAGCATCAGTCGCATGGCCGATCGCAACGAGACCCCCTTGACGTTGATCGTGACCGGCTCGTCGGTCTCGATGCCCACGTCGCTGAGCGCCCTGCGGTCGAGCTGTACTTCGATGTCGTGGAGGTCGCCCACGAAGTCGCCCACGTCCTGCAGCGGCGTGGCAATGAAATCGAACTGCGTGGGCGATTTCAGCGCGTCGACGATCTTCCTCTCAACGGGATTCCGGCTGGCGAGGTCCATCGAGCTGTACTTCTCCGTGCGCCGGGCAGAGAGTTCCTGCCAGATGCCCGACTCCGGATAGACGACCGGCGGTTCGTCGGGAACCGGAACGTGCGCTTTCTCTTCCTGGAAGAGCGTGTCGACGACGCCCTTTTGCCGGGCAATCCGCGTGAGCATCGCGTCGTGATGGTAGCCGGACATACGGGCATGGAGCGTGGCCAGCACGGGAACGGGGCACTCGGGGACCTCGGCCGCTGCTTCGGCCGCGGCCGCTTCCTCCGCAAGGCGATACCGTCCTTCGTCCATCAAGGAATTAAACCGTTCCATCAGTTGCCGGACCTTCTGCTGTTTCCGCTGGAGGTTTTCGCTAACCAGTGTCCGTTCCTTGGACGCTGCGATGGCTTCCTGCCGCTGCCGGCGGCGCTGTTCCAGCTCGATCTGCCGGCGGCCGGCGGCCTGTACGGCAGCTTGAATCACGCCGGTCAACCGGTCGCGGAACTCGGGTGTGATGTCGGGAGTCTGGCGGACCATTTCGAGAGTCAGCTTCAGGTTCTCCTTGGAGCCTTCAGGATCCCTTGCCATTTGGAAACGGGCGTTGTTGATGGCGTTTTGCACGGTCGCCTGGGTGATCTGGGCGATTACCTTCTCTTGCCGGCCGAAGAGCCCGGCCAGTTCACCGTCGCGGGAGTCGACGTTTCCGGCATCGCCTTTGAGGTCGATTCGAGCGGGTTTTGGGAGTGCCGCTTCGCCGCCTTGATTGCGACGCCTGACCACGGCGCCTTGGATCGCCAGGGCCTCCGGGTTGCCCGGATCCCGGTGCAGCGCTTCACCGGCGAGGCACTCGGCATGGTCCAGATTGCCGCCGGCCAGCGCCAGTCGGGCAAGGTGGCTGGCGCTGCGAACGCCGAGGTTGATCGCCCGGCGGGCCTGATCGAGGCTCTCCGAGCCGATCAGCGGCAGGCTCGCGGCGTCGTCGATCTGTGCGCGGTGAACCAGTTCAGCCAGGTAGTTGTTGTCTTCGCTCGACTTGCTCGGCTTGACGGTCCACGAGAGTGTCCGGGTGCCGCTTGGGCCGCTGACCTTCATCCGGACGCGGAACGGGGTTTTCTTCGAGCCAGCGCCGATCACGACCGTGTCGCGGTCCGTTCGAAGCGGCGGCACCCGGGCGGGATAGACCTCGATACCGGTCGGCCAGGCAACGTCTTCCGACGGCCAGAGCACCGTGGTGTCTGCGGCGGCCGCAAGCTCCTTTCCTGCGTCGGGGCCCATCTCGACGATCCTCCCGCCCGTCTTGCCCGCAAGCGCGCCGAGGAGTTGACGATCCAGCCGCGGCCCGACCAGGCAACTGTTTACGGGAATTCGTTCGCCGGTCAGTTTGTCGACCAGCTTCTGGAACTTTTCGGTTCCCAGCAGGTTGGCGGTGCTCATGCCGTCGCCGACGTAGATCACGGCGCGGCCGTGTTTGCGGTCGGCCGTTTTGTCGGCGAAGCTGTCGGCGGCCGCCACGAGCGCCTTCTCCATGTCGGTCGATCCGAGCGGGACGCGCCGGTCGAGCTTCTCGAGCGCCTCGGCCATCTCCCTGCCGTCCGGCGCGACGAAGCCTTCGGTCAGCCGGGCGGCGTGCAGATCGACGGCCAGGAGCTTCACGCGATCATTTGGTGCAAGTTCTGCGAGCGCGCTTCGAAGAGCGTCGAGCGCGTCGGTGCGGAAATCACTCGTCTGGCTCGCTGACGTGTCGAACAGGAAAACGACGTCGCGCGGCCCGGCCGGCTTGATCGCACCCGGTTTGAAGCTCAGCGCGAAGAAGTTCTCGCCGTCGGGGTGAGAGAACGTTTCCAACCGGGCTTCCGCGCCCGGCTCCGCCGCGATTGCCCCGGCGAGCAGACCGCCGGCCAAGAAGGCCGCGGACCAACAGACAGAAAGGTGCTTCAACATGCCTCTTCTCCTCCGCGAAATGAGAAAGTGGACCCAGAGCGGCAGCGTTCCGGAGCGGCCGACACTACAAGTTGGCGATTTCCCTGGCCCGAGAAGGTGGAAATACACCGATAATCGTAATCGACTCGGGCATTTTCTGCCAAGAAAAATTCGACCTTCGCAGGGCGAACTTCGTGCCCAATGAGCCCTTCTTTCGGGGGTTTTGGCCTGGGACGAGTCTGCCCAACCCTCAACCATTGACATGGCAGAGACTTGCGGTTTGCCCCGCGGCAACCGCAGCGTCTGCTGCATTGTTTGGCGCCGTCACTCCACGGGTCCGTAGCGCGGGCCGAGCTTTGGAGCGATCTCCTTGCCGTAGGCGAGCAAATCGGCGCGCTCGTCGTCGGTCAGGGGCTTGTACTTCCGGGCGAACTCGACGTTCTGGGTGGCCTGCTCGACCGTGTAGGGACCGACAACGGCCGCGCTGACGCCCTCGAGATCGAGCGCGTAGGCCATCGCTTGCGGCAGGCGTTCGGGCGGGGTCGCGCAACCGACCTTCGCGTTGCGGTGATTGGGAAAGCCGCCCTTGATCCCGGCGTATGCCTTCATCGCCACCACGCCGACGTTTTGCTTTCGGGCTACTGGCAGGACCTTGGTCTCGAAGCCGTAGATGTTCCGGTCGGCGTAGTTCATCACGCACATGACGACGTCGATTTGCCCGGTCTTGAGCATCCGGAGGAAGTTGGGCGGGCGGTTGTGGCCCGAGATGCCGATGAATCGGATCTTGCCGGCTTTCTTCTGCTTCAACAGGTAGTCGAGCACCCCGTCGGCGGCCAGCACCTGGTCGATCTTCTTGCTGCCGACGCTGTGGATGTGGACGAGGTCGAGGTAATCGGTTTTCAGCAGGCGGAGCGATTCGGCCAGCGATTTTTCGGCACGGTCGGCCTTGGCGGTCGAGACCTTCGAGACGACGAAGAGCCGGTCGCGGCGCTTGGGGATGATGTGGCCGAGTATTTCTTCGGCGTTGCCGTAGATGCGAGCGGTATCAATGTAGTTGACGCCGCGGTCGACGGCCTCACGGAAGATCCGCACGCCCTGCGTGACATCGACAGGGCCTTCCCCGACCGGCGCGGTACCGAGACCGAGGATGGTGATCTTCTGTTTCGTCCGGCCGAGGACCCGCATCGGTAAGGGATCGCCGGAAGACTCGGCCGCGTGGAGCCCGGTGGCAACGGCGGCTGCTCCGGCGCCGGCAACGGCCGTCTTGCGAAGGAACTCGCGGCGGTCGATGACCTCGCTCGGCCGGCCGGAGCGAGGCCCCGGCGAGTTCCCATTTTCCGTGTGCAGCTCGTGGTTCATGGTTGTACCTCATCGGATGGGGCCGATTCATCGGCTTCGAGTTCTTTCAGTGGTATGGATACCATCAACGGGACGCCGTGTTTGTCGTCGAGGGCGGAGAAAACGCCGAACTGGAGCTTGACCGGCTCGTTCTTGGACTTTGCGTAGATGTCGCTGAGCGTCTTGAACTTCCGCAATTTCTCCTGGATCGGCTGGAGTCGGTTCTTGATGTCCTTCAGCTTTTTGCCGTCCTTCGGGTCGGCCAACGTCAATTCGTTGACGAGGCGGCGCTCCTCCACCATCATGCTCTGTATCACACGGAGAGCTTGACCCGCCTTGAACGGGCGCGGGGCCGTCAGTTTCATGGGTTCCCACTCGTAGTTGATCACCGCCGCCACTTCCACCTTGGGGTGCGACTTGCAGTTGAAGACCAGGTACAGCCAGAAATTCGGGAAGTCCTTTTGATCGAACACGATGGTCGCCTCGCCATTGGGCGCAACGGTTGTGCCGGGGGCGACTCGATGTTCGGGAAACCCGCCGTCGAGCCGCGCGATCTCCAGCCGCAACGACTCCAGCTTCGGCAGCCGGTCCTCGGGCAGCATGACCCTGCCGCCTCCCTGGAAAAGATCGATGACGACCGGCTCCACCTGTTCGATCCGGCCCAGCGGAAGGAAACGGGACCGGCCGTCGACGGTGATTTCCAGCCCGCAATTGAGCAGGCGATTCGCGTCTTTTCGGACGATGCCCGGGGCCCAGTGGAAGAGTATCTTCTGATCGCGCACGGCGATCGCAGCGACGGGCATCTTCGTGGGGGCGCCCGTCTTGTCCTCGCCAAACAGGTTGACCATCCAGAATTCCTTGTCGTTGTCGTATTGCAGCCCGAACTGCTGGGGCGGGCAGATGGCTTGCGCGCTGCCGAGCAGTTCCACACGGACATCCTCTTCCTGTTCGGGCGTCAAGACCATCTCGCCGAGCACGTGTTTACCCGACGGTTCCTCGCCCTTCGCAATCGGCGGCAAGTTGCCGGTTTTTCCCAACTTTCCGAAGACGGTGGCGGCTCGCGGTTTGCCGATAGCGAAAATTTCGTCCGGTTTCAGGACGCGGTTCCAGACGGTCACGTCATCGATCAGCCCGCGGAAGGCACCCTCGCCGAAATCGTCGTTGCAGAACCCGACCTTCAAGACGAAGTCGCCCTCATTGTGCTTGTTGACGTTCCAATCGCTCTTTTGCGCGACTTGTTTGCCGTCGACGCAAATCGTGACCGTGTCCTTGTCGCCGTCGGTCTCGAATTTCGCAGTCACGGCGACCAGGTGCCATGCTCCGTCATTAACCGCCTGTTGCGAGGAGAGGCAGCCCACGTTGGAGGAATCGAAATGGAGTTTCCCGCCCTTGAGGAAGAGGCACTTTCCACCGTTTGGCCATTTACCGCCTTCGCCGGTGAAGGCAAAAATCGTGCCTCGGCCGTTCGTCGTCTTGATCCATGCGGTCCAGGTGAAGTCGGCGCCGTGATTAAGTACCTGGGAACCTTGGAGAGCGAGATGGCCGCCATTGAGGCCGACGGCGCCGTCCTGTTTGCCCGGCTGGTTGTAGGTAACGTCACCTCGGACCTCTCCGTGGTGCTCGTTGCCCGACTCGTCGAGCAGCTTGCCCGACCCCTCGTCCATATTGAGGAAGACGAGGTTACTCTCATCTTGCAGCGCCGATCGTCGCGCGGTCTCCTTGACCTCGGTCGGATCGGGTTTTCTCTCGGCAACCGGCGCGACCGCCGCAACCGCTTGCGGGGTCGTGGCTTTGCCCTTCTGGACCAACACCATCGGGTCGAGGCTGAAATCGGAACTGTCGAGGCTCCTGTTATGTCCCTCCAGGGCAAAGACGTTTTTCCCAGGCTGTAACAGCGAGCGGACATCCTTGATCTCGAACTCCTCGAAGTCGCCCGGCTCGCGCGTGGCGATTCCCGAAGCATCCTTGCCGCTTCCCTGGACGTTGGCCCTGGCAACTTCCTTGCCGTTGAGATAAGCGACAAAGGCATCGTCGAAGCGGATACTGAGGATCATCTTTTCGGCGTCGGCGGCCGCCTTGCCGTCGAAGGTCTTTCGGATGTATACCCTGGTGTACTTGTCCTTCATGTCCAGTTTGGTGCGATCGTCGTCATCGCCGTAGCCGAAACCGGCGGCTCCCGTCTTCCAGCCCGAAGCGTCGAAGTCCGCCTTCGTCCAGCCGTCCGGGGCGTCCTGGCCGTCGGCAAGGTATTGCCAGATTTCATGCCGCTTGATCAAAACCGCCGAACCAGATGTTGTCTCGGCCGAATCGGCCGGTTTGGGCGCCAAAGCGGCGAACCGCTTCTCGGTGGCCGCCGCGTCCAGCCGGCCGTCGGCCCGGAAATCGTCGAGCGTGATGTGGCCCCAACCGCCGGTGGCCCGGTCCACCACACGGAGAAAGGCCGGTTCGCCAACCAGTTGCGGTACTTTCCACTGGATGCGCCGCATGGTCTCGGCCGGTTGCCCCTCCTTGGTTTTCCTCAATTCTTCGCCTTCAAGCGTGCAGATGGCGACATACGTGTCGTTGCCGGAACCGCCGCCGACGAGCATTGATATTTCCGGCTTGTCCAGCACAAAGACCGGCGACTCGACCGTGCCGGTCATCTTGTCGGCGCCCACCTTGCCCGACTCCGCCTCGAGCGTGGTGAGATGGTATTTCCCCTGCTTGTTGTACGCCTCGTTCGGAGTGTTGTGGAACGTGGCTCGATCGGAAACAAGGTAGTCGAATTTCCCCTCGACCACCTTCCATCCCTGCAAGTCACCCGTCTCGAAATCGAACACGAGCGTGTGTTTCTCGGGGGTGCTTGCATTGGCGGTATCCGGGCCGGCAATAGGCGGCGATGTTCCACTCCCGCCCGGCTGTTGACCCTTCACAACCAGCCAATCGTCATCATGGCCTTGCTCGTTGGAATCGAGCATGAAGGGAAGGAAGATCGCCAATAGCACAAGTATGGCGCCGGCGGCCAGCGATCCGGCAATCATCCTCTGCTTCGTCGTTTCGAGGAACTTCGGCTTGCGCGCGGCCGTTCGCTTACCGGAGCCGTTGCCGCCCTTGTCCGCCGCGGTCTTCGCCGACCCGGCCCGCGGCGTTATCCGCGCCATCACACTCGAACTCGAATCCCCCACGTCGATGACGGGCAACTGCTCCTGCGGCTTCGACGGCGCCGTCGTTTTTTTCAACGGTGCCGCCGGCTTCGCCCGGCGCTTCGGCAGCGGGAGCTTCGCAAGGGCCTTGCTCACCTCCGCCGCCGATTGGTACCGCCCGGCCGGCTCCTTGGCCATCATCTTCTCGCAGACCTCGACCAGCTTCTCCGACAGGTCGGAGCGGGACTCCGTAACCGGCGCCGGCTCCACCGTCTGGTGCTTCATCAGCTTCTCGTGCAGCGAGCCCTCGGGAAACGGCGGCCGGCCCGTCAGTAAGAAATAGAGCGTACACCCGAGCGAGTAGATGTCGGCCCGGTGATCGAAGTCCTTGCTCTCCAGGGCCTGTTCCGGGGCCAGGTAATCGACCGAGCCCAGGATCTGGTCCCCGCCCGTACCCTCGCCGGCCTTGTCGGGGTCCTGCAAGCGGCTCATTCCCATGTCGACGATCTTGACCACGCCCTTGTCGTTGAGCAACAAGTTCGACGGTTTGATGTCGCAGTGGATGATTTTGCGCTCGTGGCCGTGCTGCAAGCCTTCGGCGGCCTGGCGGATGTAATCGGCGGCCACGTTACCTTCGAGCGGGCCTTCCGACTCGACGATCTGCTCGAGGTCCCGCCCGTCGACGAATTCCATCACGAGGAAGAATCGCCCGCCCTCCTGGTCGAAGCTGTACGCCTGGACGATGTTCGGATGATCGAGCGCGGCGATGGTTCTGGCTTCGAGCAGGAACTGTTCGAGGGAGCCGGACGTGCTGCCGAAGTCCCTCGAGATGGTCTTCAAGGCGACGCGCCGGTGCATCGTCACATGCTCGGCCAGGAAGACGCCTCCCATCCCGCCGCGGCCGAGCAACCGGATCAGCTTGTACTTGCCCAGGGTGAAGGAACTCCGGCCGGCAACCAACTGTGCCCCTTGCCAGTCGGTGAGCAGCCCGGTCTCGACGAGCCTCTTGGCCAGCGTTGTGGCATTCTCGCCCTCCCGAACGTCAGAACGGGCTTGTGCCAGGCGGCCGTGGTCGAGCAGTCCGCTCTTTTCAAGGAGATCGAGAAACTCTTTGGCCGAGGTAACTGCCATCGTTTCCCTCACGCTCCCGAAGGGGGTAACCGGGGCACCTTTGTGCGGAAGATAATTTTATCAGGATTGCGGACGTTTCGCCAGCAGGGGCGGTGCCCGCCGGTCACAAACCGTTGGTACTTCGGCACTTACGCAAACCGGTCGTGGGGCACGGAGACGATTTCGTCACTGTGAGGAGCCTTGTTCGTCTTGAATATACGTGCGTGTCCGATAGGCGGCCGCGACGACGACGAACAGCAAGGCGACGATCAGCATCGCGGCGGTGAAGAACCAGTAGTAGCTGGCCCCGGGAAGCTTGCTGGTGCCGTCCTCGTTCTGGATGAAGTAGTTGACCGCTGCTGTGAAGACGTTGCCCAGCGACACCGACATGAAGAAGAGGCCCATCACGAGCGATTTCATCTTCTTGGGGGCCTGCGTGTAGGAGAACTCGAGACACGTAATCGAGATCATCACCTCGGCGGCCGTCAGGATGATGTAGGCCACGATCTGCCAGATGATGTGAGGCGCGGCGCCCGCCGTGATCCGCATTTCGATCCATGCCGGAATGGCAAATGCCGGCACGGTGACGAACATGCCGATCGAGATTTTCCGTAGCGGCGTCAGGCGAAACAGCCGGTTCATCAGCGGGTAGATCCCGTACGCGAAGATGGGAATCAGGATCATGATCAAAAGCGGGTTGGCGGCTTGAATCTGTGACGGCAACACTTCAAACTGGGAGAATCCGGCAAACCAGTACCCGCGGCCGATCAGGAAGGCATCCAGCCGATGAAATAACGGGAAATCGAACAGAAGCCGGTTCATGTCCTTCGCTTGCAGCACCCATGCGGAGCCGGTTTGGTCGAACAACGCCCAGAACATGGCGACGAAGACATAGATAGTGCATAGTTTGGCCATCGCCACGAATCCCTCGGTGCTGAACGTTTCCCGAAAGAACCCGATGCCGCCCGGCGGGATGTGGACGAACTTGTTCCGGCCCATGAAGAAGAAAAGCGTCGCCAGTGCCATCAAGATGCCGGGGACGCCGAACGCGAGATGCGGTCCGTAGCGTGCCATCAACACGGGCGTAAGAATCGTCGACGTGAAGGCGCCGAGGTTGATGGAAAAATAGAACCAGCCAAAGACCTTTTCGAGGAGGTGCTTGTTGGTGGCCCCGAACTGGTCGCCAACGTGGGCCGACACGCACGACTTGATTCCCCCGCCGCCGATGGAAATCAGAACCAATCCCAACAACAACCCGACTCGCGTGTCGTCCATCGCCAGTGCCACGTGCCCCAGGCAGTAGACCAGCGAGAGGCTCAGGATCGTGCGGTATTTGCCCAGCACGGCGTCGGAAAGAATGGCTCCGAAGAAAGGGAGGAAGTAGACGCCCGCCCCGAACAAGTGATACCAGAACAGGGCGTCCTCCTTGGACATCACGTCCAAGCCGTGGGCGCCCATCAGCTTCTGGGTCATGAAAATGACCAGAATGCACTTCATCCCATAGAACGAGAACCGCTCGGCCGCCTCGTTGGCTATGATATAAGGGATGCCGCCGGGCATCTTCTCCGACGGGATCGGGGCGGTGGCGTACTTGGTCTGGGCCGTGGCCGGCGACTTGTACGGGTTTTCGTCCATGGTGTGACGCCTTCGAGGGAATGGCGGTCAGCCCACAAGACGTATGGGGGCGGGCATTTCGCCTCCGAATGGTTGCTATTTATAACTTGACTAGTGCATACTGGATAGCTCTGTCGGCAACAACTGTATCCCGACAAGGAATATTCCAATTTTTTCCCACCCTTGTTTGCGAGGAAGGAGTGCGAAATGGCACGAGTACTTTTGAGTTTGGCGTTGGCTTTTGTCATCGCTTTGGGTACGGCAAGCGCCCAAGACGGTGACAAGAAGAAAGAGCGCAAGAAACCCCGGAGGACTCCGGAGGAAATCTTTAAGGCCAAAGACAAGGACGAAGACGGCAAGCTGACCCTGGAGGAAATGAAGGGGAAGACCGAGGATGAAGAGAAGATCAAGACGATTGAGAAACGCTTCAAGGCAAAAGACAAGGACAAAGACGGTAAACTGACCCTGGAGGAATTCACGGCCAAGAGGAAAGGCAAGAAGGAGGGCAAGAAGGCCGGCGAAAAGAAGAAGGAAGGCGAGAAGAAGGAAGGCGAGAAGAAGGAAGGCGAGAAGAAGGAAGGCGAGAAGAAGGAAGGCGAGAAGAAGCAAGGTGAGAAGAAGCAAGGTGAGAAGAAAAGAGGCGAAAAGAAAAAGCAAGGTGAGAAGAAAAAGGAGTGCGAAAAGAAAAAGGGTTCCTCACCGGAATCTGTGGGTGGATTGAGGGGGTATTGGTGATTTGAGGTCA
>CAZJRB010000009.1:0-107760 GCA_964547995.1 uncultured Planctomycetaceae bacterium | reverse complement strand
AGAGGGCGTTCCCTACAGCCAAATCGCAAAAAGTCACAGCCTCAGTGGTCGCGGAAACCTTCGGGAACGGTCTCCAACACCGTTTCGGGTCGCGACGGCTCGGCATTGCCCGGCGCGACCAGTGGCCGCGGCTCTGCATCGCAAGCGACGCCCGAGACCGGTGAAGTCGTTCTTCGCCCGTTGCCGGCATCAATTCACATCCCCGATCAAGCTCTGATAATCGTCCAATGGCACAAGCGGCTCCGCCTCTTCGTCCGGCGGGGTCGGCACGGCAACAGCCACGATCATGTGGTCCTCGACAACTGCCTCCTCGGCCGTCACCGGGAGAAGGTCTTCTTCGGCGAGCGGCCGATCAGGGACCGGTTCAGGCTGCGGCTGCTCGACGGCCACGTCCGGTCGTTGCCCCGCGTGCCGCTGCATAACGGCCAGGCTGATCGCCACGAGCAGAACGGCGGCCGCGGCGAGCCCCAGAAAGCCTCGCACGAATCGCAACATTGTTACGCGCCCCATTTCACGCCCCATCGACTGCTCGATTCGTGCGATGGCCTCGTCGGACAACTCGGGGATGGCCCCGGAGAACCGCTTGGCGAATTCATCCAACCGCCCGTCTTCACTCGAGTTTGTTTCGTTCATCACGCAATTCCTTCTTGCTCTTGCACATCTTCTTCCATGAGTTCGTGCAACCGCCGCAGTGCCCGGTGGACCTTCACGCCGACGTTGTTGGCCGAGATACCCAAGGCCCCGGCGATCTCCTTATTGCGGACCTTCAGGAAGAACTTCATGGTGACGATCTGTTGCTCTTCGTCGGTCAGTTCTTCGAGTGCCGTGCGCATCCGTAGCTCCATTTCGCGCCGCTGGGCGATCTCCGGCGGGGTCCCGGCCGGGTCGATCATCTCGTCGCTCAGCGGGGCCAGCCGGCGCCGGCGGCGGAAATGCTGGCCGAGTTCCGTCCGGACGATGGCCCAAAGCCACCCAACCGCGGACCCGCGGCACTGGTGGAACCGCCGCACGACGGTCAGGAACACGCGCGCGGTGATCTCCTCGGCGAGTTCGGCGTCGCCGACCCGCGTTAGGATGTAACTGCCGATCCCACGACCGTACTGGACGAACAGTTGTTCGATTGCCTGGCGGACGTCCGCGTCCAAACAGTGGCCTCCTTCGCAGCCCCTTTCCAGCGGGGAAAGGGTAATCGCACATTCGCCGGCCCGATCTCTGCGGGGAGTTCCTGCGCTTGCCTTAGGAAAGATGCACCCGGGCGCAGTTTATTACAGAATGGGGGGCGGTCAATGAGGGGGGGGCTGCGTGCCGTCCGGTTTGGCGGCTTTGGAATCGACAGCCGGCTTCTCATCCTTCTTCTTCACGTCGAGCACTTTGCCGGTTTTCTTGTCCCAGCGGACCGTCCGCAGCTTCAAACGGTGCTGTCCGTGGCAATCGGTGCAGACGAGGTCCTTGGGATTCGTCTTCTCAGGGCAACGTTCCTGCCACCGGGCAAGGACTTCGACCGCAGGGGCGTCGTGCTGCTTGTGACACTCCACGCAGCACTTCTCGATCTGGTCCGCCGGATACATTTTCTCCGGTGGGATGATATTGTCTTCGTCATTGCGGTGATCGTGCGAGTCGCCGTGGCATTTCACGCACCCAATGTCCGCTTTGCCGTGCCAAATCACGAACACCTCTTCCTTGTAGTTGCCGTGGCAGACGTAGCAGGCGAAGTTGTCGGCCTTGAGCTTGACTTCCTCTTTGGTCGCCTCGGGGAGCTTCTCATCGAGATACTTGTCGAGGGAGAGCGGCGGCGCCGCGGCCACGCGCGAATCATCTCCCGAGAAACCGGCAAAATGTCCGAGAACGAGAACTGCGGGAATCAGCAGTAACAACAACCAGGCAGCGTGCTTCCTCATAGGATTGTCCGACTACTCCTTTCTCAAAACAGGCGAAAAACGCGGATGGAAGCGGCGTATCGCACTTCCATCCGCGATGGCTCCGGCGTTCCGACGCGCGGTCGACTAGACGTACTCCCAATCTTTCAGCCAACGGTAGTGGTACGGCAGATTGGCAAACCCCCGGTCGGTCGCCTCGTCGAGCATGGCCTGCTCTTTCGCATCGAGTTTTTTCCGCACCCCCACGGCGATGGCGACGTTGTCGACCTGCTGTGGATCGATCATGCCGGGGATCGGGGCTGTAATGGCGGGGTTGGTCAAAATCGCCCGGATCGTCAAGCGCGCGAGCTTGTCGTCTTCTTCCTTGGTGGGGCTCTTTGGCGAACTGTTGCCCTTGAAGATCGATCCGCTCGCGAAAGGCTTGATGCCGAACCACGCAAGGTCGCACTTCACAATGGCGGCCCAAAGGCTGGTCTCCCACGAGCCGTCGCCGAGCGCCACGACGTTACCCGACCGGCCTTCCCCGGCCGACTCGATCTTCGCGCCGGTCAGTTTGGTCTTGGCGGAGTAGGGCGTGACGATGACCTCGAATTCCTTGGGGTTGCTCTGAATCCACTTCTTGATGTGGGGCCGGTCGTGCGACGAGATGCCGACAAAGCGGGCCTTACCCGTCTTCTTGGCCCACGCAAGCGCCTCGCACATCTCCTCCATCTGGTGGTCTGTGTGCATGCTGCTCTTCTCGTAGCAGGTAATACGCCAGACGTCGACGTATTCATTTTTCGTTTCCTTCATGCCCTCGTTCAGCGCGTCCTTGAGCTTCTGGGTGAGCCAGCCGGGTTTCATGGGCTTGCCGGCCTTTTTCGCCTTGTTCATCTGTCCGCTCAGCGAGCGCATCTCCTTCTGGTACCAGGAGAAGCCGAGGTACATTTTGTCGCGGCGGCCCTGCAGGGCCTTCGAGTACATGATGCACTCCTGCACCGTGCAGGCGTCGATGTAGTTGATCCCGCGCTCGATACACTGGGTCACGACGTCGTAGCGGTTCTTCTCGAACTCTTTGCTGTCGAGCTTGGCGCTGAGCCATCCGCGGCCCTTGAACAGGCCGGGCACAACCTCGTTGACCCGCTTCCAGTGACCGCCGAGACAGACGGCCGAGAACATCAAGTTTGTCTTGCCGCCGCGGCGGTACTCCATCTGCTCGTTGTAGTTGAGGATGTCGTCCGTTTTCTGCTTGGTGGGATTTTGGGCATAGACGATCCGGGTGGACAATAGCCCCCCGGCCGCCGCGGCCGCTCCCGTCCGGACGAACTCGCGACGTGTAAATTGGTTGTCTGCCATAAGAGTGCTCCTGTTGGGTCTAAATGCCAACGCAAAGGGTTACTTTCTTGCCGGCCGCACAAGCCTGGTTTCGACCTCACCATGATGTTAACAGCCGGTCTGTCTACCTGTCAAGGGCCCAGTTCAAAGGCAAGGCGCCTGCCCCAAAATACGCTACCGATCTTCCTCGTTAAGCGGCGGGATGCCGCAGGCCGATTCGTATGTCGGCACCGGGCGAAAATTCGGGTGGTCCTTGTGCGTGAGGTTCTTCCGACCAAAGTACGAACCGTAGTACTGCGCGTTCGAGTCGACCCAAGTGACCAGCCGAACCCACTCCTCCGGCGAGAGTTTCACGTCCTCGTGCCCCTCGCGCAACAGGGCCAAAAGCTTGCTCGCGTGGGCGTACAGGCCGCGGGCGGGGACATAGTGGACGTTGCCAGTCTTCGGGTGGTTTTCGCCGATGACTTTCACCAGCTTGTGCCGGAGCATGTTTTCGTAGGAGACGTTGAAATGCCGGGTCGGCGTTCCTCGCAAATCAATCTTGGCCTTGGTCTTCTCGCCGTCGTGACAGCGGACGCAGTGCCGGTCGAGGACCGGCTGGACGTCGGACGGATAGTGGAGAGGCCGGCCGGCCGTCTTGTCGCCCGGTTGCGGGCCGGGCGCCACCGCCGGATGCCGCATCGCCATCAGCGAATGTGACTCGAATCCCGGGGTGTCCTTGGTTTTTTCGTGGCACCCGACGCACCCGCGGGTTTCGCCCGGCCGGTAGTTCACGTACGTCCGCTCCGACTGCACGGCCATGTAGTCCTTGTCGAGCGCCTGGAAGAAGATGTTCTTGTCGGCCGGGACGGTGAAATGGGCCGAGCCGTCCTCCTCGACCGGCACGATGCCGTGCATCACCTTCAGACCAAGATGCGTATCTTTCGAGACAACCGAATGCTGCTGGTCGTACGTGTCGCCGTCCCAGAACCGCCGGGCCTTCCACGACCGCGGGACCTGCTCCAACACGCGGATGTACCGGATCGACCCCGGCTCGGTGTCCTCCAGGCCGCGATAGACGTCGGCGACGATGACCCTCGCCAGGTTTTTCTCGGCCAACTCGGGATCGAACGTCGAGTGCGGCACCGGCGGCTTCGGACGCGCACGGACCGGAATCGGCATCCAGCAGGAGATCTCCGGATCGCGGTAGAACAGCTCGGCCTTGCCGTCGGTCCCCAGCAGGTACAGCCCGTAGGCCTTGGTGTCGTTCCACGGCCGATCCGGGTTGTGGGCGATGAGGAACCACTCCTCGGAGATGGGATAGGGGTCCATGTAGAGCGGGCCCTTGCTGTCGCGGACCCAGCGGCCGCCGATGAAGTGGTTGTACCCCCATTCCTGGCGGACGTCGGTGTCCGGCGTGATGTAGGTCATCGGCTCGCGGGTCCGCAGGTCCTTGTTCGTGTCGATCAAGAGCACAGTTCCGAGCCCCAGCGGCATGTGCGGGCCGCCGATGCAGACGACCAGGTGGTTCGACCCCGGCACGGCACGGCCGACGTTCATCGTATCGGGGAAATTCACGTCGTTGCCGAAGACCTCCTCCGAGACGCTGCCGTCGGGCCGCATCCCCCAAAGGCACTTGACGCTGACCGCCCCTTTGTCAACGTATTCCCACCGGGTATAGAGGATGTTGCCGTCGTTCATGATGGTCGGGGCCGACTCGCTGACCGCACTGTTCGTGAGCTGCTGCATGTTCTTGCCGTCGGCGTCCATGCGGTAGAGCACCGTAGTGCTCAGGATGTCGCGGCCGTCGCAGAGGATGCCGAACTCGCAGCGGCTCGAAGCGAACACAATCCCGCCGTCGGGCAGGTAGCAGGGGTGGATGTCGTCGGTATGGTGCATGTAGCCCCAGTGCCAGGAGAGCCGGTACTTTTTCACGCGCTGCTCCTCGTCGGGCGGATCGAAGGTCACCTGGCGGAGTCCCTTGCCGTCGATGCCGACTTCCCAGATGCGGAAGCCCTTGCCCAGTTTCGGCTTGTATCCGAAGATCACCCGCCGGCCGTCGTACGACAGGTTGCAGCGGCCGAAGATCCCGCCGGCCAGGTCGGGCACCAGTTCGGTCACCGTGCCGTCGTCCAGCGAAAGAGTGCAGAGGTTGCCGCCGAAGTTCCGGCAGCCGTCGATGAAGTCGGTGTAGTAGTGCGTCGATTGCAATGTGTATCGCTTGACGAACAGGATCTTGTCGACGCCGGGCAGAAGCTGCTCGAGTTTTTTGCGGGTGGCGGCCGTTTGTTCCGCATCGGCCTTCTGTTGAGCTTTGGCCTCGGCCGCCGGATCGCCGAAGACCAGCGGGTCCGGCACTTTCTTGTTTCCGGAAACGACCAGCCCCTTCAGGTGCGGCATGTTGCCCCGGGCGGCCAACCGGATTCGGTTCTTCCCTTTGTTGAACTCGAACGGTCCGTACGTCTTCCACACGAGATTGCCGGCGACGAACCCGCCGGTCATTTCGCCCAGCGCGTGGCGGACCCGCTCTTCACCGTTGAGCAGCAATTGGCAGGGGCGGCGCTGGCCCGAGGCGTAGAGGAAATGGACGAACCGCGGCCCGGCGCCCGGCTCGGCGGTCCATTCCATGAACCCGTTGCCGCCGTCGCACAACGTGAGTCCGGGCCACCCGCTCAAGTCCGACGTGATGTTTCGCGACTTGGCCGAAAGGTCTTTCGCCGGGACAACCACGTCGCCGGCCGCCGCCGACGAAGCACAACCGGCCGAAACAATCAACAAGGCAACGATTCCCACAACTCGGTACGGGTCCGGCACGGGAGGGTTCCTTTCGCTTGCCGCCTCGGGAAGGTCTGGTGGAATGATTCGGGGTGCTTTGTACGACGGCCTTCCAAGGCCGTCGAGGGCTTGCAATATCACAACGACGGCCTTGGAAGGGGAAGGCCATCGTACAACAGACTGCTAGCGACGGCCTTGGAAGGCCATCGTACGGCAGACTGCTGAAGTATTACGGAACAGGCAATTCTGATACACAGGTTATTATATGCCGAACGGCCGCGAGAAGGCAAATACACCTTCGCGGGGGACGGTTGCAGTATGAACCGGGCCGGGTACAATCACTCAATCCCCGTATTTTTCCTTTCAGGGACGGTTTTTACCCGATTGCACGAGACTTGACCATGCCCGCTGAACCACTTGCCGATCTCTCGCGGTTTTGCATCCACACGATTACCACGAAACCCTGGTCGATTGAAGAAGCGACCGAGAAATACGCCGCCAGCGGTGTGAAAGGCGTAACCGTCTGGCGGCAGTGGCTCGACGGGCGCGATATCGCCAAGACGGGCGAGGCTCTTCGCTCGGCGGGGATCGAGGTGGTGTCGCTTTGCCGCGGGGGGTTTTTCCCTGCCCTCGACAAGGCCGGACGTCGGGCCGCCATCGACGACAATCTCAAGGCCATCGACGAGGCCGAAGCACTCGGGGCGCCGCTGATTGTGCTGGTCTGCGGGGCCGTGCCGGGGCAGCCGCTCGAAGAATCGCGCAATCAGATCGCCGACGGCATCGCCGCCGTGCTCGATCATGCCCGGCAAGCGAATATCAAGCTCGGCATCGAGCCGCTCCACCCGATGTACGCCGACAGCCGATCGGCGATCAACACCTTGCGGCAGGCCAACGATATGTGCGACCGGCTCGACTCGCCGCTGGTGGGCGCCGTTGTCGATGTCTATCACCTCTGGTGGGACCCCGAGTTGAAGGAGCAGATCGAACGTTGCGGTCGTGCCGGGCGAATCCTGGCCTTCCACGTCTGCGATTGGAAAACCCCGACCGAAGACCTCCTGAACGACCGCGGCCTGATGGGCGAAGGATGCATCGACGTGCCCCAAATCCGCGGCTGGGTCGAAGAGAACGGCTTCGGCGGCTTTGTCGAGGTCGAGATATTCTCCAACCGCTACTGGGCCATGGACCAGGACGAGTTTCTTGGTATGATTAAGGAGGCGTACCTAAAACACACGTAGGGAATTGTAGATTGTAAATTGTAAAATGTAAATTGGCGAGGGATATCGAGCGACATGACTCCGGAAGAACTGTCGGACCGATTGTTGGATTTCGCGGTCAGAATCGGCAAAGTGGTCGACGCGTTGCCCGAGTCGCGGATGGGGCGGCATGTTGCCGGGCAGTTGTTGCGGTCCGGAACCTCGCCCGCACCCAACTACGACGAAGGTTGCGCGGCCGAGAGTCCGGCCGACTTCGCACACAAACTGAGCATTTCCCTGAAGGAACTGAAAGAGTCACGCTGCTGGATCCGATTGATTATCAAGGCAGAGTTGCTCCCCGAAGCGAGAATGACTTCGATCCTCGATGAATCCGAGCAGCTCTGCGAGATCATCGCGCAATCGCTGATAACCGTAAGGGAGAACGCGGGAACGCACTGACACGACATAATCGTAGCAGACAATTTACAATCTACAATTTTCAATTTACAATTTCTCCTTGACGCTCTCTTCCTTACCAGAGAACCAGCAATGAAAACCCACTCCGTCGGAATCATTCTAAACGGCGTCACCGGGCGAATGGGCACCAACCAGCACCTTGAGCGATCGATCCTCGCCATTCGAGAGCAGGGTGGGGTGAAGATCGGGACCGACGAGACAATCATCCCCGAGCCGGTGATGGTCGGACGCAACGAGAGCAAGCTCCGTGTATTATCCGAGAAGTACGGGGTCAAAAAATACACCACCGATCTCGACAGCGTGCTTTCCGACAACGCCTATTCGGTCTACTTCGACGCCCTGACGACGAACCTCCGCGTGGAAAACTGCCGCAAGGCGATCGCCGCCGGGAAACACCTCTACGTCGAGAAACCGACCGCCACGTGTCTTAAAGACGCCTTGGCCCTGTATCGCGAGGCCGAGGAGGCCGGCGTGAAGCACGGCGTCGTCCAGGACAAGCTCTGGCTGCCGGGACTGCTGAAGCTGAAGTACCTGATCGACACCGGCTACTTCGGGCGGCTACTTTCGGTCCGCGGCGAGTTCGGCTACTGGGTCTTCGACGGGGTCGACCAGCCCTGCCAGCGGCCGAGCTGGAACTACCGCAAGGTCGACGGCGGAAGCATCTTGATCGACATGTTCTGCCACTGGCGATATGTGATCGACAACCTCTTCGGCGAGATCGATTCGCTGGTCGCGTATGCCAACACAGACATCCCGAAGCGGGTCGACGAGCAGGGCCAAGCGTACGACGCCGACGCCGACGATTCGGCCTACGCCATCTTCCGGCTCAACGACGGCGTGCCGGTCCAGTTCAACTCGTCGTGGTGTACGCGGGTCCGCCGCGACGACTTGCTGACCATCCAGGTCGACGGCACCCGTGGGACCGCGGTGGCCGGTTTGCGGAAATGCCGGGTGCAGCACGATTCGTACACGCCCAAGCCGGTCTGGAACCCCGACGTTGACCCGACAATCGATTACTACGCCGACTGGCGCGAGGTCCCGACGAACGTGCCGTACGACAACGCCTTCAAGGTCGAGTGGGAGTTGTTCCTCAAGCACGTCGTCAAAGACGAGCCGTTTCGCTGGGGCTTGATGGAAGGTGCCAAGGGCGTACAACTCGCCGAACTCGGCACGCAGTCGTGGCAAGAGCGGAAGTGGGTGGACGTGCCGGAACTCGCGTAGCCGTCCACCCCCGGCAAGGCAGGTCTGTGGACCCCAAGACCTACCGGAACCGGCCCGAAATCTGGTTGACAACTCGGGGCGGAAACAACACAATAAAAACCAGTGTATCCCACCTGCCTGCCTTCCCCTACCAACCCACCCAGTCAAGGAGAGGCAAATGCCCCGCCACGCCGGAACATCCTTGGTTGTTTTGCTGTTGACTCTCTGGTTTGTCGAAAGTACCACGGCCGCCCCGAAGTATGAGAAGAAAGACACGTGGCGGGCAACCCTGGCGGCGAGTTTCGGCGCCGGGCCCTCCGAGGCGGTTGCCCGTGCCATCAAGGACTTCCCCGACGACCGGCAGCAGCTCGAGATCGTCGCCGATTGGATCCTGCAGGATCAGATCGACGGCAAACCGGAAGTGAAGGATCCGAACTGGGTCCGCAATTGGCTCTATAGTTGCGAGGAACGCCGGGCCAAGCGGCTCGAACCCTTTCGCGACAAGTTGCGCCGGATTCTGTTCACCAAGCACTACGACATGGGCGGCTCGCACTACGCCTATACTGAAGGATGTTCCGATGCCCAGGCCGAGCGGCACTTCCGCCCCGGCACCGCGCTGTGCATCCTCGAGATGGACGGCATCTACGGCCGAGTTCGCCCCTTGATCGAAGACGACAAGGGCGTGATCCGCGATCCCGACGTCTCTTATGATGGTAAGCGGGTGTTGTTCGCGTGGAAAAAGAGCGACCGCGAGGACGACTATCACCTGTACGAAATCGACGTGGCGTCCGAGGACATCCGGCAGATCACGCACGGGCAATGGGCCGACTACGAAGGCGCCTACCTGCCCGACGGTACGATTGTGTTCAACTCGACCCGCTGCATGCAGATCGTCGATTGCTGGTGGACGGAGGTGAGCAACCTGTTCACCTGCGACGCCGACGGCAAGCACCTCCGGCAGATCAGCTTCGACCAGGTCCACACGAACTTCCCGACCGTGACCGACGACGGCCGCGTGATCTACACGCGGTGGGACTACAACGACCGCGGCCAAATCTATCCGCAAGGACTCTTCGAAGCGAAGCAGGACGGCACCGGACAGACGGACCTCTACGGCAACAACTCCTTTTTCCCGACGACGATTCTCCACGCCCGGGCCATCCCCGGCACGGGAAAAATCCTGTGCGTGTTCAGCGGCCACCATACGCGGCAATACGGTTTGCTGGGAATTCTCAATCCGCGAAAAGGCCGCCAGGAAAACCAGGGGGCCCAGTTGATTGCCCCGGTCCGCGAGACCAAGGCCGTTCACATCGACGGCTACGGCCGCAACGACCCCGACAAGTACCAGTATCCGTATCCGCTGAGCGAAACGGACTATCTTGTCACCTACAGGCACGCGAAGTCGAAGCAGTTCGCTGTTTACTACATGAACATCGATGGCGAGCGGGAGCTGCTGGTTTCCGACCCGAGCATCTCGTGCAACCAGTCGATTCCGCTCTGTCCGCGCGAGGTTCCGCCCGTGCGGCCCAACCTAGTCGACTACCGCAAGCAGAGCGGCGTGGTCTATCTCCAGGACATCTACGCCGGGCCGGGGCTGGAGGGCGTCGAACCCGGTTCGATCAAGTCGCTCCGCGTTGTGTCGCTGGATTTTCGCGCGGCGGGCGTCGGCCGAAACCGCAATAGCGGCGCGGCCGGCGGGGCACTGGTCAGCACGCCTATCTCCATTAGCGGCGGATCCTGGGACGTCAAGAAAGTCCTCGGCACGGCCAAAATCCACGACGACGGCTCCGCCTGCTTCACCGTCCCCGCCCGGGTGCCCGTGTACTTCCAGGCCCTCGATGAGAAGGGCGAGATGGTGCAGTCCATGCGAAGCTGGATGACGCTGCAACCGGGCGAGTCGGTTTCGTGCGTCGGCTGCCACGAGAACAAGAACACGGCCCCGCCGGTCACCGAGGCCACGTTGGCGATGCGGGCCGGCCCGCAGAAACTTGCGCCGTTCTACGGCCCGGCCCGCGGGTTCAGCTTCATCAAGGAAATCCAGCCGATCCTCGACAATAAGTGCATAAGTTGCCACCACTTGGACCAGCCGCCGAAGTACGGCGCCTCCGGAGCCTCCGTGAAGAAGGGGGCGCCGTTCGACCCCAAGAAGGTCCGGACACTGGTCAAGTACCAGGGCGACGCGACGTGGCGATACACGTTCGAAAAACCCGCAAAGGATTGGAACTGCGAGTGCTTCGATGATTCGAAGTGGGCCTACGGCATCGGCGGTTTCGGAACCGCCGGCAAGGTGGGCACGCGATGGGACACGCCCGAAATCTGGATGCGGCAAAACTTCGAGTTGCCCAAGGACGCAAGACTCGTTGCACCGGCGATCGTGATCAACCACGACGAAGACGCCGAGGTCTATTTCAACGGCAAGATGGCCTTGCGCGTGAAGGGACACATCGACAAGTACGAGTTGCAGCCGATCAAACCCAACGTCCGCGGCGCGATCAGGCCGGGTGCAAACACGCTGGCCGTCCATTGTCGCCAGACCAGCGGCGGGCAGTACATCGACGTCGGACTGGTCGAAACGCAACCCGGCAAGATAGTCGCCGGCCCCAAGCCGGAAGAAAAAACTCTGACGCCACAGGACGTCAAGCCGGCCTTCAGCCTCAAGGGCAAACAAACGCTCGACAAGGGCGCCGCCCGGAAATGGAGCGATGGGTACAAGGCCCTGGCCAACCGCAATATATGCAACTGGATCGACGTCCAATCCGCCCCGCCGATGCTGCCGCCCTACACTGCGGGCGCCTCGCAGAGCAAGCTGATCGACCTGCTCCGCGACGGCCACTACGGCGTGAAGCTCTCGCCCGGTGAACTCGATCGATTCATTGTCTGGATCGATCTGTTGGTCCCCTATGCCGGCGATTACATGGAAGCGATGGACGAGAACGGGCTCCCGAAGTACAAGCGTTTCCTCGAGAAACGGCGGGAGTGGCACGCCGAGGAGGCCCGGAATATCCAGGATTACCTGTCGGTCCAATAGCGCATCAAGGGTGCATCATGGGTGTTGCACCCTTAAAACAAGTGCTTTTCGACAACGGAAAACCACTGCGAGTATGGAAAACGGAACAATTTGGGTACCATTTCGGGTACCAGAAGCGAAACGGGCGGCGGGTAGCTCCCGCCCTTGCGGTCGGACGGTTCGGGGAGGTCAGTCGCCTCGAACCGGACGGCCGGCCCTGGAAAGGACTGAATCATGTCAAAGCAACCGATCAAGGCTTGCCTCGAAGCGATTTTGCGGGTGATAGCCGAGAATAAGGCTCAAGCCGACAAGGAGTTTCGAGAAGCGACCGGCGAAAATCCCCCCCCGATCAACTGTGTTGAAGACATAGAAGATTTTGCTCTGGCGGCCGGCTGGAGCCCCGAGGCCGCGTTTCAAGGGGAATACACGCTCGATCAGGTCTATCGGGCGTATAAAGCAAAGTTTCCCCAACCCCGAACTCCCGATTCGCCCCACACGATTAACCAACGGATGATGCTCATCTTTTCGAGCGGCGATGAGCGTTGCGTTGAGTGGAGCCTTGCAGATTGGGCTGAAAAATTCGGGTGTTCTCGGGAGGCGATTCGCAAAACCGATGCATGGAAGGCAATCCTGAAAGACAGGGAACGCCAAAGGAAAAGGCGCGCCAAGTAACCTGGCAACACTTGACACTTCAAAAAATTTTAGGCGGTTTTCCCCGCAGGAAACCGCCTTTTCTGCGCGCCAACCGGTTGACACCGCCCGATAGGTCAGAGGTGCAATCCAATGACCGAACGCGATGCCGACAGATGCCCGTCCGTATGGTTCGCCATTTTGGAGCGGGCGCGAAACCGGGGGGACTCCGATCGTGTCGCCGAGGCCCTGGCAAAACTTCTTGAACTTGGGGTCAAAGTGGAATTTTTGGGGGAGCCACGCAAATGAGCAAGTCCCCAAAACCCGCTGTTGGTGCCGTTTTCCCCGATGGGCTCTACCACGTTGCCGAACTGCGGCGAATTCTGCGCTGGGGCCGGGTGAGCTTCACGAAGGCCAAACGTAACGGCTTGCCGGTCTTGAGGCTGGGCAGGTGCTCGTATTGCAGGGGCGGCGATGTGATCGCCTATATCGAAGGACACGCGACGGTGGAGGGCGACGGCGATGGGTGAGCAATACTCCATCATGCCTGACGTGGTGCTCGACCTGGCGGCCGAGGGGAAGCTGACACGCCTTGACGTGCTCTTGTACGCCTTCCTCGCAAAGCATTGCGACCGGGATGGGGAATGCTACCCGTCACAACAGCGGCTCTCACAACTCGTCAGAGCGGACGAGAGAAGCATCCGGCGCGGCGTTAAGAATCTCTGTAATTGCGGAGTGCTCACGGTGACGATCGGCAACGGGCGAGGACACTCCAGCGAGTACCTACTTCCCCACCAGAAAAACCGGGCACCAGAACATGCAAGCCCCCCGAAAAAGGCGGACACTAGAACACCTGTCCCCCCGAAAAAGGCGGACACCACACCGGAAAAGGCGGACATTTCGCGCACAGAAAGGCGGACGTCAGAACACCCCCAACCAACTAAAGAAGAACCAACATCAAGAACCAGCAAGAAGAAGGTGGATTTTCCCGCCGAGTTGGGATCCGAGGAGTTCCGGTCGGCTTGGATGGCGTGGGAGGGCTACCGCCGGGAGAAAAAAAAGGCTCTCACACCCTCGACCCGCCGGCGGCAACTCAAGATGTTGGCGAGGATGGGGACCGATCAAGCGATTAGGTCGATTGACCAAAGCATAACGGCCGGCTGGGTCGGCCTATTCGAACCGAAGGACAACGGGAAACCAACCCTTGATCTGGATACTACCAAAATGAATTTAGGGGACTGATTATGACACGCGACGAATTCGACTCGTGGTTTGCCTACCATCGGAGCTGCTTTCCGGGGATTGCCACCTGGTTGCAAAACTCGGGGGCAAGGGTGGGCACCGAGGTTTACCAGGATGTCATTTCCCGCTGGTACAAGGCGATCCGCAATATCGACTATGAACACGCGGAGAAGGCCAGCGACTTGATGTTTTGCGAAGAAGAGAAGCGGCCGGCGGCATACGAGCAACACCCGGCCACAATCCGGCGAATTGCGGCCGGCTTGAACCGAAGGCAGCGTGGACCCCAGTATACCGACGGGCAGCGCACCTATCACTGCCCGTACTGCCGAGACCGCGGCATCGTGAGGGTCCGGGAGCAACAGCGGCCGGGCGTCGGCGGCATCCTCACCCCGGACCATGCGTCGATGGCCTGTTATTGTGAAGCTGGACGGCGAGTGTTTGACAGTGCAAACCAGCGACACCCCACCGTGCTGCGATATGATCCTAGCCGCCACGTTTTGTATGATCGGCCCGCCAGCGATGGCGACGGTGGCGAACCCTGCAAGCCGTTTCGGATGCGAGAATTGCTGAAAAGCATTGGAGGCGGCAATGGGCAATAGCGGCATTTTTTGCCCGCAATGCGGATCGACCGACTCCCGGGTGGTGCACACCGATCGGGGGCCGGGGTACGTTACTCGGCGCCGAAACTGCAAGCGGTGTGGTCAGAAATTCGTCACAAAAGAATCCGTTCTCGGCAGCTCGGCAGGCGGTGGCGCTATATCTAGCGCTCTTGTGCGCGAATCTCTTGCTGATTTGTTCCGAATGGTCAACTTGCCGTTTGATGGCATCCCACGATCACGATAATCAAAGAAGGAAGAAATCAATCATGGCTCGAATTACTTCTACCATCACCTCCCCGACGGCCGACGCCGAAACGATCGAAGCCGGCGCGCTCGAGAAAATCAGCGGGTTCCTTGAGGCCGTGGGCATTTCCCCCGCTCGCTTGCCGGTCAATTCGGCCGATGCAATCCATATCCTGCGCGAGGGCGGGCAGTACAATTTTTCCGCTGCGGTTCTGGCCGAATTCGTTGGCAAGGGATACGTGGGCAGACCGGCCGGCGGAAAGTGGTTTGCGTTCGACATTTACCAGTGGGCGGCCGCCCTGGAAGCACGCCGGCGATGGTTGCCGTTTTCGATCCATGCCGGCAAGCAATCGCACTTCGAGCGGATGCAGGACCTCGCCACAGCGGCCGGGGACGAAGACCAGTTTTTCGACGATCTCCGCAATCATACGGTCGAGGACCTTTGTATCCGCCTTGCTCAGTGCGACAATCCACAAGCCAGGTGGGGGCTATTCGTCGGGCTCAAACAGAAACTCGGACAGGACTTCTACAAATGACCCCATTCCCGATAGCAAACATTCTCCGCGCATCGGCGGCCCGCGAAATCCACGCGACCGATTGCCCCGGCGAATTGCGGTTGACCGCGACCGGCGAGGCCCTGGATATCCAAGCGGCCGGGGATGGCGACAAGCCGAAAACCTTTTCGGGTGTCGTCTACAACGGCGGCCCCATGAACCTCGAAGGATTCTACCGCCCGGTAATCGTGGACCTGGTCGGAATGAAAGTTGCGGGAAAAGAGTTTCCCGTTTTGCAGCACCACGATCCGACTAGGATCGTCGGTCACACCACAGCGATTCCCGTTGAGCCTCACCGGGTTGGAGTCCAAGGAGTCATTTCGGGGACGGGCGAAGCCGCAAAGGAAGTGCTCGGCAACGCCCGCAACCGATTTCCCTGGCAGCTTTCGCTCGGAGCCAGCGTCGGAAAGCTGGTTCGGATCGACGAAGGTGAAAAGGTCTCGGTCAACGGTAAATCATTCACGGGCCCGGTTCTCGTGGCAAGGAAAACCACGCTGGGCGAAATCTCATTTGTGCCGCGCGGCGCAGATTCCCAAACGAGCGCAACGGTTGCGGCAACACAAAACAGGAGTACGACTATGCCTATCGAATTGACGGCAGAAGAAAAATCACGGCGCGACGAAATCAGAGAACTCTGCGCGGCCGGCGATCATCGCGACATCGAAGCAAAAGCGGTTGACGAGGGATGGGATCGCGACCGGGCGGAGCTGGAGATACTTCGCGCGGAAAAAAGCGATTGGGACTTGCAACAGTTGCGGGGCTCCCGGCCGGACGTCCATCCGACCCTATCCGCTCGCGGCGGTCCGGCCGATCGTGACACCCTTGAGGCGGCGGTCCTATTGCACGGGGGCTTTGACCGCATCGCCGAAGAGCAACTGGGGGAGCGCGCAGCCGAGGCCGGCCGGTCCCTGCAATGCCGATCCCTGCTTGACATCTTCGCGGCCGCCTGCCGGTCCGCCGGGCACCAACCGAAAAACACCCATGACTTGATCCGCGCGGCGTTTTCGACCGCTAGTCTTTCCGGCGTGCTCGGCGATAGCGCCAATAAAATAGTGTTGGATACCTACCGCGCGTTTCCGTCCGTCGCCAAGAAAATTGCCCGCAAGCTCTCGGCAAAAGACTTCAAGACCCATACCGGTTATCGCCTGACCGGCGACTCGGAATTGGAGAAAGTGGCGGCGACCGGCGAACTCAAGTACGGTTCGCTGGATGAAGATTCGTTCACCTATTCGGTTGACACTTATGGGAAGATGTTCGGCATCACGCGACAAAACATCATCAACGATAACGCCAACGTTTTCTACCAAGTCCCACAGAAAATCGGCCGCGGTGCCGCGCTTCGGTTGGAACGCCTGTTTTGGACACTGGTACTCGCCAACACCGGCAGCTTCTTTTCGGCCGCAAACGGCAATTACATCACCGGGGCCGCGACCGCGCTTGACAGCGACGCGCTCGGCACCGCCGTCGTGACCATGATGCAGCAGACCGACGCCGACGGCCACCCGGTCAACGTGACCCCAAAATATCTGGTCGTTCCGCCCGAGCTGAAAGTGACCGCCGACAAACTATGGCAGTCAACAAATCTGGTTGCCGGCGGCGGCAATACCGACGATACGGTCCTCGCGGCGAATGTCCACGGCGGCAAGTACGAACCGCTTGCTACGCCGTATCTGTCCAACGCAGCCTACGTCGGCAACAGCGCTCTCGCGTGGTACCTGGTCGGCAGCCCCGCCGACGTTTCGCCGTTTGGCGTCGCCTTCCTGAACGGTGCCGAGCAACCGATCGTCGAAGAGGTCGATCAGCCGGCCGAATTTTTGGGCAAGCTCTGGCGGGGTTACACTGACATCGGCGTCTGCCAGATCGATCATCGTGGGGCGGTGAAGGCAAAGGGAGAAGCCTAACAATCCATCACGGCCCGGGCCGGGTGGCCGTCATCATGTAACCCGCCTTTTCCTCGGCCGGCCGGGTGGTTTGCAGCACCCGGCCGGCGATTTGCCACAGGAGCAAAACATGCTCGAGGCATCGTCCATCACCAGCGACCTGGCGGATGCCTATGCCGCGGGATTGAGTGCAAAGCATGGCGACCGGATTACCGGAGCCGATGCCAGAGTGCTTGCCCGAGAAATCTACGAAGGCAACCCGGAGTATCCACAGAAGACCATTGCCGAAGTGTTGAGTGTCTCGCAACAGAGCATCAGTAACTACATTCGAGACTTGAAAGCCAAAAAAGACGAAGAGCTGGCATCGAAGATCGGCGTGCTCGCCCGTCTCGGCTGGACGCAAGAGGAGATTGGGCAGACCGTGGGGGTGACGCGGCGTCGGGTTGGCCAGATTTTGGAAGGAATACCAGACTTGGTAAAACTTCCAATTTCTCGCCTTCAATCCGGCATCCCGGTTGACGAGGTGGCCGAGCAGTCTGGTTTGTCGATTCCCTACGCATGGGCGATGGCACTAGACTTGAAGGACGCGGTTCGCGGCATGTTCAGCACGGCGGCCCTGGGGCGGATCGGGAGCATGGTTTTTTCGTAGCGAGATGAGAACACATGCCGGGAACCCTTGAGCCCGACCGAGTACGTTGCCCTTGGGGAGCGGATAGAAAAGGAGTATCAGCCGCAAGCAGCAGAGGCACAGAAGAAAGCGGGGAAGCGGGGCATCGAAGGAGGGCGAGGCAAACAGAAAACCCTTAGGCAAAATAAACCCAAGGGTTTCACTCGCGACGAATCCAAGCGGACAACGGCCGTGGCCGCAAAGGCGAAAAGCCCGGGGCGACCAAAAAAAGGTGGGCAAAAAAAGCCCACCTTTCAACAAAACGAATCCAAGCGGACAACGGCCGTGGCCGCAAAACGGTCGGGGCAAAATAAGCCCCAAGCGTTAAGCAGGACGGATAGGTTCTTCCCGCCACTTTTTGGATTGTGAGGGGCGGGAAATTCACCGCAAACCTCAACTAAGTTGGTTGGCTCCTACTCACTCTGGGGGACCGGGAAAAATCGGGGCTTGACGAAAAACGGGAACCGGGTAGAATATGGGTGGATAAAGTGTCTTGGACGCACGATTACATGGAAGAAAACGATTACAGACACGGGCGCGGGCCCGTGGGTGTGCCCTTCGGGGCAAGGTGGAGTAATCGCCGCCTTTCCAGCATCCACGGGCTCGCGCCTTTGCTTTGCGCCCACGGATTCTACGGATCGGGCGCGAAGAAAGGAAGGTGTGATGATGCCCATCACCGCTCCCCCGCCCGTTGACCCGGCCCCGCCCCTGGACATTGTGCTTGTCCGAACCTATCGCAACGGTGCCCTCGCGGCCGTGCAAACCATCGTCGGCAAGGGCGCGCCAGAGTGCGCCGTAAAGCTGGCAGAGCGAATTGAAGCCGAAGACCCCGGGGTAACCGCCAAGTGGGAAGAGGTTGTCTACAACCCGGCCCCGGTTGACGTTGACGCGAAGAGCAAGAAGGCGATCGGCGGCCGGCTCTCCGCGCTCACAAAGTACGCCGTCGCTGTCTGGTACAGCCCCGAGGTTCTTGCCGACGATGATTGTGGTTTGCCGGACCCCGATTCTGCCGGCCACGTCTTCACGGTTCACGCCGACTGGCCCCTCGACCTAAACGGGGAACTTCTCGACGATCGCCGAGAGCAACCGCTTGGCGCGCAGCTCGTTGACGTACTCCGCCAGCGATCCACCATGTATACCCGAGTCGCCGATCGGCTTGCCGCGGCCGTCGAGAGAGGAGGGGTCAGTTGAGCACCACAACAACCACTCCACGCCGATGGTCCGAACGCGGCCACACCCCGCCCGTGCAACACTCGCACCCGTTGCCCTTTTACCATCCGCCGGCAGAATGGCCCGCCTGGCTTATCGGCGAGGCCCTCGACCTTTGGACAGCGAACCATCCCCTTGCAGCAGCGATAATGTCGCGTGTTGCCCTGGAGCGACGATTGCTACTGTTGGCAGAGAAGCCGGGGTTCACTCCCGCGAGAATCTGTGTCAACCACCTTCGCAACACCGGCAGAATCAGCAAGGGAACGGAGCATCGCCTCGCCAGCCTTCTCCGCTACGGTTCCCGCGCCGCGCACGGCCACCCGGTCAGCTTGAATATGATTGACCGGGTACTCCACGCGGCCTATATGTTCATTCTCGGGCCGGAGAAGGGAGGGCAGTCACCGTGAGTAGAAAACCTCGCCCTTGCCGACAACGCAAGCGAAAAAAGCACCTGCCCCGCAACGGGGAAACGAGCGGGCGGTACGACCTGTTGCGATTCACGGAATACGTTGCACAGGTCTACCTCCCCGCCCGCGACGTGAAACCGACCACGTGTGAGCAGTACCTGGTCGCCGCGCGTCAACTGGAAGCGGCAAGCGGCGGCCGGTTGCTCGTGAAAGACCTTTGCGACGAAGCCGTGCAACGGCTTATGACGAAGTACCCTAATGCCGGGACCGCCAACTCCAAACGCCGCGAGGTTCTGACCGTTTGGAAATACGCATGGCGGAAGCGACACGTTGACGAGCTCCCCCGCGACGTTCCCACCCGCCGGCAACCGCAGCGGCTCCCCGAGGCGTGGACGGTCGAGCAGGTCAACCGGCTGCTGGTCGAGTGCCGCAATGTTCCCGGGTGGTTCCCGGATACGGGCATCCCGAAAGGGCTCTTTTGGGCGTCGCTCGCCATCACGATCTACTACACCGGCAGCCGGCCGTCGGCGCTGTTGTCGGTTCGCACGTCCGACGTAAACCTTGTCAAGCAGTACCTCACCCTCCGCGCCGAGTACACCAAGACGGCCCGCGATGTTCTCTACTGGCTTGCCCCACAAGCGGTCGAGTCAATACGCGAGATATTCGACTCGGCGCGTGAACTGGTCTGGCCGTGGGGACATTGCCGCCGGCACTTTTGGCGGAGTTTCCGCAAGATCGTGGAGCGGGCCGGGTTGCCGAGTGTCAAGAACAAAAACGATTTGTTCTACCGACTCCGCAGAACCAATCTCAGCTACACCGCCGCCAAGGGTGGCCTTGAACTTGCACGGTCGCAGGCCGGCCACCACTCGGCACGGTTGACACAACGGCACTACGTCGATCCTCGCATTGCAAGGCAGCGAAGCGCGGTTGACGTGTTGCCGCCGCTGTTGGAATCGCAGGACAAGAAACCAAGCCGGCCCGTGATTGTCACGGCCGAATTGTTGGAACCTCCAGGTGCGCCGGGGGACGGAACCCCCGGTTTTGAAACATGACTGGCGCCCGCCCGTTCCCAGCCGGGCGGGGATTTTTGAAAGGTGAAACAATGAGCGAAATCAGCGTACACGTCATCCAGGAAAATGACCGCGAAAACCTCACCATGCGATATCGGGAGCCGGGAACCAACCGACACGTCAAGCGGTCAACCGGGACCTCGAACCGCAAGCAGGCCGACAAGAAGGCCAGCGAGTGGCAGGCAGAATTAAACCTCGGATTCTACAAGGCCCCCAGCAGGGTTTCCTGGGAAGAGTTCTGCGACCGCTACATCAGCGAGGGGTTGTCGGGGCGTGCCCCGTCGACCATCGATAAAGTGGATGGTACCTTTGCGCACGTCAACCGGATACTTGCCCCCGCCAAGTTACGGGACTTGAACGAAGACGGTATCAGCCGGTGGAAAGCCGAACTCTCGAAGGGGCGATCGGCGGCGACCGTGGGATGCTACTGTCGGCACCTGAAAGCGGCCCTCAATTGGGCAAAGGAAATGAAGATGATTTCCGACGTTCCCAAGATTCACGTTCCCAAGGGATCCGGGGAACGCAAAATGAAAGGGAGGGCGATTGTCACGGAAGAACACGAGCGGATACTTGTCGCCGTAGAGAAGGCCGTAGAGGCTACCTACGTCGATTCCTGGCAATGGTTCCTTGATGGGTTGTGGTGGAGCGGGTTGCGACACTCCGAGGCCCTGGGGCTCTCTTGGGACGAATCCGCGGCGGTCTGCATCATGGTACAGTCTGGCTACCGTCCGGTGTTCCGGTTTCGGGCAGACGGTCACAAGGCCCGCCGTGCCGAGTTGGCGCCAATCGCTCCCGAATTTTGCGAAATGATCGACAGAGTACCGGAAGCCGAGCGAGTGGGGGTTGTGTTTCCGTTGCCCGGTTGCCGAAACCGACGACGGCAGAACGTCGGGAAGGTAATCCGGGCGATTGTCAGGCGGGCAGGGGTGTATGGCGATCCTGCCAAGAAAAAGCTCGTTACCCCTCACGATTACCGCCGATCGTTTGGTACCCGGTGGGCAAAGCGAGTGATGCCCCCGGTGTTGAAGCGGCTGATGCGACACCGGAACATCAGCACCACCCTCCAATACTACGTCGACCTGGACGTTGAGGACGTGTCGGCCGAACTCTGGAGGGCATACGAAGCGGGTTTAGGTACCAGTTTGGGTACCAGAGAGGCGTTTGACCCCGTGAAAACAAGGGTTTGATCCAGGATTACCTGTCGAAAAACCGGTAATCGAGCAAACGCCGCAATACACGGGACCCTCAACCGGGGGATGCTCGCGCAGCGTCTTCTTTCTGCTCCATCTCGATGTCTTCGGCTTCTGTAAGTTCCTCTTTGGGTAATCAACCCCTACGGCCGATGAGTATTTAAGGTCAGTGCGCTACCGCTCTATACATGGACCATATTCTGTTGACTAGATAATCAGAAGAGGGTAGGCAAGATGGGAAAATCGCTGTTTTTCATGTTTTTTTTCGTTCTCGTGATAGGCATTGTGGGGGTGGTCGAGTCCTCCGACGAAACAGCCGTCCCCCAATGTAAGGCAAACCGGCTGATCGAGTTGGGCGGGGGGAAGGGCCCTGTCATCTCGTGTATTACACTCGATCCCGAGGGGGAAAGACTCGCTGCCGTCGGAGACGACCATCGGGTGCGAATCTGCAACGTGCTCGACGCGCGATTGCTGCAAGACCTGCCGGGACACTCCGATTGGGTCCGGGCGGCCGCCTTTCGCGCCGGCGGCAAGGTGCTGGCCACCGCGGGCGACGACTGCGAGATCCGGCTCTGGCGGCCATCCTCCGATCGACCGGCGCAGGTCATTCCGCGTCTGCCCGGGGTGATTTACGGGCTGGCGTACAGCCCCGACGGCCGGTTCCTGGCGGCCGTAGGCTTTGAGGACAAGATCCGCGTCTTTGACGGCGACGACGGCCGGCTGCTGAAGGTGCTGGATGCCCCGGGCAGCGACATTCGCGCGGTAACGTTCTCGCCGGACGGAAAGCAACTCGCCGTGGCCGGGCGCGCGGGAACGATCCGGATCTGGGACACCTCGACCGGCCAGCTCCTCAGCGATTTGGTCGGGCCGCGGCGACGCATCTGCGCCTTGGCCTATTCGCCCGATGGCAGGTATTTGGCCTCCGGGGGACAGCAACGGACGATCCGTCTTTGGCGCCTGGACACGGGACGGCTGACGGCCGAGTTGCCCGCCAGGGTGGGCAACGTCTTGACACTCGTCTTCTGCGGCAACGAGACATTGGCTTCCGGCGGGAGCGGGAACGACATCAGCGTTTGGGACGTCGGCTCGCGGCGCGAGAAATGCCGGCTGGTCGGCCATACCGGGTCGGTGACCTCGCTGGCCTTCGATCCGCACTCGGGGTCGCTCGTTTCCGGAAGTTTCGACACCACCATACGCATGTGGCGGTTGCAGGAAGACACAGGAAGTATCGCGCAACATTGATGTTTTTCGGGGAAGGAATTGACTGTTCCCACAATCGGAATCGACATGGAGGTTGATGTGGGTCTCTTACGGAAGCTACTCAAGTCGGGTCAACAAGCACGCCGATCCGGGTCCCCCTTTCGGCCGTTCGGCGTCAACGGCTTTTTTCGGACCTGCCGGGTCGAACAAATGGAGCCGCGCCGTCTGCTGGCGGCCGTTCCCATTCAACTCGGCGCCGTCTACTTCGAGGATCGAAGCGGCCAGGACCAAGAAGGCGACGCCATCGAAGTAACCTGGTCGGGCGGCGCCGGAGGTACGCAGTTGGCCGAGCTGGTCATCGAAGGAGACAAGCTTGTCGACGGCCTCACCGGCGGCGACACGTTCTTCGATACCGAACCCGGCGGGTTGGGTGTCTATGGGGCCGTCGGCCTGTCGATCGTCCAGAACTCCGGCGTCGATTCGATAAGTTCCGCCATCGTCGACGGCGGGACCGCCTTGTCGCTCGTGTTTGGCGGATTCGACGCAGGCGATCGGCTCGTACTCGACGTCGACGTTGACGAATACCAGGATGCCGGTAACGGCGGCCCAAGCGCATTTGCCGAAGGAGCGGAGTTCGAGGGCGCGTTGTTGACGGCAACGTTCACGGCCGACTACTATTACGACGCCGTCGACACGGGCGTGTTTCAAGACCAGTACGTGGTAGCCGCGGGTCTCGATTTGCCGGACGACGACTACGTTCCGCCCTCGACCACGCCCGTTCCCATTCAGACTGCCGGCGTGATGCTCGCAATCCAGCAGACCCCGTTGCCGGTCACCATTTCAGGGACGGTCTTTGACGACTGGGATATGAACAACTCGCAGGAGCCGGGCGAGCCGGGAATCCAGGGAGTCGCGTTGTCCCTGTTTATCGAGGAAGCCGGTCAATGGGTGGACACGGGCCAGACGGCGATTACAGACGCCTTCGGCGATTACGGCTTCGAGGACCTTCTGCCCGGGACGTACCGGATTGTCGAAACGCAGCCCGGCGGATACCTCAGTGTCGGCGCTGCTGCCGGTACGGTTGGCGGTGCAATCCGGGGCGTGGTTGTGACGGTTGACGAAATTGCCGACATTACCTTGCTCGGCGGTGACGACAGCGTGGAAAACAACTTCGCCGAGACGCAACCGGTGGGCCTTAGCGGGTATGTCTATCACGATACCGACAACGACGGCGTACGGGAACCCGGCGAGGAAGGGATCGGCGGCGTGTCGATGCGCGTGCCCGACCGAAGCCCCGGTGCAACGCCGGGGGCAACCATCTCGACGACCACCGGCCCGGATGGCTACTGGGAGATCGACGACCTCTACCCGGGTGAATACTGGATCGAAGAGACCCAGCCGGCGGGGTTTCTCGACGGCGTTGACTCGCCGGGAACCGCCGGCGGGACCGCCCACAATCCCGGTGACCGCATCGACGGATTTCAGTTGGTCGGCGGCCAACAGGGGAGCGAGTACAACTTCGGCGAATTTCGGCCGGCGAGCATTGCAGGCACGGTCTATGCCGACCTCGACGGCGATTGGACCTTCGATCCGGGCGAACCGCTGCTGGAAGGCGTGACGATTTACCTGCTCGACGCTTCGGGCGGTCGGATCGCCTCGACGACGACGGATCCAGGCGGCGAGTACGCCTTTACAGACCTTCCGCCGGGAACCTACGGGGTCGAAGAAATCCAGCCGGAGGATTATATACACGGCCAGACGTTTCCCGGCTCGGCGGGCGGAATTCTCGACGGACCCGATCGGATCATCGACGCTCAGTTGTCCTCCGGCGCGAATGCGGTCGGCTACGACTTCTGCGAGCTGGTTCCGGCGAGCATCTCGGGTTATGTCTTCAAGGACGGCCCGACGATCCAGGTCGGGCTGCTCGATCCACTGCCCGATCCGGCCAGCGTGCGCGATGGGCAATTTACTCCCGACGATAGCCCCATTGCCGGCGTCGTCCTGCAACTTGGAAACGTCGTGGGGGCTCCGGTCCTTGGGGACAACGGCCAGCCGATCACCACGGTAACCGACGCCAACGGCTACTACCAGTTCACGAATCTGCGCCCGGGGGTCTACACCGTCTACGAAATTCATCCGGAGGGATACGTCGACAGCATCGACACTCCGGGCAGCAACGGCGGTGAGGCCTTCAACCCGCATGATCCACCCGACCCATTGAAACTGATGCTCTTCGTCGGTGAGCATCAGAACGACGCAATCACGCGGATCCACGTCGGGCCGGGGGACTCGGCAACAGACTACAACTTCAGCGAGGTGCTGTACGACCGCACTCCGGCATTCTTTCCGGATACTCCCGATCCGCCGTCCCCGCCGCCGACGGGGCCGGCGGCTCCGCTGCTGCCTCCGGCTTCCGGTGCGGTCTACTATCCGGTTCCGCCGCAGATCGTCATCCAGCCGGCGATGTTCATAGGGTCCGGCGGGCCCGGCCGTTACACCTGGCACCTGAGCGTCATCAACGGCGGTCAGCCGCGCCGCAGCCGCATCCATTCCGATAAGCCCACCGACCCGGCGAATCCCTATTTCAATCCGGAGACATGGACCGGTCAGGATATCGACCGGGGCCGTTGGGTCATCGCCAATAGCCGGGGTGTCCCCCAGAAAGAGTTCGGGTTCGGGTTACCCGACGCGATACCCGTCGCGGGCGATTTCAACGGGGATGGTGTTGATGAGATCGGCGTGTATATCAACGGCGTGTGGTTCGTCGATCTCGACGCCGACGGCGTGTGGGACCGGGATGATTTCTGGGCAAAGCTCGGCCGGCCGGGCGATCTCCCGGTCGTCGGCGACTGGGACGGCGACGGCAAGACCGATATCGCCACGTTCGGCCCTGCCTGGATCGGCGATTCCAAGGCGATCCAGGCCGAGCCCGGTCTGCCTACCGCCAAGAATGTCTCGATCGGTCGGCCGAAGAACGTCCCGCCCGATCCCGAGGAAGCCACGATCGGGTGGCGGTTGATGAAGCGCACCGCCAAGAGCACGCTCCGCAGCGACTTGATCGATCACGTGTTTGAATTCGGTCTCGCCGGCGACAAACCGGTGGCAGGCGATTTCAACGGCGACGGTGTCGCGACGATCGCGATTTTCCGCGGGGGAGTCTGGTTTCTAGACATCGATGGCGACGGGCGATGGAGTAAGGGGGATCTGAAAGTGAAGGCCGGCCGGCGCGGCGACGTTCCGCTCGTCGGTGATTTCAACAACGACGGAATCGACGACTTGGGCGTGTACCGCGCGGGGGTTTGGCATCTCGACACCAATGGCGACCGCCGCCTCGATGCCCACGACAAAGTATTCCGCCTCGGCGGTCCCCTTGGCCAACCGGTCGTCGGTGACTTCGACGGCGACGGCACGGACGAGGTCGCCGTTTACCAGAACGGAGCCGCCGCTCTGCCCGGCCACCCGGTCCGGCAACAAGAGACACAAGAGTGACCGGACCTATCCGGCGAGGCGTTCCACGATCGGCCATATCGTGCCGCTGACGTCGATCGACTCGGCGGCGTCCTCTTGGCCGGGATGTTCGTCCGTCGCCGATTCCAGCAAGTGCGACAGTTTTAGTGCCCCCAGGTGTACACGCGTCATCTGGTTGATCTTTTCCAGCGTTGTTTCCAGGACGGCGTGCGAGTGTTGGGAAAAGGACAGGTTGACGGGCATTTTGGTTCCCTGGGGACCGTCAATGGCTTCGATGATGTCCAGCAGGGAGACTGCCTCCGCCGAGCGCTGCAACTTGAAGCCGCCGCCGCCGCCGCGCGACGATTGCAGGATCCCCTGCTTCGCCAAACCGCGAAGGATTTGTAGCAGGAATCGCTCGGGCATGTTGCCTCGCCGGGCAAGCTGTCCACACGAAACGGCGGACGAATTTCCAGTTGCCGCCAGGTGTACTGCCGCATGAATGGCGTATGTGGCGCTTTGCGATAGCTTCATCTGTTTCTGCCCCTTGTTCGGTTTGAGCTGACCCCGAAATCTTCCTCACACCGGAAAAAAGGCCAGCTTCACCTCAGTCATTCACTTCCGTGGCTTTTCCGTGGCGGTCCAGTATTGTTACGGTTCTCTCGGGAGAAGTCAAGACAAGATAAGTAATATAGGCAATGCGAGCCCTCCTTTTTCAGCGGGCTGATAACTGTCGCATTTTTCAGGTACTTCCATGAGACGAATAGAAGGAGGGGGCACCTGCCCCCGGCCAGCAAGAGCAACACGTTACGTTCGGGGGCAGGTGCCCCCCTCCTTTGATTCTTGGCGGAGCCTGCTACTTTGTCTTGCGGCACTTGTTTTCTTGGCCGATCTTAGCTTAGACAGCCCGTTGAAAAAGTCGGGGTCTGGTCCAATTTTCGGCAAGACAGCGTGTTTTTCACGTGAATCGTCGGCCGAAAACTTGGACCTGACCCCCTCCTTCCCAAGTCATTTTGTCTTCCCGCCGACGAAGAAACGGGGTAGACTCAAGTACAGGGTGTATTCGAGGAGCAAGCATGTCCGGTCAACTGATTCCCCCGCCGGAGTTGGCGCCGTCGGTTCCTAAAGACGCGACGCCCCAGCAGTGCATCGCCATCTGGTGCGATTTGATGGACGCCTGTCATCAGTTCCTGCTGGCGGGGCTCCGCCGCGAGATCGGCCCCGACGGCGATCTCGAAGCGGCGTACCGTCAGTGGTATGCCGAACAGACGGAGGAACACCACCGAGTCATGCAACGGATGGTCGACCGGTTCAATCAGACGCTTGGAGGTGACGATGCCGAGTGAAATCGTGCTCCAAGTTTTGCGCCATCTTTGGGCAACGCTGAAGCCGCTGGATATCCCGCTGGCGCTGGTGGGCGGCATCGCCCTGGCAACGTGGAAATACATCCGCGCTACTAAGGATGTCGACGTGTTGATGGGCATCGGTGAGGCCGATCTACCCGATGTTCTTGAAAGATTGCTCGCAGCCAATGTGCGTTTCAAGCAAGATCCGCCAGTCGTGGACGTCGGAGCGTTGGCGATCGTGCAACTGCAATACGAACCACCGGAGACGTTCGTCGACGTACAGATCGATTTGCTGCTCGCCCGGTCACCGTATCACTTCCAATCGCTCGATCGGCGCGTTCCCACCCGGCTGCCCGGCCTTGATGTCGAAATCGACGTCCTGGCATGCGAAGACTTGATCTTGCACAAACTGGAGGTCGGCCGGTTGATCGATCGAGCCGACGCAGCGGCGTTGTTGCGAGCGAATCGCCACGCGCTCGATGTCGACTATCTTCGGCAATGGGCAGACGAATTAAAGATTACAGAAGAGTTGAGTGAGGTATGGGGCGAGGCTTTTCCTGGGGAATCGCCTTGAAAAAGGGGCGGGGGAGCTAGGCCGAAAAACCCGTAGGACGGCCCTCCGAGGCCGTCCATTACTGGTGAATTTCGCATCAAGCCCCGCATTCGACGGCCTCGGAGGGCCGTCGTACAACATGGCTCGGCCATCGTCGATTCAAAGATTCACCACGTTCTGCGGCTTCCCTGCCAAGAACGCTTTGACGTTGTCGACCACGGTATTCAGGAGCCTTGCCCGGGCGGAACGCGTGGCCCAGGCGATGTGCGGGGTGACGTGGCAGTTCTTCGCGGTCAACAATGGATTGCCGGGCATCGGCGGCTCGACCGCCAAGACGTCCAACCCGGCCCCGGCGATCTTTCCCGAGTCGAGGGCCTCGGCCAACGCGGTTTCGTCCACCAGCGGCCCGCGACTTGTGTTGACCAACAACGCTGCCGGCTTCATCAATGCCAGCCGCTCGGCGTTGACAAGCTTCTCGGTTTGCGGTGTCAACGGGCAGTGGAGGCTGACGATGTCGCTTGCCTGAAACAGATCATCCATCTTGGCCATTTCGACCCCGTCCGGAATGTCCTGCTGGGGCATAACGTCATAAGCCAACACCTTCATTCCAAACGCCCGGCCCAGTTCGGCGGTTGCCCGACCGATCCGGCCGAGGCCGACGATCCCCAGCGTCATGCCCGCCAGTTCGATCAACGGGTAGTCCCAGTAGCAGAAATCCCCGCTTGTCGTCCATCTTCCGTCGCGAACGGTTTGGGCATGGTGCTGGACATGCTGCGCGAGATTCAACAAGTGAGCAAAGACCATCTGGGCCACCGACGCGGTCCCGTAAGTCGGCACGTTCGTGACGGGGATGCCCCGCTCGGCGGCCGCTTCGACATCCACGATGTTGTACCCGGTTGCCAGCACGCCGATGTACTTCAACTCGGAAAGACGCCCGATCGCCTCTCGGGAAAGAACGGCCTTGTTCGTCAGCACAATCGCCGCACCCGCCGCCCGCGCAACAACCTGTTTGGCGGGCGTACGGTCGTGGATTTCGCACGTGCCGAGGGCCTTCAGGTCTTCCCAGCTCAGGTCGCCGGGATTCAGCGTGTATCCGTCCAGGACGACAATCCTTACGGGGTTTTCCATGGTTTGCTCTTCCTGGTGCTTCAGTGCCAAATCCCTGGTTTTATGCATTGTATGAAAAACGCGGGCGGCGTGCGAAGCAATAGCGAACAACTAATCCGGGGGCATTGTTCCACATCATCGTGGGGGTTTGTAGGTTGTATGCATTTCACCTAAGCTATGGGGATAAGATGGGGCGTGTGGTTGTGGCCCCTTCGTATGCCAGAAATTCTAGGCATTTTGTGTGTTTTTTGGCGACGTTTGTTCCTGCGGGGAAAAGGCAGGTCCCGTGATCGCAAGACAACGCCAAGACGGCGGCTTCACGCTCGTTGAATTACTGGTGGTGATCGTCATCATCGGGATCCTGATCGCGCTGCTGCTGCCCGCCGTGCAAGCAGTTCGCGAGGCCGCCCGGCGAATGACCTGCGTGAATCATCTGAAGCAGATCGGCCTGGCCCTTCAAAACCACGCGTCGGCCAAGGGCGTCTTCCCGGCCGGCGCGGTGCTCGAACCGGCCTATCCGGCGTACTCCTCGCCCTACGACCCATGGAAAGAAGCCGAGACCGGCCGCGACGGAACGAGTTGGATGCTGTACATCCTCCCGTTTATTGAAATGGGCCCGCTGTTCAACGAATGGGATTTCAGCACGAACGTGGCGGGCAACCGGGAAGTGGCCACGACCGACATCGCCACTTTCTATTGCCCTTCGCGCCGGAGTTCGTTCCGCTCCGGCGACGAAGCGATCACGTTTCAAGGCTGGACCGGCGGCGGCAACGACTACGGAGGCTGCATCGGCCGGTGTAACGGGTGGTGGAACCAGTCGGTCGGCAGCCCCGCCATCCACAAACGGTTCTGCCAGGGGAGCACGCTGACGAAACCCACCATCAGCGGCAAGCAGCACAACGTCGCCGGCATCTTCTCGCCCAACAGCACCACCTCCGTCAAAGACATCAGCGACGGCACGTCCAAAACAATCATCACCGGCGAGATGCAGCGTCTGATTCCCGATGCTTCCGCGGCCAGCTACGAACGCTGGAACAGCACGAGCAACGACGGCTGGGCCCTGGCCGGCGTCTGCACACTGTTCACCACCGCTACCGCCGGCTGGGGCGGCGACGCGGGGCAGCCCGGCGGAATGAACAACGGGTTCTTCGAGTCGGCCGGGAGCGAGCACGTCGGGGGGGCCAACTTCGGAATCGCCGACGGATCGGTTCGATTTCTCGAGGAAAACATCGACGCCGATCTCTTCTCCTACCTCGGCAGCATGGCTGATGGAAAGGTGGCCTGCGTGCCGTAACACAAGCGGCGGAAGAGAATGTGCCTGTAGCCACCGTCGCCAGACGGTGGAGAACGGCCCGATCCGCGGTCCGGCGAACGTAGCCGCGGGGAAAGCTTCACCTGCCGCTCGCCATCGAATCAAAGGAGGGGGCACCCGCCCCCGGTACATTGGAGTGAACGCCGCAACCGGATGGGCCGGGGGCAGGTGCCGGGGGCAGGTGCCCCCTCCTTTGATTGGCGCCGCACCACGTCACGGCATCCTGTCGAATTCCGGAAACAATTTGTTCACGAGTCCTGAAGTTAAGGACTTGGCAAGCCGCTTGCCGCCCCGGCCCCGCTGCCGAAGATCGCCTTCATGCAGATTTCCGACCACGTCTCGAACCCGGACAGGTCGGCGAGGATTTCGCCCACCTCGCGAAACCCGCTCTTGGTGATGTCGGTTTCGTTCGGGCGGACGGCGGGCCGCCGGCAGTCGAAGAGATGGACCACCCCGAGGTGGACCCGGCCGACCTCGGTCTCGTCGTCGTTGATCATGCCGACGCAGCGGGCCGTGTAAGGCGTGTCGATTTGCACTTCCTCTTCCAGTTCGCGCCGCATACCTTCTTCGTAAGGGTTCGCACTGCCGGCCGGATCGGCATCAACGGCCGAGATGTGCCCGCCGATGCCGACGCTGTGCTTGCTGTGCAGGCGGCCTTCGCCCATTCCTTCTCCGCGCGTGTACTGGAAGACGGTCTCGCGGTTCTGTTCGTCGACGTGGCGGAAGATCACGTAGGGGATCAACTGCTTGAAACCGGGGTCTTCTTCCACCTCCGCCCGCGGCCGATAGCTGGTGTTCTCCGGGCTTAGCAGCTCTTCCAGGTAACGATCCACGTCCCCCGAAAAGCCCTGGAAATACCCCAGGCGGCGGAACAGTTCGGCCGGCACAACCAGCACCCGTTCGGCATGGACTTCACACACGGCGGAATCCTTTCTGCTCAAATAGCCCCCGAGAGGTGATATAGTATACGCAGTGCAGACTCCGATGACGAGCCGACCAACCGGGGTGCCCGCTCAGAGAATCAACATCGCGTCTCCATAGCTGTAAAAACGGTACTCCTCCCGAATTGCCTCTTCGTAGGCCCGACGGATCAATTCATCCCCTCCGAACGTACGGACCAGGACCAGCAGCGTGGTTCGAGGGAGATGGAAATTGGTCAACAAGACATCGACGGCCTTAAACTCGTAGGGCGGGTGGATGAACAAATCGGTTTGGCCGGTAAACGGCTTCAGTTCGCCGCCGTCGGCCGCCGTTTCCAGGAGTCGAACCGAGGTGGTCCCGACCGCTACCGCCCGGCCCCCGTCGTTGCGACGGGCGTTGATCGAGTCGGCGCAGTCTTGGCTGATGGTTCCCCATTCCGCGTGCATTTCGTGCCCGGCGAGCGAGTCGGCCGAGATGGGACGGAAGGTACCCAGCCCGACGTGCAGCGTCAGCCGGCAGATCGTGATTCCCCGGTTTTTCAGTTGCCGGAGCAAACCGTCGGTAAAATGCAGCCCCGCCGTGGGAGCTGCAATCGCCCCAGGCCGCTCGGCGTAGACGGTCTGGTATCGCTCGCGGTCGGCGTCGACCATTCTGCCACCCCGGATATATGGCGGCAGTGGCACCCATCCCACGCGATCCAACAGGGCAAACGCCTCTCCCGGCGGATCGGGCCGGACGATCCATGTCCCGTCGGGCTGCTTGGCCGCGAAAACGAGCCGGCAGTCGGGTTGGCCTTCGGCGTTCAACAAAGTAATGCTCTCGCCGACGACCGGCTTTCCGCGGGTTTTGCCCAGTACGCGCCAAAGCCCCCGTTCGTTCGCCTCCAAGAACAGCCCCTCCCAGTGCCCGCCCGTCTCCGTCCGGTTCCCAACCAACCGTGCGGGAACGACGCGAGTGTCGTTGACAATCAGGCAGTCGGCCGGCTCAAGGATCTCCGGCAGGTCACGTATGTGCTTGTGCTCCAACGACTTGCGCACACGATCCACGACCAGCAGCCGGGCATCGCTCCGCTGAGCTGCCGGCGATTGCGCAATGAGGTCCTTCGGCAGTTCGTAATCATATTCAGCCAGTTCGGTCATCGCGGTCTCACAAGCCCCAACTTGAACTTTACCGGGCGCAGGCAAACGAGTATAAGCCGCGAGCCCGGTTCGGGGCAGGGGGTTGCTTTCGCCACGATTTGGCCCCGGTCGTCCCATGAAACCACTCGATATCGCACTGTGCATCACAGACCTCCACGTCGGCGGGGCCGAGCGTTGTCTCGTCGAATTGGCCACCCGGTTGGACCGAGAGCGGTTTTGCCCCGTCGTCTACAGTCTTACCCCGCCCCCGGAAACCGGGCAAACCGCGTTGGTTTCACGCCTGCAAGCCGCAGAAATCGACGTGTACTTCCTGGACGCCCGCCGAAACGCGGACATTCTTCGCGTGGTGCGTCATCTGAAACAATTGCTGGCCGCCCAGTCTCCCCAGATTCTCCAGTCATTCCTCTTCCATGCGAACATTGTGGGTCGCATGGCGGCACGAAGGGCAGGGGTACCTCGCATAGTCTCCGGAATCCGTGTCGCCGAGCGGCAGAGCCGTTGGCATCTCTGGGTCGACCAGCGGACCAGCAGAAAAGTCGATTATTATGTGTGCGTGAGCGAATCGGTCGCCCAATTCAGCAAGAAAGAAGCCGGGTTGCCGGCGGAGAAGCTTCTTGTGATCCCCAATGGGGTGGACTCGACGAAATACCCCGCTGAAGAACCGGCTGACCTGGAACCGCTGGGAATTGCCGCCGACCGGCGCGTAGTGACGTTCATAGGCCGATTAGAGCGGCAAAAGGGGGTGGCCTGGCTGCTCGAAACGGCCGCTCTTTGGCTGCCCCAGCTACCCGACTGCGATCTGCTGGTGGTGGGGAACGGCCCTGAACAAGAAAAAATCGCGGAAGGGAACCGCCATGGGATCTCCGATCGGGTCCATTTTGCCGGCTGGCGGGCCGACGTGCCCGAAATCCTGGCTGCCAGCGACCTCCTGGTGCTGCCGTCACGCTGGGAGGGAATGCCGAACGTGGTCCTGGAGGCCATGGCCAGCCGGCTGCCCGTAATCGCCACACGGGTCGAGGGGGTCGAGGAGCTGCTCGGCCCGGACGCCGCCGTGCAGACGGTCCGCTACGGCGACTCGCAAACCTTTACGGACAAAATAGTTAAGTTCCTCAAGGACCCTACATTGAGGAGCCAATTGGCCCAGGAAAACCGATATCGAGCAGAGGAAAACTTCGCTCTGAGCACCATGGTCGAGGCCTATCAGGACCTCTGGGAGTCGCTCGCGGCCCCCTGAGAACCGAGGCAGAATTTTATTTCCCATTCCTTCCGGGACGGCCAATCGATGGAAGTTCTTTGACAATCAGGAGCTACGAAAAATCCCGCCAGCCAAAGGGTCGATTCGGGGCCAAAAAGCTGGGTTGAACCGGGTGGCCGAACCGGTTATTCTTGGGGAGCGGTGGGGCTTAATGGGGATATATGGTGAAACTCGTGGTGGCCACCCATGTTGTTGACCGGGACCTTTAGCCGATCAATCGACGAAAAGCTCCGCGTGGCAATCCCTAAGCGGCTTCGGGGTGCCCTAGAAGACCCTGAAGGAGGGTGCCTCTACCTGGCACCGGGAACAGACAAGTCATTGGCCCTGTACACGGAGGAAGAATTTGCCCGACTGGCCGAGCGTGTGAAAGCCATGTCACCCACACGGCCCGACGTCCGAGCATTCACACGACTTTTCTACACCGCGGCCCAGCGTGTGGAACTGGACGGACAGGGACGCGTCCGCATCCCACAGGACCTGGCCGATTGGGCCGGTCTGGCTAAGGAGTGCGTCCTTTTGGGAGTCCAGGATCACGTGGAGTTGTGGTGTGCAAAGAGATGGAAGGCTTACCAGGCCGAGCAACAGATTCATTACGACGAGATTGCCGAGACGGCCTTCGGCGGTCCGAAACCCACGATTTAATCAGCGAGTTCCAGCCGCCCGTTTGGTACGGCAAATCATTTCCGAAGGAGACTAACAGAAGAAGACACAGAAAACCGTCCGATTTGTTCGCCTTGCGTAAGAACCGAAGCGCCGGCTCATGGCCACCGGTCGGCGCTGCTGCCTCACGTATGCGAGGTTGAGGTTTTTGCGGGGAGGGGGGAACGGATTCCTCCCCACTGCGAACGCGGAACGTTCGTCGCCTTTGCCGGCGGGGTTGCCGCAAGCACTCGACCTCACATGGGTCCATGGATGTTCCCGAGGTCGGGCGTCTTTTCTTGACACATCAATTTCGAAACACCCATGACGAACTCCCCGGTCCATGTACCCGTCATGCTCCGTGAAGTCGTCGAGTGGCTCAGGCCGCGTGACGGCATGGTGCTGGTCGACGGCACACTCGGCGCGGGAGGCCATGCCCGGGCGTTGGCCGAGCGGGTAGGCTCGTCGGGAACGGTGGTGGCGCTGGACCGCGATCCGGCCGCGATCGCCGCCGCCGAGCGGAACCTGGCCGGGTTACCCGTCAAGGTTGCCCATGCCAACTTCGCCGACCTTCCCGAAATACTGCAACAAGTGCGAATCACCGGCGTGGACGGGATTGTGATGGACTTGGGTGTATCGAGCGACCAGTTGGCAGACGAGCAACGAGGTTTCAGCTTCTCGGCGGGAGGGCCGCTTGATTTGCGGTTCGATCCGACGACCGGGAAACCGGCTCGACATTTGATAAACCGGTTGAGTGCAGAACACCTGGCCAAGTTAATTCACGAATACGGAGAAGAACGACACAGCCGTCGCATTGCCCGAGCAATCGTGAAACAGCGCCGAGCGAAACCGATCGAGACGGCATCGGAACTGGCGGAGTTGGTTCGCCGATCCGTTCCGCCGTCGCGTGGGCGGCATCGGATCGACCCGGCGACACGGACGTTTCTGGCCTTGCGGATTGCGGTGAACGAAGAGCTGAAATCACTGGAGATTGCCCTCCGGCGGATTCCCGACTGCCTGGCGCCCAAGGCACGGATGGCAATCATCAGCTTTCACTCGCTGGAGGATCGACGGGTGAAAGAGGCGTTTCTCGCCGATCCGCGAATGGAAGCGTTGACCGCCAAACCGGTTCGACCGGGCGACAAGGAAATCGAAGCAAATCCACGTTCACGGAGTGCGAAGCTCCGCGTAGCGGCAAGGCTATGAGACAAAACCCGCCCGTTTCGCCGGCGAAAAAGCTGGCCCCGGGTGGAAAAATCCATTTCCAATAAAAAACATTCCCATCAGACAGCAAGGAGGCTCACGCATGGGCAAGGAAGAAAAAACCGACATGGACAAGGAGAGAAAAACCGGTATGGGCAAGGAAGCAAAAATCGGTTTGACAGTGATCGGCGTGCTGTTGGTCATCTTCGGCCTGGTCCTGGCCAACCGGCTCAGGCAGGGAGACGACGATTCCACAGCGTCGAATTCAACGGAAGCTTCGAAAGACGAGGACGCCGCGAAGAACGACAAAACTCCCGCTGCCGAACAGACCTTGGCAAAGAACAATTCCAGCTCGATGCCCGCCGTCAAGACAACGGTAGTACCGGCGAAAACTGTCTCGAAACAGACGCCGGAAACCCCGGCCAGCCGATGGAACGTTGCTTCGGATAAGAATAAATCGAAGACCGCCGCCGGCGCATCCAGGGCGCCGTCATACATGCCAAACCCCAACACGGCCCGCCACTACGGCTCCTACAGAAACGGTGCAAACCCATCGGCCCCGAAACCCCGGGAACAAAGCGGGCAGGCCAATGTGCCTAAATCCAATCCCTTCCGCGACCGGCAAGTGCCCGATGCCCCGCCAATCCGACAATCCGCGCAGCAGACGGGTGGCCGAAGCCGAGGCTGTGCAATCACGGGCGGCTATTCGCCGGGTAGCGGAAAAGCCTATCAGACGCAACAACCTTATGCGCAGGACCAAGTCAACCAATACACGGCTTCCAATACTCGAACGGCCTCGCTTTACGCGCCCGCCAGCACCCCCACGCGGCAAACCGGCCAAACCCTGCAAAACGGCAACGGCACCTACCAAGTCCGGCCGAACGACAGTTATTGGGAGATCTCACGAAAGCTGTACGGCACCGGGGCATACTTCAGCGCCCTGGCCGAACACAACCGGGACAAGATACCCCGCGAAAATGAACTCTCGGTCGGCGACATCATCTCCGCCCCCAACGTAACCGAGTTGGAAAAGACGTATCCCGACCTGTGCCCTAAGCCAAGCCGCCGCGAGACCGTCAAGCGTCGCGAGGCCGGCGCCGCCGGCTATCGGCCGGTCAACTACGCCGGCGGCCGGCAATACGTCGTCCAGGAAGGCGATACCCTGTTCGACATCGCCCGATACGAGTTGGGTAAAGCCTCGCGCTGGGTCGAAATCCACAAACTCAACCGTGACGTGCTGGGCGACGATTTCGATTACCTCACGCCCGGACTAAGACTGGCCCTACCCTCCGATCAGAAGCCGAACACCGTAACCCGCCGTCCCGGGCCCACCCCGGGTTCGTATTATCACCGATAAGCCGGCCGGGCCGCACGGAAACGTTTGCGCACTCGGAGATGCCTGTTCTCGCGGTACTCTTGAAAGCCGGGTTACCGCGCGCAATTGCGTTCGATTTGCCGGGCCTTGTTGCTGACCCCGAAGAAATCGCTGTTTTCCAAGGGCGGCCGACGTGCCGGTCCAAGTTCGAGCGCGGGGTCATATTGCAACTGGTCCTCGCGGAACCCCATACTGTTGCAACCCGGCAAGCCAATGCATGCCAGCAACAACACGGCGCCGAACCAGCGGCCTAGTTGACATGCTCTACAGGATTGGAAGATGGAGCGGATCATGGCCGAACTTGCTCTGAAAGACTGAGAAGGGCGGGAGTTTCGCAGAACCAGCCGCCCGCGTCCAGAGCAATTCGGATGGAAACAGCCGATTCTCAGCCAGTAGATCGACATGTGGCTTCATCTGAAAACATGCATATCGCCCAATCTGCCCATTTTTCCATTTCGGGGAATCGATGGGGCTGGCAGCGCCAATGCCAAATGAATGCGCCTCAATAAATACGCCTGTAGAGCGGCATGTGCCGGTAATAGACCTCCAACAGGCAGATCGACATGGAGGTAACGTAGAGCCGGCCGCCGTAGGAACCCCAGCGGTCGATCGCCGGCAGATTGGGGTCCCAACTGCCGCTTTCCCGGCCGCTTTGCACCTGGTGCTTGGGCACCTCCTCGCGCATCACCGTATTCCAGCGATCCCAGAACTCGTCGTCCATGTGCCGTGCAACCTGCGCGGCATAGTACCAGTAGTAAACGTCCCGCCGTCCTTTTTGGAAGCTGATCAGGCACTCCGGCGATGTGATGTAGTCGGCGCCCCGGAGCAATCGCGAGTCGTCCTGTTCCCAGCCGAGGTACTGGCGGATGAGCAGGGCCTCGGCCGTCATTGCCGGACTCGCATCTTTATTGCGTTCGTAGGGATAACGGCTTCCACCTTCCAGGGCGATCACGTCGAGAAAATGGTGTACTTTGTCGAAGGTTTCCGGGGGTACTTCCAGTCCGGCCCTCTTCGCGCTCTGCAGCGCCATGACGATCCAGCCGGTCACGGAGACGTCACTGCTCCCCTGCGGTTCGTACTTCCATCCTCCCAACCGGCTTTGCCCGTCGAGCAGGTATTTGACGGACCTTTCGGCTGGTTCCTTGTATTTCGGATCCTTGGTCATCGCGTACAGCTCACACAGCGCGATGGCACACTGGCCTTCGGTGTAATAGCGTTGGCCGCGGAATCCCTCGTGGAAGAAATTGCCGTCTTTGCCCTGCTGTTTGAGCAACCACTCCCAACCGTGCTTCACATTTCGCCCGAAAGGCCCTTTCCCGGGCGTATTGCCGGCGCCTTGAAAGGCCAGCAAGGCCATGGCGGTGGCGGCGGCCGGGTTGTCCATGCCTTCCCGCGCACCGTTGGTGAACGGTCCGCAAAGACTCCAAGAGCCGTCGCGATCCGGATCCGCCAAGGGATTGCTGGCGTTGAGTTGCCCCCGGAGCTTGGCATCCAACTGAAACCTCGCCAGCCACTTCAACCCGTTTTCCACGGCCTTCTCGGTCTTTCCCGTGCCCTTGTACATCCCCAAGAGTTTCTTTTTCATTCCCTCCTGGCGTCCAAGGGCGAAGCCGCTTACCACCGACTTGGAATCGCTGGTCGCCTGGTTGCCTTCCGGCGCAGGATGGATCAAGGCAATCGGAGGCGGGGCCAGCGGATCGTTAACCGGTGGGAGATTCTCCGGCGTAATGGTCAATTTCTCATCCAGTGCCTCTTCGTCCGCGCCAAGCCAGTCATCAAACAGCAGCGGCTCGCTTTCCTCGTTCGTCGGATTCACAGTGACTACGAGTTCGACGTCCCGCCGCGATCGGGTGATCACAACCGCCATTGCCAGCATCGTCAAGAGTGCCGCATGGACGATCATGCTGACAACCCAAGGGGGCGATTTGCGGATCGCGGTTTTGGCGACTCCCCCGTTCGCCTTTGAGTTCAACGTTTCCTCCTCAATCGACACCTCAGCAACATCGACGCGAACGGGCGCTGCGAAGGGATCGAATAACGAAAAGCCCGTTTGGCGTGGCGGCCCGGTCGACGGTTTGGGATGCTCGGAAGTGTCTGCGGCAACGTCGCAAATCGTGTCGGTCAATCCGGGAGGCAGCTTCGGCGGTCCGGGGGCCGCTTCGACCGACTTTGCGCCCGCCGTGGATTTCGGCAAAGGCGGCGGAAGGGGTTTTGGGGACGACCGCGGCGGCGGCTCCGGCGGCTCCAAGGACTTCGCCATTTTCAACGCCTGAGAACTTGACGGGGGCCCGTCACCCTCGTCAAGTCGCTCGGCCTTGCAGAGTCTCGCCGAAGTCAACGCGGTCTTTTCTTGAGGCGAACTCTGCGGCTGAAGAACGCGGGACGCCACCGGCTGCTCGCCAGAGTGCTGATTTGGTTGCAAGGCCGCCATTGATGCGTTTCCTCTGTCCGGTCGGCGGGTGGGGTTGCGCAAGACGTCCCAGGATTCGCCAAACCTGGTTTGCCGCCCTTTCGGCCCAGAAACCCTTCTAACGCGTGGGGTTCATACTCCCCCGTCGCCCTCGCGGTGAAACGTTCCCTCCTGAGGTGTTGGCCAACACCCTTAATTTTAGCAACTTATTGCGGTAACGGCAAGCAAGAACCACCCTCCCAACAAGATAGTGCTGTAGTAAAAAGGTCATTCCCTCCTCTCGACAGGAATCGGGATTATGAATAAAATAGCGATAATGGTGGTGGACATTCCACCATCTACCCACAACGCGGGGTGGAGCAGCCCGGTAGCTCGCGAGGCTCATAACCTCGAGGTCGCAGGTTCGAATCCTGTCCCCGCCATTTGACTGACTTCTTCACCACCCAAATACCGCCACCACAAGATTAACCACTGTCGTAGGACGGGTCTCCTGAGTCTCCTGACCCGTCTCCTTCCCTGACGGGTAGGGAAACCCGTCCTACGAATGCGACCGTTATTTTTCGGACGGTGCTTAGTACGACAGCGCCAAGTTGCTACCGCAGAGTAACGGAAGTTGTTGTGAAGTAACAACTTGCATTCGCGGTATGAAATGCCGTTTAGCGTCGGGCAAGCCCGCCCGCTAAACCGTGGTGACACTCAACTTGGCGCTGTCGTATTAGTTAGCACCCGCCCATCAGTTTCCCTGCCGGTGTCTCCGTCCGAAGCTGTGCGATCATGTCCAGGGTTGCCGCTTCGACGGCTTCTTGCCAGCGCCCGTCGCCGAATTTGTCGGCATACGGCCCTCGGTGATAGGCAAAGATGATGCCGCGGGAGTTATTGACGATTGCGCCGGTACCTTGCCGATCGAACGCAGCGGCGACATCGGCGGCGGTTCCCCCTTGGCTGCCGAAACCGGGCACCAGAAACCACGTGTGGGGCATCGCGGAACGAAGTTCGGCAAGTTGTTCGGGATAAGTTGCCCCCGCCACGGCCCCAACTGCCCCATAACCGCACTCACCAACGGTTTCAGCAGCCAGACATTCCACGTATTCAGCCACGTGCCGATAAAGCGGTCTGCCATCGGCCACGAGATCCTGAAACAAGCCCCCGCCGGGATTCGACGTCTTCACCAATATGAAGACGCCTGCCGACCGCTCCACGGCCACCTCGACAAACGGCCTCAGGCTGTCATCGCCCAAATAGGGACTCACCGTCAGTGCATCGGCCCGCCAAGGGCTTTGGTCTCCCGGCCCAAGCAATCCATCGGCGTATGCAGTGGCCGTCGAGCCGATATCGTTTCGCTTGCCGTCGACGATTACCAGCAATCCCCTCTCTTGGGCATATCGAACCAGCTCGGCGAGCGCCTGCATGCCATGCGGCCCGACCTGCTCGAAAAACGCCGCCTGTGGCTTCACTGCCGGGACAAGGGGGGCAACCACATCGATCACTTCCCGCGAAAACTTCGCGTACGATATAGCCACTTCGAGGGGATGCGCGATCTCCTCCGTCTTCAGGGCGCTCGGCAACATGTCCTTGCGAGGATCGAGCCCCACCAAGACGGGATTCCCGCATCGCTGAACAGCCCCGTTGAGTCGATCGATGAATGGTTGCAAGAGACTCCCTTTTCAAAAAGCAAATTCCAGGCTCTGTCTGAAAATCCGTAGCTGCGCTCGCCAGAGCGTTGGTTAACGAGTCAATCTTTCGTAAAAAGCGGCTTCTTCCACCGTTTGGCGACGGCAGCTACACACAAAAAGCCGTTTTCAGACAAAGCCCAGTACTCTGTCAAGTCTCAAAATTGGGGTAGCTGCACTCGCCAGAGTGCGGATTCCCACGGTCTGGCAACCGTGGCTACCCAAAAATCAAGACTTGACAAAGCCCCAGGTCGGCTGTCTTTTACCCATCTGTGTCCAAAATGCGGGCTTGAGCAAAGCTGGTAAAGCCCCGGCACGCACGCAGCAGGTCCGCAGATCCCGTTGCACGAACCGGTCCGAGATGCAATAATACGAAAGTACGGACAGGGCTGGTCGTTTTCACCATCTATCACGGGGCGTGGCGCAGCCTGGATAGCGCGTCTGACTGGGGGTCAGAAGGTCGCTGGTTCGAATCCAGTCGCCCCGACTATTTCTCATTCTCATCCAAAATATCAGATCCCCTCCTTTTGTAATCGTTTGCGGCACGCGTTATTGTGCCGCTTCCCTGGTCTACTCACATATCAAGGTGAATCCTTCCATGTCGGCCCTTGGGCGCTCTTTCAGCAAGTTGTGGATCGGGTGGAAGGTTTTGAGGATTTTTTGATAGTCCGGGTCGTCCTTCGAGAGGAACACCGGCTTGCCGCATTTTTGGATGCCGCCGGCTCCTTTGGCCAACGGGGCCAGCAGGAAGTTGTTGTGCTCGGGCTTCATCACCCGGGTGTAGAACTTCCGCGGGACGCCTTGCTTGTGACAGCCGGCGCATCGCCGCGAGGCGACCTCGCCCAGCACGCGATCGAGATCGTACGGCATCATTCGCCGGCTGCCGAGCCGGGCCTTGTGGTTCGATGACGAAGTGCCGTAGTACGGGACGTTCAGGTCGAGCCAGAGATAGACCCGCCGGCGGTCTTCATCCGGCACATCGACGCGCGGCTTGCCGTCTTCGTCGGGGTGGCCGGTCCGGATGATCTCGGCCAGTTTGCTCGCCGGGCTGCCCCAGCGGCGCGGTGCGATCTCGAGCACGTTGTGCCCCGCGCCGTTGATCGTCCAGATCCATTCGGTGTACGGGCTCATTCCGCGGACGTTGTCGTACTCTCGCCCCGAGGGGCTGCCGTGGCGGATCCAGTTGTTTTCCGCCTGGGTCCCGGTGCGGCAAAGGATATCGTACGAGACGTTGAAGAAATCGGTCATGTCGCCGGTCAGGTCGACGTTGCCTGGTTGCTCCCGTTCGTTGTGGCACTCGATGCAGTTGCGGTCGAATACCCCCTGGACAACCTCCCGAAAGCTGAACCCTTTCACACCCCACGCAGGCTTCTTGAGTTCTTGGGGTGTGCCGCGCATGGCAAATTGCTTGCCGCCGTGCGTGGTGGCCGAGTTGCGGTCGGCATGGCATCCGACGCATCCCTGGACCTCACCCGGCATCATGTGCGTGAACGACCGCATCCGCTGCAAGGCGCGCCCTTCGCCGTCGAGCGCCATGAAATAGATCGGCACTTCCGACGGGACCTTAAACGCGGCGCTGCCGTCCTCGTCCACGTCGGCGAACCCCCAAACCCTCTTCGGGGCGTAGGTGGCGCCGCAGGAGACCAGCGGAAACTGGAACCCGAAGACGGCGATGTTCCGCATGCCGCGCCCGTCGGGAGTCTTGTTGTTCTGCGGCGTGTGGGTGCTCTTTTCGATCTCCTGCACGACGGCGATCTGCTCGATCTCGCCGCGCTTCACGTCCGGTTCCAGGCCGTTGTAGACGTCCTGCATGAAAACGGTCGCCCACGCCCCGGAAACGCTGCCGTCTTCGGGCAACGCGACGGTCCGGTCCATGATGTTTCCGGTGTGTACCGGCGGGAGCTTTTGTTTCATGATCGGCATCGGGCAGTACCAGCCCATCCCGCCTTCGGGAAAGATCAGCGAGATCGCGTTGGCGTCGAAGTCGCGCAACTGGATCGTGCCGCCCTTGGAAACCAGAAACCGGTTGGCGCTCAAGGCCAGCGGCTTCTCGTAGGTCCCGCCGACGCGGCAGTCGAGCATTCCATTCCCCCAAGGTCCGCCGCCGACTCGATGGGCATAGATGTTGATCTCCGGTGTGAGGTTCCGAATCGCCTCGGGCGAGTTGGCTCCCTTCGAGGGATCGATCGCCACGATGCCGCCGCGGCACGAGCCGTTGTGGTTCGTCGCGGTTGCAATTGCCATGTTCGTACCGGGGACCGGCTGCGCGTCCATGAACGTGCCCGGCGAAATCACCCGATTGCCGTAGAATCCGGCCAGCCCGGTGCCGTCCGGGTTGATCGCCCAAAGACTCTGGATCGGGCACGCGGCCCGGTCGACGTATTCCCAACGCGTGTAGATGATCCGCCCGTCGTCCAACACCGAGGGCGTGAAGTCCATCAGGTAGTTGGCCGAAAGCCGCTTCTGGCGCGAGCCGTCGGCCTCCATGCGATACAAGACGGGCGAAGTGACGACGTAACAATAGGCGTAGGCCGGCTTCCGGTCGGAGATAAACCCGATGCCGCCGTCGGGCAGCCAGCACGGATCGAGGTTGTTGTACGGCCCGTGGGTAAGCTGCGCGAGCCCGGTCCCGTCGATGTTGATCTTGAATATCTGGTAGTTGCTTTCTTCTTCCTTGTATCGCGAAATGTCTTCGATGTGGGCGACCGGGTTCGATCCGACGTGCCCGCCGCGACGCAAAGCAAAAACCACCTCGCGGCCGTCGTACGACAGATCGGCCGTGGTGATCATGCCTTCGCCGGCGTCGAAGATACACTTCAACTCGCCGTCGCCGGGCGAGAAGATATAGAGCCCGCCGCCGGGCCGGAAACCCTCGACGTGATAAACGTAGACGTGCGAGATGTTCAGCGGCTTGCGCTTCACCAGCAGGATGTCCTTGAACCCGAGGCTGCCGTCGAGCAATTCCCGGCGAAGCTCCTGGGCCTCGGGCGTCTTCTCTCTCGGCGGGATCCGCATCGCGGCCAACTGCTTCTTGGTGACCGGCGACCCGTAGACGGCAATCTCCGCCGCGCCGGGGTTCGGCGAATTCGGATGCGACGAAACGAACTTGATGCGGATCTGCGAGACCTTCTGCTTCGGGAAGTTGATCGTCTGCGGCCCGCGGCGACGCTCGAGCGTGCCCCGGACGACCGGCTTCTCGGCGTCGTTGAGATAGACCTCGTAGTCCTTGAAGCACTCCAGCAGCGGGCTGGTCACCCGGGCGTAGTAGACGATCTGCGCCGCTTCGACCGGCTTGTCCCACCTCAGCGTGAATTCCCCGTCTGGCGTTCCCTTGACTGCCCAGTCGTTGTCATCCTGAAACTGCGACGGGATGTTGCCGCTTACGGCCATCTGCGGAAGATACTGGCTGCTGAAGTGGCTGCTCGCCGAGACCTTTGCCCCGGGGGCCAGGTTTTCGGGCACGTCGCCGGCCAGAGCCCCGCCCGATGAGACCGCTGCCAAAACGGCCGCACTCAACACGCACGGGCACAACGCAACGGCTTTTCGCATTGTATGGCTCCTCGCAATAAATTTGCAACATTGGCCTTGATGTGTACTGATACGACTCATTTCAGCAAATTGCCGTATTCTACGTCGATTACGTGATTCCCACGGCAATCACGGCGCTCGGTTCGTGTTGCAGATTTTTTCGGACGAGCCATATTTCCCTTGATCCGATATTTTTCATTTGGAAGACGCCCCGTATTGTAGGAAATGGACGAAGCGTTGTCAAGCGACCAAAGCTGCTGCACGCCGGCTCCGCACGGACCTGCGGTCCGGCCTCCGCTTACTGGAAGAACTCGCTGTTCTACAGAACCCAGAACGGTGCCCACGTCGGCGATGTTCTCATGAGCCTGATTTGACGCCAATTCTCGAATCGCCGCCGAACACCCTTAAGCCGCGCAGGAAGATCGCGTGTCTTCTTGGTGGTCATTTGCCGTTCTCCACAGGGTTCTGCTTTGGCAGCCAACGATACCACACGCGTCAAAACGATTCATACACGCTTGCCGAAAAGACGTAGAAGATCCTCCTCTAATCCTGGTCTGGTTTGTACGGCGACCGCTCGTATATTCGAAACCCCAGCCCCCAACCCTGAATCCCAACCACCCTATCGACCGTCTACCCTCGACTCGCCACTCTCGACTCTCGACTCTCGACTTTCCACCGGAGTCACCCCTCCTGGACGACGTTGAATCCCATCAGGGTGCCGAGGTTTTTGATGTCGGCAAGGTGATCTCCGTAGAAGACGTCGCGGTGCAACAGCGCCATTGTGCCGCCTTTGAGGATGCCCTCGCCCCAGTTGTGGAACATCTTCTCGGCGTCGGGCACCTCGGTCCAGAACTGGGTGCGGCAGCCGAGTTCGTCGCGGGTGACCTTGAATATCTTTCCGGTGGAGATCAGCATCGCATCAAGGTTGATGAACTTCGCGCAGGTAACCGGTTCGCCGACCCGCTGCTCGACCCCCAGGGCCACGCCCCGCTCGCTGTCGCTTTGGGTGCGGATTCTAAAGGGGAGCCGCTTGCCGCACGGGCCGTCCATCTTCGTTGCGCACGTGCAGTGGAAGTGGATCAAGGCGTTTTTCGACGTGTCGATCACCGGATCACTGATGAAGCCGGGGATGCCGAACGCGTACTGGAACATGAGCATCGTCAGGGTCGAGTCCATGTCGCCCTCGCAGGCACCGACCAGTCCGAGGTCGTTGAGCTTGCTGTAGGTCAGGCATCCCTTGGCGGGTCCGCCCATGCAATTCGAGCTGGTGGTGGCGCGTGCCCCGTGCTTGATCATGAGGTTTTTCATGGCGAGATAAAGGCGAGCGGAGTTGACGATTTCTTCCTTTTTGGGCTCGACGATTTCCTTCGCTTTGCTGAGCCAGTATTCTTCGGCTTCCTTCTCGGCGTCTTTCAGGTCGACGGCCTGGTGGGCCTTCACGGTTTCCTGGACACTGATCGGGATGCACTCGGTGCCGAGGCGTTTCTTGACCTCTTCGGCATTACAGGCGGCGGCCGTCCCCTGCGGCCCGCGGACCACCAGGATCTTCGTTTGGCGAAGCCGCGGCGCAACGCGCATCAACGCCACGATCCGATCCAGCTCGCTCCAGTCGCTGGTGGGCAGGACGACGACCTTCTTGCCGGCCTTCTTCCACTCGGGGAAGTACATCCAGCCGTGGCCGCTAAACGGCTGCGAAAAGAGGGCCGTTTGCAGCCCGGCGTCGATAAGCTGATTCATGGCCTTCTTCGGGGCGCCGCCGCCGTGGCCGGAGAGGTGGAAGAGCAGGACGCCGTCGGCGTCGGCCAGCTTGGGAACGATTTTGGCCGCGTCGGCCGGGGGCACCACCTCGCCGCCGAGGAACTTTACGCCCAACTTCTCTTCCAGATTGGCAAGATACTTGTCGAACTTGGCGATCTCGTCGGTGGGACGGGAAAGGTAGATCCCGCCGGTGCGGCCGATATAAACCTTGTAGATTTTCACGGGCGGCAATTCAGGCCAGCCTTGACCCTCGGCAGCCATCAGCGGCCGGGCGCCGAGTTGTCCGGCCAGCAGGACGCTTCCTGCCGCCGTCGTTCCGAGGAACTGTCGTCGATTCAGTGGCTTGCTCATGACGGACTCCTTTGCGTTGGGGGTGGGCTACACCGGTGATAGGGAACAAACTAGTACCGTACGACCATTGAAACTGTGGGTGCCATGCCCACGCTTGCCGTGGGCATGTTTTGCAACGCCCGCAAACATGCCCACGACAAGCGTGGGCATGGCACCCGACAACCCACAATCTCAGTTGTCACAAGGTACTAGGTCGTGTTGACATTCCTCCAATCGGGTCAGTTCGGGGTGGGGCAACCGGAGCAACCCGCAAGCGGCCAACCGGGCTCTCCACATCTCGTCAGTGTGGTTTACAAACGGCTCCAGCACGATGCAAATCCCGCTGAAAAAGAGCAGGAACAGGCCGTAACACCAGAAGAACAGCAACCACCACAGGTCCCCCCTCAACAGGTCTTGCGTTCCCATGTAGAGCATGAAGAAACCGTTCGCGATATTCATCAGCACGAGGACCTGCCCGATGAAGCGCCGAACGGCATTCGCCAGTTGGTCTTCCCCGTCGATCGTTTCGGGAGATTTGTAAGGGTTGCCGATCATGGTATTGCTCGTTTAGCGACGCACTGAACATCCAGACTCACCTGCGCGTGGCCGGCCAGCCCGGCTACGCCATTAGTATCCCGCGCTGCGAGCGGCAGTGTCAAGTGGTGGGGGGCAGTACGTCGTCCGTGTGACCATGGATACGTTTGCCCGGAGATCCTGAACCCTGTTCCAACGGAACCCTGGCACGCAGCGCCAGGGCTTTTGCTCTCAACTCTTGACTCTCAGTTCTCAACTCTCAACTGCCCGTCTGAGGTGCTTGTGGCGAATCCCCCGGAGGAGTAGAATCACCGGTTCTTGGATGGATCGCCTAAATTAAATTCGATGCATGTTCCCTTTCCCCAGCTCCGTTTCGGCCCTATCGCCATCGACTTCCCGGTCGTCCAAGCGGCGCTGGCCGGGTACAGCGATTGGCCGATGCGGGTAATCGCCACCCGGCTTGGGGCCGGGTACACGCTTGCCGAGGTGATGCTCGACAAGTTCGTGCTCGACGTGAGCAAGGGCCGGAAAGCCGGCCGGTATATCCGCAGAACCGACGACGAGCATTCCTGCGGGGCGCAATTGATGGGGTCCGTGCCGGAACATTTCGTGGCCGCGGCGATCAAGATGGTCGAAGCAGGATTCGACGTGATCGACCTCAACTTCGCATGTCCGGTGAAGAAGGTCCTCGGCAAACGCCGCGGCGGGTTCCTGTTGGGCGAGCCGGCAACGGCATTGGAGATCGTTGCCAAAGTTCGCGATGCCCTGCCGCCGGAGGTGCCGCTGACGCTCAAAATGCGCCGCGGCATCGACGATAGCCGGGAGAGCCGCGATAAGTTTTTCGAAATCTTCGACGGCGCGTATCGATTCGGTGCGGCGGCCATCACGGTCCATGGGCGGACCGTGCAGCAACGGTTCGAAGGCCGAAGCTCCTGGGACTTTTTGCGCGAGTTAAAACAACATGCCGGGGAGCGGACGGTGCTCGGCAGCGGCGATCTGTTTACCGCCCAGGCGTGTCTCGACATGATCGAACAGACCGGCGTCGACGGTGTAACGGCGGCACGCGGGGCAATCGGCAACCCGTGGATCTTCCGGCAAGCCCGGGAACTTGCCGCCGGCCGGCCGATGAAGTCCCCGGACTTGCAGGAACAGCGGGAGGTGCTCGCCGAGCATTATCGGCTTGCCGAAGAGGCCTACGGCCCGCAGCGGTGTAGCCGCCTGATGCGGAAGTTCGGTATCAAGTATGCGAAACTACATCCGCAGGAGGACGCGGTTCAAAATGCTTTCATTGCCATCAAGAGCGGGCAGGGGTGGCAACGCGTGCTCAGGCAGTGGTACGCAGAGTAGCACTGCAACGCGTTCCGACTATTGACACATGGACGACTCGATTTCCGTCCGGACTTCAACGTCTGTTTCGACGTCCATCCGCTCGCGCAGCGCATTTCGCGCGGCGTTGCTTTTGTGTTGCCCCAATGCCCACGCAGAGGCGGCTCGCACCAGCGGTTCGTCGTCGTTGAGCCCCCGGACGAGTGCCGGCACGGCGGCTTCGTGAGGGCGGTTGCCCAGCACAGTCGCCGCGTTGCGGAGGATGCCGGGGCGCCGCGGCCGCCAAAGCGGCGTATCGCGGAACCGCCCGCGGAACGCCGCATCGTCGATCGCGAACAACTCGGCCAGATCAACCGGATTCATGCACGGCCCTGGTTGAAACGATTCCTCGCTCGTCGTCGGCGCATCCTGGTTGTGGGGACACACCCGTTGGCAACAATCGCATCCGAACAACTGGTGACCGAGCCCGGGACGCAACTCGGCCGGAATCGGGCCTCGCAGCTCAATCGTGAGATAGCTGAGACATTTTCGGGCGTCGACCCGGTAGGGTTCGACGAGTGCCCCGGTCGGACAGGCATCGAGACACGCCGTACACGAGCCGCACAGATCGGCGTCGACGGACTCGTCGTACGCAAGCTCTTCGGTGGTCAACAGTGCCGCCAGAACGATCCAGCTCCCAAAATGCTCGTTCAGGAGCATCGTATTGCGGCCGATCCATCCCAGGCCGGCCCGCGCGGCAAACTCGCGTTCCATGAGCGGGGCCGTGTCGACGACTCCGCGGACTCCGGCGTCCGGCAGCAGGCCGCGATGGAATTCGGCCAGCCGGTTCAGCTTGTCGCGGATCAGCTCGTGATAATCGCGGCCCCAGGCGTAGCGAGCAACGACCCCTTGTCCGCTGCCGCTTTCCGCCGGTTCGACGGTATGGTAGTTCATCCCCAGCATGAGAACGCCCTTCACGCCGTCGAGGATATATCGCGGATGGCGGTAGACCTCGGCCCGCTCGGCCAGATATTGCATTTCCCCCGCAAATCCCCCGGCAAGCCACTGTTCGAGACGCCCAATTCCCGCCGGCGCAACGGCCGGAGTGGCCCCGGTCAGGTCGAAACCGAGCCGGGCGGCCTCCGCTTTCAATTCTTCGGTCAGTCTGCGGCGGTCCATGGCGCGGGGCTTTTACTGCGGACATCCGGTGCGTACAATGGAAGTATCCATTTTAGACGCCATGCCGGCCCTTGGAGACCCCCAATGCAACGGTTCTACTGGTTGCTCTTGCTCCCGTCCTTGCTATTGTTGCTCGGGTGCAACCGCATCTCAGACGAAGATCTAGGCGAGGTGCTCAAGGAGTTACCCAAGGTACCCGGGGCGGAGAAACCCTACGACATGACCAACGAGTTGGGGCCGGCGTTGCCGGAAGATCCGGACATGGAGCCGCCGCTTTTCTAGCAATCGCCCCTAATTTTGCGGGGTTGCAGTACGAAGGGAATGAATTCGCGATGGATGCCCCCCATAAGGGGCGACTGCGCGGCGGGGCCAACATCAGCGGACAGGTGATTACACGAGTTTCCACCGTTTTCACAGAATCGCTCTGGACACAATCGGGAAAAACGCTAATCTACCCACCCCACCGTTTCCCCCCGGTACGGTTGGACCTTGTCTTTGCTCGTCACATCTCAATGCTCGGCGTGATGTCCGAGTCTCTTCTCAAGGAGTTTGCTTGATGAAATGGCCAGCCGCACTGGCCATCACAGCCATGGTGTTCTGTGGTGGCTGCAGGTATGCCCAAGGGCCCCCTGCTACCGATCCCTTTTTCGGCCGCACGCGGGTCGTCCCGCCGGCAACCGGGTGTATCATGCCCGGACCGGTTAATCCGTACTACGGTGGGGCAACGCCCTCTGCCACAACACCATCCTCTTCGGCGACGCCATCGTCTGCAAATCCGCGTTATCCGGCCAAAGCGGTTCCGTCGAAGACCGAGGCGCCAACCCCGGCAACTACGCGCGATGTCCCGCCGAGCACCTATCACCGAAGCGGCAAGCAGAGCCGTGGAACAGCACCAGCTCAATCGGCAATTCGGGTGCCGCCGCCCTCCTTTGCCAAGAGCAACGCAACTGCCGGCGTTCCCGATGTTAGCCTTCCTGTGGTGGACGACTCCGTGCCCGCAGGGAGGTTGTCTGGCGGGCTATCGGGTCGGCCGAGGGCAAACCGAAGAACGTTTACCGGCAGCAACGTCCCGCTTTCCGAGCGAGAGCGGGTGGTCCGCATCCTGCCGCCGCGTCCGAAGGACGTTGCTCGCCCGTCGCGGCGTGCGACGGCGGTATCGGCCGCCAAGTCGATACATCCCCAACCGCGGCCGTCACGGATTGTCAGTCGGCCCATCGATATCATGGATCTGCCGCCGGTTGACAAGTCCAAGTCGGCCGGCGCCAAACATCCGACCGAGAAGACGCCGCCAAGAAGCGACGCAGGAATCCGATTGATTTCTGCGACCGGGCCGGTTGTAGCATTGCAGGAAGCGTCGAACGTCATTCCGGCGGGCGGCGGCGCGCCGAAATTTGCGCCGCGGTCGGACTATTCGCACAATGCTACGTACGAAAGGCTTCAGGGAAAGCTGGAGTATTCGCAACTCGACCGCCGGTGGAAACTCCGCTACATACCGGTCGACGGCGAAACGGACAAGTACGGCGGCAGCGTGATTCTTTCCGATCCGACGGTGCTCCGCGGCTGCGAGCGGGGTGATTTCATCGAGGTGGAGGGCCGGCTCGGCCCACAGGACTCGAAGCGGAAAGGCTTCGCCCCGGAGTATCACGTATCGAAGGTGAAGCGGCTGTAGCGCAGTTCCCCGCGTACGGACGCAAGTCTGCTCGTTCGAACGCTATTGTTTGGCCTTCCCGGGATCAAATTCTGCCTTATAATAGGAGTAATATGGGAACAGGGGCGTTTCGAGCATTCTTCTTGGTTTGCGAGTGCCAAATTGAGCAACACCCCAAGAAACATTCTACCCGATCTGGGGTCAATCAGCGGCGGGCTCAACGAGATGCGGCTTGCGCGTTGGGGTGCGTTGGTGCCGAAGGTCGGTGCCCTCGAACCGGAAATGAGGGAACTGGACGATTACCAGCTCCGGAAGCGGAGTCTTTCGCTGCAATACCGCGCAAAAAGTGGCGAGCCGCTCTCCCGGCTCCTGGTCGAGGGCTACGCGCTGGTCCGCGAGGCGGCACGCCGGACGATCGACATGCGGCATTTCGATGTCCAGATCCTCGGCGGCATCGCCATGTTTTACGGGTCAATCGTTGAAATGCAGACCGGGGAAGGCAAGACCCTGGCCGCCACGCTGCCGATGTACCTGAACGGACTGACCGGCAGGGGGTGCCAGTTGGCCACGGTGAACGACTACCTCGCCCGGCGCGACGCCGAGTGGATGGGACCGGTCTATGACATCTTGGGATTGACGGTCGGCGTTGTCGAAACGCAAATGTCTCAACCGCAACGCCGCAAGGCCTACGCCTCCGACCTGACCTACGGAACCGCCAAGGAATTCGGCTTCGACTTTCTCCGCGACCGGCTCCTGTTGCGGCGCATCAACGAGGGCCAGACCGACCTGCTCGGCGGCATGCTCGGCCAGAAAGGCGAATCGCATGAGAAGCCCGTCCAACGCGAACCCTTCTTTGCCCTGGTCGATGAGGCCGACAGCATCCTGATTGACGAGGCACGGACGCCGCTGATTATCAGTGCCGTACCGACCGAAGAGCAGGTAATCGAAGCGGAGTGTTACAAATGGACCGCATCGGTGCATGACGAATTCGTGGAAGATGAGGATTACGATTACGATCACGAAAAGAAGACGGTGGAACTCACACGCGCCGGCCGCCAGAAGGCCCGTTTGCTCCCGCACCCCGAGGCATTGGATGCGGTCGGCATGGTGAACATCTATCAGTACCTGGAGCGCGCCATCCTGGTCGGCCGCGAATACTTTGAAGACCGCCAGTATGTCATTCGCGATGGCGAGGTGATCATTGTCGACGAGTTCACGGGACGTCTGGCCGAGGGACGCAAGTGGCGTGAAGGCATACACCAGGCCGTCGAGGCCATGGCGGGCGTGGAGGTAACCGTCGCAGCCGGACAAGCCGCGCGGATTACCATCCAGGATTACTTCCTCCGCTACGAGAAGCTGGCCGGAATGACGGGCACGGCCATGGGATCGGCCCGTGAACTGCGGAAGATCTACAAGTGTCATGTCCTGCCGGTTCCGACTAACCGACCGGCAATCCGAGAGCGGCTTCCCACCCGGATATTCGGCACAGCCGACACAAAATGGGCCGCTGTGGTTGAAGAGGTGTGCCGGTTGCACGCTGAGGGACGCCCCATCTTGATCGGAACGCGATCCATCGATAAATCGGAACATCTTTCCAAACTGCTCGAAGAAAAAGGAATCGAGCACCAGGTTCTCAATGCCAACCACATCGAGGCCGAAGCCGACATCGTCGTGCAAGCCGGGTTGCGCGGCAAAGTAACCGTCTCGACCAACATGGCCGGACGTGGTACCGACATCAAGTTGGGCGAAGGAATTGCCGAACAGGGTGGGCTGCACGTCATCTGCACGGAAATGCACGATGCCAGCCGGATCGATCGCCAGTTGATCGGCCGATGTGGGCGGCAGGGCGACCCCGGCAGCTTTCGACAATACCTGGCGCTGGATGATGACCTGCTTTTGGGTGGGCTGGGCCCCGATAAATCGAGGAGGTACAAGACCCTGGGGGAAGGGTCCGACGAGAACTTCGACGAGTTGAGAAAGATTTTCACCAAGTCGCAACGAAAAGTGGAACGGAGCCATTTTCGCCAGCGCAAGGCACTGATGTACTTCGAGAAGGAACGCAAGAAAATGCAACGACAGATGGGCCAAGATCCCTATTTGGACTCTCCGGGCACCTAGTCTGAGGCGAGTTGGCACTGGAATCGGTTGTAATCTCCGTTGGTTTGCGGTACAATAAACTACCTTCTTGGGTCGAGCCGGTTCGTGTAATTTCATGTGAGGCAAAGGGTGTATCAGGCGTTTGATCCCTATCACAAGTGGCTCGGAATCTTGCCGAAAGATCAGCCGCCGCATCATTACCGGTTGCTGGGGTTGGTGGTGTTCGAGTCGGATCCCGATGTGATCGACAATGCGGCGAATTCGCGGATGGCCCAACTGCGAATGTATCAAACCGGGGAACGTTCTGCCGAATCGCAAGCCCTGTTGAACGAGATTTCCGCGGCAAGACTGTGCTTGCTCGATCCCGGTCGCAAGGTGATGTACGATCGGCAGTTGCGTCAGCAGTTGGCTGCCCAGGAAGCTACCCAGCCGTTGCCGCCTGCTCACCCCCCTGGAGTTGCCGCGACTCATACGGCCAGCAGCGGTCAGGCCCCCTACGCGGCGCCGGCCGGCGGGGCCCATGTCATGCCGGTTGGCGGGGCTCCGCAAGGCGTACCGACGGCGACGCCCGCAGTTCCGAGTGCCATCCCGATGGGTTCACCCGGCGCAGTGCCGAGTGCCATCCCGGTGAGTTCACCCGGTGCGGTGCCGAGTGCCATGCCAGTGGATTCACCCGGCGCGGTACCGCAGGCAGTGCCAGCCGTTCCCGTTGCAACACCCATCGAACAGATGCCATCGCAACATGAGTCTCCCCCAATCTATAGCGTGAGACGACGGCAACCAGGGCAAAGCCAGTTTGTTACTATGGGACTCGTGCTCGCCGCTCTCTTGGGCTTGGGGATTGCGGCCGTTTTTTTACTCGGCGGTTTCAAGAGCTTTACGAGTGACACCGAGGAAAAGCCCCCGCCTGTCTACTACGAGAGCCCCTGAACCCGCATTGGATGGGTATAATAGTCCGCATTCAGATCGGGAATTGGAGCTAAACCGGCGTCGACCCATAACGGGGGCGGTTGTGTCCAAAGCATTTGATCCTTACCACAAGTGGCTGGCGATTCCGCCAAGAGATCAGCCGCCAAATCACTATCGGTTGCTCGGCATCGACCTTTTCGAACCGGATCCCGACGTGATCTCCAATGCGGCCGACATGCGGATGACGCTCGTCCGTTCCTTCCAAAGCGGCAAGCATTCGGAACAGTCCCAGCAACTCCTCAACGAGATCTCCGCCGCCCGCGTGTGTCTGCTCGATGCGGAACAACGCCAGAAGTACGACGAGCAATTGCGTGGGCAACTTCCGGCACCGGCCAAGCCGCCGAAATTGCCCAGCCACCAGCCCGCATCACCTGACCGACAATCTCCATGGAAGCGACCGGTCGGGCAAAGGGACTCGCCGGCACCCGAGTTTGAACCCGATTGGACCGAACGTGCCCAGCGCCACGACGATCCGCGGTGGTATCGCACCCTGACCGGAGGCATCGCGGCGTCGCTCGGCTCGACCTGGCGGGGAACGATCGCGATGCCGCGAAAAGCCGACGGCCTCCTGCGGTCAATCGCTGGTGAAGGAAACGTCATCCTGCTCATCTTCTTGCGGACCATACCTGTTTTCATCCTTATCGGGATTGCCGGGACCTTGATTTGGATCGGTACACGGGGTTCGAAGGAGGGATCTGCCCCGGGGCACCGCGACAAACCGCCTCCCGTTGCCGACGGGTCCTGGCAGCCTGAGCCGGTGCCCGAGGATACGCCGGGGTGGTTCGGCAACAGTATCGGCATGGAGTTCGTACTGATCCGGCCGGGTGAGTTCATGATGGGGGCTGCCGAGGGCGAAAGGAGAGCTGACGAGGACGAGGCCCCGCGGCACCCCGTCCGAATTACCAAGCCGTTTTACATGGGCATTTACGAAGTGACCCAAGAGGAGTACGAACGAGTGATGGGAGAAAATCCCAGCCGCTTCAGGCTGGTGCCGGGAACCGATACTCACCGCTTTCCGGTTGAGCTGGTTTCTTGGAATAACGCGGTGGAATTCTGTCGCAAGCTTTCCTCGCTGCCGGAGGAACAGGATGCCGGTCGCAAGTACCGACTGCCGACCGAGGCGGAATGGGAGTACGCCTGCCGCGCAGATACCGACACGCTGTTTGGCGTGGGCAAGAAGCTTTCCGATGCAAACGCAAATATCGAGCCCGACGATCCGGAGGAACGCAAACGCCTGCGCGGAACCACGAGCGTCGGTTCCTACAAGCCGAATGCATGGGCTCTCTATGACATGCACGGAAATGTCTGGGAATGGTGCAGCGATTGGTACGATATCGAGTATTACCGCAGCGCTGCCCGGAGCGATCCCCGAGGGCCGCCCTCGGGGGACAGGCGGGTGGCCCGTGGCGGCTGTTATCGCAGCAGGCCCGCCGAGTGTCGGGCTGCCAGTCGGACCGGTACCGACCCGGACCTTCATCGTCCGACCCACGGTTTTCGCGTTGTGTGTCCGCTGTAGTTGCCCAGTTTTACAGCGAACCGGGCAGGTACGCTGGTTCGTATTACTAAGAAGGTAAACCCGGAACTGCCGGTCGGTGTTTCGCACCCCCTGATCGACCCGTTTCCACCCCGTCCCGCAAGACCGGAGTTCGCCTTGTTCCAACGACCGGTAGCGAGTAGTATTAAGACATGGTTAAGCTAGTGCTGTGTCAGAATTAAGATTTGGGGTGCCACTGCTGGCTAGTCCAGCAGTGCCAACGGTTTACGACACGGACAACCCCAAAATTAAGACTTGACAAAGCTTGGCGTCCCTGGCATTTTCCCGTAGTTTCCCCTACTCCGAGGATTTCCGCATGAAGCGTTTGATAATTCCCGCCGTCCGGTGGTCCGCTGCCGGCTTGCTGTTCGGATTGTTGGCCCTTTCGTTGCTGTGCCCAGCGTTGTGGGCCGACCCGGTTGCGCCGAATACCGAGCAGCGGCACATCACGCGATCGGTAGTCTCGTTGTTGCTTCGAGAACATCTCTCGAAGCACGACGTGGACGATGAAATTTCGCAACGTTGCATGAAGACGTTCCTGAAATCGCTGGACCCCTGGAAGGTATATTTCTACCAATCTGATATCGACGCCTTCATGAAGCGTCGAAACGATCTGGACGACATGGCGCGCAAAGGCGATGTCAGCTTTGCGTACGAGGTTTTTCAGACGTTCCTGAAGCGCATAGACGAGCGGGTGAAACTCGTCGATGAACTCCTGAAGGTGGAGCCCGATTTTGCGGTCGACGAAGAGCTAATCAGCGATCGCGAACTGACCAACTATCCGAAAACCGCCGCGGAAGCCCGCGACAAGTGGCGCAAGCGGATCAAGTACGACCTCTTGATACTAAAAGTCGATGATATTGAGGGGAAGGAAGCCCGGGAGAAGCTGGAGCGCCGTTACCATAGCTTTGCCAAGCGGATGCACCAAATCGACGGCGAAGAACTCCTGGAAATGTACCTCACCTCGCTGACAACGTCGTTTGATCCGCACACCGCCTACATGTCGCCGAGCACCCTGGAGAACTTCGAAATCATCATGCGGCTGCAATTGGACGGCATCGGCGCGTCGCTGCAATCGGTCGACGGGTACACGACCGTCAAGAAGATCATCAAGGGCGGCGCTGCCGACAAGCAGGGGGAACTCAAGATTGAAGACAAGATCGTCGGTGTCGGCCAAGGCACCGACGGAGAGATCGTGGATACGGTCGACATGAAGCTTTCCGACGTGGTCAAGATGATCCGCGGTAAGCGGGGGACCGTCGTCCGCCTCGAGGTCGTCCCCCCCGCCGGCAAGCGGAAAATCATCAATATCACCCGCGCCAAGATCGAGTTGAAAGATTCCGAGGCCCAATCGGCCGTTTTCGAAACGGGGATCAAGCCGGACGGCAAACCGTACAAGATCGGCGTGATCGATCTCCCCAGCTTCTACATGGACATGAGTGCCGCTCGGCGCGGCGATCTCAACTACAAGAGCGCCACCCGCGACGTCCGAAAGATTCTCGATGAGTTCAAGGAGGACGCCGTCGACGCGCTGGTTCTCGACCTGCGCGGCAACGGCGGCGGATCGCTCACCGAGGCAATCAACCTGACCGGGTTGTTCATCGACGAGGGCCCCGTCGTGCAAGTCAAGGGCCGCCCCTCCGACGACGGCGACGCCCGGATCACCCCATACAACGACCTCAATCCCGGCACCGTCTGGTCGGGACCGCTGGTCGTACTGATCGACAAGTTCAGCGCCAGCGCGAGCGAGATCCTTGCCGGGGCGATCCAGGATTACCACCGCGGGCTGATCATCGGCGACGTATCGACCCACGGCAAGGGAACGGTGCAAAGCCTCCAGGACTTGAGGCACCGGCTGTTCGGCATCCCCAACGTGCCGCCCCTGGGTGCCCTGAAAATCACCATGCAGCAGTTCTATCGCCCCAGCGGCGACAGCACCCAAGAACACGGCGTGAAGCCCGACATCGAACTGCCCTCGCCGAGTTCGCATTGGGACGTAAGCGAGGCCGACCTGGACTATCCGATCGCGTGGAACCAGGTCAAGTCGCTCGAATACAAGAAGCTTACCCGCGTGAACGATAATATCCTCAATCAACTCCGCGATCGCTCAAAGAAACGCTGCGGCGACTCGAAGGACTTCCAGGACGTGCTCAAGGACATCGCCCGTTACAAGAAATACAAAGCGAGGAAGAGAATCACGCTGCACGAAGAGAAGTTCCTCAAGGAACGCGCCGAGTTGAATTCCGAGAAAGAGAAAGAGAAGAAGCTCGAAGACCTCAGCGGCTCCAGCGAGAACAAAATCGAACGTGACTACTACTTGGATGAAGTGCTGGCAATCACGGTCGATTTTCTCAATCTCCGCCAGGTGGCCAAGGTCAACTGAGGCCGATCATTCGGGGACCCTGAATTCGAGGGCCGTCTCATATAGCTCTGTCCGTTTCCTGGTAACCCCGGCCCGCACCGATGAGTTGACAATGCTGGAGCCGGTTCGTTTCTTTCGCACCCGGTGCATGCGCTCAACCTTGAAGCCGTGTAGCTCACCGATTTCCGCGAAGAGTCGATCCGTTTCGACATGGACCCCTTGCACAATGTTGTTGCCGATAACGACGACTACCCAACCCCCCGGCTTCATCACGTGCCGAGTGACGTCAAAGAACTTATTGCAGTCATTGAAGTAAGTAGCGGCGTAGTTTGCCCATCCGCCGCCGCCGTAGACGCCCTTCTCCGGGTTGCGCTCCCGGATGCGGTGGAGGACCTCCTGAAGTTCCGGAAGCTCAAACGACAACTCGATCGGAGGAGCACCCCGTACCGTCTGCCAGAATCGGCCAAAACTTCTCTCCTCCAGCTTCTTCAGATCCTCCTTTCCGTCGACCAACCCGAGCCAGTAGAGTTGCGGTCTCGTGTTTCGCACATAGTGGTAGTTGTTCAGATAGGGAGGGGACGTCACGAGGACGTCAACGCTGCCAGGGGATAGCACGCCGGTGCTGTCGAAGTAAGAACGCTGGTACACCTTGGTCTTGGGCTTGTGCGCATAGCGTTTGATCTGCCGCTGAAGCAAGCGAATGTCGGCCTCTATTTCCCACAGCTTCTCGCAGAAGGTCTTCAGTACGTCTGCGTATTCGATTTCGTCCTTTCCCGCAGCGGAACGGGTGCTGAGACTGGGCTCATAGGAATAGTTCGAGAAGCCGACCATGACAGATCCAAAAGCGATCTTCAGGACCTTCTTGACAAAGGCATCGGTTTGTTCGGCGATGAAGTCCTGGAGTAGAAGCACTTCACGCTCAACCGCCGGACTGAAAAAAGCCGTCCTACTCCTGAAGTTACCTGGCGGCGTTGATCTCGGCCTCGCGTTTCTTGCCCATCGTCTCTGCCGCAGTTCCTGCACCTTGTTGATTCCCTCAGTGAGCGGCTTCAGCCGGCGGCGTGCATAGGACAATTTCACATCACACGCAAGGGCTGCGTATGGGTTGATCTCGAACCCCACGACGTTATGCCCTCGCTTCAAACCTTCCACAAGCGTCGTGCCCACCCCGGCAAACGGGTCGAGAACCGTAGCTTCCCCTGGTTCCCCGGAAATTGCTGCATCAAAGACTTCGTTGACGAAGCTTGCCGAGAAACCGGCAATCCACGGGACCCAGCGGTGGAGTGGTTCACGCCGGTTTTTCGTGAAGGCCGTGTCCCCGAAGCTGGGACGCCTTTCTTCGTCCTCGCCGCTGGCCGCGCCCGGAAAGAGCGTTGTCTGTCGGTACGTTTCCGGAGAGTCGGCCACGACAGGGTTGGCCGCCGGGCCGGCGAGCCACTGCTGAAGGCCTCGACGGAGGAATCGCCATTCACGGCCGACCTTCCGGCACGGCACCCGCTCCCTACGCGCCATTTCCCGAAGGGTTTTCTCGCTGACTCGAATGAACCGAGCCGCTTCGGTCAGATTCAGCACCTCCCGGTTCTCGTCTGCCTCGGTTCGCATCTTCCCGTAACCTCCGGTATCTTCCGAAGCAACATTATGCGTGCCACAGGCCCAAAGTCAAGGGTTTCTTCCCCCAGGCGGGGGGCGGGCCCCGCAATCGTCGGTTTGACGGATTTGCTTTGTCAAGTCATCGATTCTGCCGAACTCAGGGGGACCGCGCCGAAAACTGCAACAGCACGTCGAGCGGCTCCTCCGCCGCGTGGCGGAGCTTCAGATCGAGCCGGACCCCGTGAGGCAGCACTTGAGCCGTCTTGATCCGGGCCTCGGGACCATCGAGCCGTTCCACGTCCAGCACCGGGGTTTTTGGAAACGGCGGGCAAAACGCCAGGTGAATGCTTGCCGTTCGCTGACCTGCGCAGAGCGGCACCCGAAGCCAGCCGGAAACCCGCTCGCTGCCGTCGGCTGCCTGAGAACGGGTCAACTGTTGCAGCACGTCGGCGCCCGGGACTGTGTCGGGAGGCAAGGAAGGCAACAACGTGATCGAAGGCGCCGAGGTCGAGGGCTTCGCGGGGGAGGGGTGCGGGGAAGCGACATCGGGCGAATCGACGCGGGCCGGCCGTGACGAGCCGGCACGACCACGGACCCGCCAAACGAGTGGCCGCCATGCCCAAAGCTCTTCCGCCGCCACGAGCGACCAGAACGCGATCAATCCCGCCGGGGCCGTTTCGGGCAAGCTCAACGCCGACCCCAGGGCCAACACCGCCGCCGTCGGCGATAGAGACATCAGCGAGACGATCCGCGATGGTTTCTCGTGCGATGCTTCCTCGTACAACGGGAAGTAGTGTCCCAACAGTCGAATGGCAACGGCCGCCACGGCAACCAGGATACCGACAAGGAACATTGCCCCGGGCTCCAGCGGCCGGGAGAGCGCCCCGGCCAACCGCCGCCAGGCAACCAACAACGCGGCACACCAAAGGAACCCGTGCAGCATCCCCACGGACCAGCGAGCCACATTACCGGCGGGTTGTTGAAGCAGTTGTCCCGGCACGCGGCTTGGTTGGACGGAGGGTTCGGCAGTCATGGTTTACTGATTGGCCGCGTCGGCCAGCTCTTCGGCCTTGTCGGTTTTTTCCCAAGTGAACTCCGGTTCGCTGCGGCCGAAGTGCCCGCCGACGGCCGTCTTGCGATAGATGGGCCGTCGGAGGTCGAGGTGGTCGATGATACCGGTGGGGGTCAGCGGGAACACCTGACGGACTAACGTGCATAATTTCTCGTCGTCGATCTTGCCGGTCCCTTCGGTATCGATGGTCACGCTGACCGGCTCGGAGACGCCGATGGCATAGGCGAGTTGCACCTCGCACCGGTGGGCCAATCCGGCGGCCACGATATTCTTGGCGATGTATCGGGCCATGTAGGCGGCGCTTCGATCGACCTTGGTGCAGTCTTTTCCGCTGAAGGCCCCGCCGCCGTGGCGTGCCCAGCCGCCGTAGGTATCGACGATGATTTTCCGCCCGGTCAGGCCGCAGTCCCCGTGCGGACCGCCGACCTCGAACCGGCCCGTCGGATTGATGTGATAGGTAATCTCCCCGTTGACCAACTCCTGCGGCAATACCGGCTTGATGACGCGTTCAATGACAAAATCGCGGATTTCCTGCTGGCCGACGTCGGGGCCGTGCTGGGTCGAAACAACGATGGTGTCGATCCTCACAGGCCGCGGACCATCGTACTCGATGGTGACCTGGCTCTTGCTGTCGGGACGGAGCCAGCCGACTTCGGCCTTCTCGCGGGCTTCGGTCAATCGCCGGAGAATCCGGTGGGCCAGGGTGATCGGCAACGGCATCAACTCGGGGGTCTCGTTACAGGCGTAGCCGAACATCAGGCCCTGGTCGCCCGCCCCAATCTCCTTGCCTTCCTCCTTGTTTTCGTTTACCCCCATGGCGATGTCGGGGCTCTGGCGGTCGATCGAGAGCATGACGGCGCAGGTATCGGCCGAGATACCCATAGCGTCGTCCAAATAGCCGGCCTCGCGGATTACATGGCGGACAACCCCTGGGAAGTCGATGACCGCCTTTGTCGTGATTTCGCCGGCGACGAAGGCCACGCCGGTTGTCACCATCGTTTCACAGGCAACCCGGCTGAAAGGGTCTTGAGCAAAGAGCGCGTCCAGAATGCCGTCGGAGATCTGGTCGGCCAGTTTGTCGGGGTGCCCTCCGCTGACGGCCTCGCTCGTAAACAGGTACTTGCCGTTTGTCACGGGAATCCTCCTCCTGCACGTGACATTTGGTGATTTCAACGGGGTAATTATAGACATGCCGGGGCCAAACTGACAAGCGAGGTTGTTGGGGGGCGGAATCAACCGGTCGCTTGGGGGGTGTGATCGACGCCCCAAGTTGTTGCGTCGAAGGCCCGGCGTCGGGCAGCCGGGAGATGATGGCGAAATAGCATCGAAGTTGTTGTCGAAAACATGGGTTAATTATTCGGATAATAAATGAGCACAAGAACACCAACTTTTAGGGATTACCTCTATCTCCCCTTTCCGGCCGATTCAGCACAAAATGGCGTTCGGGTTAGAGTGACGCAGGAAAAAATCCGCAGGCGACTGCTGTAACGTTGTCAACTCCTCTCAAAGGTTTCACGGATTCCGCAGGAGACAGCCGTCTACTATCCCGGGCTGTTCGGCGGCGGCGCTTGCTTTCCAGCAATTCGGTCGCCCCTTTTCTGAGGGGCGTAGCGAGCTTCGGTGGCGAGACCGTCGAGCATTTTCGTGGCGGCCAGGTACTCGGTAGGCGGAATATCCCGAATGATCGACTTGAGCGTTTCCTTCATCTCGTCGGTGACGATCTTGACTTCACGGTACTCCCGCAAATCAACCCCGCGGCTTTGCGCAGCGAAGAACGACTCCAACCTCTCGCGATTTTCGGCGAATCGTTTATCCATGAGAGCGTACGGCCAGGAGATATTGCCGTCGCAGTCAAGCTGATGCGACGTGAGGCGCGCCTGGATGATTTTCCGTTCGGCCGACTTCGCCTCGCCCGGGCTTCGGGTTCGTTGCGGCTGAGTTGCGCAGTATTCGGCGTGGAGCTTCCTCTTCTTGTAGAACACGTCGGCGTGTTTCAGGGTATTGTCGAGTTTCATGCCGTGGATTTCCTGCTGAACTTTGCGGCCGTTCTGTATTGCGACAAAAGCATCGGCGCGGCTCTTGAGATATTCGCCCTGGGCCCTTATGTGTCCTGCCTGGGCCGTGAGTATGGCGCCATGGGCCGTTTTGTGTCCCACGCCCGCGTTGATCACTTCGGCCCGCGATTTGTAGTAGTGTGTCATACCGAGGTAGTCTTCCGCGAAGCCCGCGGAACCGGTCACCGGCACGATCAGTGCCGTCCAGATCAACATTCTGGTGAATCGCGTGAAGGTCATGTGATTAGTCATGGTTCTATCCTTTTTGCTGGAGGTTACTGAAGGAAACTTCGTTTACGGACTTTTTCCTTGGGGGGGAGAATCGTTGAGTTTGCATGGCTAAGCCAGTTCTTGTTCGTACATGACGGGGCCGAAAAATCGTTTTCCACGCCCCGAGCAAGAGTCGGAGGGGAATTCCGGCTTGAGGAGGGCCTCGGGGCCGTGGGAGGAGTCGGTCGAGGCCGTGGCCTGGACTCGGAGCCGGTTGGGAATCGGCCGCTCTTGGTTTCGCGGTCGAGTTTTGGCTTTGAGGGCGTGCTTGGTGGATTCGTCCACCCATTCTACGCTTCCCCCTCTAAAATTACTGAGACCACTCTTCTTAGGGGTGCCGAAAACCAAGTTGACAAAAAACGTGTGTTTGTCCTGTCACCGGTTAGCGGATGAAGTTGGAAGGATTTTGGCAGGCCAGGGTGAACACGAAACTTTGGTGAATGGACTCTCGCTTGAGTCTGCTTGCTTCTATAACGTCGCCTCAGCTTCAGATAGGCCCTCTAGCAAAGTCTCGGTTTTTCACCGCGCCGGGTATGCTCACATATAGCCGATATTCTATCATGTTTTTCCGTCGAAGAGCCAATTTTTCAGACCAAAAATGGCAGAAAACGGCTTTCGCCCCCCCCTCCCCCCATTGGGGGCACTAAACGCCTGGCCCACATTGCGGCAACTGCCGGGTTGTTGGGTTCGTCGTTCCGTATAGCCACTCCGCCTGAGCCAGCCCAAACCAGCGGGCGCGATAGCAAGGGGTAAAGCATTACTCGCTTGGGGAGGTTGCACGTCCTGTCGACATTTGATAGAGTTAATGGAGTAACGTCAGTCCGACTGCCCCAAAAAGCGATTTCCCACCGCGGCATCCCCTTTGGCTGACACAAACTGGCACAACGGAGTTTGCCACTCTACACCAGACTCTTTCCCCCTTGTTTGATGATTCCGTTATGACGGTCGTTCTATACATTGGCTGGTTCCTCGCTGGATTGGTTCTTTTTATTCTAGTTGGGCATATCGTGGCTTGGGTGTTGTATGTCCCGATAGCAGCTCGCGTATTCGGCGAAACGCTTTGGCTGCCGGCAAGATGGCATGAGCCACTCGACAAAGGGCAAACGGTCGAGTTTTTCACCGAAGACGGCAAGCGGCTGAAAGGAACCTACCTGCCGACTTCGGCTGCTCAACGCCAAGGGGTTATCGCCTTCTTCCATGAGCTGAACGCGGAGCGCTGGTCGGCGATTCCCTATACGGAAGATCTTCGCCAGCGAGGATTCGATATTTTCACGTTCGATTTCCGCTGCCACGGGAGCAGTGATTGTATCGCCGACTACGAGCCGATGCCTTGGGTAACCACCTACGATACGGCCGACGCTCGCGCGGCGATCAATTACCTGAGTTCGCGCAGCGACGCGGATCCCCGCGGCGTCGGGCTTTTCGGAGTGAGCAAGGGCGGTACTGTTGCGCTTTGTGTGGCGGCGGATGATCACCGCGTACGATCGCTGGTGATCGACGGCACCGTTCCCACCGAGCGGATGCAAATTTACTATATGCGCCGCTTCATGAAAATCTATCTCGCGCATCCCATTATACTTTCCTGGCTTCCCGACTTCGCGCTGCGGTCTACGAGCGCCTTGGCCCGTTTCGTGGTGCAGCAGCGTCGCAACTGCCGGTTCGTCAACGTCGATCAGGCGGCCCGCCGGATCCGGCAACCGGTAATGATGATCCACGGACAGCATGATAGTCATATCCCGGTCTCGGTGGTCCGGGCGCTGCGCAACAGCATGTCGAATTCCGTGCGGCTTTGGGCCATTCCGAAAGCGAAGCACAACGGCTCGATCAGTGTCGCTCGCGACACCTACCACCGCCGGGTTGCCCGCTTCTTCCGGCTGCGCCTGGCCGATGTTCCCCTGGTTGAACCGGCGCGACAAGCTCCCTTCCGTGCGCGGGTGCAACCGATTCTCACTCGCGTCAACGGGTTGCGCGACGTTTTGTTGTAGTTTCACTACAACGCATGCCCGGCCGGTACACCCCGCATCGGCCGGCAATCATCAACCGCCGGCACTGTCTTCCAAGGCCGTTCGGAGGCGTTCCATGTAGAGAGACAGAAATTCCTCGGCCTGGGAGGGCGTGAAGGCGTGCGGATCACAACGGGCAGTAATCGTCATTCTGCCGGCATAGGTTGTGACCAACAACACGGCGCGGGTTTGATGCCGCAGCGGCGGTACCCCGCTGATCTCTCTCAGCAGCAGGTCGCCCACCGCAATGAGGCCGTCTGTGTGCGGAAATCGGGCTGCAAGTCGCGTCTCGACGTCCCCCATGTTGGAAAGGACGGCCGTGGCAAGGCACCGCTTGTGGGTGAAGTGCTTCGGCAAGGCGCCCCAGACCGTGCGGACGGCCTTCAGGCCCTTCAGGAAGTGCAATCCGCGGCGTGTGCGCTTGATGTGCGCCGTTTCCCGCCGGATTCCGGCCAGCAATGCCCGGGCGTCGAGGCACTCGCGGGCCGCTCGTGTGAGAAAGCTCATTGTGACCCGGTTGGCCGCCGGCATGGTGCAGTCCTCCGCCGCGCGCAAATCCGCCGGCATGGCCACCCGCAGCCACTTCCGACACCGAACCGAACCGTAGCGACCGTCCCAGTCGGTAATCGTCAGAAACATATTACACAAGAGAAGATCGTTGAGCGTGACTCCCTGGAAACGAGCTGCCGACAGCAGCGATTCCAATTCGCTCTTGTCGAGCACACTCGTGCAGATGCCGGAAAAGAGTTCCTCGGCCGGATCCGTTGTTTCCATCGACCTTTCGGGCAAGTTCAGGGGCGAGGGGTGGCGCGAGCACCAGCGGTATGCTTCCCGCAGCGAGGCGCCGAAATGGCGAACTCGGCCCATCCAAGAGGGCGTCTCCTTCGCAAAATCGCCGCGCAGCGGTAACCGGATCGCGTCGAGCGGCAGGAGTTCCGGCCTGATGTCGTCGGAAGCGGTGCGGATTCCGTAGGCCGCCAGCAGATCGCCCGTAAATTGCAGTGCGCCGGTCCCGTCGCAACAAGCATGGTGAAACTGGAGGACGACGCTCGCCGTGGCGGCGTCTTGGCGGACCCAGAGCCGAAGCCCCGGCTCGGTCGCCAAATCAATGGCTTCGCCGGTCGGGCATCGCAGCGGCACACCCACATCGTCCCAATCAAGATAGGGGTCGACTTCACCGGCAGGTTCCCAGCAAGGATCACGCCGCGACCGACGGCTAATCCGAGCGCAAAGCAACGGATGCCGCCGGCGCGCATCATCAAGCGCCGCCTCAAAAACATCCCGCTGAATTCGCCCGGAAAGCCGAAGCCGCAACGGGAACGTCATTGGGTAGTCGGGATGATCGTCCTCGAGCATATACCATTCGAACGGCGCAAGCGGCAGAGGAAAACATCCGGCCACGGGGATTTCAGCCATGGAAGTGGAAGAATCGGAAAACTTTGCGGGCCCCCTGAAATAACTACAAGGCACGCGCCACGGATGTCGATCATCAACGAAGGGCTTTCCCTTGTTGAGGAGACACGGCAGGGCTGCCATGAATCTTACACTGAGTATTCTCTTCTGGGAACTGGGACTTTACCGCAATTCAAGACGCGATTGCGAATCGGTCCGGCGCCGAAAGCAGAAGAAATTCGCCGGGTTGTTGAAGTGCGTCCGGCGGCGTTCTCCTTACTACGCTCGAATCATGCGGGAAAGGGGGCTTCACCCCGAGACGGCAACCCCCGAGGATTTCCCCGTCTTGTCGAAGGGCGACTTGATGGAGAACTTCGACGAGATTGTCACGGCACCCGGACTGAGCCGCGGCAGAATCGAGGCGTTCCTGGCCCGGTCCAAAAATCCGGCCGATCTGTTGGATGGCCGGTACGTGATCGTGCATACGTCCGGCACGTCGGGTACATTAGGATACTGTGCCTACTCGAAAAGAGAATGGGTCAAGGGATGGACCAGTTTCTTCCGCGTCATTCCCGTGTTTGGCCCGCTGCCCCGGCGGACGGCTTTCGTGGGGGCCGTGGATGGGCATTTTGCGGCGGTCTCTCTGGCACAGACCATCCATTGGCTGAAGATCGGCATCTTCAACAAGACGCATCTTTTCGACGTCAACCTGCCCTGGAAAGAGATCCTCGACGGCCTGAACCAACTGAAGCCTCACAACCTCTCGTGTTATGGCTCCCTGGTGGGTGAACTGGCCGTTGCGAAGGAAAAAGGCACTTTGGACATCCAACCGCGGACGATCCTGTGCGGCGGTGATCCTCTCTTGCCTGACGATCGTCGCAGGGCGGAACGAGTCTTCGGCAGGCCGGTCCTCGACGTGTATGCCACGACGGAAACGATGCTCATGGGACTCACCGAGCCCAAGAGCCAAGGCATGGTGCTGCTCGAGGATGAGCTTTGGGTTGAGATCCAGGACGATCGTTTGTTGGTGACGAATTTGTTCAACCGCACCACGCCTCTGATACGGTACGCGATTTCGGACGTTTTGCGGCCCGCTGCCCGGAAGAAGTTTGACTTCTATCGCGGCTACCGGAGAATCGAGAGCTTTGCCGGCCGCAACGAGGACCGGTTGTGTCTGGTGAACGAAGCCGGAAACGAGGATTTCATTCACCCGATCACGATCGTCGAGTTTTTTGTCCGCGGAATCGCCGCCTTTCAGGTCGTTCGTACCGGCCTGTCGGAATTCGTTTTCAGCGTGAAGCTGGCGGAAGGCTACAGACAAGACCGGGCCCGTATCCGAAAGGAAATCCGCACCCGATGGAACGAAATTTTGACGAACAAGCGGATGCGCAACGTCCGGTTCGGAGTAGAAGTCGTCGAACGGCTCCGGAACGATCCCTGGACGAAAAAATTCCGACTGGTCAGCGACCATGGGCCAATCCGTGCCCCCGCGTTCTCCGATTCACCCACGCAATCCCAGCTTAGGATTGCCTGACTCGTTTGCAGTCACATTCGGTAAAAGTCGATCCAGCCCAACGTTATTGATTTTGGATTCCCCTTCAGCATTACTTTCGGCAGCGTGATTTCAAAGTAACCGCCCCGGGGCGGCAACCCCTGGATCGGCTTGCCTTTGGCGTCGCAGGTTCTGACGTCCGTCCAATACGGGCTGGCTTCTTTCAGTTGCGGACCCTCCTTTGGACCCCTCCACAAATGGAGGAGCCGTTTGTTGCTGCTGTGACTGAGGACGGAAACTGATAATCGCACTGTCTCAAGACGCACGGTAAACGATTCCAGGCCGCGAAGATGAAGCCGGATGACGACCGACTTCGGCCACCGATCCGCTACACGGTCAATGACCGCACCACCGATTCCGGAAGGGCTGGAAACGGTAAAGACAGTTCGGCCGCCTTTGGCGGTAACATCAACCCGATCCTCCCGTTTTCGGGTGGCGATCTTGAACTCGGCAACACGGGGCTTGCCGCTGACGTTCTTGTTGACCGGCGTTGTCTCATCTCCTGATTCATTCTTGTTGGCCTGCGAATTCGTGTCGGCCGGAACGGCCGGACTACTCAGCAAGACGGCAACGACACATGCAGACAGGAATACCCGGGTGTTTCGCATGGAATCACGTTCGTAGGGCCGCCGACAATCGCCCAGCAGCGGTGAACTGCGGGTGAGGATGGTTATTTGTGACTGTGCAGGCCGTTGCGACCCGGCCCTTTACTCTTGTGGCTCGTCTTGGCTGCGAACTCGTTTTGCCCGCTCGCATTTCTTGTCGAGCGACAAGTCAGTAATCGCAATACCAAGAAACATGGCAAAGAAAGACGCCGCCAAGAACAGGCAAATGCCATATTCACCCGAGTGCATGGCGTAGTGAGGTAGAACAAAGCCTACAAGAACCCCGATGACGGTCATTGCCACCAGGAGTTCTGCCAGCCTCAAGGCGGTCTCCCGCCGCCTTCCAGCGGAGAACCCAAACATGAGTGGTCTCCCGCGATGTTAGAATAGAGAACAGAGAAAAACGGGTCTCTCGCCTCTCCCCATTCCAACATTATTCTTGAATTCTACGGGGAAGCGAGATTCTTAGCGAGCATTTTGCGCGATATTGAAGACAAATTCCGCGATTTTGATGCCTTAGCGGCATTTGCGACAACCCATTTGGGGGTATATTCGTGGGCGACCCATGGCACAGATAGGAGCAGGTCACTCGCCCGCTGCCAGGCTCACGCAGATCAACTCCTTATCGTTGCGCGCGAACAAGCACTTCCCTGCGAAGGCGGGATGGCTCCACAGGACGGGGCGTCCGAAGGTACGACCGGTCGGTTCGAGCACGCGGAAGCGGTCGATCTCGTCATACCCCTTCGGCGACAGCCTGGCCAAAATCAGGTCGCCCGTCTCGCTGAACAGGAAGAAGCGGCTCTCGTGCTTGACGATGAATGCCGTGCCGTAGCGGCCGCGACGCCCGCTCCCCATCGTCGGCTCGACCGTCTGCCACAGTCGCTCGCCGTCGTCCATGCGCACGCCGATCAACGCGCCCGTCGTGATATCGCAGCCGTAGATCGTGCCGTCTTCCAGGAACGGCGTGTTGTTGGCGCAGTAGGTCGCGGTTTTCGGTTTGCCTCGCCAGACGATATCGGCAGCGGGTTTTCTGTCGTCCAGTTTCAGCAACACCGCTGCGTTGTATCCCGTAACGAAGAGATAGGGTCCGTGTTTCCTCGGTGCGGCGATCGACATGCCGTAGTTGGGCTTCAGCGGAACCGACCAGTAGACCTTGCCGGTTTTCGGATCGAGACTGTTGAGATCGTCGGAATTCCAGATCAGCAGTTGCTTCGTACCGGCGTGTTCGATCATGGTCGGTGGGCAGTATCCGGGCTCGCGGGCGGAGAGCGCCCGCCAGATCTCGCGGCCGGTGTTCTTGTCGAAAGCCACGGCCACGCTGCTCTTGCCGCCGACGACGCAATACAAGACGTTTCCGTCGACGAGCGGATGCGAGGCGACGCCCCAGATCGACGTCTTTGCGCCGTAATCCTTCGCGAAATCCTTAGCCCAGATCACCCGGCCGCTTTGGGCGTCGAGGCACGATAAGTTGCCCTCGGCACCCAGCGCATACACCTTTCCGCCGTCGACCGTGGGCGTACACCGCGGTCCTCCGCCGTAGGAGACGTTGTACGGCCGATCGTACTCGTGCTTCCAGAGCGGCTTGCCGGTGTCGGCGGCGAAGCAAAGCACTCGTTCGGCGCCTTCCAGCTTGTCACGGCCCCCGGGGTTATTCTTGACGTTGCCGGACCGCCGCACGTAGTCCATCAGGTAGACTTTGCCGCCGGCCACCGCCGGCCCGGTGTAGCCCAGCGCAACGGGAACCCTCCACTTAATTGTCAAACCCTTCTCCGGAAAGGATTCCACGATGCCTTTTTCGCGCCACACGCTGTCCCGGCTGGGGCCGAGCCATTGGGACCAGTCGTCCGCGAGTGTTGGAGTCTGAAAGATCGAGACCGCCAGAAACGGGCAAACAAGAGTGATTCGCATTGGAAAGAGATTCCTGTAAACGGTTTCCACACGGACGGTAAGCCGCCGGTCATTTACCCGCCATGGAACGGGCGGAAACGGCACATCATTGTGTCCGCGAGGCGGCAGGATGTCAAGACGGTGCGGGGGCGTAGCGGGGGTCCGGTCGATCGCTACCGCCCCCCTTTGACACCGAGGAAAAAGAAGTATAATCCCGGCATAATGGACCGGATTGGTGCCCCAAATGAAACAAGATTGCATCGGATGGGAACATGAAACATAACTTGATCATGTATGCGGAGACCGTAGTCCTTGCCGTGCTGATTTCTTGTTGTCCGCCGGCCGTGGCGGGTGAACAAGACAAGGAAAGTTCGCTCTATCATGAGACGTACCGGCCGCAGTTCCACTACACGACTCGGAAAGGGTGGATCAACGATCCCATCGGGCTCGTGTTCTACAAGGGCCGGTATCACCTGTTCAACGACCACAACGTCGCGTCGTGCCGGTTTCCGGGCGGCAAGACCTCCGGCGAGCAGTCGCATTGGTCCCATGCCGTCAGCCCGGACCTGATGCATTGGAAGCACATGCCCGTTGCCGTTTTTCCGGACGCCAACGGGGCCTGCTGGTCCGGTTCCGGGGTGGTGGATTGGAATAACACCGCAGGCTTCCAAGCCGGCGAGGACAAGACGCTGATCCTGATCTATACCTCGGCCGGGAAGACCTTCGGCCAGAGCCTCGTCTACAGCACCGACCGAGGCAAGACGTGGAAGAAATACGATCGCAATCCCGTGCTCAAGCAACTGGTCGGCGGCAACCGCGACCCGAAGGTTTTTTGGTACGAGCCGATCGGCAAGTGGGTCATGGCGTTGTTCCTGCACGGGCGTGACTACGCTCTGTTTACCTCCGCCGATCTGAAGAAGTGGGAAAAACTCTGCGACGTGGCCCACCCATCGGGCTCGGAATGCCCGGATATGTTCGAGTTGCCCATCCTCGATACCCGGGGCAAGCCCGCCGGCGGCAAAGACAATACCCGCTGGATCTTCTGGGGCGGTAACGGCACATACGTAATCGGCCGCTTTGACGGCAAGAAGTTCACCGCCGAGAGCGGTCCGCACAAGACCGAATGGGGACGGAGCTGCTACGCCGCCCAGACCTGGTCGGACATCCCGCCGGAAGACGGCCGGCGGATCATCATCGGCTGGATGCGGGGCGGCAACTTTCCCGGAATGCCGTTCAACCAGCAGATGAGCACGCCGCGCAACGTCACGTTGCGGAACACGGCGGAAGGCCCGCGGCTGTTCTTGTATCCCGTCAAAGAGATCGAAAACGTCCGCGGCGAGAAACACACCTGGTCCAACCTGGCACTGAAGGCCGGCGATAACCCGCTGGCAAAGCTGAAGGGGAAGCTGTGGGATATCGACGCCATAATCGAGCCCGGCGAGACACAACAGGTCGGCTTCGATATCCGGGGGCAAAGGATCGTCTACAGCGCGAAGGACCGGAAGCTCACCGCCTTGGGGGCTTCGGCGCCGCTCGAGATGCGCGACGGCAAGATCGAGCTGCGGATCGTGGCCGACGTGGCCAGCATCGAGGTCTTTGCCAACGGCGGGCAAGTGGTGATGTCCTTTTCGCTGCCGATCGACCCGAAGAACGTCTCGCTGTCGATGTTCGCCGCCGGCGGCGAGGCGAAGGCCGATTCGCTGACCGTCTGGGAGTGCAAGTCGGTCTGGCCGGATTAGGCTTGCTCGGCACGTCTCCTGCAAAGCCGCGACCGGTGGTCGCGGGATCTACAAAGCCGCGACCGGTGGTCGCGGGACCGGCTGGGCCAAGGCCAATCCTCACTTTTCAAATGCGCCCAGTATGATCTTCCACACCGTTAGCAGAAAACCCATCATTGCCAGACAAAAAAGCCCGAGGACCGGGACGAGCCAGCCCCACTCGAAAATGAGAAAGACCCGATTCCAGATAGTGGCCCAGCAGGCGATCAAGACAAACGAAGCCAGGCAGAGGTACGGGCCATACGGGAGTTCCCGTTCGCGGGAGAACAGGAGCCTTAACACGGCAATGACCAATCCGGCCAGCGGGGCGAGAAAGAAGATGAGCAGGCAGGGCTGCCAGCCGAGAAACGCCCCGATCATCGCCATCAGCGTGACGTCGCCGAATCCCATGGCCTCCCGTTTCAGCGCGGCGGCGCCGATGATCCGCACGGCCCAGACCATCCCGCCGCTTACGGCCACGCCCACCAATGCCGTGAGCAACCCCATCCAATACCACTTGCCCAGGGTCCAAGTCACAACGATCCCCGCCGAACCGACCACGCCCAGCCCGAGACAGATACAGCTTTTCCACTCGCGCCGCATCCGGGCACAGCAGAGCACGACGGCCCTTCGCCAGCCGTGACGTGGAAACCACGTCCAGGGCATCATGGCCAAACACCACGCCCACCAGCAGCCCAGGCCCAGCAGCAGGCCGTATCGTCCGTTGAGTCGAACATGCGGCGGCGGCGGTTGACGTGGTCGAGAATCCCACAAGTAGGCTTTCCAGGGTTTTCCGGGTAGCGGTCCCTCAACCGAAGTTAACAGCAGAAACGGCCACTTCTCACTCGAAGAAGGAAAACTCCTTTTGGCATGACTTCCCATCGCCAAAAAGTCGGCCAACTCCTTCTCGTAAGTCGCATGGATTTCTTGCTCCATTCCCAGTCGCAGCAATTGTCTCTGGTAGTCGGCCTCCAGGTTCGGCAACAGCGACCACGGGAAAACGGCTGCCAGCAACAGCCCGATCACCGTGCCGGGGATCGTGATCGTGTCGGGGATCGTCCACTCGTCCAGGTCGATCAGCAATGCAACCAGCATGAAAAAAATGAGTATTGCATGAGCGGCAAACTGGGTGTGGAGGATCGTATACGCCCAGACGGGCGCATTCCCCCTCATCGGCGGCAGCAGGCCCAGGCACCCGATTTCCCACCAGTAGAGCCACGCCAAAATCACGCCCAGCAGTAACTCAACGAGCATCGGACGAATCCAGAAGCCGCTGCCGTGGACGGCCGCTTCACGCCGCAGGCCAAGCCACCCGACGATGGGCAACAAGTCCGTAAACCGCCGCGGCGGGGCCTTCTCGTCGCGACGAAACCACGGGCCGATCCGGCTCGGCCTGTAGGCCAGCCGATACGCACCCAGGTTCACCACGCTGCCGAGACACGTTCCCAGGACGAAAACAATCGCCAGGCGGATTTCCATCGGGATGGCCAGCAGCATGTTCACGCGTGTCTCGTCGTTCGGGGCTGGCAGCCCGGCTGCTACCGGCAGCCGGGCTGCTGAAAATTGTCCTTCACCCGGTACTTAGCTCAAGCCGGTAAAGGATCTCGTCGGCGATTTCCTCGGGCGTCTTGTTCTCGGTATCGACCGTCAGGTGGGCCGACTCGCGGTAAATCGGCTCGCGACGGTTAAGCAGCGTAATGATTTCCTCGAGCGGCCCCTTTTCGGTGAGGTCGGGTCGGCGCCCGGCCGTCGTTTCGTCGCCGGTCATCCGCGCCAGGATGGTCTCGGGCCCGGCGGTCAGCCAGACGACCCTGCCGCACCGGCGCATGGCCCGGCGGCTTGTTTCGCGCATGGTCGCCCCGCCGCCTGCCGCCAGCACGAGCCTCTCGCGGCCGCACAGTTCGGCGATCACTTCTTCCTCCAGATCGCGGAAGACCGGTTCGCCGTCCTCGGCGAAGATCCTTGCGATCGACTTGCCGGCGCGGCGCTCGATTTCCACGTCGGCATCGACCCAATCGTAATCGAGCCGTTCGGCAAGAATGCCTGCCAACGTCGTTTTTCCGGTAGCGCGGTAACCGATGAGGATGAGATTCAGGACAACCATCCCTTTGGACGCTCAACCCCCGCACGCAGTGCGGGGGCTTTTGCAGGTTAAGTTGGTTCGTTGGTCTTGCTCCGCTTACCCTCTGCCCTCTGTCATTTGCCCTCTGCCTTCTCCCCCTAAAACCTCGCCGCTCCGGTTGCCCGCTTGAGCACGTCTCGCATCAAATCGGCGGGCCCCTCTTCCCCGGTGAAGTGTTTGAACTGGAGACATGCCTGACGGACGAACATATCGACGCCGGTAATGACCTTGCAGTTTCGGCTCCGGGCATCCTTCACCAGCATGGTGTTCTCGGGGTTGTAGACGGCATCGAATACGAGCATCGACGGTCGCAGGTGGTGTTTCTCGTAGGGGGTTTCGTCAACTTCGGGGTGCATGCCGACCGGCGTGCAATTGATCAGCATGTCGGTTGTGACATTGTGACGCTGCGACCATTCGACCCAGCGGCATTCGAAGCGTTTGGCCAACTCGCTGGCATGGCGGGTAACACCGTCGGTCAGAACGATTTTAGCTCCTCGCCGCAACAGGCCGTACACGAGGGCCTTGCCGACGCCGCCGGCGCCGAGGACCAGGGCGACTTTTCCGGCAAACGGTTTGTTGTCGCCGAGTCCCACGCCGGTGGCCTCTTCGAGACTGTCCATGGCCGCTCGATAGTCGGTGTTGAAGCCGAGGCGTCCGTCGCCGTCGAACAGCACGGTGTTGCACGCTCCGATTCCGCGAACGGCGCCGTCGGCCTGCGTGAGTTTTCGGACAATTTCTTCCTTATGCGGAATGGTGACGCTGAGGCCCTTGATACCCAACTTCGGCCCCTCGTCGATGAATTGCGCCATATCTTCCCGCGGCACCCGAAACGGGACGTAGACCTTGTTCATTCCCAGGTGTCTGAAGGCGGCGTTGTGAATCAAGGGGCTGAGGCTGTGCACGACCGGATCGGCAATAACCCCATAGACTTCGGTTTCTGCATCAATCCGGTCGTAATTGTAAACGTCCTTCATCTGGTCGTAGCTGAGTTGCCCGGGGGCCAATGCCCGCTCGTGATGAAACGTGGCATAGGTGAAGGGCGCCCCGGAACGTCCGGCCAACACCCGGCTGGGAATGCCGATGTCCCCCATGCAAATGCCGATGGTCGGAATGTCGCTATTTCGTGCCAGTTCGAGAAGCCGCACGTTATCGTGCGGATGGTTGGCCATCGTACAGATCTTGATAATGTCGGGATCCAACGTTGCGAGACGCCCGTGGATTTCCGTAAGGTCGCCCGGCGTCTTGCGGAAATCGTGCAAGCTGATGATCCGCTTGGTCTTGCCGAACCGTGGAATGCTCGAAGCAACGCTTTCCTCCAGGTCGATGTAGTCAACACCCTCGGCAATCGCCGTCCGCAACAACATCAACCGTTGTCCTTCGGGGCCGGTGTACTTACCGCCGTCTACTTCCCGTCGGCAGGTAATAATCACCGGGCAGGGCCGTCCGGTAACCAACTGCTTGAGATTGATCTCGCCGCTGATGTAATCGAGCCGCAACTCGACCAGTTCCGCCCCCTGGTCGACCAGGTGCTTGTGTTCCGCAACGACGTGTTGGTGCCGGCTTCGGCCGATGCTGACGCAAATCATGGCAACAATACAACAGGTGGCTTTATGTAGCTCGGAGTCGGTAGTTCCTGCCCGACGTGGAGTCTATTAGGGACGTCCCCCATTTTGCCGAATTGTGCTCGGAAAATCAAACCCCCCAGTGCTTTGTCAAACCTAAAATTACGGGTGCCATGCCCACGTTTGCGTGGGCATGTTGATCGAGGTTTCCGGCATGTCTACGCAAGCGTGGAAATGGCACCCAACCCGTATTTTAAGCATGACAAAGCACTACGTCCGCTTGAATTGCTTCTCTAGCTCTTCGTGGGTAAAGATCAGTTCGGTCGGCCGGCCGTGAGGGCAGTGGTGCGGATCGTTGACAATATGGCGTTGGTCGAGCAGGGTCTTGATTTCCTCCGGGGCCAGCCGGTCGCCCGCCTTGACCGCGGCCTTGCAGGCGATCGCGTGAAGCATCGCGTCGAGCAGATCACGGCGGTCGGGCTTTTTTCCGCCTGCAAGAAGCTTCCCGATCAACTCGTGCAGGACCTCAACCGGGCGGAAGTTCGCCAGCATTGCCGGGAACCCGGCGATCAGGACCGTGTCGCCGCCGAACGGCTCGATTTCCATCCCCAACTCGCTCAGCAATTCGCGGTTTTCCAACACCGCTGCGACCTCGTCCGCTGCTAGATCCACCGGCTCGGGCACGAGGAGGTTTTGGGTCTCGATCACCCCGGCGTCCACCCGCTCGCGGAGATGCTCGTACAGGATTCGCTCGTGCAGGGCGTGCTGATCAATGACTGTAATGCCCCGCTCACTTTCGGTAACGAGGTAGCGATTGTGAATCTGCACCGCCGAGGTGGGGACCGGGGGCTGGGGGACGGGAGTATGCGTAACACCAGCAGTCAGGCCGGAAGCATTTTCCGCGCCTTCCTCCGACACCGCCGGCAACGGACCGACCGTCCGTTCGGCGGGCGCTTCGCCCACAGACCGTCCGGGGTGGTCGATCCGTCGCATCTCGAGCGGCTGCCGGCCGCCGGCCGCCGCACCCACGTCAAAGGCCGCTTCGGCCGCCGTCCGGGAACCGCCAGCCGTATCCCAAGATTCCACCTTCCCCTTGGCCCAGTCGACCAGCTCCTGCCGCAACTGTTCCGCCCGGGCCTCGTCATGGCCGCCGGTTTGGTCTTCTTCGCTTGACGAACTCACGTGGGCGCTCAAGTCGGTTGCCAGGAACTTCGTCCGCAGCGCCGAGAGCAACTGGCTGTAGAGCCGGCCGGAATCCTGAAAACGGACCTCCAGCTTCGTCGGATGCACGTTCACGTCGACCATCTCCGGCGGCATCTCCAGCGTGAGGAAGGCGATCGGATAGCGCCGGGTCATCAGGAGCCCACGGTACGCCTCACCCAACGCGTGCTGCAACGCCCGGTCGCGGATATACCGGCCGTTGAGGAAGACGTACTGCATCCGGTTGTTCGCGCGGCTGTGCGCGGGGGCGGCAACGTAGCCGGAAAGCCGGACCTGTCCGCCGCCCGGCAGATTGTCCGTGCTCTCGACGGGGATCAGGCCCTCGGCCAGCTCCCGGCCGAAGAACCGGGCAATCCGCTCGATCCAACCGTCCGACGACGCCAGGTCGAAGACCTGCCGGTCGTTGTGCCGAAGCGTGAAATGGACGTTCGCAGTCCCCAGGGCGATTCGCGTGAAAGCCTCGCTGACGTGGCCGAACTCGGTCTGCGTGGTGCGGAGGAATTTCCGCCGCACCGGCGTGTTGTAGAACAGGTTGTGGACCTCGACCGAGGTACCGACCGGGCAGCCGCAAGGGGCGACGTCGCCTTGGTCGCCGCCGGTGATTTCGATTTCCGCCCCGCTCTCGCTTTCGGGCGTCCGGCTCCGCAACACCGTGCGGCTGACCTCCGCGATCGAGGCGAGCGCCTCGCCGCGGAACCCGAGCGTGGCGATCGAGAACAGGTCTTCCGCCTCGGTGAGCTTGCTGGTGGCGTGGCTGGCCACGGCCATCGGCAACTCGTCGGCCGCGATCCCGCAGCCGTCGTCGACCACGCGGACCAGGTCCACCCCGCCGCCCTGCACCGTAACGTCCACCCGCCGCGCCCCGGCGTCAACCGCGTTCTCCATCAGCTCCTTGACCACGCTGGCCGGCCGCTCGACGACCTCCCCGGCCGCGATCTTGTTGATAAGGCTCTGCGATAGTCGGTGGATCCGCGGCATGGTTGCAAGTTGAGCGTCCAGAGTTGAGGGTTCAGTTGTCAGGGTTTAGGGATTGGGGGTTGCCAAACCTCCTAGCGCGACCCGTTTTTCTCAATACGCTTACCCTTCACCTGGGAAAAGAATGTCTGAAAACCGAGCGAGTCGTCAGCCCTCCTCTCGATCTTCTCGTCCGAATAGCCCTTCCTCAGGCTTTCCAGGACCTGCAGGTTGCCAAGGAAGCTCTTATAAGAAGCGGAAAGCTTGATGATAACGGGAACCTGCACCTCAAAAAGGCTTTTCACGTCCTTATTGGCACGCAAAAGCTTGTTGGCGGTATTCACCACCGAATAGAACGCCAGAGCACCGTCTGTAGCCTTGTATTTATCCGTAAGGGCTTTTCTTACCTCTTCCACGGGCTCTTTACCTATATTCTCCTCAAGCGTGCGGAGGGCGGGCTTCAGGGCCTGTATCTGGTAGAACTTTTCATGGGTGATGTTGCCCAGGCTATCGTACTCTTTTGAGAGGGAGAGGTGGGTGAGCGGGTATTTTACGAATCTATATATGCGCCTTACATTATCCGTCAGAATGCCGTGGACAAGCCTTCCGATGCCTTTTCTCCCGGCTTTCTCATGCTTCGATATCCTCATAACCTCCCGCATCGTCCTTATGTACGGAAGGGGCTTCTTCTTGGCATAATAACCCTTGCGCTTCCTCGCACTGCGCGACCGCGCCTTCGCGAGCACGAAGCTTATCACACCAATTGCAGCATAAAGCAAGCCGCCTATTACAATAGCTATGCCAGTAACTTTAGCATACGAAGCTGACTCTTTCGGATGAGCTTTCTTACTTAAGCCTAGAGCCCTTATGGCAGCATTTCTTACTTTAATATCAGAATCTTTTTTCGCAACCTCGACAAGAACACGCATCGCGTTAATGTCATCAAACCTGCCAAGGGCCCTTGCGGCAGCGCAACGGACGTTTGTATCTTTATTGCTTTTCAATGCTTTTATTAATTCCTGCCTTGCTCTCTTACCGCCTATCTCGCCCATGGCCATTAACGCGGTCGGAGGCACTTCTATAACCTTGTCATCCAAGGCCTCAACGAGAAGCGGAAGCGCACGGGGGTCACCGAGTTCACTTAACGCCACAATCGCAGGTAATTTAATGATATACCGCTCATCCTTGAACATTTTTACAAGTACCTGAAATGCTTCCTCTCCGCCTATCTTAGCCAATGCCAAAGAGGCATTCTCACGGTCTTCTGGCGTGCCGTTCTCCAACAGATCGATAAGCGCCGGGACTGCTTTCTCATCACCAATCTCTCCCAGTGCTTCTGCCGCAAGCTTGCGAATATATTCATTGTTATCTTTAAGTAAGATAACAATGTGGTCTGTCGCTCGTGAATCACCTATTTTACCTAAAGATCTTATCAAGTGACGGAACAGTTGTCTAATGCTAAATCTATCCTCTCTAATATTTTCACTCTCCAACAACTCTATAAGGCGTGAAACCGCGCGAGAATCCCCGATCTCCCCTAATATTTTTACTGTTGTCCAAGCGCGCTTTTCTTTGATATCCTCTAAAAGCGCCGGAACCACCGCAGGGTTATCCCGCTTCTTGGCTAAGCTTTCCAACACAGAATCCTTCACGTATCCATCAGTGGTGTTTAGCATCCTTATAAGATATTGGGTTACCCTTGTATCAGAAGTGTCACCAAGGGCTTTTATCGCTCTTTTACTGATATCACGGTTTTTGTCTTTCGACAATTCAATGAGGAAATCGATTGCCTTCGCGTCGTCCGTCCAGCCAAGAGAAGCCACCTCAAAAGTAACTCTCTTGCCTTTACTCATTAAGGACCTGGTGCGGTCAATAAGATATGAAACAGCCTGTGGTCCGCCTATTTTACCTAAAGCTTTTATCTCCACGATACGGCCTTCTTCATCTTCATTTTGGAGCAATTCGATTATATGAGGAACCGCCCGGGGATCGCCGATTTTCCCCAAAGCAACTACCGCACCCACAAAACAGTAATATTTCTCATTTTGACTTTTTATTATACCGATAAGCGGCTCTACTGCCCGGGCATCACCCATTTCGCCGATAGCTTCCGCGGCAGCCCTGATGATAAGGTCATTTTCATCATTAACGGGCTTTTTAAGTATGTCGATAAGCGCCAGAGCTGCTTCCGGATTCTTTGTTTTGCCGAGGGTTTCCGCTGCCGCTATATTAACATCTTTATCCTCTAGTAGGTTTATAAGTGCTTTAGATACCTCACCCGGAATGACTATTTTTTCCTCTTCAGCTTCTTTAGGCATGCTTTCCGCATCCGGTACCTCTGCCGAAGCCGCGCCGAAAGCGAATATAGTCATTAAAGCGGCAACAATAAAATTCCTGCGGCTTTTTATATTCGTCTTTCTGCCTTTATTGATATTTTTCAGCATTTTCTTTCCGAAAACAATAATAGCGCCTATCACAATAAGCGCTATGACATACCCCCCGTAATCCGGCGCTATCGCTCCAGGTATCGCCGCGGATACGGTTTCGAGTTCCTCTGCCTGAAGGTTGAAAAGGGGTCAGAACTATTTTTCTGCGTTGTCTGCCCCAAAAAACAGTTCTGACCTCTTTTTCTTCCTTTTTCTTCATACATGTCCGTTCTGCAACGTTCCGATTCTCAACTCACAATCCGTACTCCTTAATCTTCCGATACAACGTCCTCTGCCCGATCCCGAGCATGCCGGCAGTATTCACACCGATAAGCCGCACGCGATACCACCTCGTCATGCAGCCTCGGGAGGATGTCGCTCATTCGGCTGCCCGCTCCGCCCGCAGCCGCAACAGAGTGAGAAATTCCGCCAGGTTCACCAGTCCTTCAGCCTCATCGCGTTCGGCCGTGGTCAGCGGTTGGCCGGAATCTTGACGGTCCAGCAGCGTTTGCAGCCGGGCGGCAACCGCTTTGGGGAGCCGGAACCGCGCCAGTTCGGCCGGAAGGTCGATATCGATCGTCAAAGTCATGGAACCCTCCAAAGGTCACCTACTGAGACATTGTACCAACCGCCGGGGATTTGTGCAGTGCCGGGACTCCGAGATGGGGACCGTCGGAAACCTCGGCCCGTCTTCTACGGCAGCTTTTCCGATCTATTGTCCTCGTAACGACTTGCGACGACGCGGACCGGGTCCACGCCGCCCTGCACCGTCACGTCCACCCGCCGCGCCCCGGCGTCGACCGCATTCTCCATCAGCTCCTTAACCACGCTCGCCGGCTGCTCAACGACCTCCCCGGCCGCGATCTTGTTGATAAGGCTCTGCGATAGTCGGTAGATCCGTGGCATGGGTAAGAGTTGAGGGTTCAGTTGTCAGGGTTCAGGGGTTAGCCCAAGTTATGCAGTTACGGGGTGAGAATGTCCATGGAATAAGGACTTACGTTCGTTTTCGGGGCAGAGTTTCCACTACATTGGGACAACCTCGTCGATGCGGCGCAGGCGGCGGGGAAGGGTTACTCCGAGGCGGTGGAGGAGGATTTTCTGGGCCTCGTCCGGTTCGGTGACACAGCGCAGCCGGATGGTGCCGTTGTGACAGCCCCGCCGGGTTTGGGTGGGCAGCACGACGTCGCCGCTCTTGATCTTGGACTAACTAAAGCCCTTCACCGTTGAGCCGCAGGAGTTGTCCTTCACCGGACTTCAGCAACAGCTTGACCGTGTTGCCCTGGACCGTTTTGGTTTTGCCCTGTTCGAGGATGTCGATTGATTTCACGCCGCCGGAGAAGGTCAGTTCAACCTCGCGATGTGGAATCGTCTGGTAGCCGTCGTCCACCCGCTTGTCGACGACCATCGCCAATGGTGGGGCGCCTTCCTTCCTCGGGATGCCCACCAGCAGGTCCTCGGTCATCTTGACGATCAGCTTGTCGGGCCCCGGCTGCAACCCGTCGGGCAGGTGCCAGCCGTCCGAGCCGGTGTGATAGACTTCGCTGACCTCGCGCCACAGCAGCTCGGGTCCCCAGGCGGCCACGCGGTGATTGACTTCCTGGGCGACGTGCCATTTCACGTCGCAAAGGGCCTTGACGGATTGAACGGTGTCGTCGGCCACCTTGCCGCCCATGAGGCTGCCGAGGTCGCGGTACGTAAAGTACCAGATCCCCTGCGCCCCGTAGGCGAGTGAGGCGTAGATCTGAAACCGCACGATCGAGTCGCTTCGGATGGGCTTGCCCCACGTCGAGACGTTGAACATCGGCATCGGCAGCAGCCCCTGGTGGAAGCAGCACTGGCGCAAGGTATTCACCTGGCGGCAGTAATACTGCATCCGGTTTTCGGGCGGGTAGTGGGCTTTGTAGAGGGTGGCATACAATTGCGGGATCACCAGGGGATTGCCGGCCCGCGCCAGACTGCCCGTCTTCAGCGTGAGCTGACACACCCAGGGCCACAGGTGCGGCGTGTTCTCTCGCATCCATTTCGTGGTCTCGACCACCTGGGGCGGCAGATTGCCGACATCATCGGCGAGCATGTAGCCGATCAGCGCGGGATGCTTTCCGTAACGCTCGTGGATCCACTGCAGTTCCGCCAAGGTGGCCGGATGATGGCTTCGATGCCGGTACCACTGCCCGGCCTTGCCGCCCCACGGTTTGGTGTGGTGCGTGTATGTTTCCATCACCGCCGCCAAGCCGTGCTTTTGCGCCAGGTCGAGAGCATCCTTGACCTTGTCGTATCCTTGATAGTGAAAATATCGCGGTGTGATCACCACGTTGAAACCACATTCCTTGTAGACTTGGTATTCCGCGTCCGTGGCGGCCGGCCCATTGAACGCCCCGATGGGAAAATCCTTGAACTTGAAGTCCCAGGTCTTGCCTCGCAAATGGCTCATGGGATTCGCATCGTCGCTCTCTGTTTGCTGCCCTGGCTTGGACTGGGCTTCCTCAGCCATCAAGTCGACCGCACTCACTGGATAAAGACAGTACGACACAACGAGAAGGAAATAGGGAGTCTTGTATCCCATGCTTGTTCTCCGCTCTGGTCAGTGTCTACGCGATCTATGTCCGGCCAATTCGCTGGTTCCGCGGCCCTACTCGCCTTCCAGGGAGCCTGCATTCGTGTATGGTGTGATGCACTGATTTTCACACACCTGCCCGGATGGAAACCACGCCATGATTTCCCACGGTTGACTGTCATTGTACAACAATCTGTCGCAATCTCAATCGTGGTAAGAGATCGTTCCTCAACCTCGTCTTCTCTCGCGGCAGGTAGGTTTTCAGTGATGCTTCTACGGAACAGAACGGTCCGACTAATGGAGTTCATAGGCAAAGCCAATCTCCGGACTCTTGGTCTCTTCCAGTAACGCGCCAGAAGTCAGGATCCTTTCCTCCACCAGCATTACCCGGCTTCATCAGTAATACGAACCTGTCCGCCACCCCACATGGCCCAGCCTGCTCCTCACGGAGTTCCGGTTGAGAGCCACGACCTCTCACCATTGGGGCTTCCCGTGTTGCCCGTCGCTCCTTGTTGACATGCCGTCGCCCACCACCCCGGCGAAACGATAGCTACCCGGCTGGGACGACCTTTACCGGGGCAGGACTTTCACCTGCTGGAACAACGAACCTTTTCACGGCACACCTGGGCCAGTTCACCATACGGTTGTCAACCTCAACCCCTTACCTGAGGGGGGAAGAGACAAGGCCGTCCGCACGAACGGCTCTTCTGGCGGGGAACCTCGTGGCTGCCGCTAACTTCTTTACGGCAACAAGTTACAGTAGATCTACCGTTGAACCAATCTTTCCCCGAAAATGGGTGACGAACCAGAGATTCCGATTTTCTCTGCTAATTCCGCCGGCTGGGCGGCAGTCCTTTTGTGATGACAGATCACTTTCACCAACCCCCGGACGACCACACGCTGCATGTCCAGCAGTTGTTCGTGCGGTATCAGCAGGCGGTTCTAGGGTATGTGCTGTCGATTGAGCCGAATTTCGCCGATGCGCAGGACATCGTGCAGGAGGTCTTCCTGGCTGTCACTCGGAAGTCGCAAACATGGATGGCGGGCACCGACTTTCTCGCTTGGCTATGCACGGTGGCGCGCTACGAGACGCTCCACTTCCAGCGCACACGCGCACGCCGCGCCGGCCGTCTGGATGAAGATGTGATCGAACTTCTGCACGCGGCTGAGCCGGTGAACGAGTCCCAGTGGCAGGATCGCGTCGACGCCTTGCGGCGCTGTTTGGGTCGTCTGGCCCCTCGGGCGAAAGAGTTGGTCTGGAGGCGCTATCACGGCGCTCAGATGCCGGAGCAGATCGCGACGGGAATCGGCTGGACGGTCAGTGCGGTACGCGTGGCCCTGACCCGCGCCCGTGGGGTGCTGCGTGAGTGCATGGAGAGGCAACTGAACGCCGGTAGTGAACCGCGATGAACATGGAACGACTTGACGAACTCATTGACGTCTGGCGTGACGGCATGCTCACCGAGCAGGCGGCCGCCGAACTCAGCCAGTTGCTTCGAAATTCGGACGAAGCACGCCGGGTCTTCCGCGCCGAGTCACAGATGCACGGCCTGCTGCATCAGGCTGTGATGGCGGCGGCTGTCGAAGGGGCGGCAGGCCAAGGGTCGTGGCTGACGCCTCCTACCGCAGCGGAAGGATTGGAGAAACGGCCCCGGTCGAAAGGCCACATCATCTCAAGGAGACTGCTGTTGGCTGGAGTCGGCGTGCTCGTGTTGAGCGTTACTGTGGCGTTTATTTGGCTCCAAGTTGCACCGCTGCAACCAGAGTCGCCGGAACTGTTCGCTACGTTGAAACGCACTAGCAATTGCGTTTGGGGGGAGCCTCCGCACTTGCAACGGGGCGATCGTCTGGCTGCCGGTCCGCTCAACCTGCGCGAAGGAATGGCGGAGATCAAATTGGACAACGCTGTCGACCTGCTGGTCGAAGCACCTGCGAGCTTGGAACTTGTCGATGTCGGCAACTGCGTGCTGAATACGGGACGAATCGTGGCCCGAGTGCCGCCTACGGCGACAGGCTACGTCGTAGACACACCCAAGGCACGAGTTATCGATCTAGGCACCGAGTTCGGCGTCTCCGTAGAGCCGGATCGTGAAACGGTCGTACAGGTGTTCGACGGCGCCGTGGTTGCCGAGCTGAAAGAACCCGATGCGTTCGACAAGCGAAGTCACCGGCTCGTAGCTGGCGAAACCGTGCGTATCGGCGCGTCCGACACGGTCGAGTTGCAGAAGGTCGCGTTCTCGTATGAGTACTTCTTACGCACCTTCAGCACACCGAGCATCCATGAAGGAGAGGAACTGATTCCGTTCAAACCGAGCGAGATTTCATCGCTGGACGTTGTTGCGGCTCCCGGTCCGGTCAGCGTGGACGGCGATCTGTCGGACTGGGAACTATCGGGCATGTTTGAAGCCCGGTGCGCGGAGCCGTTCGCCGAGTCGTGTTTCGTCCACGGCAGCATGATGTACGACGCGGAGTACCTGTACATCGCGGCCCGGGTGGGCGATCCAATGCCGATGCGAAACCTGATCGACCCGAACGCCGATCCGTGGTCCGCCTGGATGGGCGGCAGTGTGCAGCTTCGCCTGTCGACGGATCGAAGCTTCGGGTGGCCTTTGACAGCGAGAAAGCCCTATTCTCGTGAAGCACGCCCTCAGGACATCAGCGGTCGCATCGTCCATCTGACCTTGTGGTATTTCCAGCCGCGCGAGCAACCATGTCTGGAAATCCGCTACGGGATGAATATGGATCGCGGCGTAGTGAATCCGCCCGGTTGGCAAGGCGCCTTCCGCAAGGCGCCGGACGGCAAGAGCTACACGGTCGAATGCGCCATCCCCTGGACGTTGCTGGGGGCCGGGAGCGATCCGCCGCGGGCCGGCGATGAGTTGGGGCTCTCCTGGACTGTCAATTGGAGCGACGCCAGCGGAAAACGATGGAAAGGCCAATTGGTCGAGGTCAAGAACCCGCCCTATGCGGATCGTGGGAAGAAGGCCCTAACGTTCTTGTATGCGGAAACGTGGGGCAAGGCGGTCTACAGGTGATTGAGGGAACTCGGCAGGGACGGCAACCCGTCCAGCGTGGCTTGGGTGACACCCACGAGAACGGAGTGTGCGCCAATCGCACGGTGATTCCTGGCAGTCCGCGCTCGATCGCCGCAATGTTTGACATGGACGAACATGCCGATCTTGACCGTGCCACTCAGGTAGCAGGGGTCGATGGATTTGAAGGCATCGACGGCGAATCCCTATCTGATTCCTGGCAGTTATGAAGCCTTTGAGTAAGGAGTTGACGATGCGTATTCAATTTCCGATGGGACTCGTGGGGTGCCTGCTTGCGTTGATGGGTACCGCGACGGCGGCCGTGCCCGTCACGCTGGTGAAGGAGGGTAAACCGACGGCCACCATCGTCATCGCGGATCAGCCGACCGCCATCCCGGTCGGCAAGCCGCCCACCGTGGTCTATGCGGCCGAGGAGCTGCAACGCTTCATCGAAAAGGCCACGGGCGCCCGCCTGGAGATTGTCCCGGCCGCAGAAGCACCTACCAAAGGGACGCTGCTGCTGGTGGGCCGCAGCGCGCTCAGCGAACAGTATCAATTGGCACTGCCGACAAAGCCGGAGGGTCTGCGCATCATCACCTTCAAGCGCGGCGTGGCCATCCTGGGGGAGGTGGCCCCGGCGGGCACCAACAACATCCGCCACGAACTGGATCGCGGGACACTGCACGGCGTGTACGAGTTTCTGGAGCGAATCGTCGGATATCGCTTTTTCATTCACATCCCGAAGGACCCCGATCTGGGCATCGTGACGCCGACGGTAAAGACCCTCACGGTGCCGGCTGACTACCAACTGGAACTGGCTCCGGATTTCCCCTACCGCCGCGTGGCGTTCGCGACCTGGAGCGACCCGGTGGCCTGGAAGCGGGTGACGCGCGAAGGGTACGGTGCCGGGTCGGGCACGGGTTTCCTCGGCATCAACCATACGGACCGGTGGTTCGGCAAGCGGTTCTTCCGTGACCACCCCGAGTGGGCGGCGATGATCCGGTCGGACGGCACGCGCAGTCCCAACTACATCTGCTATTCGCAGCCCGGCGTTCTCAGTGCCCGCGTGCAGGTCACTCAGGATGTGTATGACGGGAAAGGCGGCTGGTTCGGCGAGCACGGCCATCCCGGACCCAAGTGGATCGCATTCGAGCCGGCGGACATCTGGGACATCAAAGGGTTGTGTGTGTGCGAGCTTTGCAGGCCGCAGTACCAGCCCGAGCGCGGCCGTTTCGGCAGGAACTCGAACCTGCTATTCCGCCATGGCGTGCAGTTCGCCGCCGAGATCGCGAAGCGCTGGCCGGACAAGCGGCTGGGCATGCTGGCGTACGAGGGGCACATGCTGCCGCCCGATTTCGACCTGCCGGACAACCTGGACGTGCAGGTCTGCATGATGTGGTCCACGACGATGGGCAAGGAGCCGTACTGGCACGAGCGGAACCTGCAACTGATGCGGGATTGGAGCAAGAAGCTGGGCGGCCGGCGCGAGCGGCTCTATGTCTGGAACTTCTACTGCTATCCCGCGTATTTCACCGACGCACCGCTCTTCTTCCCGCACAATCTCCAGAAATGGCTCCAGGACACGTACACAATCTCCGGGGGCGAGTTCGTCTGTCCCGGCGGCAATCCACCGCAATATGAGATCGCCATAGCCTGGCTCTGGCACCGGCTGATGTGGGACCGCAACGCCGACGTGGACGCCCTGCTGCGCGACCAGTGCATGACCTTTTTCGGCCCGGCGGGAGCAACGATGGAGAGAATCTACCAAACGCTCAGCGACCGCTATGAGAACGTCCGCTGGAGCCGGCAGTTCGATGAGTGCTACATTCCGCCGGACCAGATGTACGGCGAGACCTATACGCCGGAAGCCATCAAGGCCTTGAAGAAGCTCTTCGATGAAGCGCTGGCGGCGTGCCCAAAGGACGAGAACGACATCTACCGTCGCCGTGTTGTGTGGATGCAGGAAGGATTCGAGCCCTTTTTCTCGGAAGCCGACCTCGCCCATCGCTGGTTGGGGAAGACGCCGTCTTACAAAGTGGCCGCCGTGGCAAAGCCTCCCACCGACGCCGCAACCTGGGCGGCGCTGCCCGCGGTGACGCTCGTCGAGGGGAACTATGGCAAAGCACCGGAGCTGGCGACGAAAGTGCGGTTGGCGCGGAGCGGGAGTGACCTGCTCGTGCGGTTCGAGGCCGCCGAGCCGACCGAGCCGCTGCTATGGGACCGACTGGCCCTTGTGATGGAGGCAGGCGAAAAGGAGCGCGCACTGGCCGCCCAAAAAGAAGCAAGGCCCGCGTGGATCCCGCTGGGCATGTTGCGCGGCGATCCGGAGCGTTCGGTTGCCGTCAACGGGGAAGGGATAGTTGAGGGCCGCTTGCCGGCGACGCTGGTTGCCAACACGTATGCGGACGGCGTATGGGCGGCCGTGGTGAAATGCCCGGCCGCGGCGCTGGGCATCGAGCCGGGGCAGGCCGACACGCTGGAGGTCCAGTTCGAGCGGCAGCGCGCGCGTCGCGAGAAGGTGGGTGCGAAGAACTACTACTGGATGGCCCCGATGAGGCCGGGGTGGCTTCAACACTTCCGCTTCGGCCAGCTCAAAGTCGAGGCCCGTTAGTTCTCGAAGGGATTGCCTTCTCGAACCAGCGCCCCAAAAAGGCGATCGGAATTTGCAGATGCGAGAGAAGATGAAGAGATGAAAGCAACGGCGTCATGGAGAAGAAAATGAAGAACAAGTCGAACGTCGGCACCTGGGCCTTCGCGGCGGGCGGACTGATTGTCCTCGGCTTCTGGTCATCAGCCGCGCCCGCCGGGGAGCTCCAGAAACTGCTGGACGGTTCGAATGCCTACGGCGCGCTGCCGGCGGTGAAGCGCACCCCGGCGTTCCGCCTGGAGCCCGTCGGGAAGCGGAGACAGTGGTACTACATCTGCGATGGCGACCGCCACGTCGGGTTGATCGGGGAAGACGTGCAGTTGTTCGACAAGGAGGCGAACTACAGCGGCTCCAAGGTCGACAACACGTGCTTCGCGGACGCAGCGAGACTTGTGCTGACGATGGGTGCCTTCGAGCCCCACCGCAACAACGAGATCCCGCGCATGACCTCGCGGAAGCTCACGATCACGAAAGACCGGGGCGACTCCATCGAGTTCAAGCACGAACAAGTCCACTCCGAGGGCTACGCCGGGAGCATTGAATTCCGGGTGGTGTGGGACGAGCGCCTCAGTTACGTCATCTACGCCAACAGCCATTTCGTCATGCCCGAACCCAAGGAGATCGAATTCAACAACTTCATGGCCGGATGGGTCGCCGACCTCCGCGACCGGCAAAAACGGTGGCAGAAGACCGTCCGGGGACGGCTTCCCGACGGCCGGATCGTCTTCGTCTACCACAGCCCCGTCAACCTCCCGCGAGACGAGGTCCAGCCGGGCAGCTTTTTGGGGTTCGTGACGGAAGAGCGGATGAATCCTTTCGTGGAGCTGATCGAGACCAGTGGCCCCGTCTTTTTCGCCACGTGCAGCGTGTGGTACGACCAGCACATGGTGATGAAAGCGCCGCAGGCGAAGGAGTCCGACGGGATGTATCATCTGCGGGCCCGCTACCGGCTGCTCTCCGTGCCCGCCGCGGTCGCGCGGGAACTGGAGGCGGTGGCCGTGGACAGTTCGACATTGCCCGGGGCCCGCCCGCGCCGGACCAAGTCCGGGTTTATGCTGAACAAGGTGAACGACTTCGAGACGTTCCTGCCCTCCGATCGTGTGTGTAACGCGGCGATTTGGCAGCACATCGAGCCGTCGGCCGGAGAGGCGCGCTCGGGGAAGTATTCGCTGGCCCTACATGGACCCGGACAGGGCAAGGTGAAGGTGGCATCGCCCGTCGGCGGCGGCCCGCCGCTGCCCGGGACAAAAGGCAAGTCCTATCGCCTGTCGGCGTGGGTCAAGACCAAGGGGCTCAACGACGGCGGTGCTTACTTGCAGGTGAGCGGCTGGCGGGGAAGCTCTCCCGAACGCTTCACAAGCGTGACCGAGCCGAAGCTCGCCGGCGATCATGACTGGACCCGGCTGCAAATCGAATTCGGCCCGATGGGCGGCGGCATGTCGATCAAGCTGTGCGCCGAGGGCACCGGCACCGCCTGGTTCGACGACGTGGAGCTGATGGAGGTGGCACGATGAGGCAGGCGAGGTGCCGAAGGAACTGCGAAAGACGAATCCAGAGCAATCGCGACTCTAGCGAGGAAGCTAGTTATGAATTGCCTACGTAACGTAATGGAGACCAATCCCCATGTGCGGATGGTTGCGATTGTCTGTGTACTGCTTGGCGCGGGCGCGGTGTGCGCACAAAACAGATGGCAAGCCATGTACAACGTACGGATCGAAAACGTGACGGTCGCGCCGCGCGCCGCGCACACCGCGGCGCTGAAGTTCGACATTTCCTGGCCAGAGTCCTGGCGTGACAAGACCAACCACGACGCGGCCTGGGTATTCTTCAAGGCGCGAGCCGAGGGCTCGGCGGACTGGCAGCACGTCCGGCTGGCCGCCGACAAGGTGCTGAACCCGATGGGCTACGGCCAAGCGAAAGGCACGCCGCTTGAGTTCATTGTCCCAAGCGGCGACGACGGGTTTGTTGGTATGTTCCTTCGGCGGGCGAAAGAGGGCCAGGGCGATTTGTCGGCACACGGCGTGACGGCCGTCTTGGATCTCGCGGCCAACCAAGGGATCGCCAAGAACCTCAAGAGCTTGAGGATACGTCCATTCGCCGTTCAAATGGTGTATGTGCCCAAGGGACCGTTCTACCTGGGTTCTGGCGGCGCGGAACTCAATGGATTCTACAAGTACACCGACGGCGCCCAGGCCATTTTGCCGTACGAGGTGACGAGCGCCGGACCGATCCCGACTGGCCGCCGTGAAGACCGCCTGTGGGTGAGAATAAGGAAGGGCGACTTATTAGAGGACGGCGGCGAGGTCCCCGCATCCTTTCCCAACGGCTATTCAGCCTTCTATTGCATGAAGTACGGGATCACGATGGTCCAGTACGCCGAGTTCTTGAATACGTTGCCCGCGGCGCAGGCCGAGGCACGGTATCCTGGATCTCGTTGGAAACGTATCGGAGAACCTCCAGACTACTCCTATTCAGCAGAAGAGACGGGGGGCCGAAACATGGGCCCCGGGGCCCACGGGTTGTCCTGGGCGGATGGGGCGGCCTTCGCGGCCTGGGCCGCGCTGCGTCCGATGACGGAGTTGGAACTCGAGAAAGCCCTTCGCGGGCCGCGCGAACCCGCGCCAGACGAAGTTGGCTCGTCGCACTGGCACGTGGGCGGCTTTGACACCTGGGACTGGCACGCGTTCAAATTGGCGTCCCAGAGTGAGCGCACGGTCACCGTCGGCAACGCCGCGGGGCGCAAGTTCGCGGGCACGCACGGCCGGGGCTCAACGGCCCTGCCCGCCGACTGGCCGCAGGATGACGCCGTCGGCGCCGGGTTGCGCTCCAGTTGGTATACTCCTAGCTATCCCAGAGATGCGACACCTTACCCCCGCGGTGTTACATTCACAGGCTTGGACCTGCCGCGTACGCGCACGTCGGACCGCCTCCACGCGGCATTCGTGGATCCTCATCGGCATCCACACCACAAATGGCGCGGTGTGCGCACGGCGCCGAAGGAGGTGGCAAAATGAGAAGAAAGGGCGAGACAGCGATGAGCAAGCTGGCAAGAAAAAATGCTCGGATGGCGTGTGGTTTGGCGCTGCTGGCCGGAGTCTCAGGCGTTCTGGCCGCCTCGGCGGCTTTGGCCGACAATGACCCCGACGCCCGCTTCCGCGGCACAGGCAAAGCTGATTCCATCCGGATCGATAACGTAAGCGTCAAGTCGACCAGCGTGGAGGGCGCAAGCACAATCGGGTTCGATCTGGCCTGGGACCACTCCTGGCGCGCGGCCTGGGACGTGGGCCCGGATGAGCACGGCGGAACCAGCATGCTCAAGCTCGAGAGCTGGGATGCAGCTTGGTTGTTCGCGAAATTCCGTAAGGCGGGCGGCAACGGTTGGTCGCACGTGACGCTCTCGACCAATGCTGCCGACCATTCGGTTCCCGCCGGAGCGATGTTGGAGGTTGGGCTTTCCGACGACGGCAAACGCGGCACTGGGGTTTTTGTCCACCGCGCGACGGCCGGCAGCGGCCCGAACAACTTCAAGGGCGTCACGCTACGTTGGCTGCACGGCGAGGATGGCGTAGAAAATCCCGGGGCAGCAAACCTCAAGGTCTTCGCGATCCAAATGGTCCATGTACCACAGTGTGCCTTCTGGGCTGGCGATGGCACGACGAAGCAGACTCCAGGCCAGTTCCCGGTTGGCGACACCGATCTGCGGCGGCATCATCACGGTTACATTCATCTCGTTACCGGCCAGTTCTCGGCCGGCAACACAACCGAGCCCTTCCGGATCGAAAGCGAGGATGTGCTCACGCTAGGCGGCCAGAGCAAGAAGAACCTGGGCAACCGCGAAGGGCTCGGGATGCTTCGCGCCGACGACTTCACTAGCTTCGTGACGCGGACGCTTCCGGCCGAGTTCCCCAAGGGTTACGCGGCCTTTTATTGCATGAAGCACGAGGTCACGCGGGGGGAGTACGCGGCGTTTCTCAGCACGCTCAGCTTCGAGCAGCAGAGCCACGTCACCGCGAAGGGCAACGGGCCCGACTGCCCGGCCGGCACGCTTGTGTTTGCGCCGGATGACCCCCAGGGGATCAAGATCGCAGTTCCCGGCAAGACCCCCGCCACGCCGGCGGTGTACGGGACCGACGCGCCCCACCTGGCGTGCAATTACCTGACGTGGAGCGAGGGCCTGCAGTACGCGAACTGGGCGGGGTTGCGGCTGATGACGGAACTGGAGTACGAGAAGGCCTGCCGAGGCCCGTTCAGGCCCGGACCGAACCAATACGCCTGGGGGACGGACCGGATCACGGACACGAATGCCCCCACGCCGGACAGCGGACGCATCTCGGCGGGCGCTTCGTATTGGGGGATATTGGGGCTGAGCAGCGACCCGGGCGAGCGTACGGTTACCGTGGGCAACCGCTTTGGACGGCGCTTCGCGGGCACGCATGGTGACGGGACGTTGGCCCGACCCGCGAGGGCTGAGGAGAAGCGAGACGGACAACCGCCAGGCTGGCACGGCCTCAGCATTGTCGCTATCGGCCACCGCGGCGGCGCTCGTTATGGAGGCGGCATTATCAGCAAGATGGACCCGGTCTACGAGAACCTGAGGCTCCGCACATCGGATCGGTTCCGGGCGACATGCGAGCACCCCTCTCTTCTCTTCCACCCTCGGCAGCAGTACAGCTCGTCCGGCTTCCGTTTTGTGCGCACCGGGCGTTGAGGCAGTTGTGGGAAGGAAACACCTCATGAAACGACTCTTTGTCTTCACCGCACTGGCGGCTGCGACGGCGACAGCGGCACTGGCGGGAGACGAACTGAAGCCGCGCGACCTGACGCACGTAACCTGGCTGAAGACGCCCTCGCACCCGCCGGTCGAAATCGTTCGCGACGGGCGTGCGCGGGCGGTCGTCTATGTAGTCGACCCCAAAGGTAGAGAACCTTTCGTTCCGAAACGGCGCGGCCACCGCCCTCCGCTGTTCAAGCAGATTGTTGACCAATTGGTCGAGACGGTCAGACTCGCTACCGGCGCCACGCTTAAGCTGGTGAATCAGCCTCCCGCCGCCGACCAATCCGCGATCGTGATCGGCGACTGCGAGGCGGCACGGCAGGCGGGCATCGATGCGGCGCAACTTCCGCCCGAAGGGTTTGCGGTGAAGACGGCCCCAAACCGCATTTTTCTCGCGGGCAGCACGCAGACCCTGCCCGGCGGAAGGGGCGATGATGGCACGGCCTGGGCCGTGGCCGACTTTTTGGAGCGATTTGTCGGCGTGCGATGGTATTGGCCCGCACAGTATGGCGGCCGGTCCATTCCCCGCTGCGCGTCGCTCGTCATCCCGCCGGTCCATTACCGCGATCAGCCTGTGTTTCCTTATCGGACCATGTACCAGGACTGGTATTGGCTCCAAGCCCGCTCGTTTGATGAGCAGTTGCTCGCCATGGCGCCGGACGTGCTGGAGGAGCAGAGAGAGACCCTTTGGATGGGTGACCATTTTCGATTGATGCGGCAGGGCAATAGCTGGCCGTATGAGGCCGTACAGCATGGGGCTCGCATCTACGAGTTCATCGGAAAGGTGCCGAAGACCAACGAGGCGGTGTTTGCGGTGAATAAAGACGGGAGCCGGAATTTCCAGTTGTTCTGCTACAGCGCCCCGGAAACGCTCGCCTGCTATGTCGAGAATTTGGAGCGAGCCTGGGATCAAGACGGCAAAGGCGTTTTTGTGGGTGGTATTCGACGCTCCAGCGTGACCGTCTGGGCCCCGCTGGATATAGGCGGCAGGTCTGTTGGCTCCGCGTGTCATTGCCCGGCCTGTCGCCGCGCGTTGGCCAAGGGCGGCGAAGAGCTGCTCATGGGCCTGTTCGTCAAGCGTTTGTGCGAACAGGTCAAGAAGCGCTGGCCAGACAAAACGGTGATCTACATACCCTGGCCCATGCCGAAATGTCCCGAGGACACGGAGTTCCCCGACAACCTTGTCGTCAGCCACCTCAACCTGGACGTGATGGGGCTGATGCGTGAGCCCTCCGTCCGCAAGCTGGAAGAGGACAGACTGCGAGCCTGGAGTGCGAAGTCTGGCCGCCCGGTCAACATGTGGGTCGACTTCGCCAGCCCCAGCGATTGGACGTACGGGCCGGTCCAGTTTCCGCACCTCGTGCAGGCCTTCTATTCAAAGAACCGGGAACGGCTTGACGGTGGGATGGTTCTCACTTACGGCGGGGCCTGTTTCATCACCGCCGCGCCCACGTACTACATTTGGAATCGCGTGCTGTGGGACCCCGAGCTGGACGTGGACGCGACGCTCGACGAGATGTGCCGGCGGCTCTTTGGGCCGGGGGCGGAAAGCGCCCGCGAGCTGCTGCGGCTTCAGTGCGAGCGATGGCAGAACACGGCGTTGTCGCGTCCGCTGCGTATCGGCGAGAACCGCATCCCGCCCCGGCTGTTCCGGGAAATCTGGCCGCCGGACGTGGTGGCCCGGATGAAAACGTTGCGCGACCGGGCGTTGTCCGAGATCGAGCAGGCCGGCGACACGGCCGCGCGAAAGTCGTTCCTGTACTGGACGTGGGAGTTCGACGCCTTCGTCGAGTACGCCGGGATGATCGACGCGGTGATGGCGCAGGACGCCCAAGCGACGCCAGCGAGGGGCGATTTGCGTGCCCCGTCCGACACCGCAGTGGCTCGCTTTCGGGGTGGGATGGCGGAGATCAACCACGTTCGGATCGCCAACGTGCACCGGCACCACGGCCCCGTCGAGGGAGAAAGCGAAATACGGTTCGACCTTTCCTGGGGCCACACCTGGCGGGCCCGATGGGCAGAGCCTGCTGCGAACAACGTGACCGGCAAAGACCTGCCGGTCGAGAGTTGGAGCGCGGCCTGGGTATTCGCGAAATTCCTCACTCCGAAAGATCAAGAAAACAACGACTGGCGACACGTGACGCTCTCGGCCGACGCGGCCGACCATGTGGTTCCCTCTGCGGCGACGCTGGATGTCGGCCTGACCGACGGCAACGGCACGGGCGTATTCATCTATCGCGCCGCACCCGGACACGGCCCGTTCGAGCTCAAGGATGTGAAGCTCCGCTGGCTGCACAAGGCTGATGGGGTGCCGGAGCCTGCCAAGGCCGAGTTGAAGGTCTTCGCCGTCGAGATGGTCTATGTGCCCCGGGGAGCCTTCGCAGTCGGATCGGGCGGGACGGAAACGGCCAGCTTCACAGACGGTTCCTGGAAGGACGGCCCCGCGATTCCTTTGCTGGTTGACGCGAACTGGAGCCACCCGGTCACGGAAGGGACCGATGCCCGCCGCATCTGCAACTCGCCCGGCCGGCTCTGGGGCATGGGCAAAGAAGAGGGAACTCGGACTATGGGTCCGGAGGGGGCGCTCTGCGATGGTTTTCCGACCGGCTACGAGGCCTTTTACTGCATGCGGTACGAGGTAACGCGACGGCAGTTTGCCGATTTCTTGAACACAATCACGAAGGATGTTTTCCACAGCACCTCGGCCGGGGACGACCAGCACGCCGGAGCCCATTACACGGCCGCCGGGCGATATTCCCTGTCGGACGCGTGGCCGAACTTTGAGCCGGCCGGGCCGCACCAGGCGTGTAACCTGCTCTCGTGGTGGGACGGCGCCAAGTTCGCGGCGTGGGCGGGGCTGCGCCCCATGACCGAGATGGAGTACGAAAAGGCCTGCCGCGGACCGCTGGGGCCCGTACCGAACGAATACGCGTGGGGGACGGCAGCCATCGCCAGTGCGCCCTACGCCGTGGCCCGCGAAGGCACGGCCGATGAGCGCATCACCGAGAACTACCGGACAACGGCCGGCAACGCCAACTACGACTTCACGATGCCCGACTTCTACGGCGGCGCGGCCCGCGGAGGCGTCAGCGCCGTGCCGGGCGGCCCGATGCGGGCGGGAATCTTCGCCACGCCCGACAGCGGACGCACCGCGGCGGGCGCTTCCTACTGGGGTATCCTGGAACTGAGCGGCAACGTGCGGGAGCAGGTCATAGGCGTGAGTGACGTGAAGGGGCGAGCGTTTCAGGGCACGCACGGTGCGGGAACGCCCAGCGTGCCGGCGGATTGGCCTGAGGCGAATTACTGCCGGGGAACGTCATCCGGGAAGAACGACGGCATCGGGTCCGGATTACGCGGCGGTTTCTTTGGCGACGTGCCCTTCGGCCTCCGCGTATCGGACCGCAGTCGTGCAACTTACAGGCCGCGGGCCGGCTCGTTCAGCGTACGCTCACGCCAGGATCAGAACGGCTTCCGCGCCGTCCGCACGGCGCCGTCGGGGTAGAACCGAAACAGAGTGTGGCAGAACAACAACAAGGAGAGAACCCGTGGAACGGCTTGTGAAACTCATCACCTTCTTCACTATGATGGCCGCAATGGTGCTTCCGGCACCAGCCGGAGAAGAACTGAAGCCGCGCGACCTGTCGCCAGTAAAGTGGATGGACGCGCCGGCACACCCGCCCGTCGAAATCGTGCGCGACGGGCAAACGCTGGCGGCGGTCTTCGTGGCCGACCGCGACCCCAGCGCGACGCTGAAGCGGCTGGTCGACGAGCTAGTTGAGGTGATCCGCCTGGGCACCGGTGCCAAGCCCGAACAAGTCGCTCAACCTCCGCCCGCCGACCGGCCCGCCATTATAATTGGCGACTGTGATGAGACACGCAAGGCAGGTATTGATGCCGCAAAGATTCCGATAGAGGGTTTCGTGGTAAAGACCGCGCCCAATCGCGTCTATCTGGTGGGCAGCACAAAGGCTTTGCCGCCTGGTAGCGACCGGTGGGCGCAATGGAGCAACGAGGGTACGGCCTGGGCCGTGGCGGATTTCCTGGAACGGTTCGTCGGCGTGCGCTGGTACTGGCCGGCCGAACTCGGCGGGCGGTGCGTTACTCGATCTGCCTCGCTCGTCATCCCTCCGATGCATTACAGCGATCAACCCGTCTTCCGTCTGCGGGAGTATCACCCGCGACACGGCTGGAAGCTCCCCACGACGGCACACTCTTCTGAAAAAGATCCGCTTCCCTTTCCGCCCGGCGCCATCCCCGACGGGGTTGAGGCGGTCGACATGTCGAATTACCTCCCGCTGGTGCGCGAAGGTTGCAGTTGGCCCTACAAGATCAAGGTGCACGAGCCGCAGAACCTCGGGCGCCGGCCGAAAGAGTTTCACGAAGAACACAAGGAAATGTTCGCGATCAACAAGGACGGCACCCGGAATTACAGCTTCTTGTGCTACAGCTCCCAGGAGACGCTCGATTTCCTGCTGGACGGTTGCAAGCGGGTGTGGGACGAGGGCGGCGCCGCCACCTGGGTCACTTCCACCTGCGTGACCGTTTCCCCTGCCGACTCTCCGGTAGGATGTCACTGCCCCGCTTGCCAGGAGACGTTTGCCAAAGGCGGCGGTACGCGGATTGGCGGCACCTCGCTGATCATGGCTAAATTTGTCAAACGCATGTGCGAGGCCGTCAAGCAAAGATGGCCCGACAAGAAAGTGATCTACCTGCCCTACTGGAACTACGACGAGTGTCGCAAGGAAGTGCACTATCCCGACAACCTGGTGGTCATGTCCGCCATGACCACCTACCCGATGCCCTTGAATGCGCAGCGCGAGAATTTCGAGGAAGGAATCCAGCGTCTGCACGATTTCCGGGCGCAGGCATGTGTCCCCGTCACCACCTGGGACTACTGCGTTGCCTGGACCTATGGTCCCTACCAGTACCCGCACCTCGTGCGCGATTACTGCCAGGCCATCAAGGGCATCAGTGCCGGGACTTTCCTCAACGGAATGTGCCTGGGCGAGTGGACCAACACGGCCCCGACGATGTACGTGTGGATGAAGGCGCTTTGGAACCCGGATCTGGACGTGGACGCGGTGCTGGACGAGATGTGCCGTCGGCTCTACGGCAAGGCCGGCAGCACCACCCGCGAACTCATGAGGCTGGAGTGCGATGTTTGGGAGAAGGGTGAGTGGACGAAAGACCGCATCAAGCAACCCGGCGGATGGCCCGTGCCCAGGAGGCTGTTCCCCGTCGTCTTTACGCCGGATGTGGTGCAACGGATGAAGACGCTGCGCGAGAAGGCGTTGGCCGAGTTGGCCGACGATCCCGTCGCCCGACAACGCTTCCTCTATTGGACCTGGACGTTCGACGCATTTCTCAAGGAGGCCAAGGCCACCCACTCGGAGAAGTAGCCATGAGGGCGGGGCGCTATGATGAGCACTCATTTCCACTTGGCGGGCGTGGTAAAGATCGAGTTCGTTAGCCAAATCGTCGGTGAAACTCGCGGTTCCGTCGGAGGATGGGAGAAGTAACCGGAAACAGACTATGGCAAGCTAGAAGGAGACGAAACATGGAACGGCCTGTAGAACGACTGCTGGCTTTGGCAGCTCTGGCGGTTGCGATCGCGATTCCGGCGGCGGGGGCGGAAGTTCAATTGACTCCCGCTGATAACGTCCAAAAAGCACTCGACGCGGCCGCGCCGGGCGACACGATCGTGCTGAAGGACGGCGTGTACTATCAGCGCCTGACGATCGCTCGCGGAGGAAAGCCGGGAAAGCCGGTCACGCTCAAGGCGGCCAACGACGGCGGGGCGACCATCAGCGGCGCGGTGCCGCCTGATCAGACGAAGCTGAAGTTCGAACTCGCCGCGGGCGCGTCGGACATCTACAAAGCCCCCGTCCCCCAACGCGTCTGGTGGGTCATGGCCGACGGGCGGAACCTCGTCAACTACGGATACTACTCGTACCTGAAGACGTCCCAGTTCCCCAACCAGTCCTCAGGCGCGCTGAAGCGATGCGCGCCGGACGGCTTCGCCTGGCGGAACGGCCACCTCTACGTTCGCCTGCCAGGAGGGGCCGACCCGAGCACCGCGGACATTGAGTTTAGTTGCCCCGAAGGCGGCCACACCAGTGCCGAGCCTGAGTTCGCCGAAGAGACCCGCTGGGCGCCCGACACCGGCTTCGACGTCCCAGGCGCCGGGCATTTCTTCTCGAGAACGCTGGCCAACATCACGGTGAAGGCCGACCACGTGGTCATCGAGGGCCTCCGGCTACACATGGGCGTGGGGGCCGCGGTGGTCGTCCACGGCAATGAGGTGACCGTCCGCGACTGCTACATCACCGGCACGCACATGGGAATCTGTCAGCCCGACTCGGTGAGCCTCCCGCCGCACGAAACGCCCGGCGAACGCCCCATCACGCCGTCGAACCGCACGTCCCGCGGCCTGACCGTGGAGTATTGCGAGTTCAGCGGCGCACCCGGCTACGAGTGGTGCAAAAAGGGTTTTTGGGGCGGGCTGTATGCTGCCAACACGTCGGCCGTGTTCATGAACTTCGGCGGGCCGCGCTCCGTCGTCCGCCATAACTGGGTGTACGATTCCTCCCAGGACCATCTCCAGCCGCGGGGCAACGGCACGAGTTCACCGGAGGACGCCAGCGAGATCGCCTACAACCTCATCCAGAACTGCGGGGACGATCCCATCGAGTTCGACAGCGCTTCGCCGATGAACCTCCGCGTGCATCACAACGTCGTCCTGGAAGGCCTGTGTCTGTTGTCGGTGTGCCCGGTCATGGGCGGGGGCCTTACCGTCGACCACAACATCTTCTACAACTCGCCCGAGAACGGCATCCGGAATGGCCCGTGGTTGAAGCTGGGCACCCCCTGGGGCAAGGGTTTGCCTACCAGGGGCATGCGGCTCATCCACAACACGGTGGTCCAGCCGCACGGCGTCTTCCAGTGGTTCGGCAAAGACCAACGCTACGAGAACAACGTCCTGGAGAACAACGTCATCTATGTCGCTAAGTCGCAACCCTGGGACGTTCCGGACTTCCCCCTCAGCCACCACAACCTTTACTGCGGGCGGAAGATCGACCCCCAGCACATGCCCGAGCTGATCCACGCCGATCAGCCGTTCGTGTCGCTCAAACCGATCGACTTTCACCTCCGCCCGGACAGCGCGGCCGTGGACGCCGGCGCTGCCGGCAAGAATTACCATCACGAGGCCCGCGCCAAGGCCCCGGATTTGGGCGCCATCGAACTGGGCGACACGTGGGAGTTTCCCCGGCCGGGACCCCGCTGGGCCAAAGGCAACGAGATCCCCAACCGCCCAGCTATCCCGGCCTCATTGCCTCCCAAATGGGTAGGCATGGAGTAGGATAGCAGAAGATCAGGAGACCATGGAAATGAACCGTTCCCAACTTGCAGTGAGCCGGCGGGGCTTTCTCCAACAGGCAGCGGCCGGCGCCGCTGCCGCGACGATCGTGCCCCGAAACGTCCTGGGCCAGGGCCGGACACCGCCCAGCGAGGAGTTCGGCGGGGCTCTGATCGGGGCCGGAGGTCGAGGCGGAACGACGTTCAAGATGATGGGGCCGGACATCCGTCTTCTGGCCAAGTGCGACGTAAAGTTCCTCGACCGCGCCGACAACAAGACGATCTACACCGATTACCGCCGCGTGCTCGAGCGCGACGACATCCACGTGGTGGCGATCGCCACGCCGCCCCACTGGCACGCGCTGATCTCGATCGCGGCGATGGCGGCAGGAAAGGACGTCCTGTGCGAAAAGCCGATGACGAAGTTCATCGCCGAGGGGCGCGCGGTCGTCGATGCCGAACGGCGCTATGGGCGCATCTTCCAGATCGGTACTTTCGGACGCTTCAAGGCCGACCGCCAGAAGCACAAGCTCATGGCCAGCGGGCTGCTTGAGATGTGTAACGCGGTGGTTATCCGGCGTGGGTTCAACGTCAAGATCCACTGCGGCATGGTCCGGTACGACGTGGGGCCGGTCCCGCCGAACCTCGACTGGGACATGTACTGCGGGCCGGCGCCGCGGCGGCCGTTCCAGCGGCATCGCTTCGGCGCCTCGCACCGCAACTACTGGGACTATGAGGGGGGCGGCATTGGCGACCATGGCCAGCACGCGTTCGACCCCATCCAGTATACCTACGCCAAAGACTTCACCAGTCCGGTCGAGATCGAGGCGTACGCGCCGCCCCAGCACCCGGAGGCATGCGGGATGTGGGGCTGGGTCGAGCTGCGATACGCCGACGGGCTGACCTTCGTCCTGGACAGTGGCGAAGGACTCCAGCGCTACGAACGCCGCGGTCCGCGCGACGTCAGCGAGGACGACCTCAACGAGGCGGCCCGCGCGCGCCTGCGCGAGATGCCCGACCCGGAGCCGCTGGTGACCTTTGCCGAGGCGATCCGTACGCGCCGCCGCGCCGGCGGCCACGCCGAGGCCTCGCACCGCAGTGCGACGCTTCTGCACCTGGCAAATATCGCAATCCGCTGCGGACGGAAGATCCAATACGACCCTGACAAGGAGGAAATCATCGGAGACGAAGAAGCCAACCGGTTGGTCCACCAACCGATGCGCGCTCCGTGGCGAACATAGGTCGATGCAATGGGACCCACCGAAACCAATAGACCTAAGATTAAGTACCCCATGTCACTTGAAACTGTCAGTACGATGGCTCTCCGAAGCCGTCGACAAACCGCGTCGGCCTCGGAGGGCCAACGTACAAAATCAAATGCAATGGGGTACTAGGGGGTAGAGATTGAGGGAACCAAGGCGCGGGAGTAATTAGTGGTCAATGGTCAGTAACCGTCCGGTCCTGTCCGACCGGTCCGACTGGTCTGACCGGTCCACCAAACGGAAAGGGTGAACGCGATGAACAAGAAAACCAGAAACGGGATGCGGACCGTGTGCGGGTTGGCAGTGCTGGTCGCGGCGGTGTTCCTGCTGAACGCATCTGTCGTCCCGGCCGATGACCATGCAAAGGCGCGGTTCTGGGGCACGGGAAAGGCCGATCCCATTCGGATCGAAAACGTACGCCGTTCTGACGGCCCGACCACCGGGCAGAGTTCCATCACGTTCGATCTCGCCTGGGACCATTCATGGCGGGCGGCTTGGGAGGTGGACGAGCACCAGCACGGCGGCAAAGGCACGCTGAAACTCGATAGCTGGGACGCCGCCTGGGTGTTCGTAAAGTTCCGCAAACCCGGCGCCGACAGCTATTCGCACGCCATGCTCTCGACCAGCGCCGCTGATCACCGCGCACCGGCCGGCGCCGAGCTCCAGGTTGGCCTTACCGACGACGGCGGGCGCGGCGTCGGGGTGTTCGTTTACCGCCAGACGGTCGGCCACGGCCCGAACGACTTCCAGGGCGTGACTCTCCGCTGGCTGCACGGGGCGGATGCCGCCGGCGCCGTCGATCTCAAGGTGTTCGCGATTCAGATGGTGTATGTGCCGTCGTGTCCCTTCTGGGCCGGCGACGGTTCGACAGACCATGTTGCCGGCCAGTTCTCGGCCGGCTACAGCGCCAATCCCTTTCGGGTCGAGAGCGAGCGTGCGCTCACGCTGGGCGGCGAAACCGCCGAGGTGCTCAACAACCGCGATGCGGCCGGAATGTACCTGAACAGCCCTGACGATTTCAATATCGACCTGCCGCGAGCGCTTTCCGCGGAATTTCCGAAGGGCTATCGGGCGTTTTATTGCATGAGGCACGAAATCACGCAGCAGCAGTACGTCGATTTCCTCAACACGCTTTCGTACGCCGCGCAGGCCGCTCGCACGGTCGAAAAACCCTCCTCCGCGGCCGGCCAGGTCGTCAATCCGAATCCGTCGAAAGGCGGTCCGATGCGGAACGGGATCCGAATCGCGGTTTCCGGCACGCCCGATTCCGTCGTGCCGGTGGTGTACCACCGAGGATCCTTCGTCGCGTCCGGCACCCTCTTGAAAGCCGGCAAGCCGGCGGTATACGAAACCGGTGCCCCCCACGTGGCCTGCAACTTCATCAGGCACCACGATGGCGCAGCGTTTGCCGCCTGGGCCGGACTGCGGCCGATGACCGAGCTGGAGTTCGAGAAGGCCTGCCGCGGACCGCTCAAGCCCGTGCCGGACGAATACGCCTGGGGGACAGACCGGATCGCCGGCATGGATGCCAAGGGGGGCAAGTACGTGCTCCAGAACGCCGGCCAGCCGGACGAAACCGTCACGTGGGAGGGGGACAACGGTCCAGACGCCACGCACGGCAACGCGCCCTTCATGGGGACGAACGAAAAGCTCGACGGACCGCTGCGCGTGGGGATCTTCGCGATGCCCCACAGTGACCGCGTGAGTGCGGGTACGTCGTACTGGGGGATTCTGGATCTGAGCGGGAACCTGGTCGAACATGCCGTATCCGTCGGCCACCCTGCGGGGCGTACATTCGTGGGCAACCATGGCGAAGGTGGCGAGGCAGCGTGGACGGATATTTTCGGGCAGCGCGGCGGTGGTTGCCCGTACGGTTCTCATGCCGGCGCCTGGGGCCGCAATGAGGCTTTTCGCACGTCGAACCGTTATGTCGCGGCGACTCCCTGGGTCTACGGGCGCTCGCGGCACTTTGCCATGGGCTTCCGCTGTGTGAGAACGGCGCCGTGAGCGTGTGAGTGGGCGAAACCAGATGAAAGGAATGCGTTATGATTCAATTAGCTAACGGGTACCCAATATCCTTTGCACGCGCGGCTGCGGTCGCGTGCAGTCTGCTGCTGGTCGCGCGTGTGGCGCACGCGGGCTGGGCCGATCACCCCGGCACCCTGCGGGTGGAGAACGTGACGGTGGTTCCGCGCGACGCGCGGACCGCGGCCTTGCAGTTCGACATCTCCTGGGAAGGCTCCTGGCGCCACGAGGCCAACCACGACGCGGCCTGGGTGTTCTTCAAGGTCCGGGCCGAAGGGGAGAAGGAGTGGCGGCATGTGCGGCTCGTGGCAGACAAGGTGCTCGACCCCACCGGTTACGGCCAGGAAAAAGGCGGCACGCCGCTGGACTTCATCGTGCCCCACGGCAAGGACGGGTACCTCGGCATGTTCGTGCGCCGCGCGGAGTACGGTGTCGGCAAGGTGACGGCAACGAAGGTCACGGCCCTCTGGGACCTGGCGGCCAACCAAGGGATCGCGAAGGGTGCGAAGCCGACCGTACAGGCGATCGGGATCGAGATGGTGTTCGTGCCCGAGGGGCCGTTCTATCTGGGCGGCGGCACCGAGCCTTACCACTTCTATAAGTACACGGACGGCACGCAGCACACCCTGGCCTACCGGGTCACTAGCGCCGGCGCGATTCCGACCGGGCAGCAGGCCGGCAAGCTGTGGGCGCGGCGGGGCGCGCAGCCGGAGGACAAGGACGAAATCCCGGCCACCTTCCCCAACGGCTATGCCGCCTTCTACTGCATGAAGAAGCATATTATTTATGATCAGTACGCCGCCTTCCTGAACACGCTGCCCGCGGAGCAAGCGGCCGCGCGTTATTCCGACAAGGGGGGGATTACCCGATCCGGATCTCCCCCGGACTACACGTACTCGGTAAAAGGAGAGCCTTCGGGTCATAATCTGGGTGGATTGTCCTGGGCGGACGGCGCAACTTTCGCGGCCTGGGCCGGCCTGCGCCCGATGACCGAGTTGGAGTACGAGAAAGTCACGCGCGGGCCGATCGAGCCAGGGTGGGACACGGGGGACAGCTTGGACCATCCCTCGTATTGGGAAGTCCGGGACATCAACGGTTGGCGACTCCCCCGCGAACGCACGGTGACCGTGGGTAATGCCATCGGACGGCGCTTCCAGTGCTCTCACGGTCGCGGCACCCCGACATTGCCCGCGGACTGGCCGCAGGAAGATGCCGTCGGCTCTGGAATCCGCGGCGGCCACGGCGTGGCCGGAAATCCGTCGTATCGTCTCACCGCTGCCGTTGCGGATCCCGAGCGGAAACCCCACTCCTTCTGCTGGCGCGGGGTGCGCACCGCACCGAGGGGAGTGGGGCCGTGAGAGGGATTAGGGATTGGCGGATTGAGTACCTCGCTGTATCAGGGAGAGCATGATGAAGAGACAAACCCTTCTGACGACAATTACAGGCGGCGGGACTTTCGCCGCCAGACGCTTGCCGCGAATCCCAGCGCTGCTGAGCACGGCGGCGCTGTTGGCAACCGTCTCGACCGCGGTGGCCGACGACCATGCGGAGGCGCGGTTCCGGGGCACGGGAAAGGCCGACCCGATCCGCATCGAAAACGTGCGGCGGGCGGACGGTCCCGCCGCCGCACAGAGTTCCATCACGTTCGACCTGGCCTGGGACCACTCCTGGCGCGCGGCCTGGGACGTGGCTGCGGACCGGCACGGCGGAACCGGCACGCTCAAGCTCGAGAGCTGGGACGCGGCCTGGGTGTTCGTCAAGTTCCGAAAGCCCGGGGACGACGGCTATTCGCACGCGATGCTTTCGACCGTAGCCGCCGACCATTCGGTTCCCGACGGCGCGGCGCTGGATGTCGGCCCGAGCGACGACGGCAAACGCGGCGTTGGCGTGTTCGTCTACCGCGCGACGGCCGGCAGCGGTGCGAACCACTTCAAGGGCGTGAAGTTGCGCTGGTTGCACAACGCGGACGGCGTAGATGCCCCGGGGGATGTCGAATTGAAGGTCCTCGCCATCCAGATGGTCTACGTACCGCAGTGCGCGTTCTGGCTCGGCGACGGCTCGACGACCGTCGTGGCGGGCCAGTTCTCGGCCGGCGACAGCGCCGATCCCTACCGCGTGGAAAGCGAGGATGCGATTACGCTGGGCGGCCAGAGCCGCAAGAACCTGCTCAACCGCGACGGGATCGGGATGTACTTGTGGCCGGACGATTTCACCAGCGGCGGCACGAAGACCCTTCCCGCGCAGTTTCCGAAGGGGTATGCGGCCTTCTACTGCATGCGCCACGAGGTCACGGAAGGAAAGTACTTGGAGTTTCTCAACACGGTCGGCTCCGAGCGGCAGGCGGGCCTGGCGCCGATCGAGTCCCGCGAAGGCCGGCCCTTGACCGGGATCAAGATCGCGGTTCCCGGGAAGCCCGGCACGCCGGCGGTCTACGAGAGCGATCGACCCCATGTGCCATGCCGGTGCCTGATATCGAATGACTGCGCGGCCTACGCGGCCTGGGCCGGGTTGCGGCCGATGACGGAGCTGGAGTACGAGAAGGCCTGCCGCGGCCCGCTGCTGCCCGTGCCCGACGAATACGCTTGGGGGACGGCGGGGATCGCCGGCACGTCCTATCATCCATGGCCAACCGGCAGGGCCTTTCAGGAACCCGCGCAAAGCACCGGGCCCCGCGGGTACGCGCTCCAGAACGCCCGGACACCCGAAGAATCCATCGTTTGGCAGGGGGATCACGGGCCGGACGCATCGCGCGGCAACGCCGTGTGGGACGGATCGATCCTGCGCGAGGGCAAGGACCCCCGGCCGTTCCGGTCCGGTGCCGTTTCGACCCCGCTGCTGCGCGCGGGGGTATTTGCAACGCCCGAAAGCGACCGGGTCGCAGCGGGTGCCTCGTACTGGGGGATCCTCGAACTCAGCGGCAGCCTGTGGGAGCGCGTGGTGACGGTGGGCAGTTGGGAGGGACGCCGTTTCGCCGACACGCACGGAGACTGGTCTGAGATGGTGGTCGAGCCGAAGAAGAGGGGTGGGTGGGGCTTTGGGGTTCGTGGCGGGGCCATCAACTCGTGGACGGGCTCGAACGAACACAACCGGCTGCGCACGTCGGACCGCGAAATGCTGGTGGCCGCAACGGGAATGGACCAGAACCGGACCATGTCCATGAACGTCACCTTCCGCTGCGTGCGCACGGCACCGTGAGGTGGAAGTAACCAGTATTCAGTGTTTGGAGAAGGAAAAATCATGAAAATGAAAACGACGCTGACAGTGATGACGGTTGGCCTTCTGTTGGGTGCAACCGCTTTGCGCGCGGAT
>CAZJRB010000008.1:0-107925 GCA_964547995.1 uncultured Planctomycetaceae bacterium | reverse complement strand
GGTTCGATGCTAATTCAAACCACGGAGAATTCCAGTTCCAAGGGAATCAAAACATCACAACAAGCGGTGGTAATGGACTTAATGTTTGATGCAGCTTTGAAATCGGGTCGGCAAGTTATCCTCGCTTCGCACTCTCCGGAGATCATCAGTCGTGTTCCAGCGGAATGTCTTCGTTGGGTGGATCGGGATTCAGCAAAGGCTCGCGGTGGGGAAGAACTCAGGTGCGTACTCGAACGCCTGGGGGCAACACCTGATATCTACGTTCCAGAGAGCGGTCTTCCAGAAGTGCTTGTCTACGTGGAGGGCATTACGGACAGGCCCGTACTGGAGGCTCTGATCAAATGGTGTAGACAAAAGGCGGGTTCCCCCCTGCCAACAACAATGGTGATCCCACACAGAGACGGCCGATTTGAAAGCCCAACGCTTCATGGAATTGCTCGCTTTGCCCGGGAATCTGGTGGCAAAACAGAAGTTGTGGGCGTTCGAGACTTGGATTGGTACTACCATGAATGCCCTCCAGCAACTCCCGAGGTCGAGCGAGGCGAGGGATGGTCATTGATTACGCTTCCGTGTAAGGAGATGGAGAACCTGTTTTGCGATCAGGAACTTCTCTTTCAGGGGTACGAACAGAAAATCGCGTCAGATACGCTTCAGGCGATTCTCGACGAGGAGTCCAGTAGCACCAAATTAGTTCAGGAGTGGAAGTATCAAGTGCTGCATCGGATTCGGCATCGGTCACCAAAAGGGCACGACGAATCAACGAAAGAGAAAACAGCAGATGAGACCTTCGAGTCGTGGTGTAGCGATGACAATCTTCGGCGTCGATTGGTTGCCGGGAAGACGCTACTTAGGCGCGTGCAGAATCGTATCCGTAGCGAACATGGGCTGACGTTCTATCCCAGCCGAGTGTTTCAAAAACTCTCCTGTCTCCCTCCATCCCTTCTTGAAATAGCGAAACTGATCTTTCCAGGCGCGTCGTTTGATAGTTCCGACAAGCCTTGAAGTAGAACCTGAAACATGCGGAGGATAATCAATGTCCGAGCAGCAATGGCTTCGGCTTCCGGTTGTTTCGGCCGGGGCGGAGTATCTGGTGATGGGATACCTGATGCGGCGGAACATTCTGACGTACAAGGCGCCGCCGGGGATGGGGAATATCGAATATCGAGTGATGAATGTTGAATGACGAATGGGGAGTTGCGGATTTGGGATTTGGGATCTTGGGGGATTGCAAATTGCAGATTGCAAACTGCACATTGGCCCGGAGTGAACGCGGGAGGAGGTGTTGGGCCAGGACCCTATTTGATCAATGCGTCGCCATTTTCTTGGCGAGCTTTGCGATCCGTTCGCCGAGGCGTCGGGCGCCGTCGAGGTCTTCTTCGCTGATGCCGGGGTCGAGCGGGCCGGTGACGGCCGAGGCGCCCGATTCGGCCCACTTGTCGTCGCCCTCGGCGTCTTGATAGAGCGGTCCGGCAACGACCATGCGGTTGTGGATCATGAACAACAGCAGCGAGACGACGACGTGCTCCTTTCCGCCGGTCTGGCCGCCGGCGGTCGAAAAGGCCCCGCCTACCTTGTCGGTGAAATCGACCTTCCACTTCCAGTTCCAGTCGTCGATGGCCACTTTCATCTTGCCGGGGATGTTGGCGAAATAGGTCGGGCACCCCAACGCGATGGCATCCGCCGCTTCGAGGTCCTCCTTGGTTATCTTGTCAACCTTTTTGACGACGGGTACCGCTCCCGGCACCCGTTTGACGCCTTCGGCCACGCCGTGTGCCATCTTCTCGGTTGTACCGCGGAGCGTGTAGTAGGCGATCAGGACGCGTACCGCCGGCTTTTTCGAAGAATCGGCCGGCTTCGCCCCGTCATCGGGAGCGGCCGGGGCTTCCCGGGGCGCCGCGGAGAGTTGAAGCAAGACGGGCAATAGCATGAATAGCAGAAAGCGGCCGGGTTTCATGGTGTTTCTCCGTACACAAAGGTTTGTGCCGAGGTGTGATTGCGAAGGAAGTCTCGCCGCCGTCCAAGCGCCGCCCGTATCATCGCACTCGCGGCGTGCGGTGTCAACATTCCCGGTTGCAAAGCCGCGACCATTGGTCACGGAGAAGCGGAGAGACTCGCTGCCGGACAAATGCGGCTGCAAGAAAAGAAAAAGGGCCGCGCCTCGGAGCATCATCGCAGGCGGGCGCGGCCAACATGTCTCGCCTTCGAGTGCTCTTTGGCTTAAATAGTGTCAACCCGAAGGGGCGAAGAGACAGCTAACTATATTATACGCAAACGCCCGTTTCTTTCAACACTTATGTCGTGCCCGGGTGCAGGCACCCATCTGTGGTGGGGGAGGAAACACCGCAGGACAACAGTTTCCCCGTCAAACTGTTCGTAGTGACCGCATTCATGCGGTTTTTTGGATATTCAGCCGGCCGGCCTCGATGAATCGGGCCGCTACAAACAGATTCGGCGCATGTTTGCAGCGTTTTACACCTACAACCGGAAGAGCCATCTTTTAGGCGCCGCTGTCCATCGGAGCGGCCGCGTTCAGGATGGCACGGCCGGCTCGCGATGAACGTGCGTCACGCGGGAGGAGGTTGTATCTTCGATTACTAAGCGAGCATGCGTAATGATTGCACAGAGAGACGGGGGGATGCCGGGCATCTTGCCCGCGCACCAGCGAGACGCCCGCGCACCGGCGAGACGCCGGTGGTGCCCGACTGAGCAATCTTTTCTATGGCCCGCTTAGCCAGGGCCTGGCTGATAGGCGGCCGGTCCCGGCGCGATCGCCGGCGCCGTCGCGCACGGATCGCACGGATCGCACGGCGGGGCACAAACACTTCCGCACACCGGGGTACATGGATTCACGGGTGCGCCGCGACACATCCACCGGCAGCAACGGCAACCGATTGCGCTGCTTGTCAGCATCAGCACTGCTGTTAAAATCAACATTTTCTTCATGATTCGGATCTCCAATCAAAACGTGCTTGTTCCGCCACGAAGCTCTTGCCACGTTAACTCTACACCACGTTTGGTGATGTGCAAATGCAACGGCGCATTTTTTCTGAAACACGTCCTTTGCGTGTCTGCTACCCTTCACCCGAAAAGTAACCTACACTTAGTTTGCTTGTTTTACCGGCCGCAGATACTCGGTTATGCCAGTTTCCCGGATTGCTCCTAACACAACAGGAAGTTGCACTGCCATGCCCGTCCCGTCTCGCAAAACACGAACGACCATGGCGAGTAGAGCGATTACCGCTGTTGTACTTGCGCTGGCCGTGCTCGTTCCCCAATCTGTAGGCGCAGCGGAGGATTCGGCCGGCCGGATCTGGTTCATCGGCACCCATTGGGCAGCGCGCGGCGGCCGGATAGACGCCGAAGCACAAGAGAAAAGATTCACCTACTACCGCCTGGCGCCGGACGGCACGTGGGAGCAGGCCGGCCGCGGCAAGTTTCTGGAAACCACCGAGCCGGCCGTTCCGACGACGATCTACATCCACGGCAACCGGACGGGGCCGAGCGGGGCGGTGTGCGACGCCTGGCGGATCCACCGGCGCATGAAACGGGACGCCGCCGGTCGGCCGTTCCGTCTGGTCATCTGGTCGTGGCCCGCCGGCCGCGTCTGCCGCCGCATCCGCGCCGATGTTCAAACCAAGGCGTGTTACAGTGACACTCAGGGCTATTACCTGGCACGGCTGCTGGCCGACGTGCCCCGCGATGCCCGCGTTACACTGGTCGGCTATAGCTTCGGCGCCCGGGTAATTACCGGTGCCTTGCACATTCTTGGGGGTGGAAAAGTGGCGGGGCGCGAGTTGAACGACGGCCAGCTTCCCAAGAGTTCTACCGACAATGGTGCAGGACGCGGCGAGGAGCCCGAAAGGAGTGCCGGAAAGCGGATCCCGTTTCGCGCGGTGCTGGTGGCCGCGGCGCTCGACGCCGGCTCGCTGTCGCCCGGCTGCCGCAACCACCTGGCCACCACCCAGGTTGACCGCATCCTGGTAACCTGCAACCCGTGCGACCGCGTGTTGCGATGGTATCCCCGGCTCTACGGGCGCAGCGGCCCCGAGGCGATGGGCTACGCCGGGGCGTGTTGCTGCGGCCCGCCGTGCGACAAGATCGAGCAGGTCGACGTGACGTGCTCGGTCGGGCGCAATCACAGTTGGGCCCGTTATACGTGTTCCGAGCCGCTGATGCAGCGGCTGGCTGAATACACATTTCTCGAAGACGCTTCGCCGCGGTCGCCTTGATCTACGCGGGACGTTCCACCGCTTGACCGCGACCATGCCGTCCGGTACCGTAAGAAGGGTTTACTCGAAAACGGGTTCAGCACTTCCGGACTTGCATAAAGCCGCGACCGTTGGTCGCGCCGGCACGGGGCGCGGCGGTTCTTAGCATCGCTTGGCGCGACCAACGGTCGCGGCTTTATGGGCAAATAGCGGAGTCTTCTTGCAAAAGGGTAGAGGATCCTTGACAGCATTCCCATACTTGCTAGTATGGCTAACCTGTCGCCCATACTCGTTAGTGAACCAATTGAGAGGAGCAGAACATGGCCAAAATAGCTATCGTCGGTGCGGGCAGCATGGTGTTCAGCACGACGCTCACGAACGACATCCTGCAAACGCCCGGGCTCGAGGGTTCGACGATTGCCCTGATGGACCCGGTCTTGTCCAAAGTGAAGAGCGTCGAGGACTACGTGAACAAGATCATCAAGAAGAACAACCTCTCGCACAAGGTATTTGCAACGGCCGACAGAAGAGAAGCCCTCGAGGGCGCCGACTACGTGATCGCCACGTTTCAGATCGGAGGAATGGACGCTTACAAGCTCGACTACGAAATCCCGATGAAATACGGTGTCGATCAGTGCATCGGGCAGTGCGTGGGGCCCGGCGGCGTGTTCCGGGGGTTGAGAACCATCCCCGTCCTCGCGGAAATGATGCGCGACATGGAAGAAGTCTGCCCGAATGCGATCCTGCTGAATTACGTCAACCCGATGTGTACGTGCTCGATCGGCATGTCCATGTCGAGCGACATCCCGTTCGTGGGTCTGTGCCACGGCATTCAAACGACGCTGGACTTGATCTCCGGCTATGTCGGCGTGGATAAAGACGAGATCGACTTCCTGGCGGCGGGCATCAATCACATGGCGTGGTTTCTCAAGCTCGAAAAAGACGGAAAGGACCTCTATCCGATCTTTCGAGAGAACATCGAGAAGCCCGAGTATTACATCAACGACAAGGTCCGGATCGAAGTCTGCCGCCATTTCGGCTATTTCATGACCGAGAGTTCGGGGCACCTTTCCGAATACCTTTACTGGTTCAGGAAGAATCGCGAGCTGCTCGACACGTACTGCGACCAACCGTTTTTCGGCGGCGAATCGGGCATCGGCTACCGGTTCCACAACAGCATCACGGAGAGATTCAAGAAGGAGAACATCTTCGAGCTGGAAAGCGGCGACCTCGAACCGAGAAGTGTCGACTATTGTTCGTATATCCTCGAGGCCCTGGAGACGGGTAAGCCGTTCCGGCTGAACGGCAATATCATCAACCGTGAAGGCTACATCAGCAATTTGCCCCGTGAGGGCTGTGTGGAAGTCCCGATTTACGTCGACAAATCGGGGCTGCACCCGCTGCACGTGGGTCGGTTGCCGCCGCAGCTTGCCGCGTTGAATCGAAGCAACGTCACGCTGCAAATGCTCGCGGCAGAAGCGGCCGTCACCGCAGACCCCGAGCTGGCCTTTGCGGCCGTGGCCATGGACCCCCTGACCTCGGCCGTGCTCGGTCTCAAAGAAACACGGGACATGGTGCGAGAGCTGTTCGAGGCAGAAGCCCAATGGCTGCCGCACTTCGAAGGCCGTTGCCCGAAAGACCTCGACATCATCGACGTGCCGGAAGGCACCGAGGGCGTTCACGTGCCGCTCGACCCTGCGCTGGCCGTGGCAAATCGATTCGGCAAGCTCGCCGGCGACTAGGGATCGGCGGAGAAACAATTGCCGCAGGAAAAAGAGGTAGCAAACTCCGGCAGGAATCAAAGGAGGGGGCACCTGCCCCCGGCCAGCAAGAGCAATATGTTACGTCCGGGGGCAGGTGCCCCCTCCTTTGTTCTTCTCGTAAGCTTGCCGACAACGCCCGGCACAAGGAGTTAAGAAACGTGACACCCCGCGAAAACCTACTGAGCCTTTATCGGAGAACGGGGTTCGAGCATGCACCCGTTCATTTCAACCTGTGCCCGGAGCTGGAGGAAACTTTCCGGAAGAAGTATCCGGGGCAGGGCGAGTACGCCGAGGTGTTTCAGTTTCCCATGCAAGTAATAACCGATCCGGGGTTCCCGTGGATTGCGGAGCCCGAAGGGTTCGTCCCCCGTCGCACCTGGAACTACGATCTCTATTACGATCCGCCGATTGCCGAGGGCGCCCGATTGGATATCTGGGGAATTGCCCACGAGCCGGGGAGCGAGGCCGCGCATCACATGACGCGCATGCGGCACCCGCTCGAAAGGCTCGATAGCCTGCAACAACTCCAGGACTACCCCTGGCCCGATTTCGAGAAGGCCGACTGGTCGTTTCTCGATGCCGAGATCGCCGCGATTCACGAAAAGGGCCTTGCCGCACAAATCTGGATGGAATGCACCGTCTGGGAAACCGCGTGGTACATGCGGCGAATGGAAAACCTCATGACCGAAATGGCCATGGAAGACGAAAAGGCCGTCTTCCTGCTCGACAAAATAACGAACCTGGCATGTTTCAGGGCAGAAAAATATGCGGCCGCCGGCGCCGATATCATCGCCATGGGGGATGACATCGGAATGCAGGAATCGATCATGATCTCCAAAACCATGTACCGAAACTGGCTGCAGCCTCGGCTGAAAAAGGTCATCGACGCCGCCAAAAACGTCAAACCGGACGTGATCATCCAATACCATTCCTGCGGGCACGTGACCGAACTGATCCCGGAACTCATTGAAGCGGGAATCGACGTCCTGAACCCCGTCCAGCCGGAGTGCATGGACGTGACCGAGATCTTCTCGCGCCACAAGGACTCGCTGTCGTTCAACGGCTCGCTGGGAACGCAGACCACGATGCCGTTTGCCGCCCCGCAAGAAGTTCAGGACACCGTGAAGCGGAACCTGGACGCCGTGGGGGAGCAAGGCGGCTTGCTCTGTTGCCCAACTCACATGTTGGAACCGGAAGTGCCCTGGGAAAACATCGAGGCCTATGTCGAGGCATGCCGCAACTACCGGTGACGGGATAGCCGAAAGATGGCCCCGCATTTCCACGGATAAAGGAGGGGGCACCCGCCCCCGGACCACAAGCTGCCGACCACCAAAACACCGAAAGGAAACCACGATGATCGAACTAGGAATGCACACCGACAACTGGCGCGTCCTAAGCGGCAGCTTCGAGACGGCCTGTGAATCGGCCGTCAAGTACCACCTGGAGCACATCGAGTTCTCCGCGATCCACGGCCAGTACTTCCTCCAGGCGATGGGGTACGAGCCCGGCATCTCGCTGCAATCGAACCCCCGGGCACTGAAACGCTACTTGGACGGGAAGGGGCTGAAGGTCTCACAGATCGACGGCTCCTACCCGATGATGGGGCCCAACGGCTCGACGTTCGGCGTGCAATACGCGCAGCAGTCGATCCGCTTCGCCGCCGACATCGACTGCCCGATGGTTGACACGGTCGACGGGGCGTTCGAGATCGAGGGTTTTTCCCGCGAAGAAGTCTTCCGGATCACCTGCGACAACTACCGCCAGATTCTTCCTTGGGCGGAGGATTACAGGATTGTCATCAACGTCGAGCCGCACGGCCCCTACACGACCGACGGCGACTTCATGCAACGGCTCTTCGAGCACTTCGAGTCGGAGTATCTGCGGTTCAACATGGACACCGGCAATACGTTCATCTCAGGGCTCGATCCGCTGGAGTACATGAAGCGGTTCCGCAAGTATCTCACGCACGCCCACATCAAGGACGTCAGCGAGGGCCTGGCGGCGGCGTGCCGCGGCGAGGAGACCGGCATCGCGTGCAGCGAAGTGCCCATCGGCGGCGGCGTCAACGCCGAAAACATCAAAAAGTGCATCGCCTACCTCAAGGAAACCGATTGGAGCGGCGCCATATCGATCGAGTGCAACGGCGCCGATGAAAACATCCGCGGAAGCGTCGAGTTCCTCCGCGGACTGCTGGCGTAGGACCCGGCGCTATGCTTGCGATTTGGATAGCTTGATGGTCACGTCGGCCGGTAACGCCAATTGGGCCTCCGCCTCGACCGCTTTGATAATGCCGACCGGGACCGGACAGGCGGCATGGGTGCAGTGTTGAATACCCAACTCCATCGTCCGGGGTATTGACTTGCGGCACGAGATTTCCTGAAGCGGGTAGACTTGCTTCAGGTCTTCGGCCAGTCTCTGCATGGCTTTGCAGTCACTACGGATGACCAGGCGGCAAATGTCGCCGTCCATCGTCGCCTCAACCACCGTTGTGAAACCGCAGATGCCCGAATCTATTTCGGCTCGAACCAAGATGTCCTCCAGACGGCATGATGCCGCGATTCGTACTCGATACCCTCTTCTTTTCTCACCAGGGCACATCAGGGTACCACAATTCTCCGATACTCGGTACTCCGAATACGTGTAAGTTTTACCGCCCGACTTCCGTGCGAACCCGCTTGACACAAGGGGAGTCCCGACCAAGGGTTTACTATAACTGGTCGAAAAGCATTGCAAAGCCGCGACCACCGAGGCTGTGACTTTTTGTAGGGTGGGACAAGGAGCGAAGCGACGCCGGCCCACCAATGCGAAAAAAATGCGGTAAATCTGGTGGGCCGGCGCGGCCCGGCGGCCGCTGGTCCCACCCTACAATCTAAAAAGTCACAGCCTCACCGGTCGCGGAGAAGCGGGGCCAGGACATGCGGAACAGAAGAATCCATCGCGGGACGACGTTGATCCTGGCTGGGCTCCTCTTTCTCGGGGTGCTGGTCGTGCTCGCCTTGGCTGCCGACCTGGGACACGTGGTTCTGGTGCGAGCCGGGCTCCAGGCGGGGGCCGATGCGGCGGCCCTGGCAGCGGCCGAGCGGATCGACTCGCCGCGAACCCAATTAGCCGTCGAGTTGCAACCGGACAACGTCGAATACGGCGTCTGGAATGTTACCTCGCGAACGTTCACACCCTCGCATAGGCCGGGCAACGCCGTGCGCGTTACGGCCGCAACCGGACCATCGCGATTCTGCGATTGGAGCCTCTTAGGGCGGTTTCCCTTCGCGTCGAAGGCATCGGCCGTTGCGGCCGACACGCCGCGCGACATCGCACTGGTCGTCGATCTCTCCGGCTTTCCCCCGGAGACGCCGCCGATGCCCGCGATACGCCGGGCGCTGATCGCGGCCATCCGTGCGCTGAAACGCCGCAACGCCCGTATCGAGGACCCCGCCGGGCGCGATTGGGTCTCGATCATCACGTTCGACTCGCTCATCACCGGCGGGCCGGTCGTCCGGCAGCCGCTAACGGCCGACTACGACCGTGCTATGGAGGCGTGTGCCGATCTCCGGCCGGCCGCAGACCGCAAGGCAGCCAGGGCCACCGAAGCGGGCATGATCGCCGCCGAAGAACAGATCAAACCGCGGGCCGACGGCGGGAAAGGGCGCCCAACGGCCGACAAAGTCGTGATCCTATTGACGGGCGGGTTGCCCGATTCGTATTCGAGCAGTCGGGCGGAGATCGATCGATTCGTCGCGAGCCACCGCAGCGACGACTTCTACAACGACGGGGCCTACCCGCCCAACGCCGCTCTGATGCAGGCCGCCCGGATGAAGGCCAACGGCTGGCAAGTGTTCGCCGTCGGCGTCGGCCAGGGCACCAACCACGACTTCCCGGACCGTCTCGCTCGACTGGCCGGGACGGCCGACCGCGAAGGCCGAAGCCCCCGGGCAGCCGCCAATCCCACCCAATGCGAGCCGCGTCTGACCGAGATTCTCATGAGAATCGTCGACAGCCCAAAGGTCCGGCTGGTGCAGTAGGTCTTGACACCCGGGCACTTATTCGGCCAGAATCAAGAGCCCCATGGTCAAGAGCAATATGAACCGGGTTCTGAAATCATGTCTGACAGTGTTGGCCGGCCTGATGTTGGCCGGCCCGATGGTGGCGGGTTGTGGGTCGCCTAAGACACAAAAAAGAGTCGTCATTCCCCAAGAAAAAGAGACCTTGAATGCAGGTTTCGCTAAGCTCGAAACGGTACTCAAAGAGAAGGTTCTATTCATCCACAGCAAGCTTGGAGAACCCGCCGGCGAGAAGGACATCGCAGAGTTGCGGGAGGGGCTCGGGGGTGTCGAAGTCCAGTGCCTGGAATTGTGGTACAAGTGGCATAATGGTTCCGCCGACAACCTGACGGATATCTTACCCCTTGGGAAAATGCTTTCGATCAGTGAATCGCTTGAAGACAGAGAGCTGATTCAGAAGGTTCCGTTTGTAGATCCCAAGCGCAAGCGTGCAATAAAGATTTTGGAGGACCCTGCGGGCGACGGTTTCTTCTTGGATATTTCCGGTTCAAGCCCACGAGTCTTCCATCACATGCTGGAGGATCCATTTCCAAGAGACTACGGAACACTCGAAGACTTTGTCGGGTTCATCGCTGAAGTACATTCTTCCGGAGTAGCGTCGATGACGGAGAATGGCATCGTCGACTTCGACTTGGAAAAGTACGGCAAAATCGAATCCGACTATCTCAGTAAACTGACAAGCCCCTGACACTACCATTGTTACATCTATCGCAAAGTGATCTCCTGCTGTTGGCTGCGATTGCCCTGATCGCCTTTGTTGCGGGCTGGGTGTTGCACGTCTGCCTGGCACGACGTCGAGGAGAGCAGCAGCGCGATCCGTTGACCGGACTGGCCAACCGCCGTGTGTTCGACGGGCAGATGGCCCAACGTGTCGCCGAATTCGAGCGATATGGCAATATCTTCTCGCTGCTGTTGCTCGACGCCGATCACTTCAAGGAACTGAACGATACGCACGGGCACCAGGCGGGTGATACCGTCTTGCGGCGGCTGGCCGACGTGCTTCGCCAAACCGTCCGCGAGTCCGACATCGTCGCGCGATACGGCGGGGAGGAGTTTGCCGTGATCTTGCCGGAAACCTCCATCGACGGTGCTCGTTGGAGCAGCGAGCGAATTCGCAAGGCGGTCGAAGCGGAATCGGTCCCCGTCGGCAAGACCGATCTGGCGGTCACCCTCAGTATCGGGGCGGCGGAGGTGCTCTCCGGCGAAGACGTCTCCGAGCTCATCGAACGGGCCGATGCGGCCTTGTACGCCTCGAAACGCGCCGGGCGAAACTGCTCCCACTGGCACGACGGCGGCGAGATTCACCGGTTGTAGCGGACAATATCAACCGCGGCGGAGTTTTGCGAACAACTGCCGGTATGCCTCGCGACGCACCGGTAGAACCGGGCTCCCTGCCGGAATCTCGTCGTAATCGTCTTCGACGATCAGCATGTCCGGGCTCAAGGTGTCTGCTGCGGTCATGGCAACAGGCGGTGGCTGTTCCGAGGGCTGTTCCGAGGGTTGCTGCTGCGGGAACGTGGGTGATTGGACCACCGACGAGTAGCGGTCGGCGATGATCTCCTCCACGACGAACTTCTCGTTGAACGGATGGTCCGATTTTCCGAAGACGTTCTGAGCCTCCGGGCCGATGGTGCCTGCCGGTTGAAAATCGTCTTCGTCCGGCATCGTCGCTTCTATCGCCGGCTGCTCCGTTACGGGTTCGTCCGCGATAGACTCTCCCGGGAACTCTTCCGGTAACTCTTCCGAGAACTCGGCCGGGAACTCTTCCGCGTCGAATTCTCCAAGAGAGGAATCCTCCGTCGCGAATTCTTCATTCATGGGTTCCTCGTCGGCCGGTTCTTCAATGCGAAGCGGTGTTTCCGTTTCGTCCGGCGCATCGTCCAGCCCGCCAAACTCGATCACGCTGCTGCCGCCACGGGCGTCTTGTTCATTACTATTTGACGGAACGGGCAACTGCTGGAGATCGGCCCAGGCTGCTTCGACGCAGGCCGCTTCGACCTGGTACTGCCCGGCCGCATGGGCCGACAGCAACGCACGATCACACAACTGGTTGATCAACCGCGGAACGCCATCCGTGACCTGGTGGACGCTGTGGCAGACCGGTTCGGGGAAAATCTGTTCGCCGTCGCCGCCGACCGCATGGATTCCCGATTGGATGTAGTCCTGCGTCTCGGTGCGGTTGAACGGCTCGAGGTAGCACCTCGCAACCAACCGCTGGTTGAAGGAATCGAGCCGAGGGTTGGTGAAGCGTTCCTCCAGCGCGTTGGCTCCGGCAAGGACCAGACGGATGAGCGGTTCACCGCCCCGGCCCAGGTTTGTCAACATGCGGAGTTCGTCCAGCAGGGACAGCGGCAGCGTGTGGGCCTCGTCGACCAGCAGGACCATCCCGCCAGAGCAGTCCTCGTGGTTTGTCAGGTAACCGGTCAGGGCCAGCCGGGCTTCGCCTTCATCCATGCGGCGGTAGGCCCTGCCCAACTCGTAGAGGATTGCCTGAAACAGGGCACGCCGGTTGCTCAGCCGGCCGTTCGACAGAAGGACCACCCGAAACCTCTCGCCAAACTGCTCCGCAAGGACTTGGCAAAGCAGGGTCTTGCCCGTCCCCGAGGACCCCGCAATCATGCCTGCGCCTTCACCACGCTGGACACAGCGGACCAGGGTCTGCCGTGCGTCCTCGATGGCCGTGCCGGGGAAGTATTGCTCCACCTGGGGCGCGGATGCAAAGGGCCGCTTGCTGAAACCGAAGAAAGTATCGTACATGACTCAATTTCTCTGTGTACGCTGATCTGCCCAGTTTGACATTCGGGGAAACAGACCCCGAGCCCAGTGCCTAACGCTCCATTCCATAAACTCGGCATAACCGGCCCCCCGGCTCCAATGCAACGTGGGGGGGACGAAGTCGCTTGTTTATTTGCAGTGGCAGGGCTACAATGCTGGCAGGGGTAATACCACCATTTGGCGGGGGCGATGGTAACTACGAGCCCCTGTTGGGATACATTGTCTTGGAGCAGTGCCAGGCAGCGGTCGATATGCTTGGGCATCGTCTTGTTCACGTCGGGAAGACCGACCTGAAGTAGGGGATTCTGGGGCCCCGCAGATATTCTTTGACTTTTGGCGGGGACCGCTTATACTGCGCCTGATAGGCCGCCGCGCTAAGCGCGCGCACATCGCGGAAGCATCGAGTCCTTAACAACTTGGCTCCGGCCTTGACGCTGATTGGAGAGGTGGCTTAACAGGCGCGCCAAGGCGGGTTAAGCCATAGCGCGGAACTGTTCAATCCAATGTTATGCCAAGAGAGCAGAAGTGGGATGGGATAGGATAAGACGTTGTCCTTCATGCGGCGCTGGGTGTCCTGAAGACGCGCAGGAGTGCCTCCGCTGTGGCAGCAGCGGCCTGGGGACTCCTTCCGAACCGTATCGTAGCGATGCTGATTGGCGGCCTTATCAGATGCTGGCTGAGGACCGTGCTCATCCCGGTGAGCGTTGCCCTGTCTGCAAAAGCAGGTCTGTTGAGCGAGGAACGTTCGTAGCCGAGATCCCCCATAAATTGGATCCACCTGGACCTGTGACTCCGATGACTGCCTACGGATTCCGTTGCACGCGATGCAGTCATGAGTGGTTTAGTCAAGGTGCCAGAAAACAGATGATCATTGACTGCGGCGACCGCGGACTTCAGCTTCGGGTGAACGACCCCGATTTCGAGAGCAAGTACGGTGGCACATGGCACTTCACCAGCCGCCGAGAGCAAATGGCGGGAAAGGAAGACTCCCTTCAGCCGAAGGTACACGAATACTTAGAGAAACTCGATCAATTGACTTGATTAGAGAAGGACCGAATTGTAGGTTAAGTTAGGCATAACCAAGGCATGCAACGACCGCCGCTTCGCGTCGCCGCTGAGGCCAATCGTTAGCCCCCGGCTCTTCGCGCTGGGACGCGGTTATGAGCTGAAAGACAACAGAGCCGAAACCAGAACGTCGCTGATAGCAGTACAATCGCGTGACTCCCTGATGTTCCAAATCAAGATCTGCGGCATTACCAACACGAACGATGCCCGGATGGTCGCGGCGGCGGGGGCCGATGCGGTCGGGCTGAATTTCTATCCGAAAAGCCCCCGCTGCGTGGATCTGGAAAACGCCCGACGAATTGTCGACATGTTGCCTGCCGAAATCGTCAAGGTGGGACTGTTTGTCAACGCGGAGGCCGAAGAAATTCGCCGGCTTTACGACGAGTTGGGACTGAATCTGATCCAACTCCATGGCGACGAGCCGCCGGCGATGTTGGGCGAGTTGAGCCCTCGGCCGGTGATGCGGGCGTTCCGGCTCGGGTCGGACTACCTCTACCCGGTGGGCTCGTATCTTCGGCATTGCCAGCACTTGCAGTGCATGCCGTGTATGACGCTGATCGATGCCCATTTAGAAGGAGTCTACGGGGGAACCGGCCAGGTGGTCGACTGGGAAGTGCTCACGACCTACCAGGCAATTCGGCCTGAGGAACCGATCCCCCCGTTGGTGCTGGCCGGGGGGCTTACGCCGCAGAACGTGGCCGAGGCGATCCGCACGGCCCGGCCGGCGGCCGTCGATACGGCCAGCGGGGTCGAGTCGAGTCCCGGGCGGAAAGACCCGGCCGCCGTGACGGAATTTGCCCGTGCTGCGAGGGAAGCGTTTGGGAGCGGCCGATAAATAACTTCCCGGATTCAAGAACAAAGAAGGGGGCACCTGCCCCCGGCCCATAACCGAACGAGCCAAGTGCCGGGGGCGGGTGCCCCCTACTTTCAATCCAAATCGGAAAGTTATTTATCGGCCGCCCCTTGGTGGCATCGTAAGGTAATCAGTCCGCCGCGACCAATCCTTGATCAATAAGCAATTGCGCATGGTCAAGCGGGGTGAACCGGGATTGCATGGCACCTTCACGAATGCGTTGAAGAAGCGGTATCTCAACCGGCGTGTCCTTCTCAACCAAATCTGCCTCGAAAAGCTTGGCGATGTTCTCTTGGCTGACGATCTTGGAATCGGCGTAATTCACACATGTCTTCTTCTTGATATATGGATGATCGCCCAAATCCAGTACACACGTCTGATCCTTGTCGGCTCGCCATGATGTGAGATTGGCGATCAGAATATGGGTGGAGTCAAGTTCCGGCTTCGACAGCACAATCCACAGGTGAGCGTCATAGCTCAAGCCCGGTTCTTTGACGCGCAGAGTATCCCCGGTATTCAGTGTGCTCATGGGCCGAACAACCGGTCGGCGGTAGCCTTGTCTCTTGCATCCTGGAGGATCGCTGCCTTGTCGGACGATCGGCCAACAGCGTCAATGATGTCCTCGAACGGTATTGGACGTGACGTACCTTTCTCTGCGTTCTTTTCCCATTCGCCGAACTTGTGCGTCTCATCGGCTACCTGCCAATCGTCCAGTGGACTGAACCGCTCGGATACTTCGGTGAGTTTCTCGATCTCGTAGCGCGAAAGGCTTGCCCGGCCCGGGTCGGCGATGCGTTCCACGTGGTAGCCGGCGTTGCGGAAAAACCGGGACCAGGCAGGCTCCTGAATGTGCTCGCCTTTCACCAGGTCAAATACCTCGCTGTGGAGCGGGCCATGGTCCATGGCAACCGCTTTCACACCCAGCATTGGCCTGCCGGTCTCTTTCAGGCTTTCCCTGTCTGCAATGTAAAGGAGCTTCAGGAGCCGTAATCGGCTGATCCGCAGGGAGTGCTCAAAACCCGCCAGCACGCCGGCAGCCTCAATCGTCTTCCGAATGGGGAAACGAAACATGCCTCTTTTCTCCTTTAACCCGCAGACGCAAATCCGCGTCTGGCGGTTCGGTCCAGGTCTACTCCATTGTACGGACAGAACTGCCCCTGTCAAGTGGGGGTCCTCTCCGACTGGTCGAGTCTCTTGTGTCCCGGGAATTATGTGGTCTTCGCTTCGAGCGCACCCTGCCGAGAACCGTGTCCTCTTGCCAAAGAAGGGCCAAAACGCTTATCATGCCTTATTCTTGTCAACTGGACTGAGGACCGATGGCCTAGGTTTTCCGGAAAAGGAGATCCCCGTGTCGCAAGCAGAAGTCGAGACAAAGATGCAATACAAGGTCGCCGATATCGAACTGGCCGATTTCGGCCGCAGGGAAATCGATCTGGCCGAGAACGAGATGCCCGGCCTGATGGCCTTGCGGAAGAAGTACGGCAAGAGCAAGCCGCTGGCCGGCGCCCACGTGACCGGCTGTCTGCACATGACGATCCAAACGGCCGTCTTGATCGAGACGCTGCTTGAGTTGGGCGCGGACGTGCAATGGAGCAGTTGCAACAAGTTCTCGACCCAGGATCACGCCGCCGCCGCCATCGCTGCCCGGGGGGTTCCCGTTTACGCCTGGAAGGGGGAAACGGACGAGGACTATTGGTGGTGTGTCAAGCAGACGATCATCTTCGCCGACGGCCGCGGGCTGAACCTGATCGTCGACGACGGCGGGGATGCCACGCTGATCGTCCACCTCGGATACCAGGCCGAGGAAAACCCGGCGGTCCTGGACAAACCGACCGACAACCCGGATTTGCAGATCGTCAACCGCCTGCTCAAGGAGACCCTTGCCGAGGACCCGCAGTTCTGGCACAGGGTGGCCGACGGGTGGCGAGGGCTCTCGGAGGAAACCACCACCGGCGTCCACCGGCTCTACCAGATGCACGAACGGGGCGAGCTGCTCGTTCCGGCCATCAACGTCAATGACTCGGTCACCAAGAGCAAGTTCGACAATCTCTACGGCTGCCGCGAGTCGCTGGCCGACGGAATCAAGCGGGGGACCGACGTCATGGTCGCCGGCAAGGTCGTCGTGGTGGCCGGCTACGGCGACGTCGGCAAGGGATGTGCTCAATCGATGCGGGCGTACGGCGCCAGGGTGATCGTCACCGAGATCGATCCCATCTGCGCTCTCCAGGCCGCCATGGAAGGGTTCGAGGTGACGACCATGGCCGAGGCCGCGCCGCAGGGGAACATCTTCGTGACCGCCACCGGCTGCCGCGACGTCATCCGCCCCGAGCACATGGAGCGGATGCCCAACGACGCGATCGTCTGCAACATCGGACACTTCGATCTCGAGATCGACGTGGCGGGGCTGGTCGGCTATCCCGGCATCCAGAAACGGAACATCAAGCCGCTGGTCGACCACTACACGTTCCCCGACGGCCACTCCATTATATTGTTGGCCGAGGGGCGGCTGGTCAACCTGGGCTGCGCGACCGGCCATCCCTCGTTCGTCATGTCGAACTCGTTCAGCAACCAGGTCCTTGCCCAAATCGCCCTGTGGACCCAGCCGGAGAAGTACCCCATCGGCGTACACACCCTGCCGAAGGAACTCGACGAGGAGGTCGCCCGGGTACACATCGAACAACTGGGCGTGAAACTCGACAAGCTGACGCAGGTCCAGGCCGACTACCTGGGGATTCCCAAGGACGGGCCGTTCAAGCCGGATTACTATCGATACTGAGGGATTAGGGGCTGGGGATTAGGGATTAGGGTTCACGGAACGAGTCATGCGTCGATCACCAGCAGCATTGATCGCCCGCTTAAGGAATCGGTCTTGCTAGCCCCCAACCCCTTAGCCCCCAGTTCCCAACCCCCTAGCAGCCAGTTCCTAACCCCCAACCCCTAGCCCCACATGCCGGAAATCCAGGCCTTCCGCGGAATCCGTTACGATCTGGGCCACGTCGGTTCCTTGAGCGACGTGGTCGCGCCCCCGTACGACGTCATCTCAGACGAGTTGCAGACCGAACTCTACAAGAGGCACCCGTGCAACGTCGTCCGCTTGATCCTCAACCGGATGGAGCCGGGCGACGACGACGAGGCCAACAACCGCTACACGCGGGCCGCCCGATTCCTGAAAAACTGGCAGGCCGAAGGGGTTCTGTTCACCGAAGCCGATCCGGCCGTCTACGTCTATCACCAGGTCTTCACCTACGCGGGCACGACCTACACCCGGCGCGGGTTCATGTGCCGGCTGCGGCTGTCGCCTTTTGGCGAGGGATTCGTCTTTCCCCATGAGGAGACCATGACCGGCCCCAAGGTCGACCGGCTGGCCCTGATGACCGTTTGCCGGGCCAACCTCAGCCAGATCTTCGGCCTGTATCCCGACGAGACGGGCGACGCCCAAAACATCCTCGAAGAGGCAATCGCCGACCAGACACCGGTCGAGGCCACCGATCACCTCGGCGTGGTCCACCGCGTCTGGCCGGTCACCGGCGTCGGGGTCATCTCGGCGCTGTCGGCCGCCGTGGGCCCCAAGCCGCTCTTTGTGGCCGACGGCCATCACCGCTACGAGACCGCGTGCAACTACTGCGATCAGGTCCGGCAAAGCGGCTTCCTCTCGAAGGAACACCCCGCCAACTTCGTCCTGATGATGTGCGTGGCGATGGACGACCCCGGCATGATCATGCTGCCGACGCACCGGCTCTTTCGGGGCATTCCCGAGATGACCGCCGGGGAGCTGATCGCCCGGCTGGGCGAGAATTTCACGGCCCGGCCGGCCGGTGAGGGCCCCAAGCTGGCCGCCGAGGTCTGGGAAGACGTCGAGACGGCCGACGACCAGGCCGCCATCGGGCTATTCACCGGGAAGGACAACCGTTGGACGATCGTCACGCTGACCGGCGCCGGCCGCCGGCGGATGGCCGAGGTCGCCAAGGACCACAACGAGCAATGGCAGGGGCTCGGCGTCGCCATCCTCCACCGGCTCATCGTTGCCGACCTGCTCGGCTGCCCGGACCTGCCGAAGCCCGAGTACGTCCACCTGGTCGACGAGGTGGTCGAAGGTTGCCGGTCGGGCGAGTATCCGCTGGCGGCGATCGTCATGCCGGCCACCTTGCAGCACGTCCGCGACATCAGCCTCTCCGGCGAACGCATGCCTTCGAAGAGCACCTACTTTTATCCGAAGCTGCTCAGCGGGTTGGTCATCAATCCGTTGGAGTAGAGGGAGTAGAGGGAAGAGGGAAGAGGGCAGAGGGAAGTAGCCGGGAGGCAACGCCTCGCGGAGAAGCGGGGAAACGGCCGCAAGCACCATGTTACGGCATGTCCTTCCTTCCGGCGCGTTTCGGCGGTATCATGTTTCACGTGAAACCGACGCGCGCCGCCGCAACGAAACTGCCAAGCCGGTACTATGAACGAATCCGACGCCGACCTCTTCCCCGAGCCGATTCCAACCGAACCCCCGGGCGAAGACTCCATCGTCTCCGGCTCGCCGTTCATGGAACACTTCTGCCCGCCGCGACTGGGGATCATTCACCTACTCGGCTGGACAGCCGCCTTAGCCGTCCTGCTGAAGTTCGGCGTGGCAGCCCAAGGGCAGTTTGCCCAAGGGGAGGTCAGGGGGCTCAATATCTTTTTCGAGTGTACGCGTTTCGTGGTCATGTTGGCCCAGTCGGCAACGCTCGTGGGATTTACCGTGCTGGCGAGGGCCTGGTGGCGCGGCATGCAGGGGCGACTCCAACCAGGCCACTGGATGACTGCCCTCCACGCGTTCTCGACGTTGACGCAATACAGTTTCATGCTCCTGTTGCTTCTTGTCGGCGGCGGCGACAAAATCCCGGGGCTAGTTATCTGGGTGTCCTGTAATATGGTGCTCGCTGGCGCGTGGGTTTACGCCGCACGGGAGGTTCGGGACGGTCGCCGCTGGAAAGTCCTCTTCTGGTGCTTTGCGGTTTCCTATTTCCTTCAGTTCTGTGTGTTTCCATTGCTACCGGTCCTGTTGGCGGTTCTCTTGGTCACCGCCGTCCGCGATTTTCGAAGCGGAATCCGCCGCGACTGGATCCACTGGCTCGGCGTCGGCGTCCTGGCTACCGAATTGTCGGTGATGACTGTCGGGATCGTCTTCTCCCAGGTCATGATTCTCGGATTGTTCCTGTAGCGTTGGGAAGATATATCTTGACGAAGTCTCTCCTGAGGCGGGCGAGGTTCCCGGCTGGATCGATGCCGTAATCTCTGACGCGGCACGGGTAAACAGCATTAGTGTTTCACGTGAAACAACGGCGGCGCTTGTCTGCTGCGGGACGCCGGACTACAATGGTTCCGCGTCGAGCAAACCGATCGGATGACCGCGGAACCCCCCGCCATGCAACGACCGCCACCGCTATCTTCGTTCGGGCAGTTTCCCATCACCACCGGCGTGGCGGTTCTGGCCATCGTGGCAACACTCCGGTGGTGGGCCGGCGGCGACGTCGAACGGTTCGTGATGAGCTACCAGGCATGGACGACCCAGCCCTGGCGGCTCGTGACCAGCACGCTGTTCCACGGGGACATCATCCACCTGCTCTTCAATCTCTGCTGGATCTGGGTCTTCGGCACGCAGTTCGAGAGGGTCTACGGCCCACACAAAACACTGGGAGCGTTCTTGCTATTGGGCGTCGGTTCGGGCGTGGCCGAGTACGCCCTGTTCCGCGGCGGCGTGGGGCTCTCCGGCGTCGGCTACGGGCTGTTTGGGTTCTTCTGGGTGACGAGCAAGAGGGATCCCCGGTTCGCCGGTGTCGTGGACAAGGGGACCACGCAGCTCTTCGTCGGATGGTTCTTCCTCTGCGTCGTACTGACGATTGCCAACGTGTGGCACATCGGCAACGTTGCCCACGGGGTCGGGGCGCTGCTCGGGGCACTGCTCGGCTGGGCCGTCTCGGCTCGATCCTCCAACCAGCGGACCGGCTACGCGGGGCTGCTCGCCGGCACGACGGCACTGATCATGGTCGCCGGCGCCTTCGGCCGGCCGTACATCAACCTGGCCGACGCCGCCGGCAACGACATCGAAGAGGCCGGGTTGGCTGCCCTGAAAGACGCCGACTACCAGCGCGCCATCGAACTCTACCAGAGGGCCATTGCCATCAACGACAAGGCGGGGTCGTGGAACAACCTGGGCGTCGCTTACGAGCGACTCGGCCGCATCTCCGATTCGCTGAACGCCTACCGCCGCGCGACCGAACTCAACCCATTCCAACCGTTGTATTGGCGCAACCTCGGCTCGATCTACCAGAAACTCGGCAACTTCGACGATGCGCTGGATGCCTACCGCCGCGCAGCCAAACTGGCCCCGTCCGAGAAAGAATACCAGACCCCCTTTACGGAACTGGCTGTCCACTTGGCACGCGCCAGCATTTGGGGCAACCGGCAAAGGGCCCTGAAACTCTACCGCCAGGTCGTCGAGATCGACGATTCCGATCCGGAAGTGTGGGATCAGCTCGGGGCGGTCTGCGAGGCAACCGGTCACGCGGAAGAGGCCCAAAAGGCCTTCGCAAAGGCCGCGGCCCTGAGAAAGAAATCGGAGCCGCCCGAGGAACGGGACGAGTAGCCGCCTCGCAACGACTCGAATAGCCGGGACGCAACGCGTCGCGGAGTGTGGCAAGTTTCACGTGAAACACCTGCTACGACGACAGTATAAAGGAGGGGGCACCCGCCCCCGGTCCATCAGTGCAACACGTTGCGTCCGGGGGCAGTTGCCTCCTCCTTTTGTTCTCCATTCAAAGCTCTGGGGGCTTTTTCCGGTTCCAAAGAATCGGTGTTTCACGTGAAACGGGCAAACCGCGGGCGATATTTGTTTCACGTGAAACATTCTGCAAGCAACAGGAATCCGGGCGAATATCCTCCCCCTACGTCGATGCTATTCCCGTACACAGGTGACCAGCCCGGCTGCTCCAAGCAGCCGGGCTGCTCCGAGCCGGCGGCTGCCCTGAGCAGCCGGGCTGATTGGGACAAGGCAAGGAGGCCAACGGTGGGTCGAGTTCTCTGCGTGGCAAATCAGAAGGGCGGCGTCGGCAAGACGACTACCGCCGTGAACCTGGCGGGGGCACTTGCCAAGGCCGGCCGGCAGACACTCCTGGTCGATCTCGACCCCCAGTGCAACGCCACAACCGGGCTCGGAAACGAGCCGACCGAAAACCACCCCCTGGCCAGCAGGAAACCCGTCCGTCAGGGGGTGTGCAGCACGCCTCTTCCAACCCTCGAGTTGTTGCCCGGCAGCCGCAAATTCCGCGATGCCGAGATCCTCACCCAAGAGAACCAGCAACAGGCCGACCGGCTTTGTGAACACCTCACCCAGAGCTTCAGTGCCTACGATTTCGTGCTGATTGACTGTCCCCCATCCTTGGGGCAACTCACAAAAACGGCACTTTCCAGTTCGGATGAGGTATTGATGCCCATCCAATGTGAGTATTTTGCTATGGAGGGGCTGGCACAGATGATCGAGGTCATCCGCGAGGTGATGGAGCGGAACGGCCACCGCCTGGAGTTCGGCGGCATCGTGCTGACCATGTACGACCACTCGCTGGAATTGACCCGCGAGGTCGACCGGGAGGTTCGAGAATTTTTTGGGGAGATCGTTTTCGAGACGGTCATTCCCCGCGACGTGGCGGTCTCGGAAGCACCCAGCCACGGCAAAACAGTAATCGACTACGCTCCCCGCGCCCGGGGCGCCAGGGCCTACGTGGAGCTTTGCAAGGAGGTACTAGGATGAGTAAGGAACGACGACTTGGCCGTGGTCTGGAGGCATTGTTGGGACGCCGTCCCAAGCCGGAACCGGACGAAACACCGATGCTGCAGCCGCAGCAATTACCGCCGGAGCCGGCCGTGCCGGCGCCCGGCCCCTCCCGACTCGACATGAGCCGGATCGACAGCAACCCGGCCCAGCCCCGAAAGGATTTCGACGAGACCGAAATGGAGTCGCTCTCCGAGAGTATCCAGACTCACGGTCTGCTCCAGCCGGTGGTGGTGCGCCGGGTCGACGACCGCTACGAGCTGATCGCGGGCGAACGACGGCTCCGTGCGGCGCAGAAGGCGGGCTGGGCGGACGTGCCGGCCAATATTATCGAGGCCGACGACCGGGCCTCGGCCGAGTTGGCCATCGTCGAAAATATGCAGCGGAAGGACCTCAACCCGCTGGAAAAGGCCGCTTCGTTCCAACGCTATCTCGAACAATACGGCTGTACCCAGGAAGAGCTTGCCGCCCGGCTGAAACTCGACCGATCGACCATCGCCAATCTCATCCGGCTTCTGGAACTGCCCGAGGCGGTCCGGGAAGCCATCCGCAGCGGGGCGGTTACGCAGGGCCATGCCCGGGCGTTGCTGCCCTTGGGAGAGGAAGGCGAGCAAGTGGAATTCTGCGAGCGGATTCAACGGGAAGGGCTCAATGTCCGCCAGACGGAGGCGTTGGTGCAGGAGACGATCACGGCAGCCGACAAGCCGAAACTCGGGTTGGTCGGCGGCGATGGAAAGTCTTCCCGCCCGATCCGCTCACGGAGTGAGCACACGGGCGCCCTGGAGCAGGAATTGCGTTCGGCGTTGGGCACGAAAGTGAGCATCACCCACAACGCAAAGGGCAAAGGGAAGATGGTGATCCATTTTGCCGGCCACGAGGAATTCGAGCGAATCCGCCTCTACCTTCTAAAGCAGGACCGCCCCAACGTCAGGGTCTGTTAGCGGCTCGTTGAAAAGGGTGGCACGGTGCCATGCCCACGCTTCGGTGCCATGCCCACGCTTCGGTGCCATGCCCACGCTTCGGTGCCATGCCCACGCTTGCGTGGGCATGCAGAGAACACGCACAAAACGACCATCGTGTTACCGGCCGGGTGCCGGCGTTTGGTTCGTCCCGCCAAACAGCCCCCCACACATACCCACGGCAAGCGTGGGCACGGCACCCGGCTTGGTCGATTTTGCGTGAAAACACGGGCTCGACGGCCTCGGAGGGCCGTCGTACTGCAAACGACTTCTCAGACCGAGCCTAATACCAACGGGTGGTGTCCGCGGGGCAGAAATAGTCCCAAATAATCCGTTTTTTTTGAACTCCGCCCGGCCCATAGAGAAACCGCAAATCCGGGCCCGCCGCGGAATTTCGCCCCCGGGGTATTGCAAAGCGGCGGCATCTCGTATACGACTTATCTAAGGGCTCCGATGTCCACGCGGTCGGCTGAATTGTCGGCGCCCCGTCCTACCGTGTGCCCGGAGACGAGAATGCCCGAAAGCAAAGAAAAAGACGAATCCCAAGAGGCTGCGAAGAAACGGATTTTGCTGGTCGACGACGACCGGGAAATCGTCGAGTCGATGAAAGTGGTGCTGGAGGCCAACGGCTACGATATCTTGGTTGCCCGGGACGGAAACCAAGGTCTGGCGATGGCCGAGCGTGACGACCCGGACCTGGTGATTCTCGACATGATGATGCCCAAGCGAAGCGGCTTTCTGGTGTTGGAGAAAATCCGCCGTACCCGCCCCGTGCCGTTGAGGGTGATCATGATCACCGCCAATGAGGGCTCTCGCCACAAGGCCTACGCCGAGATGCTCGGGGTCGACGACTACATCCGCAAGCCGTTTCCCATGGACCGGTTGATCGGCAGCGTCCAACGTTTGCTGGGCAAGGCGTAGACTTCTTATTCAGATTCCGCCTTTTCTTTCTCGGCGGTTTCGCCTTTTTCAGCGGGTTGATCCTCGGGCTTTGGTGCTCCTTCCGATTCTTCGCCTTCCGGTTCCGCTTTCTCTTTCTCAGCGGGTTGATCCTTTTCGGCGACGGTCAGCACCATCGTGACGGGCGTTCCCCGCGGCGGGATGTGTTCGGTGAAGGCCTCGAACATCAATTGCCCGGTTTCCTGGCTGCTCTTGATGGGCAAATCAAGCATCGCCGTGGGGAAGTTCGACACGCAGATGAAGTCGCCGCCTTCGGCCTGGTAGTGTTTCTTGCCCGTCTGTTGGTCTTCCCAAAACCCGCTCCCCGCAAACACAAACGGATAGGTCATGGCCTTCTTGGTCTTCGTGTTCCGAATCCAATCTTGCGCCTTGGCGGTTTGAATCTTCCCCTCCTTGTCCTTCCAGTGCAGGGTGATGTCGATTTCCGATCCGCTGGCGGGGACGTATTTGGGATCCCACTTTACGGTGTTTCCGGTGTCGGCCCCCGCGGCCAGGAGCCCGGCGTGGACGACGTACGCCCGCACATCGACCGCCACGACCGCTTCGTGTTCCTTGGTGTCGGTCAGGCAGGCAAACATCTCCAAAGGCGTCTCGGTCTGGCATACTCGGCCGATCATCACCACGCGACCCGCCCCCTGGTCTAGCCAGAGCGGCTTGCCGCGTTGGAGCCTTTGGAGGTTCTCGCGTTTGTCCACCAGGGGCTCCCCAAGTTCGGGAAGCTTAGGTTCTTCAACTACGGGTATCTGGTCCTTGGTCGCTTCCGCTTCCTTGATGGCCTCTTCAAGCAACGGATTGGGCAACAATGGCAGGCCCGATATATTGTCCGGGTCTGCTTCCGGGGCCGACTCTTCGGGGGCCGATTCTTCGGAGGTCGGCTCGGGCTCAACGACTGTGCTGCTGTTGTCATCGAGACCTTCGGGCTCCGGTGCTTCTCCTTCCCCGGGCCCGTTCTCGGCCGCTTCGCCCTCGGCTTTCGGAGTCTTGGCTTCCGCCGTTCCTTCTGCTTCGGCGGCCGCGCCCTTTGAGTCGTCAGCTTTCGCTCCTGCTTGGGTAGCGGGTTTTTTCGGCCCCGGAACCTTGCCGCGCTGTTGCGCCTCGGGGCAACCGGTCAAGAAAACCGTCAACGCTACCCACGCGAAAACCACAACGCCGTTTGAAACCCTCAATTTTCTCATGATTATTGACCTTTCCCCCAAATGTGCGAAACTGTCCGGTTCCCGATGGAACCAACCATTAGGATACCCTTTTACGGGCGTTCATTCCATACGGGCGGCTGCATTTTCCGTGCCGGCCGCTTGCGGGGTGACCTTGCGGACGAGAACCTGCTAACATATTCCGATTGCAGCATCTGCGGGATTCCCCAAAAGGCCTCCCGGATGCCTGCAACTGTCTCCCTGTGTCGATCCTTTCGACACGGTTGTCGAGGATTTCGACGAAACCGCAAAGAGCGAGGACTTCACACCGGCGGCTTCTGTTGTGTTGTATTGTCCACCACACCGAACTCATTCCAGTACCCCCCATGAGCATGCCTTCCTTGAAGAACGATACCTCTCCGGATAAAACCCGATCGCTGAACGGGACGGATGCAAGTGTCTGGCACAAATCGGCCCCGGCGTCGGTCCGCAAGGCTTTCTCCGCCGGCGAACTCTCCGACGGCTGGTCGGCCTGGCGGGAGCACCTGTCGGCCAGGAGGCAACCAAAACCCGTCACCTCGCTTCTGCCCGACGGCGATGGCGGGCTGAGCTGGGCCGTTCCCGATTCACTCGACGGACACGGCCGGCCCGATTGGCTCGAACGGTCGGCGCAAGCTTCCCGACCCGATCCGGCAATCGAAAAGGACATGCTCGAGTGGCTCGCCGAGTCGGCCGGCACAGCCGCGTCGGCCGCCTACGGCTTCGATGCCGTGGCGTGTTGCCGCGGCCTGCCGCAGTTGGCCGGGGTCCTTTCGCCGGAGGCATGGTGGGCGCTGCTCGATCACCTGGCGACCGACGCCGATGAAGCCGGGACGGCCGGCGTCATCGAAGACCCGCTGGTCCGGCAACTCCTGGCCGGCGAACTCGCCCTGACGATGGCGTACCTCTTCCCCGAGATCAATGCCTGCCGAAAGCTGAAATCCTCGGCTCGCGGGGCACTGTCGGCCGGACTGGTCGATCTGCTCGACGGCGAAGGCCTGCCCGAGGCAGGAAATCTCCATCTCTTTCGCCCGTTGTTGGCGTGCTGGACCCGGTGCAGGGCAATCGGCGGGCAAATTCCCGGACGGTCTTTCAGCAAGGCGGCCTTGGAACAATACGAATGGATGGTCCGCCAGGCCTTGCGGCTGACCCGGCACGACGGAACACAAGTTTTCTCGCACGGACCGTCGGGAGTTTACGACGGCCGTCTTTTCCAGGCGGCTTTGCTCTTCGGCGGCGATCAGGATGATGAGCAGATCGCCGGCCTGGTCTTGCCGCGCAAGAAAGGCCGTTCCAAGCCGGGCGACGAATCGCGGCTCCCCGAGCCGGCATACCACAGCCCGTGGGCATCTGCCGCCGTGCTCCGCCCCGCATGGTCGCGGACTTCCGAACGGTTGACCGTTCTCTACCATGAGTCCCCGCTGCAAATAGAACTCGCTTGCGGCAAGGACGTCCTCTGGTCCGGCGCCTGGCAACTGGACGTGCGGCTGGATGGCAAGCTGCTCGAGCCCGGTTCCGATTGGGGCGACCTCTGCTGGATTTCCGACGACGACGCCGACTACCTCGAGCTGGAACTCGAGTTGGGCGAAGTCCGCGTGCAGCGTCAAATACTGCTGGCACGCGAAGACCGGTTCCTGTTTCTGGCCGACGTGGTTCTCGGCGAGCAGCCGGGCAAGATCGACTACCGCGGTTGCCTGCCGCTTCTGCCGGGGGTCGAGTTCCGCGCGGCCGACGAATCTCGCGAGGGAATCCTGGCCGGCGTCAAACGCCGGGCGGCAGTCCTGCCGCTGGCGTTGCCGGAATGGCAGGCGGACGAGCGGATCGGCGAGCTGGCCCGGACCGCCGCCGGCCTGGAGCTGCGCCAGACGTGCGAAGGCCGGCGGCTGTACGCCCCGCTGTTCTTCGATCTCGACCGCAACCGGCACCGCAAACGCCTTACCTGGCGGCAGTTGACCGTTGCCGAGTCGCTCGAGGTGCAACCGCCCGAAGTCGCCGCCGGATACCGCGTTGCCATCGGCCGACAGCAGTGGCTCGTCTACCGCTCGCTGGCCGAAAAGGCCAACCGAACGCTGCTGGGCCATAACCTGTCGAGCGAAATGCTCGTCGCCCGGTTCGACGAGTCGGGGGAAGTGGAACCGCTAGTTGAGATCGAGTAGAACCATGAACCCGCCCGAACCGCTCTTCCAAGGCCGGCGTTTCCGTGTCGAGCGGGCCGTGCAGACGACCCCCGACGGGGCCGAACACCTCCGCGAGATCGTCCGCCATCCGGGCGCGGTGACGATTCTGCCGGTTCTCGACGACGGCCGTGTTTGTCTCTTGCGGAACTACCGCGTCGCCGTCGACGAAACGCTGATCGAGCTGCCGGCCGGTACCCTCGAGCCGGGTGAAGATCCCGCCGAGACCGCACGCCGCGAACTGGTCGAAGAAACCGGCTACCGTGCCGGGCACATCGAACTGCTCGCAACCTTCTTCACCTCCCCGGGCATCCTCGACGAGAAGATGTACATCTACCTGGCCACGTCGCTTTCACCCGGCCCAACCGCCCTCGAACCGGGCGAGCAGATCGAGCCGCTGTTAGCCACTTGGCCGGAAGCTCTGGCCATGGTCCGCGACGGCCGAATCCACGATGCCAAGACGATCACGGCGCTGCTCTTCTTCGAGGTTTTGTAACACTTCAGCCGCCTGTAGTACGATGGCCTTCCAAGGCCGTCGCTGTGACATCGCAAGACCTCGACGGCCTTGGAAGGCCATCGTACGAAGCCGGGCGTGCGAACTGGCGTTGCGGTAAGTTCCGTTTCGCGAGTACAATGGCCGCCGCTGAAAATCTCAAAAGGCATCCGGATACCGCATCAGAATAGAGTCGGATTCCCGTGAGTTAACGGAGGAAATCATGTGGAAGAAGAAAAAGACGCCGCAAGAAGTATTGGAGAAAAGGGAAAAAAGTGAAATACGGAAATACTTCGATGATAAGCCGTCGGGGGTGTTTGTCGAAGTGGGCGCCTATGAACCGTTGTCGGTGTGCTCGCAATCGTGGCATCTCGAAGACCGGCTGAAATGGCGCGGATTGCTCGTTGAACCGAATCCCGTCCTTGCCGGCAAGGCGCGATCCGCCAGACCGGGTTCCACCGTTTGTGAATGCGCGTGTACGTCCCCCGACAAAAAGGGAGAGGCCCGGCTGTTCATACCCTTGTCGGACGGCAAAGAGATTTCGGGACACGCTTCCATGGAGGTGAACGCCGACGACTTCAACTATAACAAACACAAAACCGTCGACGTGAAGGCCGTTACGCTGACGAGCTTGCTCGACGAAAACAATGTCACCGATGTGGATCTGCTGTCGGTCGACGTGGAAGGCACGGAACTCGATGTGTTGCGGGGCCTGGATTTCGATAGATTCAAACCGAGGTTGATACTGCTGGAAGACAAGCACGTCTATCTGCAGAAGCACAGGTTCTTGAAGAAGCTGGGATACAGACTCGTCAAGCGGACCGGGCTGAATTGCTGGTACATACCCAAAGGCGCAAAACGGCCGAATCAGCCCTTCAGAGAAAAAGCAAGACTACTCAAAAGACTCTACTTGAGCATCTGGCTAAAGAAAATAATGTACGCAATAACGCATAGGACCTGGAAGCCGTTTCGGGTGTTATGAGCAACCGCATACTCTAGCCCGGATTATTCACGTAGGGTGGGACAAGCGTGCGTGAGCCCTTGGTGGGCCGGCGGAAACGGCGATCTTCCATAAATCAACGTGCCAACGTCGCGGAACGATAGATCGCACGCGCCGGCCCACCAACGAACCGTTTCCTTGTCCCACCCTACGAGTTCATGAATAATCCGGACTAGCGGCCGACCGGCGGCAGCCTCGAAGCGTCGATGCCCGGCGGATCGGTCGAGCGGAGCGGGGCTTGCCAGGCGGTGACCTCGCTGTCGGCGGGGTCCGCCGTACGCTCGCCGGCAAACGTGACCTCGCTGCGGACCAGCCCGTCGATCGAAAGGGCCGCGTCGTCGAGTTTCTGGGGTCTGGCAAAAGTCGTGGGGGGCAGCCGACCGGCGATCATCGCTTTTGGCACCACGAGCGAACCCTGGCCCGTCCAGCGGATGTTCCGAAGCAACGACTGGGGTGAACCGGACGCCGACAGGACAATCAAAGGGCTGCAAGCAAACACGCAGGCGGATGCTTCTATGGCGATGTCGCCCGGGGCATCGGGAACTTGTCCGAAATTGCACTGCAACAATGGCTGGCAGAAGGCCTCGAACCCCTTGCTGCGAAGCGTTACCTGTGCCAGCGTGATCCGGATCGGCTCTTCCTGGCTCGGGTAATGATCGAACTGAATCAAGGGCCCGCGGCGGCCCAAATACAAGACGTTTCGCAGTTCCAGGGCCACCGCGCCGCGGCACCGGCAGTAGATGCCCGACGTGACGCCGTGCAACACGCAATCGGAAAACCGCAGGCGGCCGCCCGGCAAAAGCGTCGCCGGATCGGCGGCCTTCTCGCGGTGCGTCCAACGGATCGCACTCACACCCGGCCATGCCTTGATCACCCGAAACGAACAGCCGCGGAATTCCGCACGCGAAGTCTCCAGATGAACCAGTGCGTTCGGATCCGGCGCGTTCCCCGGGTTGTCGTAGAGAAAGTCGATGTTCTCGAAACGGACGTTGTCGGCCTCGACGAGCAACCCGTTGCCAGGCACGTAAATCGTTGGCCGCGTGCCGGGTTTCCCGCGGATACACTGGCCGTCTTCCAGCGCGAGCGAATCCAGTTGCAGCGGTTTGGCGGCATCAAGGACAAGGTCCTGTGGACCGGACGCCGGCTGTTCGACGACGTGATGTGCCGGAGTTACCGCCGGATCGAACAGGGTCTTCTGCAAAGAATCCTCGGGTTGGTCCCGGCCGGAAGGTTTGCCTTGCGGTTGCGTTGAAGTGCGATTTTCCGTGCCGGCGGCTTTCGTGGCTTCGTGCCACGCCAACGCCCGGTCTTTCCAAGCGGGCCAAGAGATGATCGCCGCCGTGACCGCCAGAAATGCGGCCGTGGCAACCCCGAGAATCGCAGCACGATGGGAACGCCGTTTGCCTTGGGGCCGGCGCGATTGCGCCGGACGCGCGAAGAGCCGCTGCGGCCGGGCGAGGCATCGCACCAGGGTCTTGCGGCCTGCGCGGGGCGGCGGGCCCAGGGTCTCGGCCAACTCGGCCATCGAACCGGGACGCGCGTCGGGCGTTTGTTGCAGGCAGCTCGATATCGCAGCGGCCAGCCGGGCGGGAACTTCCGGGGCCAGCCGCCGCACGTCGAAGACCTTGGCCGTCTGGGCCGAGCGGAGTTTGGCTAACGCGTCGCCCCCGGCCAGCGGCGGACGCCCGCAAAGCAGGTGCCACCATACGCAGCCGCACGCGTAGATGTCGCTCGCTGCCGATGGCGGCGTGCCGTCGGTAATTCGCTCGGGCGCAAGGTAGTCGAACGCCTCGGGCTGGAGATCGGCGTGGGCGTAGCCCTCCTCGGGCCGGAGGATCGCGCGGAGCCCCGGCTGCTGCAACACGACGTTGCCGCCGGACGCGAGGACCATGCCGTGGGTCGAGATGTCGCCGTGGCACAGCCCGGCCTTCTCCAACGCCACGAGCGGCCGGAGCATCGACGCGGCGATTTGCATCGCGGCGCCGGACGGGAAACGCCCGTTGTGGACCATCCAATCGGCGGCCGCAAGACCGTCGACCCAATCGGCGGCGGCCCAAATACGCTGAGCCGGGGTGCCACCCACCGTTTCGTCCGCATGAGCATCTTCCATACCGGCGTTGCGGATCAGGGCGAGCCGATCGGAGCGGATTCGCTTCGAGGTGGCGGCGAGCGATTCGAGCCGGGCAAGGGTCTCTTCGTCACGGCCGCACCCGTTCTCGACCACGGCCAGGTGGACGATTTTGCCGGTACGGACGTGGCGTGCCCGATACGACCCGACGTAGCCGGGCCACCGCAGCCGTTCGCACAAGAGGTAAGGCCCGACACGGAGCGACCGGCCGCGGCCGGCGTTGATCTCGGCCGCTTGCAACCGGGTAAGAATCCGGGCCTGGGCCAGGGCATCGACCCAAACCGATTCAAACCGCGGCAGATCGCGGGCCAACCGCCGCACCCGGCGCCCCATCCGCCGCACCTCCGCCGGCGTGGCGAGCCCCAGGCGCTCGAGCATTTCCGTCAGTTCCGTCGGCGGCCTCTCCGGCATGGTCCCATCCTCGAAATCGGCAAACGCTCATTGTCGCCGGGAAAGGGACTCACCGCAAGACCGAAATCCCTGTCGTGCCGGTGTGCTTGTGGTATCATAGCAGCATGGACGAAACTTCACGGGAATCTCGATGGCATCGCCGGTGTCAGTGGCTGGGTGACTGGATCATCAGAGCATTTGTCGCCGTCCTTGCCGGTGGCCTTGGCTTCTTCGTCTACGTTATCGCGTTCGGCATATTGATACTTGCGCCATTCTACTTGGGCTCTACGCCTTGGGAGTTCCCGGCCGTCGCGTTGTATGCAATGCTGATTGCAGCGATTCCGCGACGGCGGCTCGGTTGGCTGTTTCGCGCGTGTCTAGCATTCGGGTTCGCAACTTCCGGCGGACTGCTGATTGGCTGGGTCTACGGGCCCGCCTACCACGAGAACATCTACGGGTTGATTGCCGGAGCGGCCGGTGGAATGACGGCAGGCACGGTGCTCGCCATAGGCATTCTTCGCTCTCGATCGGAATTCGCCGAACAAGTTGCCGCCCCACGACAGTTCAGCCTTCGGTCCTTGATGCTCCTCGTACTTGCATTGGCCGTCATGCTCGGTTACATGAGGATTCGGCGGACGCAGGAGGAAGAGAGGTTTCGAGAAGATGCGCCGTGGCGCCGAGACAGTGCCTGCTGCTACTTCGGCTCCTTTGCTTCGCCGGTCATGGGGACGAACCGGACGCCGCAGACGTTCGTGCGGCGGATGGTGCCGTCGGGCTGTTTCTCGATGAGGATCAGCTCCTGCCTTGCGTTTCCGACAGGGATGACGAGCCGGCCGCCGGGGGCGAGCTGGTCGATGAGCGGTTGGGGGACGTGGTCCGGGGCGGCGGCCACGATGATCACGTCGAACGGGGCCTTTTCAGGCCAGCCGCGGTAGCCGTCGCCGCAGCGGACCGTTACGTTGTCGTAGCCCATCTCGGCCAGCCGTTTTTTGGCCTCCTCGGCCAGCGGCTTGACGATCTCGATGCTGTAGACCTCCTTGCACAGCTTGGCCAGGACGGCCGCCTGGTAGCCCGAGCCGGTGCCGACGTCCAGCGCCCGGCTTTCCGGCTTCGGCTTGGCCACTTGCGTCATCACCGCCACGATGTATGGCTGCGAGATGGTTTGCTTGTGGCCGATGGGCAAGGGATGGTCGGCGTATGCCTTGCGTTTCTGCGACGGCGGCACGAACCGCTCGCGCGGGATGCGTCCCATCACTTCGAGGACCTTCGCGTCGGTGATATCGCGGCCGCGGAGGTCGTGCCGGACCATCTTTTGCCGCGCCCGGGCAAAGCGGGCCTCGTCGTCCTGCGACGGGGCCATCGCCAGCTTCATGCCGACCATAGCGACCACGGCCAGCAAGGCGACGATGGCCGTCAACACCGAACTGCGGGGGCGCGACTCGTTCATGCCGTGCTACTTCCACTTGCACTTGCGTTCCGTCAGGCGATGGTCGCCGTGGCAATCGGTACAATATTTTTCCTTCGCCGTGCCGGCAAAGAAACGTTTGTGGTCCGGGATGCTGGTGCCTATCTCGTCCCTGGCGTGGCAATCCAGGCAGAACGGATTGATCTTTTCCCGGGGATACATGATTTCAGGCGGCGTGCCGTTTCCGCCCGAGGCCCAGGATTCGTCGGCGATGTGCTCGTCGCAGTTGCCGTGGCATTTGGCGCAACTGATGTTCGCCTTGGCGTGTACCACGGCAAGCTCCTCATCCTTGTAGTTCAAGTGGCAATGGTGACAGCGGCTGTTGTCGGCGACCGGGCCCTTGGAAGATTCTTCCTCTTCTTCGTCGTCGAGCAACAGCAGCGGCTCGTCGTCGTCGAGCAGCAGCAAAGGTTCTTCTTCGTCGTCGCCGTCGGTATCCGGCTTCTCCTTAGGTCCGTCGCCGGGCGGAGATTTCTCGCCGGTTTCCGAGTCATCGTCCGGCTCGGATTCCTGATCGTTCCCGGATTTCTCGTCGCCTTCGGCTTCCTCGTCGGCCTGGAGTTTTTCGTCGGGCGCGGACTCCTCGGCATCCTGCGTATTTCCGCAGTCGTGCGCCTCGTTGCCGGCCTCCGATTCCTGCCGAACCCCGGGGTTTTGTTCCCCCCGGGGTTCCTGACCGGTCGGTGGATTCCGGTCTTCCTGCGGCCAACTAACGCGGGAGAGTTGCGGTCGGCTGCCCGCTTGTTTCTGCCCGCAGGCCGCAACCACAATCGCCACCAGTGCCATCGCCACCACAAAAGCGGGGTATCTCATTCAGACGTATTCCCAATTTTTCAACCACTGGTAACCCGGCGGCAGATTGGCCAGCATCTCCTTGTTGGCCGCCTCCAATTGGGCCTGTTCCTTCAGGTCGAGCTTGCGTCGTTCCATCACGGCCTTGGCCGCGTTATCGACCTGATCGACGGCGTTCAGCCCGGGGATGGGTATCACAGTGTTGGTGAGGAGGATGTATCGCAGGGCCAGTCGGCCTCGCTCGTTCTTTTCCTTCTGGTCGCCCCGGAAGAGCGAACCGGCCCCGAACGGCTTGATGCCGAACGCCCCCACGTTGCACTTCTTCAGTGCCGCGAAGACGCTGTCGGTCGGGGCCTTTTTACTCATGGTGGTAAAGGGGAAACAAACGCAGTCGATCTGCGGGAAGTACTCGATCATGAACTTGATCCAGCGGCGGTCGTGCGAGGAGAAACCGATGAAACGGGCCTTGCCCTGCTTCTTGGCCGTCTCCAGGGCCTCGACCATTTCGCAGGAGGTGTTGAAGGTGTGCCTTCCGCCGGGCTCGTAGCAGGTGATCCGCCACAGGTCCGTGCATTCTTCCTTCGCATCCTTCAGCGTCCGGTCGAGCACCTCCAGGAGTTTCTTGGCGGTACGGAAATTCTCGTTACGGATTTCGTTGCCGCAGTGGGACAGGGACACGTACATCTTGTCGCGGCGGCCCTTTAGCGCCTGACAGTCCCGGCAGACCTCGCCGTGGGTGCAAGCGTCGATGTAGTTGATTCCCGCGTCGATGCAGCGGCTGACGATTTCAGTGCGTTGCTGCACGTTGCTGCGGGAATGCCCGCCGAGGCAGACGGCCGAGACCATGACGTCCATCGAGCCCTGCTTCCGGTACTCCATGTTTTCGTTGTAGTTGAGGATTTTGGACGTATCGACCTTCTTCTCGGCGGCCCCGGCGGCCCCGGCGGCGCCGAGCACAGCCGCGCCCGCGGCGACCTTCGCGCTACCGCCCATGAATTCCCGCCTGGTTACTCGTTTGTCATCCATCGTTTATCTCCCTTTGTTTCGGTTCGGATACTCGGTTGATTGAATTATAGAAGAATGTCCGTCACAAGACCAGCGGCGGCCGTGAGGGGCGCCGGGCCGGCTCGTCGGACTATTTCTGCTTGAACAGGGCATTGACCTCCTCGACCGACAGTGCCCGGTCGTAGATCCGCACGTCGTCGATCTGGCCGTTGAACCCGCGGCCGATCCTGACGTCTACCTCGCTGCCGGTATCGACCGGCCAAAGGTCCAAGAGTCCGATTTTGTGGATTGCCGCGGGCCTACCATCGACGTAGAGCTTCACATGATCGTGAAGATTGGGAGGATCGCCCTTGTGGACAACCGCCACGACATGGTGCCATTTATCGTCGTTGCTCGGGTCGCTGATGTAGAGATACCCGCCGCTGGGCGTCACCCCCACACGGCCGCGGATGAACCCAAAGATGAACATCTTGCCGAAATCATCCGTCCCCCAAGCGACAATCTCGCCCCGGCTGCTCTTTGTCTTGATCCAGGCGGCGACGGTCCGCGGCTTTGTGCCGGCAATGCCTTTGTATCCCTTGATTTCGACGACACCGCGGCCATCCAGCTTCACCGCCTTTCCTTTACGCCCGGCGACCGAGTCCTTCTCGAACGACAAGCCGCCTTCGAGCACCCCGTCGTGACCGCCTTTGGAGGAGTCCGTGGCCGTCTTCCCCGCAGCGTCGTCCAGCTTCCACCAGCCGACGAGATGGGGGTCTGCGTCGAGTCCGGCCGGCTCGGCCTTGCCGGCCTGGCCCAGGGCATTTCCGACCGCCAACAGCAAAACTACGAGAAATACAGGAAGCGGATTTTTCCACATAGGGCTTCTCCCATTCTGACGGTTTTCCCCTTTGGCCCAGCTACGCCGCTGAGACCCACTTCCGATAGTGTACCAAACGTATTTTGCGGCGACAAGGGGCTGCCCGCACGGGGGCCTCTCAGTCGAGGTTTTTGTCGAGTTCTTCCTTCGTGACGGTTGACTTGACACCGCCGGCGGGCACGTCGACCTTGGCCGTCCAGAGGATCGCGTTGAGCACCAGAGTGCGGAAGGCATCGTTGCCCCAGCCGTCGTGGAAATGGCCGCCGGTGAAGCCGAAGCCCCGGCCGCCGTCGGGCCGCTCGGCCGCCCAGGCCACGATCTCCGGGTTGCCGGCGTTCGACTTCGCGGCCGCAGTTCCCCGTGTTTTGTCCGGCGGCGTGGCCTGCAGGATCGGCGTCACGCCCTTCATCTCCGGGCGGAAACGCATGTGGTAGTACCACTCGTCCTTCATGGTAAACGGTTTCAGCCCCCGGGTGATGGGATGCTGCGGCAGGCTCTTGAACTCGGCGGTCCAGTGGGGATTGGTCGAGAAACCGGCCTCGTAGTAGCCGCCGATCCAGTCCAGGAACTCCTTGCCGCCCCGGTTGGCGGGAATGTCGACCGCGTAGTGCAACAGGCACAGTCCGACGCCCTTCTTCATCAGCTTGTCGATCTGCTCGAGCCGGTCCTTCTTGAGGATTTCATGCCCGCCGCGCCCGTCCATGTACATCACGATCGTCGCCGCGCCGTCGAAATCCTTGGAATCGCCGACCCAGCCGCCGAGATGGGGTTCGGCCTTCACGCCGGGCACCTCGTTGAGACACCTGGCCAGCAGGAGGATACCCGCCTTGTGGGCGTGCGTTTTCTTGCCGTGGCTCCGCTTGCCGGCGATCAGCACGATTTTCTTGTCGGCCGCGGCGGCCGGAACCGCCTGGGCGATCGAGAGCAAACCGGCAACAAGGCATGCCGCCGCCAAAAGCCAGCGGTTACTCTGCGAATGGTCATGTCGTTTCATTTTGCGTTTCTCCTGTGAAGCTGTAGGGTGGGACAAGCGCAGCGCCGGCCCACCAGCACGATACAATTGGTGGGCCGGCGCTGCGCTTGTCCCACCCTACTGGAGTTTCAGCTACTTCAATTCCTTGATCTTGATGTTGCGGAACCAGATCGGGGCGCCGGCGTGCTTGCCCTGGAGCCCGATCTTGCCCTTCGTCGGCAACTCGGCGAGCGGCTTGCTCAGCCATCGCGGAATGTCCGACCCGTCGGGATTGGTCTTCGCAGAGGTCCATTTCCGCATGTCCATCGAGGTGACGTGTTCGCCGTTTAAGACCACGTCGATTTGCGGGCCCTTGCACGTAATGGTAAAGCGGTTCCACTCGCCCGGCTTCTTGACCGTGCTCTTCGACGCGGCCAGGCGGCCGAAGATCGCGGCGCATTGCCACGTCTTGGGCGCCTTCGCCCATTTCTCGGCAAAATCGTCGGCAATCTGGATCTCGACCGAATTGGGGATCCATTTCTTGGTGTCGGAGCAGTAGACGATCACGCCGCTGTTGGTGCCGTCGGCCGTCTTGAACTCCAGGTCCAGGATGAAATCATCGTAGTCCTTGGCGGTCCAGATCGCCTGGTCTTTACTCGCTGTGAGCACGCCGTCCGAGACGGTCCAAACCCCCTTGGGTTTCGCGGCGTTCGAGAGATCGTCCGCGAAGAGGTTCTCCCACCCGCTCGTATCGGGATGGGGCGCCGCCGTTGCCGGCACGGCCAATAAACAACACACAAACGACGTCAACACAAGTTTCTTCATCATCCTTTCCCTTTCTTCTGTTGCCCCGGGCAGTGGTCCGTTGGCACGGGTTGGCTGCAATGACGGATCTCCCAGAGCTTGGCGTATTTGACGAAAGTGCCGTAAAAGGCATTGACGGCGATGATCAATCCGGGCAACCCGTCCATGAAACCACGCTTCAGGAAATAACCCCGCACGAACCGGATCAGCGGTCTCAGCAGCAAGTCCCACAGGTGGCATATCTTGCCGTCCTCGTGCCGCCCCCGGGCCGCGATCGTCGTGAACTTGTTCATCGTCGTTATCTGTTCGCTGATATCGCGGTACGTATAATGATACAAGTGGTTCTTCAGCCGCTTGACGCGGCCGTCGACGGTGATCTTGTCATGCGGCTCTTTTCCGCCACACCGGCCGTGCTCTTTCCGGAACAGCCGGAGTTTGAAATCGGGATACCATTCTCCGTGGCGGATCCATCGGCCGAAATATCTGGACATGCGGGAAAGCTCGTAGCCGGAACAATCCGCGCACAAAGGGTTCTCCAACTCGCGCAAAATCTCGTCCTTCAACTCGATGGAGACCTCCTCGTCGGCGTCAATGAGCAGGACCCAGGGCCCGGTGGTCCGGTCCTTGACGAGGTTCCTCTGCCCGACATATCCGAGCCACTTGTGCCGGGTAATCCGATCCGTGTACTCTTTGCATATCTCGACGGTCTTGTCGGTGCTGAAACTGTCGACGACCACGATCTCGTCGGCCCATTTTACGCTTTCCAGACATCGGCGGATGTTGTCTTCCTCGTTTCCTGCCGCGATGCCTGCGGAAATCTTCTCACGCATAAGGGTCCCTCCCGCCGTTTGGCGGCGTCCGGCCGTCGGCAGTACGATGGCCGATGGCTTTCCAAGGCAGTCGCTGTGACATCACAAGCCCTCGACGGCCTTGGAAAGCCATCGTACGAAGTATTTCGCCATTCGGCTGAAGTGTTACTTTTCCCGCAATTTGCGCAATTTACCGTGTGGTGGAGCACGACGCAACTGCCCCGCCCATATTTTCATCCGCGGGGGCAAAGCCCGAAAAACCTGGAAAGCGTTTCCTGATGGGCATGTTGCGCCGCTTTTTCGGCGTGCGTCGCCAGAAGCGGATGCACTCCTGCGAGAAGGATAAAGGAGGGGGCACCCGCCCCCGGCCTTTCAGAATTCAGCCCCGCACTGTGCAGTTCATTGAAAAACGGACTACCACCGAACGAGACCGACTCATCGATAGTCCGGGGGCTACTACAAGAAGGATAAAGGAGGGGGCACTCGCCCCCGGCCTTTTAGAATTCAGCGGGGAATCACGCAATATGCCTCGAACTCGCCGACGTAGAAGTACGAACTGTAGCTGTTGTACAGTCCGAAGAGCTTGATGGACTTTACGGGCTGGGGCTTCTTGAACGGGATCCGCTGCCAGCTACGCCATTGGCCCTGACTGGCGTTGAACAACGGGACGTAGTTCTTGCCGTCGGGTGAAATGGCAACCGCGTAACGATAGTAGTACGAAGACGTTGGGCTGCCGCGGAGCAGGAAGGCGATCGCCTGCAACCGGTAAACCTTGTCGAAGGTAATCGTCCATTCGCACGGGTGGCGGCTGTACGCGTAACCGCTGGTCCTGCCGTCGAGCAGATACGAAGACCCGTAGCTAACGCCGCTGACGGTGGTTCCGTTGCTTGCCAGGGCCACGTTGCCGGGCTGGACGACCCCGCGGTCGGCAATCGGACTTTTGGGTTTCTTCGGCTCCGGACCAGCGGTTTCGGCTTCGGCGATGGCCTCGAGCCGTTTCTTGACCTTGACTTTCTCCAACCCCTCCAGCGATGGAAAGGCCTGGTTATACCAGAATTTGGCGCGGGATTGGATCGCCGACTTGAGTTCGCCGTTTTCCTTTTCCGCTTGCCCGTACCAACCGTCGGCCAAAGCCACTTGCGCGGACGGGTCGGTCGGCGCGTCCATCTCCTTCTCGGCAACTTCGGCCAGTTCCACATCGTCCCCCTTGACTAGGAGCGGCAGGCCCTTCGCCCAGTCGTCGCGGCTGAAGCAGTACCACCGGCCGACGGTCAGGTTTGCCGCGGGGTCGTCCGGGTTTGCAGAGAGCGTGTTCCGGGCCTTCTTGATCGAAGCGAATCTCGCCTTCATCCGGTTGAACTCGCGTTGCTTGGCCGTCAAGGGTTGAATCAGCGATGAATTTTTGGTCTTTCTCGCGGCGTTCATTGCCAAGTCGGCAAAACCGCTAGCGGTTTCGTAGTCGTCCTGTCCCGCGTACTCGTCGGCCAGCGCCATTGCCGCGTCGACGATCGCCCGGCCGGCCCGCTGCCCGGAAGAGCCCGACGGCATCGATTCGGTAGCCGTCTTCAGCACGAAGATCTTGACGCTCAGCGGTTTGATGCCGTAGTGCTCCTGCATCGTGTCGACGATCTGCATCGCTCCCGAAACGTCTCCCGCCTGGGCCGACAGATCGCAGGCCTCGCTCAGCAGGACGAACCGGGAATCCGGGTCGTCGGAACTGGCTCGCGATTGCGAATACAAGGTTTTGGCCAGGGCCGCCTTCTTGGCAGGCGTGGTGGCGGCCGCAAACTCGTCCTCGAAAATCTCGCGTATGTCTTTCTTGATCCTTTCCCGCGCCGCCGGGTCGGGAACCGCAAGCCGCTTGGGACCCGGCGGCGGTTCGGCCACAGGCGGCTCGGCCACAGGCGGCTCGAACACGGGCGGTTCGGACACGGGTGGCTCCGACAAAGGTGGCTCGACCGTGGGCGGCTCGCTGTTGACCAGATGGTCCGGCGGTGGTGCCGACGGCTTGGCGATCAGCAACGCTTCCGTCGGGATCGGCTGCTCCTCGAACACGCCCGGCCGCGACCAGTTCAGGTACATGACCGCCGTTAAGTTTTGTTCCATGTACTCAATCTTGATCGCATGGGGGCGGTCGGTCAGCGTAACGGTTGCTTCACTGCGTCTTGGCGGCCCGGGTTTCCAGTTATCAATCACCTTCTCGCCGTCGAGCCATATGCAGACCCCGTCGTCTGTCAGCGTGCTCAACTGGTAGTTGCCCGGCTCGGGTGCAACCAACCAGCCGGTCCATCGTATCGAGAAGTAGTCCTTGGGCATCGGCGGATCGGGAGGGGACTCGTCGAAGTCGAATTGGATCTGCGGATCGACCCGCTCAAAGACCTTCCGTGTCAAGGTTCGGTCCGCGAAGTACTCTCCGACCAGGCCGTGCCGGCCGTCGGCGGAGGGCAATTCCCCGCCCGTACCCGTTCCGGTTTCTCCCGGATCGTCCCCATTCATCAAATCCCCCAGCAATCGCGGCTTCTCCTGCCCCATGATCTCCGAAAGGACGTCATCCGGGTCCGGCCGGACGGACACAGCGGAACCCGCCTGGCCGCCCGGTCCGCCGTTAGCGTCTGAGGGGCCGGTAGTGCCCGGATCGTTCGTCGACCGCACGGAATCGGTCCCATCGGCGACGTCCCCCCCGCTCCGCGTGAACTGCAAAGCGGCCAGGCTGACCAGGACGACAACTCCTGCAACAATCCCGACCACCAGAAGCATTTTCTGCTGCTTCTGACGTTGCTCGGAACCGTTGGAAACGTGCGCGGCGACCGACGAATCCCCGAATCTGGGTATCTCTCGTCCTCCCGGCACGCGGTCCAAACCGGGTTGCGGCGCAGTCAAGGGAACGGCCGTGGGAAGGACCGCCGCGGCTTCGTCCGTCAGCTCACCCGGTTTCAGCTTCGCGCTCAACTCCTCGTCATACTCGGCCTTCTTTTCAGCGTTCAGCAGACACACCTTGGCTGCGGCAATTTCGTTGAGGATTTTCTGCGACGCGTCGGAGTGTTTGCCCGCCTGGTATTGCTTGATCTGCGACATTCGGGCATCCACCGCGTTTGAAATGACCTCGGGGTCCTTTTCAAACAACTCGAGGTTCAGCAACCGGTAGTAGTGCGGCGGCTGATCCTTCTCGGGAATCCCAAGCCACTTGCGATATGGATTGAAATCGTCGGGCATGGCCTTCTCCTGCTGCAAAAACATTCGCGATTAGTACGTCACTGTTGTCCCAACCGATCTCCTACTTACCACCCTGGGCCCTGTAAAGTTCCTTGACTTCCTTTTCACTCATCGCCCGATTGTAGAGCATCACGTCGTCGAGTAGTCCGTGGAAATACTCGTCAAACCCTGACTTTCCGATCAAGATGGGACCCCGGTTTAAGGGGATTTCTCCAAGATGGGGCCGCGCGGCGACTTGCGCGCCGTCGATGTAAAGACGCATCGCGGCTCCGTCAAAAGTCGCGACGGCGTGACACCATTTCCCGGCGGCGGACAGTTCCACTCCGACCTCCGGGCTGCCTTCGGGTCCCATCAAGTATTCGAGCCGATTGCCCTGGAGACGAAGGATTTTGCCGTTGTTCTCACTGGTACCGTGGTCAGAGAGGACGTTTCGGAAGTTTCGGGGGTTTCGGGAGTTTTCAAACGTTACGGGCAAGAGCCACGCGGCGATGGTGACCTGGTCCGTCATCTTCAGCGTTGGCGCGGCCCCGGCATTGATAAAGCTTTCCTCGCCATCAAACTCGCACGCTCCGTTTCGCGGACCGCGCCCTGCGGCCGTCCACTTCGTGCCGTGCGATTTGCCGTGGTTTTCGGCATTGGAAATGTCGCGGACACGCTCACCTTCGTCCTTGTCGAAGGCGTAGTGAAGCACGAGACTTTTCTTTACGGGAAGCTCTCGCACATACCTCTCGGGGGCGTAAGGAATCTCCTGCACCGGAAGATCTGCCCGGGCATCGACTGCAATTGCTTCTCCGGCCTCGATCGGTCGCTTCACGATCGCGCCTTCGTCGGTATTACTCATCTGGGCAACTACGTTCCCCTCAAGAACCTGGATCTCGGTCTTGCCCGAACGCTCCACTCTGACGGCAAACTCGGTACCCAGATCCAAGATGTCGACGTCTCGGGTTGCGAGAACAAACCCGCGAGCCTGCCGGGAAATGCGAACTACGGCCTGTCCGTGGTGCAAGAATCCCCGCGAGGCACCCAAGACCTCGAACTCGCCGGGGCCTTCCAAGAGCACGACCGCACCATCGGCAAACGTAATCTCGACGATGCCCGAAAGCAGATTCAACCGGCCGGGCGAGAGTTTCTCGCCGACCTCGACGGAATGACCGGGATCGGCCCATTGCGCCGCGTGGCAGCCGCTCAGCGTGGCAACCTGTTCGAGACGCGCGCCGGCAACGGGAGAATCGGACGGCGGCTGCGGGGCTTCGACAACCTTGGGTTTCCAACTCGCCAGAAACAGACAAGCCAATAACACCGCGGCTGCCGCCGCACTGCCGGCGGTTATCCACAATCGGCGGGATCGGCGGGATCGGAGCCGTTTCGGAATGGAATACCGTGCCTCTGCCGCCGGTTCGTCCGCCAATCCGCTGAAAACGTCGACCGATTCGGCCGGAAGCCTCGACCCGAATTCCCGTGCGAGCCCGGCGTGAATCGCCAGATAGGCAAGATAGAACGACCTGGCCTCCGCTCCCTCGTGCAGCAATTTGTTCAACCGCCCGGACTCCGGCTCGGAGAGGGTCTCGTTGCAGAACCCCTCAACAAGGGTCCGCAATTCGTTGGTAACCTTGAACAGCGGTTGAGGTTTAGCAACCACAGCAACATTCCGAGGAAAGGGAGGTTCCGAGTTCCGCGTCCCCGCTTACCATGGCGCATGGGAGAGAGGAACCCGTTCATTAGGGTATTGCCGCGACTACCCCAGATTGGACACGAATTTCTCTGCAAGGGCGAGGACTACCCCCAATAAGGGGAGAAGGTACGGCAGCAGGACTGCCGTACCTTCTGAGAGGGGATGGGGTGTCTTGTGTGCCGCCTAGCCGGCCCGGTTGGCCGCGTTGAACGACAGCCGGGCCTCATAGGCAAGGCTTTCGATGAATTGCAGAGCATCGGTGTAGTCCATCGGTTTGGCCGTCTCGACGAACTCCTTCAGCCGTTTCAGCATCGTCCCGGTTACCTCCTGGACGTGGCGGAATTCGTCGCCGCTGAGACCGCGGGTCAGCGCGTGCCGGCCGAACAGGCCCTCCATCTCCAGCCGCAAATCAGTGAAGTAGTGGTCCTGCAACAGGATCGGCCAGGCGATCTCGCCGGTCACCGCGTTCATCTCGCTGGGGCTGAGACGCTTGGGGATGGCGTCTTTGGCGAGGCGGCGCAGCGCTTCTTCCGAGATTCGCGGGCCCTGCTCCGATGCCCGATACTCCCGGTTCGCCTCGCGCCCGTCGAAATAGGTGTCGATCCCCTTTCGCCAGTTGTCCATCGCGCGGCTGCGGGCCTCTTCGGCAATGACCATTGCCTCAGCCGTGTCGCGGTTGTAGCGGCCCTGGGCTTCGGTCATGGCGGCCCAGCCTCGGGCGTGACTCTCGCCGACGGTCGAGGCATGGTGATAGCCATGCCAGCCGCCATAGTTGCCGTAGTTGTGACCGTCACCGTGGCCACCGTAGCCATGTCCATATCCGTAGCCATAGCCAGGCCCCACATAGGTGGTAGTACGCGGCCCCTTCAAGTGCCGGTTAAGAAGCGCCCGGAAAAGCTTCTTGCGGGCCTCGGCCTTCTTGTCTTTGTTGGGATCCGGTTTGGCCCTCTGGGCGGAGGCATCTGTCCAGGCTGCAAGAGCAAGACAAACGACTGCGGCGGGAATTAAGAGGCGTTTCATCGGATCGCTCCTTTTTTTGGCGGTTGTGTCTGACCCTCTCCCTCATTGCTCCTCTTAAACCCCGACCATGGGAAAAGGTTGCTCGAAAATGACAAAAATACAAAAATCTTGGGCAGAATCTCCTCGTCTGCCAAGTTATTCGTTGGTGCAGGGTAAGCATTGGAATCGGGATCCGATTCGAGGAACCAGCGGGAAAAACCGCCCCCAAAATGAACCCGGAAATAGCCTTCATGGGGGGCTGAGGGCCTTTGTTTGCCCATAGGTCATACAGATCGCCCAAGTATCGATTCGCAACGGCATCGCCGGCGATTCACTCGAACTTCTTGGCGTAGCCGGCATCGCGATAGAGACGCTCGCCAAAAAGCTCCTTGCCAAAATCACGGAGAATCTGCTGGCTCTCCGGCTCGGTCAGGAACTCGACGAACTTCGCGCCGAGCGCATCGGGCGACGATGCCCCTTTCCGGCACAAGGCGTGGTAAACGTTCACCAGCAGCGGATCGCCGCGGAACAGCACGCCGAGATTGGGCACCTCGTCGCGCAGCACAACCCACGTACTGCTGTCCGTCATGAAGTACGCCTTTTCGGCGTTTGCGCGCCGCAGGGTGGCCGCCATGAAATCGCCCGTCGTCACATACCACGAACCGCCGGGGACGATCCCCGCCTTCTTCCAGATGGCCAGTTCCTTCTTGTGCGTTCCGGAATTATCACCCCGCGAAAGAAATCTCGATCCGGCAGCGGCAATCTTGCGATACGCTTCAGGGGCGTTTTTGGCCGATCGAACGCCGACCGGATCGTTTGCCGGCCCTACCAGAAAAAATTCGTTCGAGCCAATGAGCGTTCGGCGGGCGGCCCAGCCTTCCGCAACGGCCTTGTTCTCCGCCTCCGGTGCATGGACCATGGCCACGTCGGCTTTTCCGTCGTGGAGCAGCTCGAGCGATCGGCCGGAACCGGCCTTCTTCCAGAGGACGGTAACGTTTTCCGCCTTGGTGAACTTCTCCGCAATCACCTGCAACAACCCGAGTTCGCCGGGACTGCCCGTCGCCACCACCAGTGCCTTCGGGCCGCAACCGTACGTTCCGTCGTAAGATACCCGATCGGGAAGCGTGACGGGGAAGAACAGCGGCTTGTCGTCGAGTTGGCCGCGACCATAACTGGCGATCCATTCTTGCGTCTCCTCAAAGCGCAGGAATTCGGCCAACCGCGCTGCCGCCTCGGCGTGGGCTGTCGGGAAGCGACGCCGGTCGGCAACCGCCACGATGTAGGGCCGCCGCAATTGCGGGTCGCCTTGAACCATCAACGCGAGGCCGGGGTTAGGCATTTTCCCATTCAGGAAAGGGATGCGGCCTACCAGGGTATAGGCTTGCTTCTCCGCGGCCTTCTTCAATACGTCCCGGCTTTGGAAGCTGAAAACGAAGGTAGTCCGGTCAGGCCGCAAGCCTAGTCCCTTTGTTTCCAGCAGGTCGCCCAAGACTTGCCCGGCCCCAACACTGGAATGCACCACGAAGGGGCTGCCGCTGACAAGGATTTTATTCATTGCGTCTGCGGCGTCTGTCATGCCACGAATGCGGGCGGGGTCCGCCTTTGGGCCGACGATCACCAGATCGTTCTTCAGCCACGGCTGCGGGTTGACCGCGTAGCCATCGGCCACGAGATTGATGATCGTGTCGCTGGCGTGCATCGTGATCAGATCGGCCTTGCCCTCTTGAAAGGGCAAAGCGATGACTCGCTTCGGCCCGGAGGCAACCACCTCGACCTTGTGCCCCGTCGCCTTCTCAAATCGCTGGCAGACGGCTTTCCAGAATCCGGTTTCCACCATGCCGCCGATGACGGCACAGCGGACTGTCTGCGATTGACTCACGGGCGCATCTTCGGCCGCGAAAGTCGTCGTGGCAAACAGCCCTGCCAGAAACACAATTCCTCCGATGTCGCATTGAAGTCGTAGTCGCATCTTGCATCTCCCGGCACGGATAACGCGAAATATCGTAGACGTCTTCACGAAGATGGTCGGCCAGCCGCCTCGCTCGGCTGCGGCCGAGGGCGGCCATAAGCCCATTTGCGCCAGTATACCAGGGTTCGTGTCAGTATACCAGGCAAGCCGACCCGATCACGTTGAACGGGGCGCCGGGGATGTTGGACACCTGCCCCTTGCCGGCGGCGATGTAGAACTCGTCGAGCAGGTTTTCCGCAACCAAGGCGAACTCCCAACGCCCGTAGTCATAGTAAACCCCGGCGTCCCACCGGGTGTAGCCCGGCAACTGATACGTGTTCTCAACGTCGCCCTGCCGGAAGCCGCGGTAGATGACCCCGACCGCCGCACCGAACGTGCGGTCGTAGTCCTGAATGAAGTTGTACCGGGTCCACACGCTCGCGCCGAAGTACGGCACGTTCGGCAGCCGGTGGTCCACCAGAGTGCCGTCGTCGTCCTGGGTAATTCGCACGTCGATGTAGGCGCAGTTGGCGACGATACTCCAGCGGTCGGTGAGCCGGCCGACCATGTCGAACTCGCCCCCCTTACTCTCGGCCTCGCCGATTTGGATGTCGTAGTCGGGATCGAGCACGTCGGTTACCAGCATGTTCTCGCGGAACGTGTCGAACCCGGCAATGTTGATAAAGAGTTGACCGTCGAGCAAATCCAGCTTGACGCCGACCTCGTACATTTCGCCGGTCTCGGGCACAAACGGCGTGCCAAGCCTGGAAACGCCGACCTGGGGCTCGAACGACTTGCTGTAGCCGGTATAGATCGAGAACACGTCCTCGATCGGCTGCAAGACGAGCCCGAACCGGGGGCTCCAGACGTGCTCGTTGACGTACAGAAGCCGTTGGGCTGGCAGTCGCCGCGTGTCGTAATTCCGCCCGTTGTACGCGTCCCACCGCACGCCGGCCAACGCCTTCAATCTCGGCGCAACGTCGATCAGGTCCTGGGCGTAGATCCCGTACTGGTTGTTCTGGACGTCGTTATCGCGGTGCCGGTTGGGCGGTGGCTGAGGATCGCCGTAGACGGGAGCGGCAAGGTAGAAATCGCTGACGCCGTTGGTGCGCGAGTCTTCCTTCTTGTGGCGGATGCTGGTTCCCAACTCGGTGCCGTAAACGAGATGGTGCTCGATCCGTCCGGTGTAGAAGTCGCGCATGACGTCGCCGATGAAGAAGTGGTCGCTATCGACGGTGTGGTCGTCCTTGAGCCGCCGTCTAATATGTGGGTTGGTGTTGGGATCTCGCACCCTGTCGCCCCGGCCCTCGACCACGTACCGCGATTCGTCGCTCCAATTCGAGACGTAGCCCGCCCGCCACGCCAGATCGCTGTAAGCCCAGCGGTTCAGAAAGATACCCACCTGGCCGTCGTCCACCCGGTTCCGGTTATACGACTCGCCTGTGAACATGCTGATGGGCACGTTCTGGAAGCTGTTGTTGTAATACGGGATGCCCCGGTCCGGCATCCGCCGGTCGTGCAACCATTCCGTCTCGAACGTCAGCGTCGTGTCCGGGTCGAGCCGGTACGTGACCACCGGCGAAATGAAAAACCGGGTCGTGTAGACGAAATTGCGAAAGCTCCCGGAGTCCTGCACGGCGAAATTCGCGCGGTACAGTGCGCCCGGGTCGCCGTTGTAAGGCCCCGTCGTGTCAAACGTGAATCGATAGTTGTCCCAGGAGCCGAATTGGACCCTCGGCTCGCGGTAGTAAAAATCGAGCGGCTTCTTCGTAATGAAGTTCACGACCCCGTAGGGTTGCCCGCTGGCGCCGTACAGCACCGAGGCGGCCCCCTTGAGGATCTCGATCCGCTGGATGTTCGCCATGTCGCGCTGGACGCGGCTGTTGTCGCGGAAACCGTTCTTGCGGAAGTCGCTGCTGTTGCCCTCGATCGTGAAACCGCGAACGATGATGCTGTCGTGGATGCCGCCCGCCCCGTCGTCCAGGTAGACACCGCTGACGTTGTGCGTCACGTCGAAGAACTTCATCCCCTCCTGGTCATCGATGATGTCCCGCGTGATCGTCTCGACCGAGCCCGGGAAGTCGATCTGCGGTACGTTGATCTTCGTGCCCGTTGTCGTGCTGGGGGACAGATAGCCGTCGACCAGCGGTGACGTGAAGGGAAAGTCGGACGGCCCGTCCGCTGATTCGGCGCCGGGTTGCGGCGCCTCGGCGGTCACCACAACTTCCGGCAACATGGGGGGGCGGTCTCGATCTTCCCGCACCGCCTCCTGGGCGTACACCGCCGCGAACCCCGTTGCCGCGAGTGCTACAACCAAAGCCAAGAAGAGTACGCGTGGGTGGAAAACAGTCATTCTGCTCAGACTGTAACGAATTTCCGGATTGTAGGCCCTTCTATATACTTCGGCATGAGGTCTTACCGGCTTCGTCTTTTCGTGGGGGAAGCATGCCACAATACTATCTCCTTACCTAACGTTCCGCCTGGGAAAGGCCCTCCCTTGAGTAAGGCACGTGTCCTGGTATAATAATGCTGCTGAGCAGCTTGCCCCGCTTTTAGGTGCTGTCAGCATAGCTCAATCGTGTACTCCACTGCGGAGGGAAATGGCTGGACCATGTTTGCGTCGATCCTGACCCTTCATGAGGGCCTGATGAGTTCCGACCGGCTGCGGGCCGTTTCCGCACTGGACCGGGCGATTTCTGCCGTCGAGTTGGGCACGCTGCTGTTGCTGGGTGTCTGCGCCGCGGCACTCTCGGCGTTTGTCAAATTCGGACTGGGTGTCCCGGGCCACAATATCGTCCTCGTTGTCTTCCCCATGATATTCGGGTTGGCGCTGGTACCGAGGCGCGGAGCGGCGTCGCTGATGGGATTCAGCGCGATGGGCTCGGCCGGCCTCTTCTGCCTTTTGGGAAGGACGGGAATCGGGTTCGGCGCTTTGACAAGCCTGGCGCTGACGGGCATCCTCATCGACACGGCGTTGAGTGGCGCCCAATCCGGGCGGGGAATCTACGCCCGACTCATGCTGGCCGGACTGGCCGCCAACATGGCGGCTTTCCTGATCCGCGCTGGGGCAAAGCTTCTGCTGGGGCCGGGACTCACCGGAAAACCGTTGGCCTTCTGGTGGCAATACGCGGCGGTCACCTACGCCCTGTGCGGGCTGCTGGCCGGCGCGATCAGCGCGGCCGTCTGGTTCCGGTTCGGCGACGCCGGCAAAGCAGACCCCGGCAACGGAGCGGCGCCGTGATCTACGTCGGCATCGACGACACCGACGTGATCGGCAGCCCCGGCACCAACAAGCTCGCCCAGTCGATGGTCCGCAACGCCGCCGGCGAGTTCCGCAGCATCATGGCCGTCCGCCACCAGTTGTTGTTCGACCCCCGCGTGCCCTACACCAACAAGAACGGCTCGGCGTCAATTCTGTTCGAGCCGCGCGGCGCCGCTTCGATCGACGGGCTGCGCGAGTTGCTTCGCCGCGCGATCCGCGATTGGTTCGTCGAGGGGAGTGACCCGGGACTGTGCATCACCGAACGGGTGCCGCCGGAGGTGGTCGAGTTCGGCCGCCGATGCCAGCGGGACGTTGTCTCCCAGCAGGCCGCCCGCGAACTGGCCGCCGAACACGCCGTCTACCTCGAGGGCCTCGGCGGCACCGAAGACGGAGTTATCGGCGCCCTGGCGGCCGTCGGACTGGTGGCCGGGGGAAACGACGGCCGAGTCGTCAATCTCGGCAACTATCCCAACGACCTCGCCGGGGTGCAGGACGTCGCGATGTTGTTCCGGCGCGGCGTCGACGAGATTCGCGTCGTCGGCTCGGACGAAGTCCTGGGCGACGGCAACGTCGACATTGGCAAGCACCTCCGGCCCAACTACCGCGGCAGAAAAATCGTGTTGTTCGTAGAAAGAGCACCCGACGGCTGGCAAGCCGTCCGTTTCAAATGAGTTTCTACAAAGCCGCGACCTTTGGCCGCGGGATGCGGCCACAACGCTACTCCGGAATCGTCGCGGGTACGGAATCCGAGCGGGGGCCAATCAACAATATCACGGCCGAAACGGCGATCCCCAACACCGCGATCGGCATGAAGCGAAGGCCCTCGTCGTAGCGGGTGATCAGGTCAACCGACCATCCCAGAAGCGGGGCGATGATCGCCACGAACAGGCTCTTGGCCTGCGATTCGATGCTGAGGATCGTCCCCATCTGATCGGAATCGGCGTGGGACGCCACGCGACCGATGAGGATCGGCCGCCACAAGTTCTGAAACACCGCCAGCAGCACGAACGCGACGATTGAAAGCACCGCCAGCCCCGGGTAGAAGAGGCCCGCGTAGATGCCGGCGGCCATGAGCGTGAAGGCCGTCAGATCGGACAGCCAGAGGACGCGGGCGGCCCGGTCTTCGCCGCCCGACCCCTTGGCAAAGCTGCCCGCCCCGCGCGACGCGAAACTGCCCAGCAAGTAGAGCACGAAGTAAACCGCCCCGACGGCAATCGCCACCTGCTGCGACTCCGCCCACTGCCGGCGATCGGCCAGTGCCGCCATAACCGGCAAGGAAAGACACGCGGCCTTGATTACCGGCTGAACGTAGTCCTTGCACGACTTGTACAATCCCTCGTAGCCCATCGACTCGATCAGAAGCCGTCGCAGCGGGCGGTGGCGGAGACTCTGCCCAACGGCCGAAAAGACCGTCCGAACGAGCCCGCCCGAGTGCTCCTCCCGCTGACGCGGGCCGTCGAGATACGACGGGTAGGTCAGGAAATTAACGACGTTCATCGAGTACGGAATGATGCAAACAAGGAAGACGGCCCAGTACTGTTCCGTCGAGAACACCAATCCCGTTGCAATAACGACACTGACCGCCGAGCCGAGCTTGCTCCACGACCGCGTCCGGCCGTAGACGCTCGTCTTCTCGGACACTCGGCCCTGCCGTTCGAGCCAGTCGAAGATGATGGCCTTGTGTGTTCCGGTCCGGAACGCCTCGCCGACGGCGAAAAGGAACATCGCCGCAAAGAGCATCCAGAAGGGCACACTGAGGCCGAAGATCGTAAGTGACCCGACATAGGCGCCGAAGACAATAAACGATCCGATGTAGGCGAGAAACGAGGCGATCATCGACCGCCGCCGGCCCAGCACGTCGGCCACCGCCCCGGCCGGAATCTCCATCAGGTTGATGCAGATCTCGCGAAAACCGATCAGTATCCCGATCATCGCGAACGAGAGATCTTTCTGCCGAAAGGCCAGGATCAAGAACGGGTCGTAGTACTGCTGGTTCTTGAGGAACCCGTAGAGGCAGAATCGAAAGAGCATCAGTCGGGGCTGGGGCACGGTCTGCTTCCCTGGCACAAAGGGGCAAGGACTCCCCTACATGATACCACAAACGCGCCAAACAATGATACGGAAGCCGCTCCCAAGAAAGCCGCGACCGTTGGTCGCGCCGAATCACTGCTCGCCGTGGTCTTAGTACATGCCTTCGAGTCCCATGTACGCGAAGAAGGGAGCGCCGGGACGCGGGCCGTACGGATGACGGGAAGAAATGTAACGATTGTCAAAGATGTTGTGCATTCCGCCGTATAGTTTCAACTGCTCGCCGAGCATGGCATACAGGGCAAGATCCCAGACGAAGTAGGAATCGGTCTTGCCGAAGCGCGAATCGGGGGTGCCGTCCGGGCGCCTTAGGCTTGTCGTGTTGCTGGCGGTGCAGTACGCATCGTCGACGTAAATGCCCCGGATGTTCATCCCGACCCGCTCGAACTCGACGCCCGTTCCCAGGGTGAACATCCATTCGGGAATGTAGGGCAGCCAGTTTCCCGCTTTTCCACCCACATAGAGTGATTCAGGATTCGTGGAGTTGACGTCGTTCAGCAGCCTGGCGTTGGTGTACGTGGCGACCAGAAACCACGGGTTGCCGAACCCCCAGTTGCGGTCCAACCCGGCATCGTACTGAATAGTAAACTCCACACCCGAAGCAAACGCTTTTCCTATATTCTCGTCGTTACCGGTGCCCGGCCCTATCGCTTGAATGTCCTCGACGATGAGGTCGCAGAAGTGCGTGTAGAACGCGATCAACTGGGTGCCGAACCATCGCTCGGGGTTGAGGTAGCGAAAGCCGAACTCGGAGGCGGAGCTTGTTTCCGGGTGCAGTCCCGGCCCGACGGTTCCTCCTGGTCCGGTTCCCTGCCCGGTGGCGCCGCGCGGGCTGGGCGGCGAGAAGCCGCGGTAAAAACCGGCCAGCAGCTTCAGCTCGTCGGAGACGTCGTAGGTTGCACCGACGCCGCCGGCCGCCTGGTCGAGATCGGCCGTAAAGATCTGACCCGTCCCGTTGTAGTCGACCGTGCTCATGTGCATGTGCTCAAAGCGAATCCCGGGGGTCCACGACCACCGGCCGAACGATATCTCGTCTTCGACGAAATAGGCCGTGGCGTGGGTTTCCTGTTCCCGGTTGCGCTGCGAGCCCGGAGTACCCCACGTCACATTTGTGATATACCCCTGGTTGTCAATCGTGAACTGGTCGTCGTGTTGGAACGGGCGTATTTCATCGACGTGAAAACGGAAACCGGCGAGCACGTCGTGTGTGGCACGTTCCGTCTCGTAGGCCGCACTAAGGGTGATCTCGTCGCCGTATGAGTAGTAGTCGCGGTTGTTCGCCCGCACCCGCCAATTCCCGACGCGCCGGCCCTCCAATACATCCAAGCCGATCCCGCCGTTGGCCCCGGCCAAGGCGGAGCCGATGTCCATGTTATTGCCCGGGATGCCGTCGATGCTTCTCAGATCGTGCAGTTTGTACCAGTTGCGGTGAAACCGGTTGTAGTAAACCGTATTGGTCACCGACAGCCAATCGACTTCCGGATCGCCGATCGTATAGCGGAGATAGCTGGCCATGTGCTGGCCTTCGTAATGGTCGAACTGCGTGGCGGGATAGCGCTGGAACGGGTCGGCGGCAAACGCCGCCTCCGACAGACCGGCGTACGTCTCGTTCCGCAGGCCGGACGTATAACACACCTTCGCGTCCCAGCGCTGATACGTCGTGGTGTACGGTTCCCAGAATACCTTCAGCAGGGCATCGCCGTCGGTAAAGCCGGTGTTCGCCGTCCTTCCGATCAGTGTAAACGGATTCAAGGACTGCATTCCGGGCACGAGATTGATGGTCTTGAATCCGTCGCTTTCACGGAGGTAGCCCTCCAACACGTAGCCGGTGCGTCCCCAACTCGTGTTCGCAGTTTCGCCGAGCCAGGTGTGAATTCGATATTCGCCGTAGGATCCGTACAACGCGCGCCCGTAGGTAGCGCCCTCCGCGGGGATCGGCGTCGAGAGGAAGTTGATCGCGCCTCCGGTCGTGTGCGGGCCGCACGTGATCTGGCAGCCTCCCTTGATCACCTCGACCGCGTGCATCCGGCCCACATTCGGGAAGTAGTAGACCGCCGGTGCGGAATAGGGGGCCGGAGCGATCAGAATACCGTCTTCCATGATCGTCAGTTTCGAACTCCGCGTGGTGTCGACGCCCCGGATGCTGATGCTGGGGAAGTGGCCGAAGCCGTTTTCAGGCCGCACGTACACGCCCGGCACCAGGGTCAAGACCTTCTCGACGTTATCGTACGATTGCGTGGTGATGGCGCTCTGATCAAGGTACGCCCCGGAGCCGGGTGCGTCGAACACCGTCTCTAAGTCCCCGAACACCGCCTCGCTACCGATCACCGGGGCGAAGGCCGGCTCGGCAATTACCACGGTCTCCGGCAAGAACGGTGGTGCAGGCTCCTCAATCTGTTGAGCGCGCAACGTGATCGTTGCGGTGAGGCCCCAGAGCACGCCGATAAGGCCGGTTGCCAAACGCCGAATCGCAGTCCTTTGCATTTCCCCCCCGCCCCCCCAAATTAGGGGACTGAAGACATTCCGGTTAGTGAAGATATTCCGATTATCTGGTCTATATCGGTTACAGAAGCGACTGAAGTTGAGCATTTGCCACGCGTCAATGGGGCTTCCGGCTGCCGATTTGGCAAGGCAGGCAAGATGTCGCTGGTCACCGGTCCCGGAACATGAACCGGATCGGCACGATAACCAGAGAAGAGACGGGCACGCCGCCATGCCGTGCCGGCTCGAACCGCCAGGTACGCACCGTCTGCAAAGCTGCCCTGTCCAAGGACGCGACACCACTCGATTCCGAGACGGAAATGGCCTCGACCAGGCCGTGTTCGTTGATCTGAACCTTGAGCAAAACCAGACCCTGCTGCCGTCGCTCGTATGCATCGGGCGGATAGGGAGGCGCCGGATTCGTAAGGAGCTTCCTGGGAAGTTGGTCCACCGCGCCTGCGACGCTGGCCGGCACGGGAAGCGATGCCAGCGCCATCTGCCGTTCTACCTGCCGTGTGGGCACCGGCTCGCACTTGCAGCAGCGTGCCGACCGCGGCTTCCGCGGCAGGACCCGGTCAACCGCAGTGGGCAAAAGCTGCCTGGCCAGCACTTCCGGCGTCGGCTTCGATACGTCGGTCGACGACTCCTCGTATACCGGCTTGACGAAATGGGTCTGATTGGGCAGTACGACAATCTGCGGCTTGGCGATCTCGACGACGATCGGCGGGGCGGGCAGCGGCTCGCGAGGCGTCCAACGCGCCATCAATTGTGCCCGGGTGCTGTTCTGTTGTCCCGGCAGACGCGGTCCCTCCAAAAAGGTCGTCCCCAACCAAACCGTTACCGCCGCCACTCCAAGGGCGTGGATTACCGCCGAGGTGCTCCAACCCGTTGCCTGCGGGTGGGCCGCGCCGAGATGGATCAAGTTATGGATCAAGTTATTGCCGAGCCAGTGCATAACTATTCCTCAGTTCCTTATTATGCGCGACACACATAACAAAACACAAGTTGCGGCAGATCCGAGCCGAAAGGAACCGGTTGCCCCCTATTGTGGCGGCCGAAAAGCCCCCCGGCAGGGGCGTCAGTTCGCCATGACCTTCAACAGTTCGAGCAAATCCTCCGGCACCGGCTTGTGCCGGGCGTAGGTGTCGGTAAACGGCGTCAGGACGACCTGGCCGTTGACCTTGCCGGCCATGGCGCCGGTCTCGCCTTCAAGGACGGCCTCGACGGCGAAGTTTCCCAGGTGACTGGCAAGGATTCGGTCGGCCGGAACGGGGCTGCCGCCGCGCTGAAGATGACCGAGCGTGACCACCCGGGTTTGGAAAGGGCACCCGGCCTTTTTCAATCCCGCGTTGAGGATTTCGGCGCCGCCCATCTCGTCCCCCTCGGCGACGACAACCATGATCGACTGCTTCCCCCGGGCCTTGAGGACTTGCAGATGTTGGACGATTTGCGGGATGTTCGTATCCGTTTCGGGCAGGGCGACGACCTCGGCCCCGCCGGCCAGCGCGGTATACAGGGCGATATATCCGCTGTGGCGGCCCATCACCTCGACCAGGAAGAGCCGCTCGTGGCTCTCGGCCGTGTCGCGGAGCTTGTCGACGGCCTCGACCGCCGTGTGGACCGCCGTGGCGAAACCGATCGTGTAGTCGGTACCCATCAGGTCGTTGTCGATCGTGCCGGGGCATCCGATGATCTGACCGTCCCAATGCTGGGCCAGGGCGACCGCCCCGTGGAACGTGCCGTCGCCGCCGATGGGAATCAGGGCGTCGATCCGGTGCTTCTTGAGGATCTCGACGGCTTTCTCTTGCCCTGCCCGGGTTTTGAACTCCTCGCTGCGGCTGCTGTGCAACAAGGTTCCGCCGAGTTTCGAGAGGTTCGAGACGCTCCGCAAGCCCATCAAGGGCTCGCCGCGTTTATTGATGTAGAAAGTCTCGTCCAACAACCCCTGGTAACCGCGTCGGATGCCGACGACTTCATGCCCGGCCGCAAGTGCCGTCCGGACCACCGCCCGGAGACAGGGGTTCATTCCGGGCGCGTCGCCGCCGCTGCAAAAAACGCCGATTCGCATGATGGGCTCTCCCGTATCAGAGTTCTTCGATTTCCAGGGGGTGCTCTCTCATAAACGCGGTTGCCTCGTTGCGGTCAAAGACACTTTCGGTAGCGCCGATCGCCCGTACACAACTGGCGCCCAGGGCACTTCCCCAGCGAAGGCATCCGGCCGCATCCTCGCCCGCCAGCAGCCCGGCAATGTAGCCGGCGTCGAAGGCATCACCGGCGCCGGCCCCCCCGACGAACCGTGTCGGATAGACGTCAGAACGAAGCCGCAGGCCGTCGCCGACCAGCAGCGTTCCCGCCTCGCCCTGTGTGATCACAACCGTCTTCGCGCCGGCGTCGCGGAATTTACCGGCCTGGTCGAGCGGATCGTCCAGCCCGGTCAGCAAACTCGCCTCGTCGTCGTTGGGCAAAAAAACGTCGGTTTCCGGCAACAACAGGGCGACTTTCTCGAACGAGTCCTCGTCGCCGGCATACACGACATCGAGCAACGTGGCAGCCCCGGCCGCCCTCGCTGCACGGAGCAACGCGGCCATCGCCTCGGTTTCCAGCCCCGGGAGCATCAGGTAGCCGCCGATGTAAAGGACTTTGGCCCGGCAGGCGCACTCCGCGGGGATGTGTTCCACGGTGAATCGCGTGTTTGCGCCGGGGTTGCTAATGAACCGGCGATCCTGGCCCTCGACGTTGATAATCATCGTCGAGGCCGACGCGATACCGGGGAGCCGGTGAATGGCCGATACGTCCACCCCGCCGGCAACCAGGCTGTCCATGATGAACTGCCCAAAGGCGTCCTCGCCCACACAACCGGCCGCGCCGACGCGAACCCCCAGCCTTGCCAAAACAATCGCGGCATTCGAGGCGCATCCTCCCAATCCAAGCTGCATCCGCCGGGAAACCACCAGCTCTCCCGCATCCGGCACATGATCGATCGGGGAACAACCATGGTCGGCAAACAGGATTCCCGTACAAAGACAGTCGGTTTCCACGTCGGATTTCCCCGGGGTCAGTCGTATCGTGTGTGTTTCAAGATCAAGATTCCTGCGGTTGTACGAGTTGCTCGGCAATGACACGAAAGATCCTGCGTCCCGCCTCCATTTTATCGCCGGAAAACGACGCCAGCACGTCGCCGTCTTCATTGATGATCTCCATGTCCGTATCAAGCGAGTGAATCGAGCTGGGACCGTTGACGACGATCAAGTCGCAACTCTTGCGTTCAAGCTTTTGGAGCGCCCTCATCCGTTCATCTTCGGTTTCCAGCGCAAAGGCGACCATCCATTGCCCTTCCTTGACGGTTCCCAGCAAGGCCACGACATCGGGAGTCTCGACGAGTTCAAGCTGCAACGGTTCGCCCGTCCGCCGGATCTTCTGCGGCGAGACGATGACCGGACGGTAGTCGCACGGTGCGGCCACGCCGATTAGGCCGTCGCAGGTGGGAAATATCTGCAGACACGCCTCCAGCATGTCCTCAGTCGACACGACTCGAACGACGTCGGCCTCTTCGGGATATTCGATATCAACCGGCCCGGTGACGATGACCACCTCGTGCCCCGCCTCCACCGCCGCGGCGGCCAGCGCCGCACCCATCCGGCCGCTCGAAGCGTTTGTCAGGTATCGCACGGGGTCGAGGTGCTGACGAGTCGGGCCGGAGGTAATGAGAACGCGGGCCATGGGGTGGGTGGTGAGTAGTGAGTGGTGAGTGGTGGTGAAAACGGCAGAGTTTCTCTTCCACCAAAAGTCCCCACACTGCGTGCGGGGGTTTACGGACGCTCCAACTGCCCGGCAATCACCTCAAATATCCTCTCGGGCGATGCCATACGCCCCATGCCTTCGGCGCCGCAACTGAGGTAACCTTCTTCCGGTCCGACCAGCACGACGCCGTCGGCACGAAGCTGCTCGACATTTCGCTGTACGGCCGGCTTCTCCCACATTCGGGTGTTCATCGCCGGCGCCATGATAATCGGGCCGTCGAACGACAACAGCACGGTGCTCAGCAGATCGTCGGCCAGGCCGGAAGCCGCCTTGGCAAGGACATTGGCCGTCGCCGGGGCCACGCATAGAACTTCCGCCCGGGCAGCCAACTCGATGTGCTGGTGGGCGCCGTGGCCGAACATCCGTAAGGCCACGTGCCGCCCCGTCAAGGCCTCGAACGTCTTCGGACCGACCAGCCGGGTCGCCGAGCGCGTCATCACCACGGAAACCGCGGCGCCGGACTGCACCAATCGGCTGACCAGCCCGGCCGTTTTGTAAGCGGCGATCCCTCCAGACACCCCGATAAGCAGTTCACGGCCGTTCATAGGGCACGGAAGTCCACTTCGGGCGGGGCGCCTTCCAAGGCGCCCGCCGCGATTTGCACGTTCAACTCCGTGTCCAGATAGATCTTGTCCTGAAGGATCTCCTGGATCACCATTTCCATCTTGTCGTTCGTATCGAGATCGACCATCGGCCGCGCACCCGCGTTTAGCGCAACCAGCCGCTTCTGGATCAACGTGGACAGCTTGAAACGACCGCCCGCCTTGTTGACAATCTCCTCCTCCTGAAGCTCATCGAACATCTCGGTCTGCCTCCGATTCCTTGGTCAAAATATCACATATTTCCCGGACCGCGTGGTCCAGTTCGTTATTGACCACCCGGTAACGATACTGATCTGCGAAGGCGATTTCCTCCTTGGCCCTGGCCAGGCGCCGCTGGATCGCCTCTTCAGTCTCGGTTCTTCGATCCCTCAACCGTCGCTCGATCTCCTCAACCGAACTGGGGCAGAGAAAGATCGAGACCGCATCCGGATACCGCTCCATTACCACTCCGGCCCCTTGCACGTCAATTCCTAAGACTACCCATTTTCCATCCGCCAAGCCAGAGGTCACCTCCTCCAACAGCGTTCCATACCAGCAATCGTGGCCGAAAACCGGGAAACACTCGATAAAGTCACCCCTCTTGCGACGGGCATGAAAGTCCCCCGTGGAGAGGAAGTGGTAATCAACTCCATCGACCTCGTCCGGCCGAGGGGGACGCGTCGTGGCCGATACGCTGGCCACCAGCGGAACGGGGGCCGACTCGAATACGCGCCGCAGAACCGTCGTTTTGCCCGCTCCCGACGGACCTGATACGATAATCAGCTTCCCACTGGAGTCTGTTGGCATCGTCACTCGACGTTTTGAATCATTTCGCGAATCCGCTCTAACGTCGCCTTGATTTCGATCACACAGCGGGCAATTTCAACGTCATTGCCTTTGGCGCCGATGGTGTTGGTTTCCCGGAGCATTTCCTGAGTGAGGAATTCGAGCTTGCGGCCGGAACTCTCCGGCAGTTCCATGATCGAGCCGAATTGTTCCAGGTGGCTCCGCAAACGCACAATCTCCTCGGAGATGTCGCCGCGGTCGGCAAACAAGCTGACTTCCTTAATGACGTCTGCCGGGTCCAAGACGACCTCGAACTCGGCCAACGTCCTCTTGAGCCGTTCGTGAAGCCGCCGGCGATACGCGTCGACTACCAGCGGCGCCCGCTGTTCGATCTTCTCGAGACTCTCAGCGACCGTTGCACAATTCGTCTTCAGATCGGCGGCCATGGCCAGGCCCTCATCAACCCGCATTCGAGCAAGGCTCTCCAGTGCAACCTCAAGTGCCTGGGCAATCACGGACCAGTCGGCGCCGGCGGCCTGATCGTCCACCGTGTCGTCGACAACCCCCGGCAGCGCCAACAAAGCGTTGATATCCACCTCGCCTTCAAGACTCCTCTCGCGGTAGAGCGACTCGAGTTGGAGCCGGTAGCGGTCGAGCACATCCGTATTGATTTTGTACTCTTCGGGTGACTTCGTCCTTTCCGCGCGCAGGCTGATCTGGACCGTTCCGCGATGGATGCGATTTCGGACAACCGCCTCGATCCGCGGCTCGAGCGACCCAAACCCCTCGCTGGTCCGAACGACCAGTTTGAAAAACCGGCTGTTGATGGTGCGGACCTCGACCCCAACGGTCAGCCCGTCCTGCTGGCAATATGCCTCCCCGAAGCCGGTCATGCTGAGCAACAATGCAGTACTCCTGTCAGGATCCTATCCACTACCTGCTCACTTGTCTGATTCACCGCCCGGAGCAGGTTGAGGAGACCGGGCCCCATCGGGTGCTTCTTCGGCCGATGGCGAGGCGGACACGCCTTCTTTTGGTTTACTGTCGCCCCCCAAAGAGGCGTCCAGTTTCTGTTGTGCCGCCCCAAAATACCATACGGCGCCGATGCACAGGAGGATCCAGACGGTTGCCACACCGATGGTCACCCTGGTAAAGAGGTCGCCGGCCTTGGTGCCGAAAGCGCTTTGTCCCCCCATCCCCCCGAAGGCCCCTGCTAGGCCACCGCCCTTTCCACGTTGGACGAGGACCAACAGGATCAGAAACAGAGACAATATCAACAAGAAGAGCATGAACAAATACGACATGGTTTTACTTTCGGTTTCGGTCTATTCCGTCATTTCCCAAAATCAACCGGCGGCCGCAAGGATGCCCAGGAACGACTCCGCCTTCAGCGAGGCCCCGCCGACCAGGGCCCCGTCGATGTTCGGTTGGCCGAGCAGATCGGCGGCGTTATCGGGCTTCACGCTGCCGCCGTACTGAATTCGGACCGCCTCGGCAACCTGCTGATTATACCGGGTTTCCACGATCTTGCGAAGCCCGACATGGACCTCCTCGGCCACCTCGGGTGTGGCCACTTCGCCGGTGCCGATCGCCCAAACCGGCTCGTAGGCGATGGTTATCATGCCCATCTGCACAGCCGGCACCCCCGCCAGCGAGCCGGCGAACTGGCTGGCGATGATGTCCATGGTCTTGCCCGCCTTCCGCTCCTCGATCAACTCACCCAAGCAGACAATCGGCAAAAGACCGGCCTCCAGTGCGGCATAGACCTTTCGGTTGACGTCGGCGTCCGACTCTCCCATCACGTGCCGCCGTTCGCTGTGGCCGAGAATTACGTACTTGCAGCCGATATCGCGAAGCATCGGAGCACTGACTTCGCCGGTAAAGGCCCCTTTGGCTTCGTGGTAGATGTCTTGTGCCCCCAACGCAACCTTGGAGCCCGCAATCGCTTTGGCGACCGGGTCGAGATAGACGAATGACGGGCAGACCGCCAGGTCGACCGCATCGTTGCCGGCCGTCTCCCGTGCGAGACTCTCGGCCAGCGCAACGGCCGCAACGCGATCCAGGTTCATCTTCCAGTTTCCGGCAATGAATAAGCGTCGCATCAACAACTCCTTCAAAGATGTCAGTCCTCGGTTTCCAAGGCGGGAAAGGAACCCAATATCTCCAGCCGCAGGGCCTTCCGCTTCAGCGCCGTGACGGCGCGGCACAGCCGCGAGTCGGTCTCGTGCCCCTCCATCTCAACGAAGAACAAATAGGCCCGGTCGGAACCGGGAATGGGAAACGATTCGATCCAGGTCAGATTCACCATGTGCTGCTTGAAAATGTTCATCGCCTCGGCCAGGGCGCCGGGCCGGTGCTCGACCTGGAAGAGCATTGCGGTGTGGTCCTCGCCGGTCCGCTCGGCCGGTTGCTCGCCGATCACGGCAAAGCGCGTTGTGTTCGAGGCGTGGTCCTCGATGTTCTCGGCCAGGATGTCCAATCCGTAGTGGATGCCCGCTTCCAGGCTGGCGATGGCGGCTGCCCCGGGCTTTTCGTTGGCCAACTGCGCGGCCGTCGACGTGCTCGTCACCTCGATGGTCCGGGCAGTCGGCACGTGCTTCGCAAGCCAGTTGCGGCACTGGGACAGCGCCTGCGGGCGGCTGTAGACCTCCTTGACATCGTGCCGGGGACACTTCCCCAGCAACGTATGGTGGATTTCCATCTCGAGCTGAGCACAGATTTTCACCGGCAACCGCGTAAACATGTCGAGCGTGTCGGCAATCCGGCCGTCGGTAGAGTTCTCGACCGGAACCAGACCGAAGTCCGAATGCCCCCGGTTCACCTCCTCAAACACCGCCGGGATGGTTCCCACCGGCACGAATTCGACACTCTGGCCGAAATGGTGGAGCGCGGCCAGGTGGCTGAAGCTGAAATAGGGACCGAGAAAGGCAATCCGCTGCTGCCGGACAAGAGACCGGCAGCCGCCGAGCAGCTCCCGAAAAATCGCCCGGATCGTGCGCCGCGTCAATGGCCCCCGACTGCCTTCGATCGCTTTGCTCAAGGCATCATCTTCCAGGGCGGAAGCCACGCTGGCCAAAGCGACCGGATCGTCCCGCCCGGCCATCTCGGCCACCAGTTTGGCCCGGGCTTGAATCGCTCCGACGATCTCCCGGTCGAGCTGTGCCAGCTTCGTTCGCAGATCGGCGGATGTCGCGTGCTTCGTCGGCCTGGGGGCGGATTTCGACGTGACCCTCGATTTGCGGGGTGTGATCCGCTTCGCCACCTTCTTTTTCCCCTTACTCGCCGTCTTTTTCGCCTTTTTCTTACCCATGCTCATACCATTGTTCCGGTATCGTAACCCAATGGCTTCCTTGTACCTGCGAGGCGTCAACGTGTCAACGGGCGGGAAACACCCAAGATGGGGGAGGGGTCGACGGCTTTGGAAGGCCATCGTACAGAACATCCCCCCCAACGAATGTCGTCTACAACGGTTCGCGCCGCTTCTCGCCGTTGAGCTCCGGCCCGACCTTCCGGCGCTTGTAGGTGACCGTGTAGGTCACCAGCCGCTTCTCGCCCGGCCCCAGATCGAGGAAGTACTTCACATGGTTCTGGTCGACCCGCTCGACGCGGCCCTCGACCGCGTGGAGATCGACGTACGCCCCCGCTTCGTTGCTGCCCCAGTCCTTCGGCCGGCCATCGCTGCCCCAGAGAACGACGTTGGCATCGAAGCGGCGCTCGATCTCCGTCTTCACCTCGACCGGTTTGCCGGAGACGATTTCCTCCTCGTAGACGAACGTCTCGTCGTAATCGATCAGGTCGTAGTACATGACGAACGTATTGTCGAGCCGCCGTTTGTACTGCCGGGCAACGACGTTGGTGATGTGCTGATCTTTCAATCGGCGGACAATGGTCACGTCCGGGTCGTGGCCGACGTTTACCTCGACGCGGTCGCCGATCGGCACGTACTTCGTGCTCGTACCCCCGACGTACGCCAGATCCTTGTTTTTGTACTCGAAGAACAACCGGACGTTGCCGTCGGGCAACGGCGAGACGCCGAGATTCTCCATGGCCGGCAGCTTCTTCTCTTTGCCGTTCTCGTCGAGCAGCTTGAGATTCTTGAAACGATAGTATTTCGTAAATCTCGTGCCGCCGTCGCGGTCGGTCACTTTGTACATGCACTCCAGCGGCGCCCCGACGATTTCCATCGACACGAGCCGCTTGGGCTCCTTGTCCTTGATGTCCTCGCGCCCGGCAATGGTAAACAGGAAGTACTCGGAAAGCCCCTGTTTCACGACTTCCTTGGGTAATTCGGGTTCACAAGGCTCCTCGGCGGGCTCCGCTTCCGCCATATCGAGGGCCTCCTCGAAGACCTCGCGGGCGGCTGCCCTGGTTTTCGCCGGCATCTTCTTATAGGTGATCTTGCCCTTGCCGTCGTCGCCCGGCGCGGGCCGCATCGCCAGGTCGGCAATCTTCTCAACCAAGTTGATGTTGCCGACCACAAGCCGGGTCTGGGCGTTGTCGTACAGTTCGCCCGAGTTATTGTAGACGCGGACGTAGCCGGTGATGTTCAGCTCCGTCTCATCCTCGTTCGCGATTCCCACATAATCGGCCGCCCACGTGATTCCGCTCGTAAAATAGCGAATCTCAACCGGGATCTTGCCGGCCATCTGGCTCTTGATGTTCCATTGCAGTGCGTCGTTGCGCCCGGCCGGAAACGTCGTGTCGATCAGGTCGACCTTGTCCACGTGATCGAGAATCCGAAAGTCGATGCTCGTCGGATCGATCAGCGTATTTGCCCAGGTGAATTGAATCCGGTTGACTCCCTGCTTGACCGTCAGCAAACGGCTCTCACGGATCATCGTGATGTCTTCGGAATTGTAGATCGTCAATTGTGTCGATTCGCGGCGCGGGATCGTGACCAGGTCGACCGCGGCAAAGGACGGGACTGCCAGAGCGGTCAGCATCACCAGTACAATCACGTGGGTTCGAGTGTTCATGGGTGTTCCTCTACAAAGCCGCGACCAGTGGTCGCGGAAATCGGGGGATCGTTTTTCTGCGTCATCGTATTTTCGCAATAGGCGTCGTTAGAACTCCTCCCGCGACCACTGGTCGCGGCTTTGTAGTCCCGCGGCTACAGCGGCTCGCGCCGTTTCTCCTGGTTCAATTCCGGTCCGACCTTGCGGCGTTTGTAGGTGACGGTATACGTGACGAACCGTTTCTCGCCCGGTTTCAGGTCGAGGAAGTATTTCACGTGGTTTTGGTCGACCCGTTCGACACGGCCCTCGACCGCGTGGAGATCGACATAAGCCCCCGCTTCGTTGCTGTCCCAATCCTTCGGCTTTCCCTCGCTCCCCCAAAGGACGACATTCGCATCGAATCGCCGCTCGATCTCCGTTTTCACGCCGACCGGCTTGCCGGAAACGATCTCCTCTTCATACACGAAGGTCTCGTCGTAATCGATCAAGTCGTAGTACATCACAAAGCGGTTGTCCAACCGCCGCTTGTACTGCCGGGCGACAACGTTGGCAATGCGCTGATCCTTTAGTCGCCGCACAATGGCGACGTCCGGATCGCGGCCGACATTCACCTCGACGCGGTCGCCGATCGGCACGTATTTCGTCTTGGTCCCGCCGACGTACGCGAGGTCTTTGTTGCCGTATTCGAAGAAGAGCCGCACCATGCCGTCCGGAAGCGGCGAAAGCCCGAGATTCTCCATCGCCGGCAGATCTTCTTCCTTACCCTCGTCGTCCAGGAGCTTCTTATTCTTGAAGCGGTAGTACTTAGTGAAATGGGAGCCACCGTCGCGATCGGTCAGTTTGTACATGCACTCGAGCGGCACGTCGGCGATCTTCATCGAGACGAGCCGCTTCGGCTCGTGGTCTTTGATGTCCTCGCGTCCCTCGATGGCAAACAAGAAGTACTCGGACAGCCCTTCCTTGATGACCCGCTTCGGCTTGGCCGGTGCGGCGAAGCCACCCATGCCGCCCATCATGCCGCCGCCGACAGCCCCCCATCCTTGCGCGTTTTTGAGGTGATCCTTGAACCGCTCCCGCATTTTTCGGCGGTTCTCCTCCGAGCGGTCGGCATACTTTTCCCCGTCGTCCGGGGCGGGCCGCGTTGCCAAATCGGCAATCTTCTCGACCAGGTTGATCGTGCCCACTACCAGCCGGGTCTGGGCGTTGTCGTAAAGCTCGCCCGAGTTGTTGTACACCCGCACGTAACCGGTCAACCCCAGTTCCGTCTCCTCTTCATTCGCGATGCCCACGTAGTCTGCTTTCCACGTGATCCCGCTGGTGAAGTAGCGGATCTCGACCGGAATCTTCCCGGCCATCCGGCTCTCGATGTTCCATTGCAGGGCGTCGTTGCGGCCGGCCGGAAACGTCGTGTCGATCAGATCGACCTTGTCAACGTGATCGAGAATCCGGAAGTCGATGCTCGTCGGGTCGATCAGCGTGTTCGCCCAGGTGAACTGAATCCGGTTGATCCCCTGCTTGACCGTCAGCAACCGGCTTTCACGAACCATCGTGATGTCTTCGGAGTTGTAGATCGTAAGCTGGACACCTTCGCGGCGGGGGATGGTCACTAGGTCGACCGCCGCAAAGGATTCGACGGCCAGGGCCGTCAACAGCGTAATCACCAAGAGGAAAGTGTGTCGAATCACCCGAAGACTCCAATGCCCCGTTTTCCCAGCCACCCGATTTTTCCCGCGCCCATGGATACCAGAATAATGTCTGCGACGGGGATTTGCGAGAAAACGCCGCCACTGCCGCAGCAATAGCGGCCGCAGAATCAGACGACATTCGAGGCGGAAAAGTTCCCCCCAATGGCAACTCGTCGGTGACGGGCACCCCGTAAATTCGACCGGGGGGTGACGGACTGCCATAATGGCAGGGGCGATGGCTGTCCGTTGGGCATCATGTCAAAATGGCAGGCGAGCAATTGTGTGTTGCGTAGCCCCGCACAAAGAAAAACGGCCGTGACACCGTAAATTGTTGGTAAAAAAAGACTTGCGACGATACTATTGGTCCGGCCCTTGCAGCGGCACGCCCTTTGCACACTCCATGGTGTGCTGGAAAAGCGCGCCGAAACCGGCGAAGGGGGGATTCTGACCTCCCGGACCGGTGGTAAGGTATCTTTGTTCAATCACTGAAGGTAAACGGCAGGAGCGCGTCCATCGGCTTCTGACGTCCCCATAAGAGAAATAACGGAAGAAAAAGGAGCAACCCGTGGCAGTAAGTGAAAAAATCATCGGAATCGACCTCGGAACGACCAACTCCGTCGTTGCCGTGATGGAGGGGAGCGACGCGAAGGTTATCCCCAACGCCGAGGGCAACAGGCTTACCCCGAGCGTCGTTGCATACACCGACAAGAACGAAACGATCGTCGGCGAACCGGCCCGCCGCCAGGCCGTGACCAATCCCACGCGGACCGTCTCCTCAATCAAGCGATTCATGGGCCGGCGGCACAACGAAGTGGCTTCGGAAGAAAAGATCGTGCCGTACAAGATCGTGGGCGGGCCGGAGGACTATGTGAAAGTCGACGTCGACGACAAACAGATCACCCCGCCGGAAATCTCCGCCCTCACCCTGCGGAAACTCAAAGAGGCCGCCGAGGCCTATCTCGGCCACAAGGTCAACAAGGCCGTGATCACCGTGCCCGCCTACTTCAACGACGCCCAGCGCCAGGCCACCAAGGACGCCGGCCAGATCGCCGGGCTCGAAGTCGCCCGGATCATCAACGAGCCGACCGCTGCATCGCTGGCCTACGGGCTCGACAAGAAAGCGGCCGAAAAGATCGCCGTGTTCGACCTCGGCGGCGGCACGTTCGACATCTCCGTCCTGGAAGTGGCCGACGGCGTGTTCCGCGTGATCAGCAGCAACGGCGACGGCCACCTCGGCGGCGACGATTTCGACGACTGCCTGTTGAACTACGTCGCCGACGAGTTCAAGAAGGAACAGGGCATCGACCTTCGCAACGACAACATGGCCTTGCAGCGGCTCCAGGAGGCCTGCGAGAAGGCCAAAAAAGAACTCAGCTCGGCCCAGGCGACGGACATCAATCTGCCGTTCATTACCGCCGACGCCAACGGCCCCAAACACTTGCAGATGAACGTCACTCGCGCAAAGTTCGAGCAACTGGTCGATCACCTGGTCGAGCGATGCCGCGGGCCGGTCAAGCAGGCGCTCGAAGACTCCAAGCTCTCGCCGGGCGAGATCGACGAAGTCGTGCTGGTGGGCGGCTCGACCCGCGTTCCGAAAGTCCAGGAACTCGTCAAGGGACTTTTCAACAAAGAGCCGCACAAGGGAGTCAATCCCGACGAGGTGGTCGCCGTCGGCGCCGCGATCCAGGGCGGCGTCCTCGCCGGCGACGTCAAGGACGTGCTGCTGCTCGACGTCACGCCGCTGACGCTCGGCATCGAGACGTTGGGCAACGTGATGACCCCGCTGGTCGAACGCAATACGACCATTCCCACCGAGCGAAAGCAGATCTTCAGCACGGCCGACGACAACCAGATGGCCGTGACCGTCAAAGTCTACCAGGGCGAGCGGAAAATGGCCCCGGATAACCGGCTCCTTGGCGAGTTCAATCTGGAGGGCATCCCGCCGGCCCCGCGCGGCGTTCCGCAAATCGAAGTCAAATTCGACATCGACGCCAACGGCATCCTTAACGTCTCGGCCAAGGACCTCGGTACCGGCAAAGAGCACACCGTGCGGATCGAGCAATCGAGCGGACTCTCGGAAGAGGAGATCGAAACGATGCGCAAGGACGCCGAACTCCACGCCGAGGAAGACAAAACCAAACGCGATCTGGCCGAGGGCCGCAATCAGGCCGAGGCGATGTGCTTCCAAATGGAAAAAACCATGAAGGAGCAAGATGCCAAGCTCAGCGACGCCGATAAAAACGCCGTCAACGCGGCGATCGAGAAAACTCGGGAGGCCGCCAAGGGCGACGATACCGAGAAAATCAAGTCGGCAATCGCCGAACTGGAACAGGCATCGCACGCGCTGAGCAAGGCCCTGTACGAGGGCGCCCAAGCCCAAGCGGGGGCCGGCGCGGATGCCGCCGCCGGACCACCGCCGGACGCCGCCGATTCCACCGGCGACGATGACGATGCCATCGACGCGGAGTTCGAAGTGAAGGATTAAGGGCGTTGCCCCCGGCTACGGCGAATTATTCGTGGGGGAAGACCATTTAGCAGGCGGGCTTGCCCGCCGTAGCGATAATCACTGATCGGCATCCAGTCGCCACGGCGGGCAAGCCCGCCCGCTAAACGTCGCATAATCCCGGCAATGGTGTTTCTTCGTCGGCGGTACACACTGAAAGGAGCACGTACTCCCATGGCTTTTCGAATGGACAAACTGACGATCAAGGCCCAGGAAGCGGTTGCCGCTGCGCAGGAACTGGCCGCCGACCGCGGCAATCCGCAGATCGACCCGCTGCACCTGCTGGCTGCGCTGCTGGCCGAACGCGACGGCGCCGTGGGACCCATCTTCGAGCGCATCGGCGTCAACCGGGCACAAATCGACGGGATCATCGATTCGGAACTCGACCGCTTCCCGAAGACTTCGGGCGGCTCGCCCCCGCCGCCGAACCAGGACCTTGGGAAAGTGCTCGAAGAGTCGCAGAATATCGCCGACACCATGAAGGACGAGTTCGTCTCGACCGAGCACCTCCTGCTGGCGCTGACCAAGGTCGATTCGAAGGCCAAGAACGTATTGGAACTCAATGCCGTCCGCGAGGCCGATATCCTCAAGGCCCTGCAAGACGTCCGCGGAACTGCCCGGGTAACCGACCAGAATCCCGAGGACAAGTTCCAGGCCCTGGAGCGTTACGGCATCGACCTGGTCGACCGTGCCCGGCAGGGCAAGCTCGATCCGGTCATCGGCCGCGACCAGGAAATCCGCCGTGTGATCCAAGTCCTTTCGCGGCGGACCAAGAACAACCCCGTGCTGATCGGCGAGCCGGGCGTCGGCAAGACGGCCATCGCCGAGGGGTTGGCGATCCGTATCGTCGACGGCGACGTGCCCGAAAGCCTCAAGAACAAACGCGTGGTGGCGCTCGACATGGGCGCCCTGGTTGCCGGGACGAAGTTCCGCGGCGAGTTCGAAGAACGGCTCAAGGCCGTGCTCAAGGAAGTTGAGGCCGCCGCCGGCAGCGTCGTCATGTTCATCGACGAGTTGCACACGGTCGTCGGCGCCGGGCGGGCCGAGGGCGGCAGCGATGCCGCCAACCTGCTCAAGCCGGCCCTGGCACGCGGCGAGTTGCGCTGCATCGGGGCAACCACCCTCGATGAGTATCGAAAATACATCGAGAAGGACGCGGCGTTGGAACGGCGGTTCCAGCCGGTCATGATCAGCGAGCCGTCCGTCGAAGACACGATTGCCATCCTGCGCGGGCTCAAACCGCGCTACGAGGCCCATCACGGCGTGAAGATCAAGGATTCCGCCCTGGTCGCGGCGGCGAACCTCTCGCACCGCTACATCGCCGACCGCTTTCTGCCCGACAAGGCAATCGACCTGGTCGACGAGGCCACCAGCCGGCTGGCCATGGAGCTGGAAAGCGTGCCGGCCGAGATCGACGAAGTGCAGCGGCGGCTGACCCACCTGGAACTGGCCGCACGCCAACTGGCCGACGAGACGGAAGAGGACGCCCGGCAGCACCTCGACGACATCGAAGCGGAAATGGAGCAACGGAGGCGCGAACTGGCCAGTCTCCGCGAACAGTGGGAGGCCGAGAAGCTCGGCATGGGCGACGTCCAAAAGGTCCGGCAGCAGTTGGCCGAGGTGGAACTCGAATTCGAGCAGCTCGACGCCTCGATCAAGCAGAAAATGGCCGTCGGCCAGCCGATCCCCGAACAGGAATACCAGCGGCTCTACGAACTCGACGTCAACCGAAAACAGCTCAACGAACGGATTGAAGCCGAAACGGAAACGGCCGATGAGGAAAACGGCGACAGCGGCGGGAAAACCGACGGCGCCCGGCGACGCCTGCTCCGACAGGAAGTCACCGAAGAAGAAATCGCCGAAGTCGTCAGTGCCTGGACCGGCATCCCCATCTCGCGGATGATCGAATCGGAACGGGCAAAGCTGCTGGTGATGGAGGAACGGATCCACCAGCGGCTCGTCGGCCAGGACGAAGCCGTCGAGGCCGTCTCGAACGCCGTCCGCCGCAACCGGTCCGGCCTTCAGGACCCCAACCGCCCGATCGGGTCGTTCATCTTCCTCGGCCCGACCGGCGTCGGCAAAACGGAGCTGTGCAAGGCCCTGGCCGAGGTGATGTTCGACGACGAGAACGCGATGGTCCGGCTCGACATGAGCGAGTTCATGGAGCGGCACACCGTCAGCCGGCTGATCGGTGCCCCGCCGGGCTACATCGGCTACGAAGAAGGGGGGCGCCTGACCGAAGCGGTCCGCCGCCGTCCCTATGCGGTTATCCTGCTCGATGAAATCGAGAAGGCCCACCGCGACGTCTTCAACGTCCTGCTGCAAATCCTCGACGACGGGCGCCTAAGCGACAACCACGGCCACACCGTCGATTTCACCAATACGATCATCGTGATGACGAGCAACATCGGCAGCCAGTCGATCCAGGAGATTTCTCGCGAAGGCGGCACGGAGGACGAAATCCGCACGGCGATCGAGGAAGCCCTCCACGCCCGGTTCCTGCCCGAGTTCCTCAACCGGATCGACGAGGTGATGATCTTCCACCCGCTCTCGCAAGAGCAGATCCACAGGATCGTCGAGCTGCAAATCGCGATACTCAAGGCCCAACTCGAAGAGAAGGGCATTCTGTTGGACGTGACCGAAGCGGCGATCGACGAGATCGCGCGGCAGGGTTACGACCCGCAATTCGGTGCCCGGCCGCTGAAGCGCGTCATCCAGCAGCAGATCCAGAACCCGCTGGCCGTCGAACTTCTCCGGCGCGAGTTCAAGGAAGGGACCCGCGTGAAGATCGATTGCGTGGACAACGAATTCGCGTTCGAGCGAGAGGGAAATTAGGTGACCGGGTGGCTGTCGGGCAATCACCCGCTACTTATGTTCGAACTGTTCGGATGTCTGATCATCTTGATCTTTCTCGCAGGGTGGTCTACAATGTAGGGTAGTTGTCACCGTCAAGATCGAGCGATTCGAGGAGAACTTTATGCCAGACCCCCAAACAGATCAGGTTTCCGCAGAACTGGGGCGGATTAGCGACTGGCCTGCTGAGGACCGTCTTGAATTGGCCCGCAAGATTCTGCAAACGCTCGAGTCCCGCGTCGGAGAGAAGCAGAAACGACAGGCATCGTTAAGAAACTTGCTGGGCATGCTCGACTCGGGGAATCCGCCTCCGTCGGATGAGGAGTGCGGTAAGGTGCTCGAAGAGGAGTTGCTGCGAAAGCACGGTTCATGAGAGTTCTCCTCGACACAAACGTGGTCCTGGATGTTCTCCTGCGGCGCGGAGAATGGCTGAGCGATGCGGAAACGATCTGGCAAGCTGGAATCGACGGTCGGCTGATATGCTGCATGACTGCGTCATCTCTGACTGATATCTACTACATCGCTCGACGTCTTGCTTCGGTTTCCACCGCGCGTCAAGTTGTCCTACAGTGCCTTGATTGCCTGGAGTTGCTCACCGTCGACCAGGAGATACTGGAAGCAGCCTATGGTCTGGAGACGACGGACTTTGAGGATGCGTTGCAGATCGCCGGATGCGCCAATGAATTCCAGCGGCACCTCTCCAGGCAGGCCTTGACGCCTAGACGAGGAAGCACCCCCCAAATTGACAGCCAAGAAACGCGGCGGTACACTGATTTTCTGGAAAACGAACTAACCAATAAGTTATCCCATAGGAGTCGCACACCACTATGCCGAAAGGTATGTTTACTCAAGGTGTCTGCGTTCTTCTGGAGCATCCCGTATCGCTAGATGAAATCGAGGCTGCCCTTGTGGACTTCGATGTTCGCAAGCGACTCGACGCCAGCGAAGAATGGGCGTTTGGCGGCCCGACCCTTATCGTCGCTTACCGACCTGAAACCAATGGATTGGTGTCTGTCGACATCGTTGATCGGCAATGGCCTGACCACATGGGTGACCCCAAGAACGAGTCAATGATCTTTGGCGCCTGGTCAATGGGCCACTTCGGCCCCTTCGCTTATCCCGGCGGACTTCAACGGGCTGCTCAACAATGTTGGGCGTGGGAACCGGGGCGGACAATTTCCGATCTGCACAACGGATTCATTCGCATTCGGTCCAGCTATGCCTTTGGTGCTGCGGATGACGATCCGATAATGCCGAGCGACTACGAACCTCTGCCAGAACTCGAATTTGTCACGAAGCTGGCATCATCTCTACTCGATGTGCCAGGTGCTCTTTGCTATTTCAATCCAAACGGTGAGCTGTTACGCGATCAGGACGGATTGCGCGAAACACTGAATTATGGATGGGCGAATGATCTTCCACCGCTAGATGCGTGGTCGAATGTCCGAATGTTCAATGTCAATGCTGAATGGTGTCTGATGGATACTGTTGGCAACGGCCAACTTGACATCCCCGATGTCGAGGCGTGTTTTCATTCAGATTCGTTCGATTTCAATCACGTAGACAACTTCCTTCGCAATGTTTCACTATACCTGTTGAGCAACGGCGAAATCATAAAGGATGGCGATACAATGGATGGTCCTGGTGGTATCTGCTGGCAATCTCGCCAGTTTGACAACGGCCTTTGCGATCCGCCACGCCGTGTGCTGCGCTGGTTGCCGATGGATGATCGTCCGATTCCACCCGAAATCCTAAACGCCGAAGATGCCGGATAACCATCGCATTCACGGGAGCGGAAATACGTCCAGCGGGATGGAATGTCAACTCCCCACCCCGCGATGCGTGACGTTCGCCTCACGACTGAATATGGAGGACATCGGACTATGAAAATGTTTAAAGAGATCATGAGTGGTTTGACGTTTCGTGTGTTAGCCGTAGTTTTCCTGTCCGCCGGGTTGGCCCGGGGCGGGGAAGAGGTCCTCAAGGACATCGCCTACGACGATGATCACGCGGCCCAGAAACTGGATGTGTACCTGGCGAAGTCCGAGGAGCCGGCGCCGGCCATGGTGTTCATTCACGGCGGGGGCTGGCGGGGCGGATCGAAAAAGCACGTGCCCGGCTTTCTGCGCAAGGCCCATGCCGAAGGCTGGCTCGCGGTGGTGGCGGTGGAATATCGCTTTACGGACGTGGCCGTGCATCCCGCCCAGGTCGACGATTGTGCCCGGGCCATCCAGTTCGTGCGGCAGAATGCGAAGAAATGGAATATCGATCTCAAGCGGATCGGGGTGACGGGCGGATCGGCGGGCGGGCACCTGGCCGCCTACATGGCGCTTCAGGACGACGAGGCGAAGCCCGACTCCAAGGATCCCGTGGAACGGCAGAGTTCGCGGGTGCTGTTTGCGATCCCCTTCGCGGGTCCGACCGACTGGGGGCTGCTCGGCCGGATCGCGCACGGGCATCCCGCCTACCGGCAGTTGCTCGGCTACAAACCCGGCACGCCGGCCGGCAAGATGGCGGCCGACCGCATCAAGGACGTTTCGCCCGTGAGCTTCGTCAGCGAGGACGATCCACCGATGCTCATCGTGCATGGCGACGCGGACCGGATTGTACCCATCGAGCACGCGAAGGTTCTCGAGGCCGCACTGAAGAAGGCCGGTGTCCCGGTGGAGCTGCACGTGGTCAAGGGCGGCAGGCACGCCGTGGCCGGAGCGGGCGGCACGGGCGCGGTCCGCGCGGACGCATATATGCGCAAGCGGCTCGGCGGACCCCGGGCACCTGAATCCCCGTCACCCTGAGAACCACGCGGTCCGCACCGCTGAATTCGGTACGAATGAAGCGTGCGGATTGAAGGAACACTTTTGAACTGGAAACTGGAGAAAGGGCCAACAATAGCATGCACGGTACGTCGCTAAATGCGGCGACCGTGATGCTCGACATTAGAGCAGCAAGATAAGGGGGTGGCGCGTGGCTGTAGTCTGTGGAGTCGTTGGCGGCGTCTTGGTTCTGGTCCTGCTGTTTAAGCCGTTCTTCGGTGATGTAGGCGGCTTCTGGGAGTGTATCCGCTTCTGGCTCACACCGGACGTCGTCTCGATGTTCCGAGGGGAGTGGGGAGAGGATTGGTGGTCCGAAATGAAGCTCGGCTTCTGGCTCGTCTGCGGCGGAGCGGCGGGCTTTGCGGTCTACACAGGGGTCACCAAGCTGCTCTCGTAGCACGGGGCCGGAAATCCAAGCAGGGGGACAGGCACCGATGTTGGAAAAAATCGTCACCAGAAAATGGGTGACTGTCCCGATTAGGACTCGATTAGGACTCACGTAGAGTGCCAATAAACGCAATGTCGGCCAAGAACCCGTTGGCCGCGCGGAGTAGCTGGTCCGTGAAATGCAATGCATGCTTGAGAGAGTCGGATGACGACGCCGTTGCTGCTCTCTGGGATGGGAAGGCGTATTGCAGGCAGTGCCTCGAGGCCGGCTGTCCAGGTCTGTTCGAGTTTGCGCGTCTTCACCCGCAACTCGAAGAAACCGCTCCGTACGAGCCAGTGCGCATCGCAAAACATCACGCGGTGTTTTATCTTGGGTTGGGCCTGATTCTGGGATTGGCAATGGCTGCCGCTGCCTTTCAGTCGGAGGGTGTTTTTGGCTTGTTTGTGGGGATTCTCGGTGGGCTTATGATCGGCCTGTTGGCAGGATTGATACAAATTCCACCGTATCTATGGATGACGCGGCGAATGCTGCCCACGGTGCGATTTGAGGGCGGTCAAGTGTTTGTTGGCCGCGGGCTGAAGACTACTACACAAAGACACTCGTACACGCTGGACAGTCTGCGTTGGTACTGCGGAAAGGTTCGACAGGATTCACAACTGCGAATGACTTTCATCCTAAACGGGCCTGCCGTGATTCTCGAATTGCCTGGGCGTCGGGAACGCGTCGCCTGCGGGTGGACAGCCGAGAGACGGCAGCGGCTGACAGCCTTCCTTCGTCTTGCGGGGGTACCAAGTTCGGATAGTTCATAACGAACGGGTGCCCGGTTCATTTCTCCAGTGTCACTCCGGCCAAGACGGGCGCGGCGGGGGTGCCGAGGTCGCGGAAGATGATTTTTTTGACGGGGGTGGGGCGGAGTTTTACGCCCAGGACGTTCAGGTGCCACGGTTGGCCCTTGAGCCCGGCGAAGACTTCGGAGGCTTCGGGCGGCAAGGCCCATTCGTCGGCGGTGCGGCCGGTAATAAGCGGCGCGGTCTGTGTCTTGCCGTCGGCATAGTGGATGACGTACTCGGCGACCGCCCCCCACGGGCCCGTGCCCGGGTCGTGCGAAGCCCAGCCGTGGACATTGCCGAGGAAGAAAAGCCGTTTGCCCTTCTCCCCCACGGGGATCTCGACCTCGCTGGGCCACTTGCGGTTCTTCGGCGCGTTGGGCGAATGGAGGACGACGAGCCCGCGGCCGTTGTTCGCAGAAGGATCGATGATCCGAAACGGCACGCCGCCGACCGTGCGGACGCCGGTTGCCAGGCCGGTGAACAGGAACTTGCCCGGCTTCTCGACGCCGAACGGCGCGGTAAACGGATCGGTATTGGCCAGCGGCGCCAGGTCGAGCATCGCGCAGCGATCGGCGGCCAGGGGTGGCTTGATCGGCAGCGAGACCAGCCCTTCGATCGGCCGGAACAGCGATCCGGCCTCGTCGGTGTAGAGCTTCACGACGGTGGGGAAATCCCACCGCTTCTTCTGGTCGGGCCGCGAGACGACTTCCACACCTTCGAGCGAACCGACCAACGGCCGCGACTTGGGCAGATGGAGGACGATCCGTTTCGGCGGCTCGCGGGTCGGCCGCTGCAACTCGACCTTGACTCCGGCCGGCGTGCCGCGAACCGTCAGGCCCATCGGACCGAAGTGGGTTGGGAGCCGCTCGACGCGGATTTCCTGCCCTTCGCCGAGCCACCAATCGGGTATGGCGGGTAGCAGGTGCAGCTCGTCGCCAGCCTCGTGGACCAGCATGTGCCGGAGCATCAGGGCGAAGTTGCAGGCCCCGGTGACGTGCGGGATCGTGTTGCTCCAGGCGAACCGCCGCTTGTAGAAAATGCCTTCGGGAAAGGCGTGGGCGGCGGTCGAATGCAACAGGTACCAGTAGAAGTCCTCGACGACTTGCTCGTGGCGGCCGCGGACGAGATCGGCCATGGTAGTATAGGCGCCCATGTAGGGATGGATCGCCGGGGCAGGCCCCGGTTCACCCCACCGGCCGCGCCACTGGATGATGCCCTCGATGTATCCGCCGCCGAATTCGCGGCGGACGTGGTCGCTCAGCGCGGCGACGCGGGCGTCGTCGCGGGGAAAAATCTCGGTGGGCCAGAGGGTTTCGGTGTCTCCCCAGTGCGTGCCGGCCTTCTCCCAACTCGGCGGGAAATGGGCCAGGCCCGTCTTCTTCCAGGCCGCGTCGATGGCGGCCCGGTACTTCTTGGCCTCGCGGAGCAACTCCTTTGCCTCGTCTTCTTTGCCGAGCGCCCGGGCGGCGTCGGCCGTGCAGAGCATCCCGCGAAGGTTCCACAGGTCGTAGCCGACGATGTGGTGTTTGCCGTCCCAAAGGCATTCGCCATCGGCGGGCGCGGCCGGAAGCACCCCGGCATACGGTGAATTGGACGGCGCCTGCTTGCAGGCCTTGATCGTCCAGTCCACGGCCTTGCGCATCTTCGGATATACCTCTTCGAGCCACTTTCGGTCGCCGGTGATCTTGTAGTATTGCCACAGGGTCCAGACGGCCTGGCCGTTGGCGTCGAACTGTCCCCGCTGCGACTCGAACCGACCGTCGGGCCGCTGGCGGCGGAGATAGAGCTCGACGGCCTTTCGGGCGGCGTCGCTCAGGCCGGCCTCTTCCAGCTCCATGACCTGGTAGGCCCCGTCGCGGATATAGAACTCGTCGTAGAAGCCCTCGCCGCCGTGGACCTCGCCGTGGTCGTTGGCGATAAGCTGGCAGACGTGCGCGGCCAGCAGGGCCTCGTTCGTTTTTCGGCAGGGTACTTCAATCCGTGCGGTGGGGGCCATCACGCTGCGCCAATAGTCGGCCGTCCGCTTCAGCCACGTCTTGGGATCTTCCTTGGCGAAGCCGGCCGCGTCGTCGACCGGGCTGAAAGGAATCCGCACACACCGCTGCGCGCTCTCGCCGGGCCCGAGCGACCAGGCCATCGCGTGAGCCGCCTTGGCGGAGGGCCTGGTCTCCTCGATTTCGACTTTGGCTTCGAGTTCGGCGGCCCCGGTGTTGGTTGCCTTGACGGTAATCCAGTTCAGGAAATTCTCGCCCTCGGTGGGCCAATCGAACGCCTTGCGCCAGTCCTTCACGTTCGGCAGCGGGGTGGCCCAGAGGGTGAAATCGTAGCGGATCGGGCCGTCGCCGGCGTTTAGCAAAATGATTGGCATCCAGCCGTCCAGGAGCGTCTTTGTCTGGCGGCGGCTCAGCGGGGTCAGGTCCCGGCCGAAGCGGATCTCGACCGTGCCCTTGTCGGCCAACAGCAGCCTGTTCTCGGGCGTCACCCGCGTCCCGTGGCGGTAATCCTTAAGCCCGATCACGTTGTACGAGTTGCGGAAGTAGTCGAACGGCTCTTCCGCCGAGAGCGACCAGGTCGCAGTCGAAAGAGCGATCGCGACCGACGGAAGAATCCAACCAAACGGGCAAGAACGGCGTGTCGGCGAGTGGGGGTTACCTGTCATTGGAAGTTACCTCCTGCGGGATTTGGCAATACGCACGACTACAAGAATACCCGAATCGACCGTGGGATGCCACTATCCCGGATTCGGCTGCTTCCCGCCGGTCTGTGAACAATCCGTGCCATTGGAAGCCCGCCGCACCGACTCCTGCACGTTTGGTGCCGTCGCTACCGTTCGACCTTCAAGCGGGGCAGCTCCTTCTGCAAGTCCTCCACCCCGATTTCGGTGACCTTCGTGGCTGCAACATTCAGCCAGGTGAGGCTCTTCAGCCCCGTGAGATGTTCCAGGCCCTTATCCGTAACGGCGGTGCCCTCGAGGTCGAGCGATTCGAGGCCGTCGAGGTTCGACAAATGGGCGAGCCCGGCGTCGCTGATCGGGGTCTCGGCAAGAGAGAGCCATTTCAGGTTCGTCAGCCCGGCGAGGTGTGCGAGGCCTGCGTCGGTGGTTTCGGTGCGGAAGAGATTGACCCCTTCGAGCGCGGGCAGCTTGGCCAGCAGGGCCAACTCGGCGTCGGTGACCTGGGTGTCGGCGAGCGTGACGGTCTTCGGCCTGCCGGCCTCGGGCATGATTCTACCGCCCCGTTTCTCGATCGTGGTAACGGGATCTTCAACAACCGGCGGAGTCTCCTGCCCGACGCCCCTCCCTACCCCACTGTTACCCGCATTTTCAGAACCCGCGATACCCGAGGGATCTTTGCCGAGTTGCGGATCGCCACCAAGCTGCGGATCATCACCGCGTTGACATCCCAAAACGGACAACAGCGGTGTGAGCAAAAACACGGCAAGGACGCGACATTTCATGGAAATCTCCGGTGCAAAACTGCGCAGAAAACCCCCCGCCCCCAATCCCTAGCCCCTAATCCCTAGTACCCCATGTCACTTGAAACTGTCAGTACGATGGCTCTCCGAAGCCGTCGACAAACCGCGCCGGCCTCGGAGGGCCAACGTACAAAATCAAATGCAATGGGGTACTAGCCCCCACCCCAGTATATCAGACGCGGCGAATCCGGCAAACATTCCCGATTTCCTGAACCCGGGGTCTTTTCCAGTTTGGAGCCCTGTTTCGCTTGGGCAGAATTTTCGGCCGCATGGTCGCCCCATTTTAACGGCTCCGTGTTAATCTGGGCAGCCTGCGGCTCATTTTTTGCAAAATGCCGGTTCTCCGGCGTGTAGCGTGGGAACTGAATGTCCGCGTTGCAACACTCCGAAGTATTGTACGGATCGCAACGGTGTTGCGAATCATTCGCGTCTACAGACGGGGCAATCTACCGTTTGACGTGGTATCGGACGAGGGAGTAGCGGATGAACGAGTGGCGATGGAGACTGCCGGTCACCTTCATTGTGCTGGGGCTCCTTTCCGGCAGTGGGGGCCGGGCCGAAGAGAAGAGGCCCGGTGCAGGCCGCCACAATGTCCAGCTTGTGGCGTCCCGACCGTGTCTTGTCGGTGTCTCGTACCATCACATGGCATCGTCGCCCGTTCAGGGAGAATCGAAGATGCCGCCGATGCCAGACGATGTGTTCAAAAGCGGGGTCTGGAACAGGGCGATTGCCGTTCCGGCCCGCATCGTGTATCCCGATCCGGCGACGACGCCGGCCGCATTTTCGGAACAGACGGGCAACGGGGTCCGGGGCCTCGCTGTGCTCGTTCCGGATGGTGAATCGGTTGTTCAGACGCCGGCGGAGGCGCATTCGTCCTTGCCGCCTCCGCCGGCGCCTTCAGTAGCGCCGCGGAAGGCTCCTGAAGTGCCGGCCTCGCCGTCTTGCCGTTCCGGCCGGGTTCATCACGTCGGCTGGATCGATCGGGCAATCGCCAGCGCCCGGCGAATGACCGTTCACTTCAACGGCCCGCACCACAGGGCCGCACGGCCGGCCGAACGCTTCGGCGCTCCCCGCGACCGGCTCACCTTCAAAGCGGATTTTGTCTGGACCTACTGAACACGAGAGGAAACCATCGCCGCTTCGGCGCGGCCCGACGAAAAAACATCATTCCCGGAATCTTCCGTTCTCGAGGTGCCACCGGTCTCGTTATTCGACACCGGTGGCACTTTTTTTGGAAGCGGTTGTGGATCTCGACGGTCAAGACGCCTCGCACTGCCGCTTCGCCTCGAAAGCGGCCACGGCAACGCTCACCGAAAGGTTCAGGCTCCGGGCGTTCTCGTCAATGGGAATCCGTAGCGTGCGATCGGTGTTGCCATCCAGAAGCGACTGCGGCAGGCCGCGGGTCTCGCTGCCGAAGACCAGCACGTCGCCCGGGCGGAACGCGGCATCAGTGTAGACCCGCGTCGCCGTCTTCGTAAAGAGCCACGGCCTCCGGTCCGGGAGCCGCTTGATAAGGGCATCCCAATCGTCGACGACTTCCCAATCGAGATATTCCCAATAGTCGAGCCCCGCCCGGCGCAGCCGCCGGTCATCGAGCCGGAACCCCAGCGGCCGGACCAGCCAAAGCTTCGCCCCCAACGCAACGCACGTCCGCCCGACGCTCCCGGTGTTGTAATGAATCTCCGGCTCGTGCAGAACGATATGAAAACTCAGGTCACCCATGACGGGTCGCCCACAACCCCAACCTGCCCCCTGTAGTCGCAGATTAGGGGTGGTTTCTACCTGACAGAGCAACCGTAGTCAAGTGCTTTGCCTGCTGTACCATAACCCGTCACCCGAGGGGTAATGGGGTGCGTTCGCAACTTGACAGCCAACTGAACGGTTAATACACTAACCGTGGTTTTAGATTAGAGTGGTGGCCTGAATAGGCTACTCGACCATCCGACGAAGAAACGATTCGCCCATGAGCAAGATTGGGAGCAAACCACAGAGACATTTGTTTTCCCAATGGCAAGGCCACGAGGAGGAACCTGCGGTTGGGGACTACTTCACCCGCGATCAAGTATCTATTCACTTTGATCGCTCCGAGAACTTGTATGCGGATTGGCCCACTCCGACCTGCATTATCTCTGACGGACCGTATGGCGTTAGCGGTTTTCCCGGCGACAACCACAAGGCGGAATCCCTGGCTGAGTGGTATGAACTTCACATCAAGGCTTGGAGCAGCTTCTCCACGCCGCAAACAACACTGTGGTTCTGGAACACGGAAGTGGGATGGGCTACCGTCCATCCTCTGTTGCTCGCTAACGGCTGGGAATACCGCTGCTGTAACATCTGGGACAAAGGACTCGGACACGTCGCCGGCAATGCCAACAGCCAGACGCTGCGCAAGTTCCCCGTCGTTACCGAAGTTTGTGTCCATTACGTTAAGGCGGCAACGTTTCAAGTCGGCAATCAATCCTTGACCATGCAACAATGGCTTCGGCACGAGTGGAAACGAACGGGCCTGCCATTGCGATTGGCCAATGAAGCATGCGGTGTCCTCAACGCGGCGACACGAAAATACCTGACCGCCGACCATCTCTGGTATTACCCGCCTGTGGATGCTTTCGTGAAGCTGGCCAAGTACGCGAACGAACATGGTGACCCGAAAGGGCGGCCCTATTTCAGCACGGACGGGAAGCGCCCGATTTCCGGCTGTCGGTGGGCCAGACTGCGGGCGAAGTTCGACTGTGACGTAGGCATTACGAATGTCTGGCGCGAGCCGCAAGTCAGCGGATCGGAACGGATTCAGGGAACGCGAAACGGCATGAAGTACAAGTTCCGCAGCCTGCACGGAAGCCAGAAACCCTTGAAGTTCATCGAATTGACGATTCGAGCATCCACGGACGAGCACGACGTGGTCTGGGAGCCGTTCGGCGGGTTGTGTCCCGGCGCGGTTGTCTCCCGCCATTTTCGGCGTCGATACCACGGAGCCGAGATCCTTCCGGAGTTTTACCTCGCGGCGGTAGAAAGGCTGGCCACATCATGACGAAGCAAAGCAAACCAGTTGCCCCGTCGAAAGAACCGCCCGCGCCCGACTGGGAACATTATCAACTGTACAAGGATGTGCGCGAAGCGATCGCGTGTCTGCCGATCTACTTCCGTACCGAAACACATATTGCCGGCATTATGGCAACCGATCTCCACACGCTGAATACGGTGCTCGGGGCAACGATTGAAGAACAGGTGGTACGCACCTTGAATCTCATACGGAACACGTGGGATCCCGATGAGAAGTACGCGCTGTACACCTTCGCTAGACAAGCACAGACCTTTCCCGACGTGCTTCTGTAGAAGGTGTCAAGCGGCAAGGTTCTTCTGGGTATAGAACTGAAAGGTTGGTACTTGCTGGCGAAAGAGGCCGAACCAAGCTTAAGGTTTCAAACGACGGCGGCCGCGTGTGCCAAACAGGATTTGATCGTAGTGGTTCCGTGGGTGTTGGGGAATGTCATCAGCGGTTCCCCGATCCTCTTCGAACCATTTGTCGAATCGGCAAGATACGCGGCCGAATATCGGAACTACTACTGGCAGCACATCCGCGAAACGAAACAGGACACGGGCATTGAGAGCCCGGGAGGAGTTTCTCCGTATCCAACGAAGTCCGATCAAATCCTTGACAAACCGAATTCCGATGGCGGCGGCAATTTCGGCCGGTTGGCCCGCACCGGAATGATGGATGCGTACATGGAGAAACTCGACGATGTGCAACTCTGCGGCATTAAAACCGTCTACTGGCGGCAGTTCCTGAAGGCATTTCAAGAAAGCAGCACGGACGCCGAAGCACGTGCCGCCTTGGAACGCTTGAAACAGCGCGTGCAAAAGGCAACAAACATCCCGTCCCCGAAGGCGCAATCCGCCCTCGCGATCGTTGCAGAACTGGAAAGGCTACTTGACTCGACGTAACTCGACGTAATAAGGCACAACAGCACGCCTCGGGAAAATGGTTGGGGCGGTGATGTGTTTCCCTCCCCACGGCTACTACATCCCCTAACCCCGCAGTGCCTTTTTCACCGCCGCTTTTGTCTTTGCCAAGCCCGTTTTGGCGATCGTCAACGCGTCTTGTTTCCAATACGTGCGGTTGAACAGCTCCAGTGAAAGGGCCCCGCGGAAGCCGGTCGTGTAGAGGTCGCGGAGGATCGTCCCCAGCGGGGCAACGCCGTCGCCGGGGTAGACGCGGTCGGCATCGCCGATCGTTTCTCGCGGCGGATCGGCCGGGTAGTCGTTGATGTGGAAGCAGTGCATCGCCGCGCCGTTTAAGAGCTTCAGCCCGTCGAAATCGGAGCCGCCCTTGTACATGTGATACGCGTCGAGCAACAGGCACGCGTCGGGCCGGTTGGCGGCGATGGCCACAAACGCCGCTTCGGCCACGGTGCCGAGCGCCTTGGCCGAACCCCAGATCTCCAGTTGCGCCACCACGCCCATCTTCTCGCCAAGTTCGAGCACCGCCCGATACCGCTCGGCGACCTTCCGCAGGTCCATGCCCTCGACCCGGTTGATTCCGGCCGGCGGTGCGGCGATCCGGCGGCCGCCGATCTGCGAAACCGCGTCCATCGCCTTGCGCATGTTTTCGAGCCCTTCGGCCCGTTTTTCTTTGTCATCGACGGCCCAGCGCGGGAAACCGATCGCGCTCTCGACGGCCAGCCCGGCGTCGTCGAGCCGCTTCTTGATGTCCCGAAGCGACCCGCCGCCGACGACGAACTTGTCGATCTTTCCGGTCCACGGCTCGATGCCGTCGTAGCCCGCCTTGGCCGCAACGTCGATCTCCTCGTCCAGCGGCAGCTTCAGCCCCATGATCGTGCCCGTATTCAGGCAATAGCGAAACGGCTCGCCGCCGCGTTGCTTCTCACTTCCCGCAGCCACGGCGGCCGTTGTGACCGCGGCCGCGCCCGCCCCAAGGCATACGCCGCTTCGCGTGATCATCTGACGCCGATTGAGTTGGTTGTCCATGTTGGTGTCCTTATTGTGTGTTGTGCTTCGAAGCCGCAAGCGGCTAGCTCAAGTGTTTGTTGATCCGCTCGACAATCCAGTTCTTTTCCTCCCGCGAAAGGAACGTGCCGAATTTCGCTTCCCGGCCCGAGGTCGAGACGGCCACGTGGTACACCGGCCGGTCGTTTTGGCTATACGACGTCTCCAGCCGGGCGCGGCTGTCCTGGTGCAGCAGGTACTCGCGATACCTCTCCCGGCCAAGCAACTCGAACTTGATCACCAACCGGTCGCGCTCGACCAGCACGTACGTCTTGCCGAACCGCCCGCGGAACCAAAAGTAGAGCATCGTCAGGCCGATTGCCCAAAACAAAGCCAGAAAGCAAACCACAAACAAGGCCGGAAAGCAAGCCACGAAGATTCCCCCTTCTTCAATCCCTCCACCAAATACCACTACCATAGGGACCGTAAAGACGACCATAAACCCGGTCCAGAAGAGCCCAAAGCAGCCGATGCCCCGGTTGGCCTTGCTCGAGCCGGGCGGGATGAAGATCACAAGCTGCTCGCCCGATACGCGGCAATCGATCCTCTCGCCGGGAGGATGCTCCTGCTCGAAGTCCTCGATGTCCGGTGCTTCATCCCTTTGCCGGGCCAGGTCGGGCGCAACGGCGGCCAGGTCCGTCGTCCAGTCGCACTCCGGGCAATCGAACCGGTCGCCGGCGGTGCGAAGGAAATCCTCCGAAAACCGCCCGCCGCAATGGGGACAGAAGTAGTCAGCCATAGGCGTCCTATTTCTCCGGTTTCTCTTCGGGTGTGCTCTTGTCGCTCGATGGTTGCTTCGCAAGTTCCGCGTATCGAGCCCGTTCCTGATCAGTACGCCAGTCCCATCTCTTTTCGGCAACCCAATAGCGGAACCCAACGGTTTGCGTTTCGGTATACTCCGTTGGCTCCGCACTGTGGCAAGTTTCAAAAAGTTCGTCGATCACGGCTTGCACTTCCTTCGGCAATTCTTCGCGCGGCCAGTTCTCGGGACCGGAGGCACGGAACGGACGAAGGCTGGGATAGAATCCGTCGTCTTCATACAAAACGCCGATATCGTAGGGAACGCTCCTCAACTCCCTGAGTCCCTCGGGAAGGTCGCCTTCTCTTGGAAGTCGATAGTGTTCGGGAACAGGTAAGGGAATATCCTGAGAGCGTGATGCCGTTCGGATCGCCTGGACGACGTCGAATTCTACAACGCCCATCAAGGGAGCATCCATTTGGCCGGTGCGGATAATCCTTTGAATTCCACGGGACTTGAATCGGTATCGTTTATTGACAGCCGTCAGAGAGTAGATTGTCTTGGTGTTGAACCACTTTCTGACCAACCGTTCTCCTTTTGGTGAAACAAACACATCAAACGACTTCTCGAAAAAGGGGTCTTCATCAGAGCGGTCGCTGTCGTCTTTTGACATGACCAATTCGGCGGGAGCAACAAACATCTTCGGCTCGTCTTCTTCGATTTCCCAAACGAGCCCGCACTTGCCCTCGTACTGCGCAGAACGCGGCCTGACATCGGCGAGCATTTCTTGGGCAGCTTTTTCCAGCGACGGAGTGAGTATCTCGATTTCGCGCTGGGCTTCCGCAGCAAGCTGCTCGACCGTCTTTGGCGATTCGTCGACCCGCTTCTGCGGCTCATTGCTACATCCCGGTACAATGGCAACTCCCAGCGCGATTGCAGGCAAGTACTTCTGCATCTCGCCCTCCATTCTGGAATACGGGTCCAAAGGCATGCCGGCTGTTTGTTTCACAACTTCCGTTGATTCTATCTCGGCGGCAATCGCACGGCAATACAGAGGTGCGTGGCGAAAACCACTTTGGCCCACGGCCGTTTTTCGCGTATAATTCACTATTGGTAACGATTGGCAACGAACGCAACCCGGCACCCCATTCCATGCCCGAGACTCAACTGCCCGACGACAATTCCGCCGCCGCCGAGAAGGTCCGGTCCTTCCCGCATACGCCCGGCGTCTACCTGATGAAGGACGCCGCCGGGCGAGTGATCTACGTCGGCAAGGCCAAGAACCTCCGTGCCCGTGCCGGGAGCTATTTCCTTAAAGCGGCCGCCGAAGACCCGAGAACGGCCGGGCTGGTCCGCGAAATCCGCGATATCGACTTCCTCGACGCTGAAAGCGAGATCGACGCCCTCTTGATGGAAGCCCGCCTCATCAAAGACATCCTCCCGAAATACAACAAGGACCTCCGCGACGACAAGACCTTCCCCTACCTTGAAATCCACGTCCGCGAGGACTTTCCCCGCGTCGGGTTCACGCGCGAGCCAAAAGGCAAAGGCACGAAACTCTATGGGCCGTTTGCCAATCCCCGGGGCCTTCGCGGGGCCATCGGAATCCTCCAGAAAGTGTTCAAGTTCCGCACCTGCACGCTGGATATTTGTGAAGACGATAAGCGCTGGCAATGGTTCCGCCCGTGTCTGCTGTTCTCGATCGAGCAGTGTACCGCCCCGTGCAACTTTCTCATATCGAAAGAGGACTACCGCAAGTGCATCAAGCGTCTCCAGCAGTTTCTCGACGGAAAGCGGAAGCCGCTGCTGAAGGAGATGCGCCGGGATATGGACCTGGCGGCCGACGAGCGCCGCTACGAGGACGCGGCCGAATTGCGCAATGCAATCCAGATGCTCGAAACGCTCGACGACCGCGGCGACATCAACCGCCACGAGCAGCCCGAGGTCTTCCCCGTCGATCCTCGCAAGGGGCTCGCCGGACTCCAAAAGGTCCTCCACCTGCCCGAGCAGCCGCGGACGATCGAGGGAATCGACATCGCGCACCTCGGCGGCAAGGAGACCGTCGCTTCGCTGGTCCAGTTCATCGACGGGCTGCCGTTCAAGCCGGGCTACCGGCGAATGAAAATCCGCTCGGTTGAAGGGGGCGACGATTGCGCCGGCATCCACGAAGCAGTTGCCCGCCGCTTCCGCGGGCTTCTCGACCGGGGCGAGTCGTTCCCCGACATCCTCTTGATCGACGGCGGCCGCGGCCAACTCCACGCGGCACTGGCTGCCTTCTCTACCCAACAAATCGACCCGCCGGTGGTCCTTTCCCTGGCGAAACGCGACGAGGAAATCTACGTCCCCGGCCGGGAGGAACCCTTGCGGCTGAGCCGCCGGGCGTATGCCTTGCGCCTGTTGCAGTACGTCCGCGACGAGGCCCACCGCTTCGCCCAGCACTACCACCACATCCTCCGGCACCGCTCGACGTTGGGACAGTGAGCGAAAAACCGCTCCGACAAACTCATTTCGTCAGCGTAACATCTTTCTACTACGGAACTTGCGGAAATCTTCCAATTTCCGATGGAAGACATCTTGCAGCGGGGCGCCGGCCCGGTAAGATAAGACGTATTACGAATACATAATACGTAACACCACCGCGCCTCGTTCCGAGATGCTCACATGATGAGAAAGGCGTTCACGCTGGTCGAACTGCTCGTGGTAATCGCCATCATCGGCATTCTGATCGCCATGCTGTTGCCCGCCGTTCAAGCGGCCCGCGAGGCGGCGCGCCGGGCGAGCTGCACGAACAACCTGAGGCAACTCGGGATCGCCATGCACAACTTCCACGGCGCGCGGCAGCAGTTCCCTGCTTCCTGCACGCCCGGAACTGATCCGGCCAAGGGAAAGAAAAACTGCTGGCACGGCTGGAGTTGGCTTGCGAATCTGCTGGCCTACTGCGAAGAGGGCAATTTGTATCCGCAACTCGACATCCGCAACGGCAGCCCGCTCGACAGCAACCCGGATCACGTGCTCGTCCGCAACACGTCGATTTCCATGTTTCTGTGTCCCAGCTACTCGGGTCCCAAGTTTCAGGATTCCGCCGCGCAGACGGACGCCCTGACCAATTACAAGGCGATCGGCGCCACCCACATGAACAGCCAATACGTCAACTCGAAGGGACGGAAATCCACCCCCAACTATCCAGGCCAACACCCGGACGGCGCACTGTATCCCCTCTCGCGAACGCGGATCAGCGGAATCTACGACGGTAGCTCGCACACTGTTGTGGCGTGCGAAACGATCGAGCCGTACAGGGCTCGTTGGCTCAGCGGTTGGGCAGCAACCCTCGTCGGGATTCCCAATTCGGTCACCTATTCCAAGTGGGGCAATTACTACGCCCCCGACGGCTTCAGCGGAGACGTCGGCGACAAGAGCACCGTCGACCCGAGCTTTTACACCTACCTGGCGGAGGACTACGACATCCGCCCGTACGACGACCCCAAGTACAACTATAAATACGGTCCCGGCAGCGAGCATCCGGGCCTTGTACACCACCTCTATGCGGACAGCTCCGTACACGCCCTGGACAAGGACATCGACGTTGCCATGTACATGTTCATGATTACGCCCTCCGGCAGAGAGCCGTGCGGGTGCGAGGATGACTGAACTGCGTTGAACGAGAAGGAGAGTATCATCATGAAGCGGATTCGTAAACGGTTGTTTTTGGGCTGCATCGCGTTGCTAGGCGCGTTGGTTGTGTCCCCAACCCGTGCCGACGATGCGGCACCCAACAAGGCAACACAGTTCTATCTCGTCGGCATCGGGCCCGGCGATCCCGATCTCATTACGCTCCGGGGTGTTAAGGTTATCAAGGCGGCGGACTTGATTTTCTGTTCCGCAAGACTCCGGGAGAAGTTTGTTTCTTGCTTGAAAGGAAAAGAAGTCCGGCACGTTTCGTTCCGGTTTTTTCAGTACTATGGACAGGACCCCGCCGAATTGGAGGGCGAGAAACGCCGCAAGTGCGAGGAGCTTGCCCGGGGGCGAAACGCCTTTATTGCCCAAGTCCGCGAGGCGATCGAGCAAGGCAAAACCATCGCGGTTCTCGACAGCGGCGACCCGCTGATCTACGGACCGTTGGCCTGGTGTCTCGAGGAGTTCGAAGACCTCGACCCGGTTGTCGTTCCCGGGCTGAGTTGCTTCAACGCGGCCAACGCGGCTCTGTGCCGGGGGATCACCACGGCCGAACACACCAAGTCGGTCATCCTGACGGCCGCCGACTGGCCCGGAAAAACCGACACCATCGACAAGCTCTCGGTCCACCATAGCACCATGGCCCTTTTTACTATGAAAACGGACTTCAAGGAGTTCATCCGGAAGCTCTCCGTCAACTATCCGCCGCAGACGCCCGTGGCCATCGTCAAGCATGCCGGATACGCCGGCAAGCAAGAGGTGATTGAGGGAAAACTCGGAACGATCTTGGACCAGATCGGTGACGAGAACCTGCCTTTCGAGTACATGATTTACGTGGGGGATTTCCTGACTTATCGACACAAGAAAGCGAGGTGAGAGATGCACAACCTGCGAGCGAGGATTCCCATGATGCTCCACAAGAACGTTGCCTTCCTTGAAGTGCTGGCACTTATAGGAATTTTTGTCGCGGCAACCCCAGCGGCTGCCCACCAGTTGTGGATCGAGACCGCACCGGTCGGCAAAGTAAGCCGGCAACAAAAAGTTCACGTCTGCTGGGGCCACTCGGGCGCCAAAGAGACCGGGGAAATGCTCCGGAAGCAGCAAAGCAAGCTCCGCGCCTCGGTGATCGGACCCGATGGAAAAAGACAACCGCTGAAACTTGCGCCCGGGGGCGACGACTATACGGCGACGATGACCCCTGATGCCCCGGGCTACTACACCATTGGTGCCGAGTTGCAGGTGGGAATTCTCAATAAGGAACTCCACGGCATCCCGGCCAATACCAGAATCGTGATGTACGGCAAAAAGCTCGTACACGTCCTCGGCAGCGAAAAGGGACGGAATAACCAACTCGGCTCCGACCTGGAAATCGTGCCCGTTACCGATCCCGGCGATCTGCAACCCGGTCGTCCGGTCACCGCAAAGGTCCTCTTCAAGGGGAAACCACTGACCGGCCGAAAGATCGAAATCTCGCTCCAGACGACCGGTCCGGAAGAAACCCCCGAAGACGCAAAGGTCGATTCGAGGCAATGGAGCATCCGGGCCCACCCGACTCCTCCCAACGCCCAGGTCACATTCCCGTTGATCACTGGGGGACAACACCAGTTCTACATCCGCTATTTCGACGAGACCCCGGGTCGATACGAAGGGAACCTCAACGAAAACACCCCGTTCAGCCATCTGCGTAAAGGCGACACCTACAACCGGACGATGTACGTGTCCACGCTGACGATTGACGTGAAGGCCCGTTAGCGGCCCGTTGAAAAAGTCGGGGTCTGGTCCAATTTTCGGCGAGCCAGCGTGTTTTTCATGTGAATCGTTGGCCGAAAACTTGGACCTGACCCCCTCCTTTCACGTAGTGACCCGATTCATCGGGTCGCGCGGGACTTAGGATCGGTCGAGAAACAACCGTCGCAGGACGGTCTTCTGGCCCGCCTCCTTCCCTGACGGATCAGGAGACCCGTCCTGCAAATGCGACAGTTATTTCTCGAACAGTGCTTAATCCCCGGAAAAACCGCATGGATGCGGTCATTACGAACGGTTTCGGGCCCCTTTCCGCCGCCCCCCCAGACGAGTGGTCTATTCCCCGTCGCCTTCTCCAAAAAAATCGGGAAAAATCGGGGCCGGGGCTTGCCATCGTCTCGGAAGCTGCTAGACTCTCTGTCTGTGGGATTTCTGCCCATTAGCTGGCTTTAGATGGTAATAAAGTGGGTTATTAGCCCATTTGAGGGTAAAGATGGCCTGGGACGGACCCAAAAGGCTGATTTCACCAAAACCGCCTGGCGTCCGCTATGCCCGAAACGCAACCGCTTCTGCTTGGCGAATTCACCCGAACGCTCGACGAACGCTACCGCCTGGCGATCCCCGACGAATGGCAGGAGTTGCTCAAGCTTGCCTCGGCCGAGTGCATCCTGGCCAAGGAACGAATCGGCTGCATCAGTCTGTGGAATCCCGATGTCTGGCAGGCGAAGGTGAATGTCCTGATCGAGATGGCCAAACAGAAAATCGCCGCCGGGCTCCTGGAGAAAGAGACCGCTCAGGTACAGCTTCTCGGCCGGCTCCTCTCGACGCGCCACGAAAGGGTCCCCGTCACCGATCGCGGCCGGGTGGTGATCCCCAAGGGCTTTCGCGAGTTCCTCGGCGTGATGCCGGAGACGACCGGCGAGGCCGACAAACCGACAAGGAAAGGGAAGCCGGTCATGGTGGTCGGGGCTGCGGTCTGTGTCGAGATCTGGAACCCGCCCGACTGGATGAAATACCTCGAAGGACGGATGCCGAAGTTCCGCCGCCTTGTCGAAAAGCTCTCCTGATACGTCACGAGTCACTGAAAAAACGACCATGCTCGGCCGAGCGGGTTTACCAAATGCGACCGGCGTCTCGGCCGGTTGGGTTGCAAGTCACCTTCGATGGGTTGGCAGGGTGCATGAAGCATCCGCCCGTCGCCGCCGGCCGAGCATGGTTTTTCCGATAACGGCAAACAAGGGCTGTGGGGAGGAGTCCCTCTTAAGCCCAAACTGGTAGGGAACGCCACGGACGGCGTTTCCTACTCCGTCTTCTCCGCTTGCTGTTTCACGCCGACGAACCCCATGCGCAGCTCGTGCAACATCCTGTGCAGGTCCTCGGTTTCTTCATCGGTCCGGTTGCCTTCCGTCTTTTCCTGGAGCATGGCAAGGGTGTCGATGGCGTGCTTCGCCAGCTCGATGTCGACCTCGGCCTTCCCGGAAACAGGATTCTGGACGATACCCAGCGCGATCATGGCTTGCAGATAGAGGCTGCCGCAGAGGAAACTCAGCGACGGCGGCGGCAGCGGCTCTGCGGGCCCGGCCGACCCCGTGCCGACCGGTTCCTTTTCGTCCTTCTGCTGCTTCGCTTCTTCCTGCCTTGCCGCCTCTTCTTGCTCGGCCTCAACCCGGCTCTTCCAGTCTTCGTCGATAATGATCTTCTTTTCTTCTTCACTCATGCTAAACCCTTTCTTGCACTCGCTCGCCGCGCGCCGCACGACACTTCACTGCCGCCCCGATAAAGCCACGGAACAACGGGTGCGATGCCGTCGGCTTCGATTTGAACTCCGGATGGAATTGGACCGCGACAAACCACGGGTGGTCGGGGACCTCGACAATCTCGACCAGCAGGCCGTCGGGGCTGGTGCCAACCACCTGCATTCCGCTCGCGGCGAACTGTTCACGATAATCGTTGTTGAACTCGTAACGGTGCCGGTGACGCTCGGAGATCGACGAGACGCCGTAGCACTCGGTCGCTTTGCCGTTGGCGGCGAGTTTCGCCGGATGGGCGCCCAGCCGCATCGTCCCCCCCTTGTCCGTGATCGTCTTCTGCTCGTCGAGCAGACAGATGACCGGGTGAGGAGTGTTCCTGTCGAACTCGGTCGAATTGGCCCCTTCGAGCCCGACGACATTTCGGGCATATTCGACCGCCGCACATTGCATCCCCAGGCAGATACCCAGGAAGGGGACGCCCCGCTCGCGGGCGAAGCGGACGGCGGCAACCTTGCCCTCGATCCCCCGGTCGCCGAATCCACCCGGCACCAACACGCCGTCGACCCCGGCCAGCAGCCGTTGGGCCCCCTCTCGTTCAATCGCTTCGCTATGGACGGGTTGAATGCGGATCTGCGCCCGGTGCGCAACGCCGGCATGATCGAGCGATTCGTAGATCGACTTGTAGGCGTCGCGATGTTCGGCGTACTTCCCGACCACGGCGATGTCGAGTTCGAGTTCCGGGTTGCGGAGCCGGTGCAGCAGGTCCTCCCAATCCGCCAGGTCCAGATCGTCCGCCGCGAGATGAAGCTTCTTGACGATCAATTCGTCCAGGCCGTGCTCGACCAGGCTGAAAGGGACCTCGTAGATCGAGAGGTCCTTGTCCCTTTCCTCGATCACCGCCTCGACCGGCACGTTGCAGAACATCGCGATCTTCGAACACTCGTTCGGCGACAACGCGCGCTCGCTCCGGCAGACCAGGATATCGGGCTGAATACCGATCTCGCGCAGCCGGCCGACCGAATGTTGGGTCGGTTTGGTCTTCAGTTCGCTCGCCGCTTTCAAATAGGGGACGAGCGTAAGGTGAATGTAAAGACAGTTCTCCTTGCCGATGTCGAGTGCGAATTGTCGAATCGCTTCGAGGAAGGGCTGGCTTTCGATGTCGCCCACCGTGCCGCCGATCTCGTGGATCACTACGTCGATGCCTTCGCCGACCGGCTTCGCAAGGGCCTCCTTGATTTCGTTGGTGATGTGCGGGATCACCTGGACCGTCGAGCCGAGAAACTCGCCGCGGCGCTCCTTGTTGATCACCGAGAGATAAATCTGCCCGGTCGTGCAGTTCGAATCGCCGTCGAGCCGGCTGTGGGTAAACCGCTCGTAGTGGCCCAGGTCGAGGTCCGTCTCGCTACCGTCGTCGAGCACGTAAACCTCGCCGTGTTGATACGGGCTCATCGTGCCCGGATCGACGTTGATGTACGGGTCGAGCTTCTGCATGCGGACCGCAAGCCCACGCTGTTCAAGGAGCATCCCGATCGAGGCGCTGGTCAATCCTTTGCCCAGGGAGCTGACCACCCCCCCGGTGATGAAAATGTGCTTGGTCATGGGGTCACAGCTTGGTGTGAGGAAGCTGGCAAAGCAAAACGCTCTATTTTAGGGCGGGGGCCGGTCTTGGGAATACGAATTCTTAAGATTACTTCCGCTAATACAACATAAGTCGTTTTATGCCAGCGGATTATGGCCGAAAGGGCAGCCGCCGCCCCGCTTTTTCGGTCAGCCACCCCCAGATTCGCCCGTTTGCGATCTTCCGATCGCCACCGTATAATAGCGGCTCTCGGCGATTTTTCGCGCGGTGAGTCCCTCTCAGGCAACGTGTCGGTATTCCGAGGTCCATCGAATGACCTTCCGGCGAATACTTCTGACAGCGGCAATCCTGATTTATCCCCTTGCGGTCGCGGCCCAGACCAGGACCCCGGTCCCGAGTGCGGAAGCCCAGCAAAAGGCCCTCGGTCTTCTGCGTGAACTCTACAAGAAGGAATATGACGAGGCCCAAACCCCTGCCGCGAAAGAGGCGCTGGCCGAAAAACTGCTGAACACGGCTCGGGATGTCAAAGTGTCGGCAGATCGTTACGCCGTTCTTCGCGTGGCACGGGACCTCTCGCTCGAGGCCGGAGGAACCACGTGTTTCCGCGCCGTCGACGCGATGGCCGAGGACTACCGGATCGACGCCTTGGATATGAAATCGAAGCTGCTGGCAAAGTGCTCTTCGACGGCAAAGACTCCGCAGCAGAGGAAAGCCGTCGCAGAGACGGGCACCGCCCTGGCAAACCAGGCGCTTGCCGAAGACCGCTTCGAGGTGGCCGCCGCCGCCTGTGACGCGCTGCTTGCCGCCGCCCGAAGAGCGAGAGACGCCGAGCTGGTCAAACAAGTGGCTGCGCTGAAGATGAAGGTTGCCGAGGTGGCCAAGGCCGCCGCGGAAGCCAGGCAAGCCCTGGCGGCCCTTCAGACAAATCCGAACGACCCGGCCGCGAACCTCGTTGCCGGGAAATACTACTGCCTGACAAAAGGAAGTTGGAACAAAGGGCTGCAAATGCTCGCCCTGGCAACGGATTCCGACCTGAAGGCGCTGGCGGCCAGGGAGCTTGCCGGCCCGGCCGCGCCGAACGATCAAGTTGCCTTGGGCGACGGATGGTGGGCGCTGGCAGAAAAGGAAAGCGGTGTCGAAAAGGAGCAACTTCACACACACGCTGCCCGTTGGTACGAACAGGCCCTGCCCGGGCTGACCGGATTGACGAAAACGAGAATCGAGAAGCGGCTTCAGTCCCTCAAACCACCGGACGAAAAACCCGCCACGGTCGACCTCCTGAAATCGGCCGATCCCAAGACTCACACCGCCGCCGGCCAGTGGCAAATCATCGACGGCGAACTCCAGGGCATCTCCGACCGGAGATTCTCCCGCGGCGCCGGCATCGTCCTGCCGTGCGATAGCGACGGGGACTACCGGTTGCAGTTCGAGTTTACCAGGACCCGGGGCAGCAACCGGATCGCCGCCATCCTCCCGGTCGGCTCGACACAGTGCATGCTCGCCCTCAGCGGCAACGGCGACTACAGCGGCGTTGAACTGATCGACGGCGAACAGTTCAAAACGAACGCCAGCCGCGTTGCGGACCGTATCGTCAACGGTCAACGATACCGTCTCGACATCCGCGTTCTCAAGCAAGGGGAGGACGTGCTCATCCAGGCGGATCTCGACGGAAAATCCCACGTCCGTTGGTCCGGTCCGCTCTCGCAGCTCTCGCCGAGCACTTATTGCAAGTTGCCCGAACGCAAGATGCTGGGCGTCGGAGTCGGGCCGCCGGGTCCTACACACGTCACGTTCCATGAAATCAAGTTCATGAAACTGACCGGCCAGTCGGTTCCCCCCGGCAAGACTCCCCGCACGCCAAAACGCATGGACCTGACAGAACTCCTGACCTCAACCAAGTGGGTTCGCCAGGGGCAAATCGAGACGGGCGAAAAGACCGACTTCCTGTTCGTCTTCAACCCCGGCGGCGTCTGCATCGGCGGTCCCCACGGAAAAACCAGTCGCTCGAGCGGGCACACCAAATGGAAACTGCAAGGAAACGTCCTGTTTTTTGCCACAGACAAGGGCGGCAGCATTTCTTGGCTCCAGTTCGACCCAAGGCGCAAGGTCTGGACGGGCGCCGGCAAGGGCTGGCAATACATCATGTATCCCGCCGGCAATCGGTAGCGCGCCCGGGGTCTGTCCCGATTTTCCGTCTTCGGAAAATGGGACTGACCCAATACTGTTCGGCCCGACATTTGCTGGTGGGATTACTTGACGATGCCAAACGGAAACGAAATTATCGTCGCGTGGCCACACGCTACGAGAAGACCGACGCTAACTACTTCAGCTTTCTCTGCCTGGCCTCGCTGCTGACATCTGTCATGTGAATATCAACACGACCTAGTCAGAATCGCTCGCCGTCGACCAGACCGCCCTGGCGGCCGACGCCGTCCTCGACTTCCATGCGTGGCACCGAAGTCGGCTATGCCGTCTTGCAACGCTCGACGAACGCCCGGTAGTCGTCCGGGGTGTCGATGCCGATCGTCGGCTCGTCGACCACGCCCACGGTGATGGCGTGGCCGGCCTCCAGCACCCGCAGTTGCTCGAGCTTTTCGAGGTCCTCCAGGTCCGACGGCCCCATGCCGGCCAACTTCAACAAGAACTCGCGGCGATAGGCGTACAGCCCGATGTGCTGATAGAAATGGGGCGGCTCGGCCGTCAGGAGCGAATCGTCCCACGTTCGTGCGTGGGGTATCGGGCTGCGGCTGAAATAGAGCGCCCGGCCGCGGCGGTCGAAGACGACCTTCACGCAGGCCGGGTCTTCCAACCGGCGGCGGCTGCGGATCGGGGTGGCCAGGGTGGACATGACCGCCTCGAGGTCCCCCTCCAGCAGTCCGACGGCCAAGTCGATCGCCCCGCCCGAAAGCTCCGGCTCGTCCCCCTGGACGTTGACGATGATATCGGCGTCGTCCATGCCTCGGGCGACCTCGGCGACGCGATCGGTGCCGCTGGCGGCGCCGGGGTCGGTCATTCGGGCGTCGCCGCCGAAGGACCGGACCTCGTCGAGTATCTCCCGGTGGTCGGTGGCCACGCAAACGCCCAACGGGCAGCGGGCCTGCAAGGCCGCCTCGTAGGTGTGCCGGATCAGCGATTTGCCGGTTTCCCGCAGCAGGAGCTTGCGTGGCAGCCGCGTGGAGGCCAGCCGGGCGGGGATCACAATCCGGCTGGTCGTGTGAACTCGCAGTTTCGGGGCTGCATGAGCCATGGACAGGTCCTCCGTGACCGTGGCAAGGGGGGGGTATTTGTAGCCGATTTCGGCAAATGGGTCCAGGGCGATTGCACGCCTGGGGTGGGCTGCAGACGGCTGAGGGTTCAGGGTTCAGGACGCGGATTCGCTTATAGAGCCAGATTTCGATTGGGATTATGAATCCATGAACCTCCGGTGGCCCATAACTTTTCTAACAACTCTGCAGTAGTGTGCTTCATGGCATAATCCTGTTCCTGTTTTGTTATCGGTACCAGCCAAAACAGGTTAATCTTGTCGCCACGATAGCTCGGCATTTTCAGAGAGGGAACATTAGGTGGAGAAGCCGTCAGCGCGACTGCAGCATACTTCGTGCCATTCGCTCCATCTGGAATCATGGTGCAGCTCACCGTATGGCCCTCTCCCAGCCAAGTAAGGTCTTCCCATGGAATATTACTGAAAGAGCTTATCATGCTGGCAACCCGCTTCACTTGGTCATCGGAAAAACTGTTCGGCAACGCAATAGCGAGTTCCATGCGCCGAATCTCCGGTTCCTCTGCTTTCGGCATGGGACGAATGCAAATACCTAGCGATGCGAGAACAACGCAATTCTCCAGAGGAATCCTGACCACGGCTTTCGGCGGCCATTCCCCTCCGTCAATAGCGTAATAGTTGGAATGCTTGCCAAGAGATTCGTATAACTCCATAAACTCATCCTGCAACTCAGGCCATGGGAGCGGCTCACCTTCCCACGATTTCCAAAACTCCTCTGCCTTCTTCACTCTTTCAAACATGGCATTTTCAGCAGGCGTTCCCAGCGCCCAGGCAAGAGGGCTTTCCCCATTGCAATCTCGGGCATACCCATGGAACCCTTTCGTTCCTGACCATCCCGGAATAACCCCAAGAAGTTCGTCCGAGTCCAAAACAGCAACAGCGTCTCCTTCTTCAAACCAAACGATGCGGAGTGAATTTGAATTCAGGGGCGGTGCTCCTGACGGATGAAGAGAGTACTGTTCGGGAAGAAGCGGCGGAATCCCTTCTTGCATCTTCTCAAATTCAAGAGTTTTGGGAGCTTTGACCAGATTCCTCAGCCAACACGAGCGCACCACGTAGTCCACGTCTTCCATATGTCGAAGATAGAAGTAGGCAACTCTCGCGTCTTGTTCGACAAATGCTTCAAGGTTCCCATTCGGCGATATATCACTAATCAAAAGGACTGCGCCATCCATAATCGCTTCCTCGCTATTCTTGCTTCCGCATCCTGTGCAACAACACATAAATGCTGCCGCAAGAACCAATATCTGTGTTTTCATATTGCTTCGTCTTGATAGCTCGACATGCCGTCACGTCCGATGCAAATCAATACACTTTCCGTGACATTATACTAACCTTGTAGAGAACGGACTGCAAATCCGACTTCACCCTTGGTCTGGTGGCTGCTTCAGAAGACATTTCGGCCTCCACCGGACGGATTGACAATCCGTCCTACATGGGTCTAGCCCTTTCCGAAGATTCCGGTGGCGTACCAAATGCCGTTGGGGCCGCGCTTTATGTCGTAGCCGTAGACCCGGTGGAAGGCGCGGACCGCGCTCCAATGTCCCTCGGAAAGTCGCCAGCATCGAACGCACTCGACGGCCGCTTCGACGAGATTCTCGCCCGGCCAGCTCTCGGCGCACACCTCGCACGCCACCAGGCCGCGCGGCAACCGGGTATTGATCCGGCGAAACCGGCGGTCCCAATGATGGTGTCCTTGGCGCCGGATTCTCGCCTGGTAGCGGGAGTGTTTCTCCGCTTCGCCGGCCAGCCGGGAATCGACCCGCCCGTCGGTGCTCGACGGTTTGTCGGGATGGATCCGCACGGCGTAGATCAGCGTCCGCTGCGTAAGAGTGCCGGGCGGCAAGGTGAGGATCGTCACCATCCGCTCGGGCGTGTACCACAGCTTCTTTGTAATCGGAAACGTGCTGACGACGTGGCCGTAATGATCGGCGCCGGCGTTGGCGAAATCGGCGATGGCGATACCCGGCTTGCCCAGCATCTCCTTGAAGGACCGGTGTTCGAGCAGGACAACGTCTTCTCCGTCGATCTTGATCGCGGCATCGAGCGGGATCCGCACGCAGACGTATTCTCGGAGCTTGTCACACACGTCCGGGTCATCGAGCGTTTCGGCCTTGAACCGGCGGCACGGTTCGTCGTTGCCGGGATCGCAGAAGTAGATCAACAGCATCCTGCCTTGCTTTTCGGCAACATCCATGGCCTTGGCGTAGCTGCTGTGCCATGGGATCTCGGGCGGCGAATCCCGGTCGTCGGTGGCCTTCGCCGGCTTGGCTTTGTCCGTCGCTTTCTCAGCAGCCGAACCCGCCCTCAACAGCGCGGGTTGGGCCGAGAGAAAGGTAAATGCCAACAGCAATGAGGCAAGGCGGCGCATCGCCAGTCCTCCAGCGGATCAAGGGTGTCTTTTCACGGTTGCACTCGCGGTTGTTGGTCGCGCCCTGCGTCACCAGAAGCCGTTGCCAGCGTGTCTCTCGGCGCGACCAACGGTCGCGGCTTTATATCGTGTGACATCCGCACTTGCCTAAGTTGTTGTTGAGCGTTCCCATAGGGCTGCGATGTCGCTGGGGAGGGGTCTGCGGCGATGGTGGTAACCTAAAATTGAGGTAGAGACACCGTTGGGGCACCCCCCTTATACGGGGGAGCGCAAAGAATCGAGTGTGAAAGAGGTACGTGTGGAACGTCTCCCGTTTGCAATCCGGCGGGTGGTGTTGTTAGGATTGGTTATACGTGGTAAGTTACTTAGGATCAACCGGTTGGGTCAAGTTTGCGGCCAACGAGGGCAATCAAGCAGGTTCACTAATCGGAGATGGCCAGCGTGGCCAGCCATGGAACGGCGACCTCCCCCTCGTCATAACTGGCGGCCCGCCCCCACATGAAGGAATCATGGGATGAAACTCAAGGCTGTTTGTGTTGTGTGTCTCCTTGTCGCGCCAAGTCTTTTGGTATTGTCCGGTTGGGCCCGCGCGGAAACGCCTTCGGAGAAATTCCCGGCCGTCGGCGAGCTTCCGACGGCGTGCCGTGCCGCGAAGGCCGATTTTCGCCCCTTGACGAAGAAAGACGTTGCCGAGGCAAAGAGAGAGCTGATCCAGGCACTCGGCCGGCTCGACCGGCGGCTGAAGACCGCGGGCCCCGGCGGCGAGGCGTGGCGAAAGTACCTCCTTTGGGACAAGCTCCAGGCCGAGGTGAGAAAGGAAAAGCCCGATCCCCAAGTCCTGCTGGACCTCTACAAGCGATACGCAGCCGACCACGAGGGCCTCGAACTGGTCTGGTTTCTCGACGTCCGCGATGCCATCTGGCGATACCGCTTCTTTACCACCATGAGCGGGAACCCGCAATTCAAACAGGGCTTTGAAGCCATCCTCGATGGTCTGGCGGACAGTCTCGAGAAATACGCCAAGGACCCCACGCCCGAAAATGCCTTGGCCGTGGGCGAAGCATTGGGGCCGCTGGAAGATGCCAAGCAAGTTCCCGACCTGGTCAAAGCGATTCGGCGCCACCTGGTCAAACCCAACCTCCTGTTGCAGGCCTCCTCCAACGTCGTATCCACAGCGCTGGACGAAGAAGTGGACGAGCCCCTGTCGATTTCCGACGTTATCCTCGGTGCGAGAATCTGCAGCACGGGGCAAACCGTCGGTCGTACCCGATCGGAACTGCGCCCTGACGACCGGTTTGGAGTTGTTGACATCGTATACCTTGGCACGACCAAGACCAAGAACGTTGCCTCGAAAGGTCCGGCGCGGATTCACAGCCGGGGTACCACGCGGATCGGAGCGTGCAAGCGGCTCTGGGTCAACCCGCTCGGGCTGCACGCCTTACCCACCGTCTCTAATGCAACCACGCAAACGAAGTTCACCTCTATACAAACGGTTCGCGGCGGCCGGGTGATGCACAATATCGTCCAGAGGAAGGCGTACCAGAAGAAGGGCAAGGCCCAGTACGTCGCCTCGCGCCACGCGGAGGTGCGTGCCAATCGCCAGATCGACCAGCGCGCGGAAGGGATGCTCGCCGAGGCAAACGACGCCTTTATGAACAAGTTCCGCCGACCGATGATCGAGCACCGTGTGTTCCCGCAGAAACTCGACTTCACCAGCACGCCATCCGCCCTGAAAGTGGTTGTGTTGGAGGCCGGCGCCTCCCAATTGGCCGCTCCCGACAGGCCGCCGGAACTTGTCGCAGACCACGACTTGGGGCTGCGGATACACGAATCGATGATCAACAACCTCGCGGCAAGCGTGCTGGCGGGCAGGACGCTCCGCGAGGAAAAGCTCAATGCCACCCTGATCGACCTGCTCGGCAAGTTGCCCGACCGACTGAAAAAGGACGAGGACCAGGAGCCTTGGGCGATCACATTTGCGCAACGCGAGCCGATCTCGGTCGCCTTCGCCAACGACGGGCTGACGGTCACGATTCGCGGCCGCCGGTACTACAAGGCCGAGGAGTCGTACCCCGGCATGAACGTGACCACCTCGTACAAGCTGGTGAAGACGGAGCAGGGATTCAAAGCGGTCCGGCAGGGCGAGCTGGAGATCTTTCCACCGGACTTCAAGCCGGGCAGTGATCAGCTTTCCGCACGGCAAACCGTCATCCGCACGCTGCTGACTCGCCGCTTCGGCAAGATCTTCGAGCCGGAGATAGCCCTGGAGGGTTTCACGCCGAAAGGAAGGTTGGAGGAACTGGGCAAGATACAGCCGGTCCAATTGATCGGCAAAAAAGGCTGGCTGACGACCGCTTGGCGCCAGGCGGTAGTCAAGTAGTCCTAGGCTTGTCTCAAAACGTGTCCGAATGGGGTGTACGACGGGCTTCCAAGCCCGTTGGTTCCATCAAAACGTTACTTCTCGACGGGCTTGGAAGCCCGTCGTACGGGTTTTGAGGGAGAGCCTAGCCAAAACAGTTTCTTCCTCCACATCTCAACGCCAAAAGCCCCAGGACTGGGGAAGCGGCGTGCTATTTCCATGTTTGCGTAATATACGCAAGCCAAGATATCTTTTCCGATCATGTGAAATCGTCAAAGTTTGTCGATTGGGTTGCCGATATCAAGTTTGTCGATTTCTCCGTTTGGAGCCCGCACCCAGTGCGCGGCACTCCCATGGGGGGTCGGCCAGGGGGGTTTTAGGCCAAGTTTCCCACAGCGGGCGCCCTGCTCATCAGGCCTGAGACCATCGGGTGCGGCAGTGACCCGCGAAAGCAAACCGTAACAGGACTGCAACCCATGACCTGGCGATCCCCAATCCTTGGTATCGTGGCTACCTGGACCCTGGTTCTGGCGGGATGTATCCCACAGCAACCCGTCTACTTCCACGAAGACGGCGACCTCTCTCACTACCTTGGCAAGGCGACCGAGATCGACTATCCCGACGCGGAGGAGCAGAGCCTTGACGAAGTGGAAGGGGCCATCCGGCCGTTTTCGCTCGAGGAGAAGACACCGAGAAAGATGTGGGATTTGACCCTCGAGGACGCGGTACACTTCACTTTGGCAAACAACAAGGTGAAGAGGAACGTTCCGGGCGGGGTAATAGGCCTGCCGGGTCAAAGGGGATTGAACAGGCCGGGAAGCCTTTCGATGGGGTCTGAGACCGTCGCCCAATCATCCGACATCGCTCCCTCCGTCTATGACCCTGCCATTCGGGAAACCGATCCTTACTACGGCGTCGAGGCGGCACTGTCGGCCTTCGACACGCAGTTCACCACCAACGTCTTCTGGGAGAAGAATCACCAGCCGCAGAACCGGCCGGCAAACCCGTTCTTTCCAGCCGAACTCCACCAGGATATCGGCACGTTCCAAGCGAGGCTCGCGAAGACGACGGCCGCGGGCGGCACCTTCTCCGTCACGCACAACGTTGCCTATGAGGCCAACAACATCCAAATGCGGAATTATCCCTCCGACTGGAACGTCAACCTCGAGACGGAGTTCCGCCAACCGCTGCTCCGCGGCTACGGCGTGCAGTTCAACCGGATCGCCGGCCTGAATACGGTTCCGGGCATATACCGCGGCGTCATGATCGCGCGAATCAACACCGACATCGAGCTGGCCGATTTCGAGGCGGCCGTGCGGAATCTGGTTCTGGACGTGGAAAAATCCTACTGGCTGCTCTACTACGCCTACCGGCGGCTCGACGCGATGATCGCGGGGCGGGACAGCGCGCTGCAAACCTGGCGAGAGACCTACGTGAAGTGGCAGGTCGGCACCGCATCCACCTACGAGGAAGCCCGGGCACGAACCCAATATTTCCTGTTCCGCAGCCAGGTGGAGGGGACCCTCTCCGAATTGTACGCTGCGGAATCGCAGTTACGCTACATAATGGGGCTCGCAACGACCGACGGCCGGCTGATTCGCCCGAAGGACGAGCCGACCGTAGCCAAGGTGACCTTCGACTGGCGGGAAACGCTCTCCGAGGCCCTGGTCCGAGACGTTGAGCTTCGCAGGCAGAAGTGGCGAGTCAAGCAACGGGAACTGGAATTGATCGCCGCCAAGAACTTCCTGCTTCCTCAAGTCGATGCGGTCGGGCGATACCGCTGGCTGGGTTTGGGCGACCAACTGGTGGATTCGCAGGGCGGAACGGGGAACTTTCTCGTCCCCGGATCAAACGCCTATCAGAACATGACAACCGGCAATTTCCAGGAGTGGCAGCTCGGCTTCGAAGTAAACATACCGATCGGGTTCCGGAAGGAGCACAGCGGCGTCCGCAACGCCCAGTTGCGGCTCGCAAAGGATCGCGCAATTCTCCAGGAAGCGGAACTGGAAATTTCACACCAACTGGCAAACCGAATCCGGAACCTGGAGGGCCTCTACGTCGTCTCCCAGACGAATTTCAATCGCCGGATAGCGGCCGAGGCCGAGGTCAAGGCGGCGATCACCCTCAAAGAGCACGAACACGCCGACTGGACCCTCGACGACGTGCTGGACGCCCAGCGGCGCCTGGCAGAGGCCGAGGTGGAGTACTACAGCACGCTGGTCGATTACAATACGATGATTGCCGAAGTACACTACCGCAAGGGGTCGCTGTTGGAGTACAACGGGATTTACCTGGCCGAAGGGCCCTGGCCCGGCAAGGCCTACTTCGACGCGCACGGCCGCGCCCGGGCACGGGACGCCGGCTACTACATCGACTACGGCTTCACCCGGCCGAAGGTCATCAGCCGCGGGCCGTACGACCAGCACGCGGGACAGCAGCCGACCGATCCGGTGTTTGACGGTGAAATCGAGTTGCTGGGTCCGGACAATATGGGGATCGAGGAGATCCCGACCCCCGCGCCGGAACCGCCCGGTGACGAGCCGAACGGCCCGCAGGCTTCCACCGGGAACGGCACAGGAGCAGGGGGGTTGGCAAAACGGCCGCCAACGGGGAAACTAGAGCCCGATCAAGGGTGGTCGGTCAAGCAGGCGAGCTTTGAACAAGCGGCCACGCCCTCGGGCGCCACTCGAAACAACCAATCAGGCACCGGGAATGAATCTGTCGCGAATCCATCGGTTGCTGAAACTCATCGGCCTGCTTCAGGCTGGAAGGGGATACAACGCTGAGGCGCTGGCGCAGGAATGCGGCGTCAGCCGGCGGACCGTCTTTCGCGACTTGGAGACTCTACGCCAGTCGGGCCTGCCGCTGACGTACGACGAGGATCATCAGCGATATCACATTCCGGGTTCCTGCTACCTCCCGCCGACGAATTTCACGCCGGAAGAGGCCCTGGCCCTGATCGTCTTGTGCCACGAGTTGGGCGACCGATCGGGGCTCCCGTTTTTCGGTCCCGCCCGCAGCGCCGCGGTGAAGCTCGAGAGCACCTTGCCGGGGCGGCTCCGCGAGCAGTTGCGCAACGTGGCCGGCGCGATCGAGATTCACGCTCCCCCCGGCAATCCGCTGGCCGGGCAAGACCCCGTCTACGAGCAGTTGCTTGAAGCGATTTCGAAGCACCGCTGCGTTCGGATCCGCTACGGCAGCCTGACCGAATGGAAGGAGATCGGCACGCGGCTGAGCCCCTACCGCCTGCTGTTCAGCCGCCGGAGCTGGTACGTCATCGGGCGGTCGTCGCTGCACCGCGCGACCAGGACATTCAACATCGGCCGGATTGTCAAGGCTGAAATCCTCGAAGACACGTATGAGGTTCCCCGCGGCTTCTCGTTGGATCGCTACCTTCGCAACGCCTGGCACCTCATCCCGGAAAAAGGCCGCGACCGGGACGTGGTGATCCGCTTCAGCAAGATGGTCGCGCAGAACGTCGCCGAGGTCCGCTGGCACAAGACGCAGCAGGCAACGTTCAACGAGGACGGCACGCTGGAGTTTCGGGCGACGGTCTCCGGGCTGTGGGAGATTACCTGGTGGATTCTCGGGTACGGCGACCAGGCCGAGGTGCTTAAACCGCCGGAACTGCGGAAGATGGTTGCCGACCGCGCAAGGCAGATGGCAGCGATGTATGAGAGGGGTTAGCGGCTGGTACCGTATGACAATTGAGACTGTGGGTGCCATGCCCACGCTTGCCGTGGGCATGTTCTGCGACGTCCACGAACATGCCCACGGCGAGCGTGGGCATGGCACCCGGCACCCGGCACCCGTTCCTACTCACTTCCCCAAGACTTGCATCCCGGGAACCACTGCGATATGGTAAGGGCGTGTTCCAAACCCGATTCTCTAACCCGGAGGTTCCCACTATGAACGAACATCTTTCCCTTTGGTTGCGAACACTGGTCGTGATGGCTGTGGTTTCGCTGTTTGTGAGCTTGTGCCCGACGGCCGGCGCCGCCGATTGGGTCGAGCTTTTCAACGGCAAGGATCTCAGCGGCTGGAAAGTGAAAGGCAATCCTGCAAAGAATCACTGGACCGTCGGCAAAGCGGTCCTCGATCCCGCTAACCCGAAGAATCTGAAGGTCACACCCGGCGGAAACGACATGATCAACGCCGGGGCCCATGGCCTCGATTTCTATTGCGAAAAGAAATTCGGCGATGCGACCATCGAATTGGAAGTCATGGTCCCCAAGGGCTCGAACTCCGGCATCTACGTGATGGGTGAGTACGAAATTCAGATCCTCGACAGCTTCGGCAAGGAAAAGCTCGGCGGCGGCGACATGGGCGCGATCTACGGTGCCGCGCCCCCGAAGATCAACGCCTCGAAGGCGCCGGGTGAGTGGCAAAAATACGTCATCGAGTACCAGGCCCCGAAGTTCGACGCCGACGGCAAGAAAACGGCCAATGCCAAAATGGTCAAGGTCACGCTCAACGACCAGGTGCTCCACGAGAACGTCGAGCTGAAAGGCCCGACCGGCGGCGCACTGACCGGCAAGGAAGCCCCCACCGGCCCGCTCATGTTCCAGGGCAACCACGGCCAGGTCGCGTACCGGAACATCCGGATCAAGCCGAAGTAGTCAGTGGTGGGTGGTGAGTGGTGGGTAGTGGCTGGAAATAAAGCCGCGACCGGTGGTCGCGCCCACAGCTACCTCACTCACCGAATTCGCGCAATTCATCACTCACCAGTCACCGTTTATCATCGAATGGATTCTGGTATAATGTATTTCTGGGTGAGAAGAACCCGCAAGAGAGGAAACGAACCAGTGGAGGAGCAGCGATTATGACCCAGCTTCTGGAAAAGGCGCTTAACGAAATCTACAAACTCTCACCCGAGCAGCAGAATGCTATTGCGGCCGTGATCCTCGAAGAACTGGCGGATGAGCAGCAATGGGATGCGGCTTTTGCGGCGTCGAAAAACGACTTGGAAAAACTCGCCCGGAAAGTCCGGCAGGATATCGAGGCGGGTCGAGTCAAGAAAATGGGATTTGGCGAGCTATGAACTCGTACCTGGTCAAACTGTAAACGCCACCACGGGGCTCGTCCCCGTGGAGCGGTGATTGACCACTAAACGAAAGGCGAATTCCCCCGCATTTCTCCCCTTGCGGCCCCTGGTATTGACGTATGTTTTTCTCCATCGACGGCGGCGACGGCACCGGAAAATCGACCCAGAGTGCCCTGTTTTGCGACTGGCTTCGCGAGACGGGGACACGATATGGTGACTTGCCGCGATCCGGGGAGTACCCTTTGGACGCCACGACACAGAGGTGCCCCCCTATGTTAGCTAAATTCTGTCACGCCCGCTTTCAACACCGGCTTCCAGCCACCGTAGTTCTTCGTGCTCAGGAGCACAATAATGAACGATTTCTTTGTATTCGAGGGACTTGACGGTTGTGGGAAGTCGACCCAGATTAAGATGCTCTCTGACCACTTGGAGAGTCGCGGCCTCGCTTGCCGTTGCTTGCACTTCCCCCGTACTACGGGGTTCTTTGGGCAAATGATTGCCCGATTCCTTCGGGGCGAGTTTGGCAATGCCTCAGAGGTTCCTGTGGACTTCGTGGCTTTGCTGTACGCTGGTGACAGGGCTGATGCGACGGACGACATTCGGAAGTGGCGCCGGCAGAGCACCTGCGTGATAGCAGACAGGTACGTGTATTCGAACATGGCATTTCAGGCGGCGAAGGTTGATAACGAGCAAGAGAAAAGGCATTTACGAAATTGGATCGAGAATCTTGAATTCGAGCACAATGGAATCGAACGTCCTGACTTGTCCATATACCTGCACGTTCCCTTCGAGTTTATCCGGGGGCAATTGAGCCGAGAGCGGGACGGCCCGGAAAGGAAATACCTCAACGGAAAAGAGGATATTCACGAATCAAGTCTGACTTTGCAGAGACGTGTCGAGGCCGAATACCTCTCCTTGTGCAGTAAGCGGGAAGATATGGTTCTCGTCAATTGCGCCAGGGACGGACAGATGCTATCTGCCGACGAAATTCACGAGCAAGTGCTCGACGTGGTACCGTTATGAACCGCTCGATTAACCGAGGAAAACGCAAAGCCATTCTGTGTTTTCCAGCTATGACTTGTCGGCAGAGTCAGATTCCGACAGGACTTTACAAGATCGCCTCGTGGTGCGCGCCAAAATACGATGTAGCCATTTTGGATGAGAGGCTGAACAAGGACGATACCTTTCGCAACCTTGAGGCAATGCTCACAACTGACCCGAGACCTCTCTGCCTGGGCCTCTCCGTGATCACTGGCGAGCAGGTCTCCTCAGCAGCACGCATTTCTAAGCGGTTTCACGGTCACGTGCCAATTGTGTGGGGAGGGCCGCACTGCACCCTGTTTCCCGAGACAACATTAGACAGCGACTTCGTGGACTACGTAGTTGTAGGAGAGGGTGAACAAGCATTTCTTGCCCTTCTCGAATACTTGGGCGGTGAGAGAACTGAGGCAAGCGGATTCGCAAGTAAAGACAACAGAGACTTGCGGTACCAAGTGTTCTCCGCGTTTGCAAACGTCACGGTGTAATGGTTCACCGTGAACTGGAATCTCGGCGGGTCAGAATAAGCAACAA
>CAZJRB010000007.1:0-119549 GCA_964547995.1 uncultured Planctomycetaceae bacterium | reverse complement strand
ACGAGCCGATTCACCGCAAGTATCACCACGACGAGCTGACCTTCAGCCTGATCTATGCATTTCACGAAAACTTCGTCCTGCCGCTCTCGCACGACGAAGTCGTCCACATGAAGGGTTCGATCCTGGATCAGGCACCGGGCGACCTGTGGCAGAAGTTTGCCAATCTGCGGCTGCTGTACAGCTTCATGTGGACACATCCCGGCAAGAAGCTGATCTTCATGGGAAGCGATTTCGGCCAATGGAATGAATGGGACTACGACGCCAGTCTGCAATGGGATCTCATGCAGTGGGGGTCTCACCAAGGGCTCAGGAAGTGCGTCTCCGATCTGAACCGGCTCTACCGCCGGGAGAAGGCCCTGCACGAACTCGACTTCGACGGGGCGGGCTTCGAGTGGATCGATTGCCACAACTACGACGAATCGACCTTCAGTTTCATTCGCCGGGCCAAGGACCGCTCCGATTATCTGGTCGTCGGCTCCAATTTCACGCCGGTCCCCCGCGAATCCCATCTGTTGGGCGTGCCCGAGGTGTGCCGGTACGAGGAGATATTCAACAGCGATTCGTCGTACTACGCGGGGAGCAATATGGGCAACGGGTCCGGAGTGATGGCCACGGCCGCCGGCAGCCATGGCCGCCCCGCGTCGATTCAAGTAACACTCCCCCCGTTGGCGACCGTCGTATTCAAACCGCGCCGCAAGTGAGCAACGACGCACATTTGGTCGAGAATCTAGCGAAACCTGTTAAATGAGGTAAGGGTTCTCGCGGTTTGCCGGGCGGTGTTGACGACTTTGTTATCGGGTCTTTGAGCAAACGAACCCGGTTCGAACGCGCCGCCATCTGCGATGTGCTGCCCCAAACCCGCCGGAGGGCACCTTGGCGATGAAGTCAAGTTTTGGTTCCGGTAGTTACTTGATGTTACGCCGCATTTCTTGCTCAAACGGTGTCTTGGCGTCTTTCGAGGCGATTTTTTGGCAAAGAAATTGGTTAATTGGAAAAAATTTTCGGCCGATGGTCCGACCGAAATCCGGCTGTCTCGAATCACCCGGATAGGTGTCGGGATCCTTGGTCGCCGCAATCCCTCGGGGCCGATGGGCACACTCTGGTTACTGTTCGTCCGACCGATGTCTTGCGACAGGAAATCATCACGATGACAAGTGGAACGCGCGGCGTGCTCAAGGACGGGAAAACGTGCTGGCGACCGAACGAGTTGCGGCGGTTCGGGCGCATTTGTTGGCCGACGTTTCTTGCATCGAGGCCGATCCCCGACGGTTATCGCGCCGAAAGACTGTTGCTTCGAATGTGCTCCTAAGTGCTTTTGCAGCAACAGGTTATGGCGAGCTGCAGAAGGAGCGAATCGAGAACCGCGACCTCTGCTGAATGATGAGTCTCTTCGTTCGGCACGGAATCGGTACTGTTCGTGAAGCATCTTATTGCGAGGTTTCTCAGCACGATTGAGAGGGGGTGCCACGCGTGATCGGATCGCATCGACGCCCTCTTGACACAACGGATGCGCGCGGCAAAAAGTGGGTGCCAACCTGGTGGAAGGTCCCGGTGCTCAGCAATGCGAGGAGGAGACCGGCAATCGCATCGTCGAACCGAGTTCACTTGAGTTTGGAGTGATGATTTTGCCTTGCGAAGTAGGGCGGAACCGAAAAAAATTTCCCCGCAGGGCGGGAATTGTACTTGCATCGATTCCTGAAATAAGTACGATCATGGAAACCTGAAGCCTCTAATTGGGTTTTGGGGAGTTGAAGGTCCTGGTGAAGGAAGGAGTTTCAGCTCAGAGGATGGAAACGAACGACGGCAGGTTTTCGGTGCCATTTGCACCTGAGAACAGGAAGCCTGGAAGTTCGTTGTCTTGTTTCTTCGGCGATATTTTGGCCGAATTTCGGTCCCAGCCCGAATTTCGACGGATATCGCCCAACTCGTACTTAAGGAGGACGCGAGGTGGCCAAGAAAAAGAAGAAGGCTAAGAAGAAGGCCAAGAAGAAGGCGCCCAAGAAGAAGACCAAGAAGAAGACCAAGAAGAAGGCGCCCAAGAAGAAGGCCAAGAAAAAGGCCAAGCGGAAGAAGGCCAAAAAGAAGAAGTAGACCTTCTTTCCATTCCATTGCTACGACGAGAAAGAGACGCCCGGCACAATTGACCGGGCGTTTCTAGCTTCTTGATGCCCCACTGTTGTGGGGAAAGGTGCTCAGAGCGTCTTTGCCAGTTCGGCCGTTTCGCTTCTTTCGACGTGGATTACCCGGTGACGGTCGCCTTGTTGAATGCCGATTTCCCCCCCCGTGAGGTCTTTGGGGCGGGACCAACGCAGGACCAAGGCCCCGGCAAACGCCAAGGCCGGTTCGTCGAACCGTCCAAGGAGGAGAGCGTTTGGGCCGCGGAAATCTCGAGGCGTCAAGAGGACTGATGCTCGCGCATCCTGCCGGGCGGCAAACGACGCCAGAACTGCATTGTCGTCCGCGTTGCGCCCCAGCACCACTTTTGTCGTCCGGTCGAAGCGAACGTGTCGCCCGGACTTGAGCAATTCGAAGTCCCATCGGGTGGCGTCAGGGTGACATTGCAGCAAGTCGTACACGCGACGCGCAAACGAGGGTTCGGTCAGCATGCACCCGGTCGACGGCGTTGGAAGTTTGGGGACCTGCAACGCTTTACCCAGCTCGATTACTTCTCGCCGGCCCCGCCCCTGGAGGGCATAAAGCTTCTCGCGGTCGACCAACCCTTCTTGTTCGGGAACAGTCGGTGGGAGGAGTCTGGCCGACAAGGGACGCAACAGCCGCCCGTGCATCCCCGACCGGCGCTCGATGATTCCCAAATGTTGACGCTGCTGGCTCATGGGACGCTGGCCGAGGATTTCGCCGGTGGCCACCAGGCAAGCACCGATTTCTTCCATGAATCGTCCGGCCGTCTCGACCATGTGGATACGGCAGTCGACACAAGGGTTGGCTCCTCTGCCATATCCGTACAGAGGATTGCGAATCACTTCGAGGTAGTTGTCTTCAACGGGGAGCACGGTCAACCGGGCACCCATGGCTGCGGCGGCTTCCGCTGAAGCAAGCTGACAACAGGTGTAGATGGTGCGGATATTCAGCGCTTCGATCTCGAAGCCTTGAAGCTGCAGGATGCGGACGGCCAACATGCTGTCAAGACCACCCGAAAAAAGAACGACGGCACTGGGCATCGGTCAGTCATCCGACGGGAAGGGCGCCACTTCACCTTTGATTTCGCTTAGCGCGTTTCGGGCAGCGCGTTGCTCGGCTTCCTTCTTGTTTCGTCCCCATGCGGCCTGGAACCGGTTGTTGCCGATCTGGGCAGCGATCTTGAAGCATTTGCTGTGGTCCGGCCCCTTCTCGTCCAGCAACTGGTAGGAGGGCGTCGTGCCGTGTTCCCGCTGGGCCAACTGTTGCAAGAGCGACTTGTAATTGCTGGCGGATTCGCCTTCAGCGGCCAGCTCGATTTCGGGAATAATGCGAGGCAGAAGGAATTTTTGAACCGCATCGTCCCCCCCGTCGAGGTAGATGGCCGCGACCAACGACTCGAACACGTCGGCCAGAAGCGAAGTCGGTATGCTCGGATGGGTAGCCATCCCCTTGCCCAAAATCAGAAACCTCTCCATGTTCAGCAGACCGCTGAGCTTGGCGCAAGTCTGCCGGCTGACGACGACCGATTTGATCTTCGTGAGATCGCCTTCAAGATACTCGGGGTATTTGTGGAAGAGTTGCTCGCAGACGATGGCCCCAAGAATGGCGTCGCCAAGGAATTCGAGCCGCTCGTTCGAGGCGAGCCGGTGGTCAGCCCCTGAGGCGTGAGTCAGGGCCGCATGGAGTAGGCCCTTGTCGGAAAAAACGTAGCCCAACTGTCGCTCACATTCCTCCAAACTGGGCAGCAACGTTGCATCGAAATCGCTCTGGGCGTTGGAAGACATGGAAAACCCGCCTCGAGGAGCCTCGTATGAGGCCAAATACCGGCTTATTGGCATAAAATAAACCATAGCAGCGGCTTCTGTCAATCCGCAATGGGTTATTGGGGCGGTTTGACGGGCTGCCGGGGTGGAAATCCCCTTGCCCGGCCGGTTGTCGTGCGGGAAAATGAAGGGGGTTTTCCAGCGGGCTGTTGGCTCCGACCAGGTGCCGAACCTGCGGCAGAACAGGTCCGTAATAGAAAAATGCGAAAATGCGGGGTCTTTCGAGAGGAGCATGGTGAGATGAAAGACGTGAAGAATCGCTGCTGGCTGATTGCGATTACACTAATCGTGGGGATCACGTGCGGGATAGTCTGGCGCGGGGCCACGGGACAGGACCAATTCCCCTCGGCTGCGGCCGATCGCAACGGTGTGGAAAAGGCCCAGAGCCTTTCCAGGGCCTTTCGTGCGGCAGCCAAGCGTGTGATTCCCACCGTGGTGAAGATCAAGACGACCGTCAAGTCCGTGCGCGGTGAGGAAAACCGAGTGCCCGGGGAAAACCCCTTCAAGGACACGCCGTTCGAGGACTTCTTTCGCGACGATGTTCCCGGCTTCCGATTGCACCCCCGGATTCCACAGCGCCGGGGGATCGGCTCCGGGGTGATCGTCGATCCCGGCGGAATCATCTTGACAAACAATCATGTTGTCGAGGGGGCCGATGAAGTCCTGGTCGAGTTGGCCGATGGGCGGCAGTTCAAAGCGACCGACATCAAGAACGACGAGCAGACCGACTTGGCCGTGTTGCGCATCCCGGCGAAGGGGCTGCCCGCAGCCGCCTTGGGCGACTCCGATGCCATGGAAATCGGCGATTGGGTCATCGCGGTCGGCAATCCGTTTGAATTGGAAGTGAGTGTCAGTGCCGGCATCATCAGCGGCAAGGGGCGCCCGCTGGCCGCCGCCCAGCGGACGAACTTCCTGCAAACCGACGCCGCCATCAATCCCGGCAACTCCGGCGGGCCCTTGGTCAACCTCGATGGCCAGGTGATTGGGATCAATACGGCGATTGCCTCCAGCACCGGCGGGTACCAGGGCGTCGGCTTTGCCATTCCGATCAATCTGGCCAAATGGGTAACCGGACAACTCGTCAAGAGCGGCAGCGTGCAGCGTGCGTACCTCGGCGTGGGTATTGGTGAGATCAATGCCCGGGTCGCCCGCGCGCTCGGAATCGAGCACAATCGCGGAGTGCTGGTCTCGGAAGTCCTTCCGAACACGCCGGCCGCCGCAGCCGGATTCCGCGAAGGCGATGTCATTCTCTCCTTCGCCGGGCGCAAAGTGAACGGCCCGCGACAGTTGCAGGAAATCGTCGAGCGGTCACCCGTCGGGTCGAAGCAGAAAGTCGAGATCCTCCGCGACAGAAAGAGGCAGACGCTGACGGTCGTGGTCAGGCCGCTGCCCGGCGATCTCGCGGCGCCGAGCCGTTCCTCCCGCGGGAACGATCCCGGGACGGACGATTCGCCGGCCTACTACAACAAGGAATTGGGGCTGGGAATCGGTGATCTGACCGCGCCGTTGGCCGAGCGCCTCGGTTACAAGGGCTTCTCAGGCGTGCTGGTTACCCAAGTGGAGCGGGACGGCATGGCAGCGTTGGCCGGAATTCGCGAAGGGATGCTCATTCTCCGGGTCGGGAGAAAACCGGTCGGTTCGGTGGAGCAGTTCAAGGCGGCACTGAAGGGTAAATCCCTGGAAAAAGGCATCCTTCTGTTGGTGCGGATTGAAAACGGCAACCGGTTCGTAGTCCTTCAGAAATCTTGACACGCCGATCCCTTCCGGCCATACTCGATAGATTCACGAGACGTCGATGCCCTCGACGGTGACGACGGAAGCAACGTGTCAAGGAAAGGTGCTGCGATGCCCAACACGCTCTATCTGCCCGAACTCCGCGAAATGCTGGCCGAGAACGACGCCGACGGCCTGCGCGAGTTCTGCACCGCGTTGCACGCTGCGCGGACCGCGGAATTCATGGAGGGGCTCTCGGCCCAGGAGTCGTGGGCGGTCTTGCAACACGCCAAGATGCCGCTTCGCACCGAAATATTCGGCTTCCTCGACGAGACGAAGCAACTCGAGATGATCGAAACGCTCGCGCGCCAGGAGATCGCCGAGTTTGTCGGGCACTTGCCGCCCGACGATAGGGTAGACCTGCTTGCCAACGTGCGGCCCTGGATCGTCGACGAGCTGATGCCGCTGATCCCCACCGACGAGCGGCGCGACATCCAGCGGCTCAGTGCCTATCCCGAAGATACCGCCGGCGCCGTCATGACCACCGAGTTTGCCCGGGTCAGTGAAGATCTCACGGTCGGGCAAGCCCAGAAGAGAATTGCCGAACAGGCGGAGGAACTCGAGACCATCTACTACCTGTACGTGGTCGACGAAGAAGACCATCTCCGGGGCCTGCTCTCGTTTCGGCAGTTGGTTTCTGCCATGGGAAAACCGGATACCCAAATCGGCGACCTCATGGAACGCGACCTGGTTACCGTCAACGTGGCCGACGACCAGGAGGAAGTGGCCGAGAAGGTCGCCCGATACGACCTGCTGGCCATCCCCGTCGTCGACGATGAGCATCACATGCTCGGTATCATCACCCATGACGACATCATCGACGTGATGCGCGAGGAAGCAGTGGAGGACGCCTACCGCAGTGCGGCGGTTGCGCCACTCGATGAAGGCTACCTCGAAACGCACCTTCTCACGCTCACCTGGAAACGGGGGATCTGGTTGACCATCCTGTTCTTCGGCGCAATGCTGACCGCCCTGGCCTTGCGCGAGTACGAATCCGTGATCGAAAGCTACGTGTGGCTGGTGCTGTTCATTCCGCTGGTGATTTCGACGGGCGGAAACATGGGCAACCAGTCGGCAACGTTGATTATCACGGCGCTTTCGACCGCCGACATTGCGTTGGGTGATTGGTGGCGCGTGGTTCGGCGGGAACTGCTGATGGGGCTTCTCTTGGGCGGTTTCCTGGCCGTGGTGGGGTATTTCTGCGCCTTGCCGGCCGCACCCCTCCCCTGGTGGCCGACTAGGTTGTTGACGGCAATGGTCATCCCTGTAACCATCTTGCTGGTCATTCTCTGCGGAACGTTGCTTGGCGCCGTGTTGCCGCTGCTGTTCCGGCGGCTCGGCCTCGATCCCGCTTTTATGAGCAACCCCTTCGTTGCGGGGCTGATCGACCTGGTTGGGATCATCATCTACATGAACGTGGCCTTGGCATTGTTGCCATCGCAATCCGGCGGTCTTTAGGGCAGCAACCGTTCGCCGTGCCGCTGCCGTGGTGGAAATTTTGGCCCTTTTGTCTGCGAAGACTGGAGAGATGGGCAAAATTTGCCGATTATTCGAGACGTGCAGACGGTGCGCTCAATGTCTGGCGTGTGCGCCCTGCCGAAAATGATTCAGGGGGGCACGACGCAATGAAATGCGTAAGTGCCTGTGATTTCGAGATTTAGGAAAGCCGATTCCCTCCTGGTACCAGCCGTTCTCGCAACGGTTGCGATGCTGGGTGCCCTTGCGCCGACAGCATTTGCCCAGGGTCCGCCAAGCCCCGACCCGATTGTTCTGAAGCCGTACCCCTCTCCAGGCGGGGACGTTCAGGCCACCGCCCGGCGACTTCGGGCCGAATTTCAGCGGTTCCCGGACGTGCGAATCGGGTTTGACCAGCGGACGGGCCAGATCCTGGTCCAGGCCCCGGTGGGGCTCCAGGCGCAAATCGCCCAGCGAATTAGGCCACAGCAGCAGCTTCAGGCACCCCCACGGCAAAACCCTCTTCCCCAGCAAGCACCCGCAGCCGGCGGCCGCGCACTTCCCGTTCCCGAAGAGCAAGCGGCCAGGTCGGCCTCCGTACGCCTGCACCGTGCCACCAGCGAGCAGATGGAGTCTGCGCTGGTGGGCATTTTCGGAAGCCGCCTTGCTTTGAGATTGACGAACGAGCCGGGACTCCGAGTCTATCAATTGTCCTTGCCCGCAGGCGGCATCCAGTTGACCCTTCACCATCCGACCCGTCAGTTGACGGTGCAGGGGCCGGATGGGGCGGTCGATGCCTGTGTGCGGCTCATTGAGACTCTCGACAGCCCGCAACCTCCCGGCAACCAGAAGACGCGGCTCGTGTCGCTACGAGACGCTAATCCGCAAAGTGTGCGTCGGGCAGTTGACGTGATCCATCGGCGCGGCATTTCGGGAAAGACCGGCGGAAAAAGGGTTGCCCAGGTTTTTCAGCCGGGAAGTCCCGCAGTCCCGCAACCCGGAGCAAATGATGCGGATTTGCAGCCCGCGCGGGAACCGACTGAGGGTGACCTGATCGGCCCCGTCCAGATCGAGATGCTCGAGGGACTCGATGTGTTGGTAATCCGCGGCCACCGGAGCGACGTCGACCGAGTATTGAAAATCATCCAGCAGATCGAACAACTCAGCACCGAAACCGAGCCGGCCATCGAAGTCTATGCCTTGCGGCACGTCGATTGCCGGGCGATGGCCGATTTGGTCCGCCCGCTCTACGACGAAATATTCCTGCCGCGGCAGGGCGCCGTCAGCATCACGTCGCTGGTAAAGCCGAACTCGCTGTTGCTGATCGGGCGGCGCGAAAACGTACAGACCGTGATCGATCTCGTAAAACAGTTGGATCAGCCGGTACCGCCGGAGACGGAGTTTCGGGTGTTTCGATTGCGCTATGCGGCGGCGTCGGTGGTCCAGGTGACGATCAACGAATTCTTCGCCGACCGGGGCGGATTGGGGCCGAGCGTGCTCGTGGCGGTCGACGTGCGGTCGAATGCCCTAATTGTCCAGGCGCGCCCCCGCGACATGGCCGAAGTGGCGAAATTGATCGCTAGGCTCGACACGCCCACCAGCGCCGCGGTCAACGAATTGAGGGTGTTCCAGTTGGAAAATTCTCTGGCCACCGACTTGGCGCCGATCTTGCAGCAGGCGATCACCGGCCAGACGGCCGCCGGGAATCAAGCTGCCGCTGCGGCACGCGCGGCAACGCAGCGATCGGCCATGCTGCGATTCTTGACCATCGATGCCAAGGGACGGAAGGAATTGAAGTCGGGTATCCTCTCCGACGTGCAGATCACCGCCGACGCCCGGTCGAACGCATTGATGGTCTCCGCGCCCGCCAACAGCATGGAACTGATCGCGGCGCTGATCCGCCAACTCGACCAGCTCCCCGCCGCCGAAGCACAAATCAAGGTCTTCACGGTCGTCAACGGCGACGCCAGCGAGCTGGCCACCATGCTGGAAGCCCTGTTCGGCCAACAGGCAACCGCCAATCAGCCGGCGGTGCGGACCGGCGTCCGCGAGGGTGAAAGCTCGCTCGTCCAGCTTCGTTTCGCGGTCGACGTGCGAACCAACAGCATCATCGCATCGGGGTCGATGGGCGATTTGCAGGTGGTCGAGGCGATCCTTTTGCGCCTGGACGAGAGCGACGTGCGCCACCGCAAGAGTGCGGTCTATCGCTTGAAAAACGCCCCGGCCACGGACGTGGCCAATGCGATCAACGAGTTCCTGCGGAGCGAGCGCGACGTACAGCAGCTCAACCCCGCCTTGATGAGCCCCTTCGAACAGATCGAACGCGAGGTCGTGGTGGTGCCGGAGCCGGTCAGCAACAGCCTGATCGTCAGCGCCACGCCGCGGTTCTTCGAGGAGGTCGCCAAGCTGGTCGAGCAACTCGACGAGCGGCCCCCCATGGTGATGATCCAGGTGCTGATCGCCGAGGTCTCGCTGAACGACACGGACGAGTTCGGGGTGGAATTGGGGCTGCAGGACTCGATCCTCTTCGACCGAAGCTTACTGAGCGAGATCCAGACCATCAGCCAAACAATTAGCGATCCAGGCCAACCCCAGGTCACAAATCAGCAAATCGTGTCGGCGGAACAAGTCCCGGGATTCCTGTTCAACAGCGCGACGTTGGGGGACAACGCCGCGGACAGAGCGACAGGTACCCTTAACGGTCGGTCGCCCGGCACCGTTGGCTCGCAGGGGATCGCGAACTTTTCCGTCGGCAGGATGAACGACGAGCTGGGCTTCGGCGGGCTCGTGCTCTCGGCGTCAAGTGAGAGCGTGAGCATCTTGATCCGTGCCTTGAAAAGCTCTCACCGCATCGAGGTGCTCAGCCGCCCGCAAATCATGACCCTCGACAACCAGCCGGCCTTTATCCAGGTCGGGCAGCGCGTGCCGCGGATCACCGGAATGCAAACGAACGAAACGGGCCAGACGAACAGCATCACGATGGAAAACGTCGGGCTCATTCTGGGCGTCACCCCGCGGATCAGTCCCGACGGCCTCGTCGTGATGGAGATCGACGCCGAGAAGTCGGAGGTCGGACCGATCGAGGACGGTATTCCGGTCGCGTTCACCGAAGGCCAGGAAATCAAGTCCCCGAAAATCGACACCACGACCGCCCAAACCACCGTCAGCGCCCTGAGCGGCCAGACCGTCGTGCTCGGAGGGCTGATCACCAAGTCGAAATCGGAGTTCCATCGCCAGGTACCGGGTCTGGGGGACTTGCCCTTGATCGGGCGGCTCTTCCGGTACGACGGCGTGAACATCAAAAGAAGAGAGTTGGTGGTCATCATGACCCCGCACATCATCCGCTCGGAAGCCGAGGCTGAGGCACTGAAGCAAACCGAGGTCTCGCGGCTGAGTTGGTGTCTGGCCGACGTGATCGAGCTGCAGGGGGAAGGGGGATTGCGCGGCCGGTCCGACGATTGGTCGGACGCCGAGACCAGGGTGATCTACCCCGACCTGGATCCAAGCGGGGAGACGCTTATAGCGCCGCAGGGGCCGGTCAAAAAACCGGAGATCGTGCCGGCGCCGCCAAGTCCTCCCGGCGAGCACGGGATCGTTCCCCCGCTCGAAGATTCGTCGCAGCGGTTCCCCGGCTTGCAGGCCGCCCCGGCAGTCTATCATGCCAACAGGGCCCGCCTGAATCCCAGCCAAACGGATCCCCGCCACGGCGTCCCGGCGAGGAACGCCCATTTCGTATCACCCCGTTTTGCCGGACCGGCACAGCCGCCGGTGGAACCGGCCGGACTGCCGACCCGGCCCGCTTTTGCCCCGGTGGTTCCGATCGCTCATCAACGGTTACAACCCGCAGCACCCTTGTATCGCTAGGGCGGCGAAAGGAAATCGCATGTTCAGATCACCTCAACTCGGCCGTTTAGCGGTGACGGCAGCGTTGCTGACAATCGTGGCCGGTTGTGCACAACTCGATCTGAAGAAGCCGGATTGGAGCAAGCCGTTCGCCTGGCCGCTCGGAGACGACAAGCCGGAAGTGCCCGAGAAGGTTGTGGCCATGTGGGCGGATACCGTGTTCTACCAGGCGAATCATACGCCGATGCGGGGGTTCGGCGGCCGGCTGATGTTCTACGGAAAAGAGGATGACCAACCGATCAAGGTCGACGGCACGCTTGTCGTGTATGCCTTCGACGAAAACGGCCGCAAGCCGGGAAGTGCAAAGCCGGATCGAAAGTACGTCTTCACACCCGAACAGTTTGAAAAACACTACAGCAAGTCGAACCTGGGACATTCCTACAGCGTCTGGGTCCCGTGCAGCGAAGCGGGAGGGCCGCAGCAGGAGGTCAGCCTGATCGTGCGGTTTATTCCGAAGGGCAAGGGCAGCGTCGTCATCGGAAAACAAGCCAAGCACATCCTGCCGGGCATGAAGACAACGGTCGCCGGTTACAGCACGCCCCAAACGTCTGCGGCTGCCGCAACGGCAAATCCCAGCGTCCGGCCCGCTTCGCACCAAGCCGCTTTGCCGAATGGATGTGAAAGTGATGCCAAACCAACCCAAATGGCAACCGCAACGATTTCGATTCCGTCGCGGTTCGGACGGCGGCCGCCGGTTGCGGCGACGCGCCCCTGGTCCAACCCGCCGCGAAGCCGGTTCAATCGGCCGGGATCAATTCCGGCGGAATCAGCGGCTCCTCAGGCAATGGCAGGGCCGGTTGATCCCCGCCAGGCGCCTTGGTCGCAGGCCCCTTCGGCTTCGAGCGTTCCGGACGGAAGAAACCCCCAAGGAACGGCTTCGCCGGGGGCGGTTTTGGCGAACCGCCAGCCGGCTTCGTCCTGGGGGGTGACGCCGGCGGCGTACCGGCAGCCGGCGTCCGCGGCGCCGGTTCCCCGGCAACCACAAGCTCGTTATTCACCTTCCAGATCCCGGGCTCCAGGCGGGCCAATCGCTCCGCCAAATCGCGGTCACGGTCCGTGGCAACCGTCCCCCGTAGTATTGCCGTACCATCGGCCACCCGCACTTCCAGCGGCGACAGCGTATGGATCTGCGGCATCTTCACCAGTCGCTCCGCAAGCTGGGTACCCAACTCGGTAGACAGGGTCTTCTTGTAGGGAAAGGCGACGTGGAGGCTGGCACGGATCTCGTCCCGGCCGGCTTGGGCGGACTGAGGACGATTGACGTCCCCCGGGCGATTGGGAGTCGGCCTGGTGCGGTTCTGCCGGCCGGCCCGTTGATTCGCCTGCACCGCGCCGATGAAGCTTTGCAGATCCTGGCTGCTGGCGCCCACAAACTGGCCCTGCTGGCGGTTGCTGCGCAGGAAGCGATCACCCGAGTCGAGTTGGCCCACGCTGCCGAGGTCGGCCGTCGTGCGGGAACCGGTCGCGGGATTACTCCCGAATGTGCGTTGACCTGCCGAAATGCTCGAGCCGAGCGTCCGGTTTCCGAAGGTGCCGGAACTCGAAGTCCAGCCCTCCTGAGCATACACGTTTCCAACCACCACCAACGTAGCGAGCAGCGTGGTCGCCGGCAGAGACATTCGCATAGTCGTTGCTCCTTCCCCCGAACCCCCTTTGGAGTATATCGTACCGAAATACGCCGGAATTGGCAATTCCTTCCGGGGGAAACCGATTGCATCGCCGCAGCAGCAGAATACTTGCCCTATTCGGCATACGTTGGTACGATAAAGGTATCGTATCCCCCGGTTAGTGGGTCAGTTGTAGCTGGCGGAAGGATGTCGTTATGCACGGAATGAAACTCGCGGCGGTGGCGGTCCTGGGCGTTGCAGCGGGATCTTGGGGTCGTTGCGCAGCGGCCGAATCAGAAGATGCCAAGCTCGTCCCGGAGGTCAAAAAGCTCTTCGAGATCGGTTGGCGGCGGTCGAAGGCGGATCGGGAAGAGGCGGACAAACAGTACCGGCGGCTGCGGGAGACGGCCCCCGGCGATCGGCGAATCAAGTACGCCTATGCCCTGGTCCAGCTCCAACAGATGAAATACCGCGATGCGGCCGTGCTGGTCGACGAGGTGCTCGACGCCGACCACGGGGCCTTCGCCATCCGCGAAGTCCGCCTTTGGCTGTTGCTGATGACGAAGCAGTATGATCGTGCCATGGTCGAAATGCCGGAACTGGCCAAGCGATTTCCCAAGACGGAATTGGAGGGGGACGCTGAAAAACCGTATGCCGACGCAGCCGGCTTCCTCGGCCGGGCCTGTGGTTACCTGGCCGGGCCGGCGAAGGACCAGGTCGCCGCCGCCGCCCTGTCGCAGTGCCAGGACCGGGTACTCGCCCGGTTGACCCCGCAGAGGCGGGCGGCGTTCGAAGAAGGCCGTCGCAAAGTAAAGGAGGAATTCATCAAGGCGAAGGAACAGGCCCAGGCCGATGCGGCAAAGGCTGAGGCGGAGGCCGCCGATCTGAAAAAACGCAAGCTCGCCGAGCTCGAGGAACGGGCACGCATCGCGGCCGGGACCTTGGCAAACGAACGCACAAGCGTTGACGCAACGAAAAAAGAACTCAGCGACGAGATCAAAACAATCACCGAGGAAGAACAACGGGCGACCGCGAATCTCCGGCAGGTTGAAATCGCCATTCTACAGTTGCGGCGAGAGCTGCCCATCCTCGAAGAGCGGATCCGGCAGTTGCTCGAGCAGGCCGAGAAAGAACAGGACCCCTTGAAGAAGCAGCCCTTCCTCGACGCCGCCGCACGATGGCAGCTTAATCGCAACCAGGTGCTCGCCGTCGTGGCCGACCGGGAACGCCGGCACGTGGCGATCGACCAGCAACGGGCGGCCCTGTTGCAGCGCCGCGCCGTGGCCGAGCGGCGTTTGCAGCAAGCGGGCAGCCGCATCGCCCAATTCGAAAAGAACGTGCAAAAGCTCCAGGCCGAACGCACCAGGGCGATGGGAAAGCCGGTCACCGGCCAAACCGCCGGCGTCCGCCATCAGAGGCGGCGATCCACCGCGCTGACTACCTACGTCTCGATGCCCGTCTCGCTCGAAGCGGAAGCAAAACGCGTGTTGGCGTGGTTCCAGTGAGGCGATACGCGGGCTCAGCGTCCGGAATTCAGGATGGCCGGCCGGAAGGCCCATATGGGCACCCGACGCAAGGCACTTGCAACGCGGCGGGAGTCCGTCTATACTCGGTGTTGGCGGGCGATTCCCCGGTATGTAAAATCGTTACCGGAGAAGCCCATTTTTTTCACCATCGGGCAGAGGAAGCGTGTGGAGGGGATAACGCTGTGGCCATTAACATAGTCTGCCCGAACGGGCACGCGCTTCGGATCAAGGACAAGTATGCCGGGAAGACCCGCAGGTGCCCGGTCTGTAAAGCCGTGATTGAAGTGCCCCCAAAGCTTGCATACCTTGTCAAGGATCCCGTCGAATCCCCGGCGCCTGACGAGTCGGGCCTGTCCGGACTCAACTTGCTGTCCCCCGATTCGGGCGGCAAACCGGCGGACGGATCTCCCGGGATAAAAGACATGAAAGACACAAGAAGCGAGGAGAGCAAGATCTGCGCCAAGTGTTGTAAGGAAATTCCCAAATCGGCAAAGGTCTGCCCGCATTGTGGTGGCTTTATTGAATCGCTCGAACAGTAGAGGAAATTCATTCTTTCAAGGGGACGTGTTCGTGGGATCCCAATGGGTGTACCACCGCGCAGGGCAACCCTCGGGGCCGGTTTCGACCGAACGGCTCCAAAGCCTCGCCGCGTCCGGGCAACTTCAGCCGACCGACCCCGTCTGGACGGAAGGCATGGACAAGTGGGTGGAAGCAGGCAAGATCGGCGGCATCTTCGACGTGCCTTTCGGGTTGGCCACACCGCCCGCACCGCCCACGGCCGGGCAACCGGCTACACAACAACCGGCGCCTACGGCCGGGCAACCGGCCACACAACAGCCGGCGCCCCAACAGCCGGCAACCGCCCAGCCCTTCGTCGGCCAACCGATCCCCCAACCCGTTCTGCAAGAACAACAAGAAACCGAAGAAGAGGCATCCGTTGAAGCGGAACCGGAGGACAGTACGAAACCGGCAGAGTGGTTCTTCATGAAGGGGGATGAGCGCTACGGTCCGATCTCTCCACAACAGCTCAAAGAATGGGCAAAAGGAGGCAGACTTCGCCCCACCGACTGGGTCTGGAGAGAAGGTCTGGAGAGCTGGATACAGGCCAAGCGAGTCAAGGGACTGTTCTCCAAGGCATTATTCCTGGTCTCGATGTTGGTTCCCGAGTCGGCCTTGCCCGACCTTGCCCGACCGCCCGCGCCGAAATCAAAAAACGAGCCGAAGGACGCAACCACGCCGAAAAAAGAAAAAGAAAAAGAAAAGGAAAAGGCGCCCGGCCAGCGAAAACGATCCGACTTGCCCGACGACCGCAAAGGCGCCAATGACAAACTTGAGAAACCACCCAAACCCACCCCCAAACCCACCCCCAAACCCACCCCGAAACCGACCCCGAAAGGAAGCGCCCGCGGAGACGCGAAATCGGCCGCCGCCGATGGCCGCACGGTCAAGGCGATCTCGCATGGATTCAAAGGATGGCACAAGATCGCTGCGGTTGCCTTGATCGTGTCCGTTTTGCTCGCGGTTGCATACCTCGTGCTGTTCGATTAGGCAGAGTGGACGCTTGTACGCCGGCACCCACTCGCCGCGGGCAAGCGGAGTTGCAATGACCGGCAATATCGACTACCATCTAATGTAAGAATTTGGCGAGGGTTTCCACCCCTTTACCACTCCAGGAGTGTGCGATGTCCATCGAGGTCGTCTGCCCCAGAGGCCACCAGCTAAAGGTCAAGGACCAGCACGCCGGCAGAACGGTCAAGTGCCCCAAGTGCAAGTCGAACATCCACATCCCGGGACCGGAGCACGAAATTCCGGGGGGGCTGGTCCGGGGGATTCTCAACCCCGGGGAAGTCGCCGGAGACGTCTGGGAATTCATCGACGATCTATCCGACGAATCCGGGGTGATCCACCCGGACCACGGTCAAAAGGGTGATCCCGCCGAACCGGAAAAAAAGACGGAGGTCTACGGTGAGCTGGTCCCGCTGAAAGGCGGCAGCAAAATCCCCCTCTTGAAACCACTGGTGTCGGTCGGGCGGCAGAAGAGTTGCGATGTCGTCCTCAGGCATCGAAATATCTCGGCCTCGCACGCCCAGTTGCGACTCATCGATGGCCAGTGGCACGTCTTGGACCTCAAGAGCACCAACGGCGTAAAGGTCAACGGGAAACCCGTCCAGAGGGAGCGACTCGATCCCGGAGATGTCGTGGCATTCGCCAAGCACGAGTTCTTTATCAACTACGCCAAGGTCTGAACGATCCCGGCCGTTGCTGCCGTAACAGTGTGGTGACAAGTTACGGCCTCATCACCCAATGGCACTGTGCAACGTTTAGCGGGCGGGCTTGCCCGCCGTTGGGGGCGGTTGTTATTAGACTTGCAGCCGCAAAGCGTTTATAGTCAGACACTTGGGTTGATACCCGGAAAAGAATGCTGGCTACTCTTCTTGCCGCTTTTCCATTCTCCGGTTGAGCCAATTGCCCACCAGGAAGACGCCGCCGATAACGCAACCTACAAAATACCCGAACATCGCGCCAAGGGCCGGGTACAGGATTGCAACAAGGAGCACCAGGAAAGGCTCGTAGTTTTCGCCCATCACGAGAATGTTCACGGCCAGAGCAACCGTTCCGAGGAAAAAGATCGCACCGCCCACCAACAGCGACGCCTCGCGGGGCTGCTTGCCCCCGAACAGAAACACCTGACCCAGGCCGATCACTACCACGAAACCGCCGACGACCACGTAGACGGCGGGATGGGCGTTCAAGGTGCGCAGAAACGCAAAAAGCACCGCGAACAGCGTCGTAATCACGAACAACGTCCCAATCCCGAACTGTCGCGGAAATCCCGTCTGGGGCTTGCGGTCTTTGCGCTCATCGACGTTTGTCGTTTCCATGGCTACTACGTCTCTTGAGATTCCCACCGTTCCAGCTCCTTTTCCGTTTCCTCCTGCATCCTCTTTTCCTCTTCGATCTCTTTTTTCAGTTTCTCCTTGATCCCCGGCAGGATGGCGCGGACCTTGTCCCACTGTTTTTCCGGGTTGCCGGCATAGCTCATCTTGGTTTGATAATCGCGCTCGACCGACCGGACGGCCACCGGGCCAACCAGCAGCGCGATCAGCAAAAAGGCGCCGCCGGCGCCGATTGCCGAACGGCCGAGACAATCGAGCAGCCTGCCCCAGCCCCGGCACGGGCGGACAAACCAGCACTGCCGGAAACCCTCGCCGGCCGACTTTGTGCAGCGGACCACGTACCAGGCGGCCACCAGCAGGAAGGAGAGCCCCACGCTCGTGTACGCGCCGTAGTAGAGCACCCATTGTGCAAAGGCGATGCGCCAGGGACTCTCCTGACCGTATAGCCATTGCTGGCAGAGCAGCCACCAAATGGATTCCCTGTTCCGAATCGGGGGCAACCAGGGGTCCATCGGATCCATTGCGTAAACGACCCAAGGCGCCGCAACCACGAACGCCGCCAGTGCCAGCAGACACGCGGCCACGATGTGCGGCACGGGCGAACGCTTCGTTCGTTCCCGCACGAAATAGACCCAAACGAGCAATACGGCCATGCCGACGGTAATGCAAATGGGGGCCGCCACGTCCAAAAATCCCGGCACCTTGTCGTAGCATTCCTTGACCCACGCGATGAAGTACGTGCTGGTAATAAGCACTCCCGCCAAGGTTATCTGCCACAGCATGACCAGCCATATCGTTGCGATGGCGGGGACGCGGTCCGGGTGCGCGCCCCAGCGGCGAAAGAGCCGAACCGTGGCCCGGTAGACCCGAAACAGCAGGAAGAAGCCGACCGGCCAGAAGACCAACACGGATGCGCATGCCAGGGTGGCGGACGGCGTCTGTTCTGCCGGGCCGATTCCGAAGACAAAAAAGCCCAGGGCGAACGCCCCCGTCCATGCGGCCAGATGCCTAACCACCCCGAGCCTCTCGGGCGCCGGCTGTTTTCGCAGCATCCACCGCGCCACCGCCCAGACGAGCAACCCGGCGGCCGCCAGCAATGCGGCCAACCGGAGTGCCGCCTGCACGCAGAAGGCGGGAATCACGTGGTACACCGTTGCCAACAATTCTTCAAGTCCGCCGACTTCCTCAAATGCCGTCGCGAGGGCCATGGCATTCACTTGCCAGGTCTCGATCCGTTGCACGAGCCGCTCTGCCTCGGCCCCGGAGATGACTTCGGGATAGTCCGCGGCCAGGGTTTCCAGGTCGATTGCACCGATGGGGTGCAGCAGCCAAGAGTAATGCGAACTGATGGACTCGCCGTCCCAGTCCAGTTGTTCGAGAACACGCAAGCGGTTCCGGACGAGAGCAACCAGCCGGCTCGCATCGTCGCGGCTATCGACGACCGTCGGCATGGATTGGTAGGTGCAAATGGCGAGAAGAAGCCGCTGCTCATAAGACGATAGATACGAGATGACGGCGATATCGCCCTGATGCGCATAAGGCACGACGGAATGGCGAAGCAGCGCGGCCAACGCCGGCAGGTCCGGCCGGCCAACCGTGAAAAACTCCTTCTTCTGCGCCGCGGCAAACCGTTCGCCGGCCAGTTCATACCCTATGGGATTCTTGACCACGACGTGATCGTTCACGTCGAGATTGGTGCTTGTAGCGTACAAGTGTACTGCGGCGATATAGTCGTACAGCGCGTTGTCCGGATCGTGGCGGGCGCACTCCTCCAGCATGTCGAACCACTCGGGACCGTGGGAAGGCGGTTCAACATGGTAGAAGGGGTAATAGTCGCTGTACGTCTCCAACATCGCCCGCATTCGCCACCAGTCAACGTTTTCCGGTTCGAGCCGGGTTGCCCGTTCGGCCAGTTCGCGGCGGCGCGACCGGCACGCTTCCTCGTGCGGCGAACCGGACGGGCACAGGCCTTCCAAATGATCGGCCAGGCACGCAGCCCCCATGGCCAACTCGGCCGAGTCGGGGTGCTCGGCCGTAATGCGGTCGATCTCGGCGAGCCAGAACGCAACCTGTTCCGGCGACATTTCGCTTCCGTACCACAGGGATTTCGGCCGACGGAACACGATGGTCGCGTTGCAGCAGGCGTCCGCGACCGTTTCCCGGCCGGTCTCCGCCCGCGACGCAACCACCGCCAGCCGCGCGCCGAGCACCACGAGAAGCACCAGGAAAACAAGCCACGGGATGTGCGATTTGCGGAGCTTCATGGCAGAATTCGCCGCCGGTTGCTGACGAGAGTTGTGTGCGGCAACATTATCCGCCTTTCTATCACAGCAGTCCGCTTGGTACAATGGGGGACGGGACAACGAATCCGGAGCAAACGGACCCGCCGATGTCTGACTACGAGAACGACCGACCGAAATCGCCGCCGGTGGCGCCCTGGCGGCGGAAGATGCACGAAGTGATTTTCGAGGCCGACACCGGCGCCGGCAAGGCCTTCGACGTGGCACTGCTCGTCGCCATCCTGCTCAGCGTGGTCGCGGTGATGCTCGAAAGCGTCGATACGGTCGAGGAGGCGTGGGGACCTTCGCTCCGTGCAGCCGAATGGGGCTTTACGGTCCTCTTCACGATCGAGTACGTGCTGCGGCTGATCTGCGTCGGCCGGCCGTGGCGCTACGCGAGGAGCTTCTTCGGGCTGGTCGATCTGACGGCCGTGCTGCCGACGTACGTGAGCCTCGTCTTCGCCGGGTCGCAGTCGCTGATGGTCATTCGGATCGTCCGGCTGATCCGCGTGTTCCGGGTGTTCAAGCTGACGCGCTACCTGGCCGAGGCAAAGACGCTAATGCAGGCCCTCCGCGCCACCCGCGCAAAAATCACCGTTTTTCTCGTTACGATCATGTCGCTGATCTTCGTCATCGGGGCGGCGATGTACCTGATCGAAGGCGGGCAGCCGGATACCGATTTCACCAGCATTCCCCAGAGCGTCTACTGGGCAATTGTGACGATGACGACCGTCGGCTACGGCGACATCGCACCGCAGACCCCCGTCGGACAGGCTCTGGCTGCCATGGTCATGATCCTCGGCTACAGCATCATCATCGTGCCGACCGGGATATTCTCGGCCGAGGTGATCGCCAGCCACGGCCGCGGGCTCAGCGGCCGGTCATGCCCCGGCTGCGGCGCCCAAGGGCACGACATGGACGCCGACCACTGCAAGTACTGTGGAACGAGGTTGCAGCGCGGGGAAACCGCGCAGGGTGCTTGAGACTTTCACGCACCCTACGTTGGCGGGATCGCCATGGCGACGATAGCGACCAGGCCGGAGGTCAGGAAGGCGATGCCGCCGGTGATCAGGGCGGTCATCTTTTTGTGGGAACGGCGGCGGGCGGCCACCGTCGGCTGCTCGTGGCAGATCTGGACGAAGAAATTGTCGAGTTCGGCATCGGCCGATTCGTCGGCGGGCTCAGGCGTTGGGAGCGGGGACGGTTCGACGGCCACCGGCGGCCGCAACTGCTCGTCGTAGGCTGCCCGGCGGCGCGGGTCCAACAGACAGAGCCGGGCGGCGGCCACCTCGTTGAGCAGCTTCTGCGAGAGACGGCTGTGCTTGCCCATCTGGAAGGTCCGCAGGTAGGCCATCCGCTGGTCGGCGGCGTTGGAGATCACCTCGGGGTCGTCCTCGAACATCTGGACGCCGAGCAGGCGGTAGTGGTTGGCCGGTTGGCACTGTGGCGAAATCCCGAGCCATTGGTGGTAGGGATCGAACCGGGGAGTCGTCGCGGTCTCGGCCGGCAGCCGAACCGGGCGGGAGGGAAGGCGGGTTCCGTTTTTTGTGGGGGTTTGGGTGATCATCGTAAATCCGTTTCCTCAGGCTTGTACTGGTTTGACTCCCTTGGGGCCGTCAAAGTTCCGACGTTTTCAGAATTCAAGAAGTTTCGCTTGCAAGGTAACGGGTTTGTAACGGGTCCGGGCCTGAGCGTCGACTGCCCGGTTGGCCACGGCGAGTGCAACATCGCCACTCTACAGGGGGGCTCTTGTCGGGATCGTGCGTCCACGTACGGTCACCGATAGAGATGGACGGGCGAAAGGATGTAGAAGCTTGTTTCGGTGCCGGGTTCTGCGGGGATGCCGCCGAGGGTGCTGATTTTCGCCGGTTGGACGACGACTTGCTTTTTGTTTCCGGTCAGCTTGACTTCCATGATCCGGACGCCTGCAAACTGGACAATGGTGTAGTAGGCGTTGTTGCCGTTCCCCTGCAACTGGGTGAATATGGGAACGATTCTGGGTTGGCCGATGATTTGCTCCAGTTGGTCCTTCACGGCGGCGCTGATGCCGGTATCGCCGTTGAGGAGGAGTTCCCCGTTTTCATCGAGTTTCAGCTCGCCGTCGTGCCAGGAGAGATCCTCGGGGGTGACGCCGTAGAGGATTTGTCGCTTGAGGTCGGCGGTGCTGTTGTTGGGGTTGCCGACGTCGACGGTCCCGCGGTTTCCGGGTGCGCCGGCGTTCTTGCCGGGGTAGAGATTGGTTTCGAGTATGCCGTCGGGGCCTGCGGAGACCTGTTCCTCATCGGAGTCCCAGGTCCAGTCGTCGGTGCCGTTCCCCTGAAGGAGCAAGTCCCAGGTTTCCTTGTCGATCGCGAAAGGGAGGATATCGAGGTTTTCGCCGTTGGATGGGGTCTTGAACCCGGAGAAATCGTTGCCGTAGACGGCGGTTGCCTGTGCCTGGACGCTGCTGGTGGCCCTGCCGAGCAGACCGCCCAGGAAGAGCACGATTTCACCGTTTTGGTCGGGAGTGCGGCGGATATGGACTCGCGTGGCGATACGGGAAGTTGTCGCAGCGCCTATTTGGCCGTCGGACTGGAGGTATCCGATTTCGACGTCTTCGGCGGCGAGTTCGAGGGGCAAGGCGGCCACGGAATTGAGCCCGGCATATTGGGCGGCGACTGCACGGGCGGGTGCGACGTCGTCGAGCGGGTTGCCCGTCTGGGGCGGTCCCTCTTTCTCCCACAATTCCCAAGCCGCGGCCATGGCGGCAGCGTCGGCTGCCCGCTGTTCCTCCGTGCGGACGACGTAGAGGTATCCGAGATCGACGGCGAATACGGCCAGCGCAAAGACGACGATCATCATCACCGCGGCGAGGATGGCAACGTTTCCCGATCGATTTCTGTGACGGCGAGTTCTCATGCCCGCGGTCCCCCCGTCGAAAAAGCGGACTCGAAGAATTCCGCTTCCGGACTTCGGTTGTACATCAGTCGTGCATCAGTCATGCGATATGGGCGTTTCAGTCGCGCGAGTGGACGACTCTACGGGTTGCGTCCTCGATCACCTCACCGGTCGACGTGTGCTTGCGGACTCTCTTGAGCACCAGGGACTGCACCCGATTTTCGGCGAAGCCGATCTTGGAATTCTGAGCGGAAACGTTGGGATCGTAGGCGCTCAGATCGGCCAAAGTGGTGGGAACGCCGGCCTTGAGATACCCCTGTCCGCCGAAGGCGCCCCAGGTAGTAGAGCTGCCGTTGGTGATCTCGAAGGTAAGCGATCCGTCACTCAGTGCAATACTCTGTGTCCAGCAGACGGTTTCGCCGGGATGCGACAAGACGGCTCCGCTGGGGAATTTCCTGTTGCTCAGGACCGTCTCGCCGTTCCAGATTTGGAGCTGCAAACCTCCCGGCACGAAAGCGGGAAGGCTCCTGGCGTTCACTTCGAACGCCGCGTAGAGGGAACCAACATCGGCGAAGGGCGAGATCACGGACGTGATCTGCGGTGCGTCGTTGACAGGATTCGGTTCGCCGACGACCAGTTCCCAGTCCTCCTCCACGCGGACGATTTTGGGTGCGGATTGGCCCAATGCCGTGGCGCAGCACGCCGCTAAGAAGAACATGGCCGGAAAGACCGGAAACAGCCGCAGACATATCTTGACTAAGGAGCGTTTCATCACAGGCACCTCCCAGAAAGAGAATCGGACAAGACGTATTTGGAACGTGCTCCTTCCTATAAACTCTACGTTGCAACGGGCCGGGAGGCAAAACCCTCACCGTGTAAGCGAGACATGAGTAATGTTCGCGGCGCGGGTATTGCGGGCTGTAAAGGGTGCGTGGGGTAATGCTAGCATTGCTTGCGCGGGCACACCGAAATCGGGGTTTGTGGTTTCGGCGCGATCGGTTACATTTTGCAGACTTTACAAGCCGCATTTCGGCCCGAGGAGTTTTGCACTGCGGACCGGGGAGACTCAGAAGCACGCCTTTTTTGAGAAGTAGGTCAATTGGGACCCGGTTGTCCGGAAGTTTTTGCAGGATTGGCCTGACATTTGCTTTCGGCAGGTGGTGTTGCCCGAGGCCTTAAGGAAAAGGCCGACCCACTTCTTCACCCCATGAAAATGAGGAAGAGCATGGAAGCTCGCATCATTCGGGCCACCTTACTTGTGGCCGTGCTTTTGGTTTCGATGGGCGCCCGGTACCGCAGTGTTAATTTTGTGGTGGACGCGCCCCAGCCCGCCTTCGCCAGGGAAGTCTGCCAGGCGGCTGAGAAATACCGCTACGATCTGGCCATCGAGTGGCTTGGCAAGCCGATGCCGAACTGGTCGCGGCCCTGCGTGATGACGGTTCACGTCGGTCCCCGCCTGGGGAACGGCGGGGCAACCACCTTTGTCTTCGACCGCGGCGAAGTCTTCGGGTGGCGGATGACGATTCAAGGTTCGCGCCAGCGGCTGCTCGATTCGGTCTTGCCGCACGAAATCACCCACACGATCTTCGCCAGCCATTTCCGCCGGCCGCTACCCCGCTGGGCCGACGAGGGCGGCGCAACCAGCGTCGAGCACGCCAGCGAACGAAACAACTACAACAAGATGCTCTACCAGTTCCTGCAAACCGGCCGCGGCATCGCCTTCAACCAAATGTTCCGCATGAAGCAATACCCGCGCGACGCCATGCCGCTGTATGCCCAGGGGCACTCGCTGGCGACGTTTCTCATTCAAACGGGCGGGCGGCGGAAGTACGTGGAGTTTGTCGGCGACGGAATGGAAACCGGCGATTGGTCCGCGGCCATTCATCACCACTACGGCTTCCAGGACGCCGGGATGTTGCAAAACCGGTGGCTTGCATGGGTGCGGCAAGGTTCGCCGCGAATCAAGCCGCAACACCCGGCCGCGTCGCCTTCCGCCGAAATGCTGGCTTCCGCAGAGGAACCCTCCGGCAAGACGGCATCCGCAGGGCCGCTGCCCTATGCCCCCGGCAGTGTCGTTAATGCGACAGCGGTTACACCGCCGCGGCGCGAACTTGCCGCACGCGACGGTGCTCCGGAGCCGAAGCCCATGCCCAGCGACGGCTGGCGAGCGGTAGGCGGCCAATCCGGCGCGCCGACAGTGGCGGACGCCGTTGCTTCCGCGCCGTCACCTCCACGCGTCACGCCGCCGAACGACCTCGAGCCGATCCGGGCCCAGGCCGCACGCCCCCAGCCCATGGAGCCATCGCGGCAGATTATCTTGGAGTGGAACGCTCGCTAGCAGCCCGTTGAGAAAGTCGGGGTCTGGTCCAATTTTCGGCAAGACAGCGTGTTTTTTACGTGAATCGTTGGCCGAAAACTTGGACCTGCTCCCCTCCTTCTACTCGGGTGTACGCGCACCGGTTGACAACCGGTACCGAAAGGTGTAAGGTTCACAGATAACGTGGCAGGCGTCCTTGCCCGCTTGTACGAAGCCGGCGTTGGGTGGGAGGCACGTTGCCTGCGATCCGCTCTCAGCACCAACTCGTGATCCCACGGGGGGCATCCGATGCGGTTCGAACGCGTGGTGCGATGGCCCTGGGCCCCCCTGCTTATCTTGATTCTGTCGGGTGGCTTCACCGCCGAATCGTCTGACTCGACTGAGCCGACGTTTCTCGGAAAAAGGAAAAAGGAGTGAACCATGAATAGCCGCAAACTCACGATTATGGGGATTTTTCTGACGGCCGGCGCGCTGCTTGCGCCATCGCTCGTCACGGCCGAAAAGCCCCAAGCGGACTTTGATCCGGTAACCGCCGCGTCGTTGGAGGAACTGGTCCCTTCCGGCCTAACACGGGTGGCTGCTCTCGAAAAGGCGCGACAAGACCGAAAGAACGACATATTTGGTCTTCTGCTGTTGATCGACCATCTCAAGCAAAACCGCGACCAGCACTTGCCTGACAGTCGCTTCTACGTGGCTATCGAGATGCTCGGGCTGCTGCGCGCCGAGCAAGCCACGGTGCCGCTGATGGATCTGATCGACATTCGTTTCTACAGAGTCGCAACCGGCCCGCGAGCGCCCCGTGATCCCGAGGTGATTCAAGCCTTGGCCCGGATCGGCAAGCCGGCCAGCAAGGCGGCTATCGGGTACCTGGCGAAGGACAAGTCGTCGAAGCGCGCGGCGATGTACCTGCGCGTGATCTACCTGGTCGAGGGCCCCGAAGTCGGCCGCTTCATGCTTGAGCAGGCTACCAAAAAGGAATCCGACCCGGAGCGCAAAAAGCGGCTGGAGCGAGCCCTGGTCATGTTCGCCGACGCTAACAAGGTGTGCCTTGAGAGAACCCCCCGGTAAGGTGGCCCGGAACGCTTCACCTATCGTTGGATGCGTTTTCGGAGTTCGTCCACCATCGCCTGACACTCTTTGTGGGCGGCGGCCAGCCCTTGGCGCGTTTTCTCGCCGGGACCCTGGACGTAGTCGAGGATGATCTTCTCGGCGGCGATGAATTCCCCTGCGGCGTCGGCCACTTCCGCGGCGATTCCGAGCGGGATGTCCGTCACGCCGTTGGCGTCGCCGTGCAACAGGTCGCCCTGATTGACCATCAGCCCGCCCACGCGAACCGGCAGCCCCACGTGCAAGAGGTGGCACCAGGCGTGGGAGCAGACCGTCGAGCCGGTGAAGACCGGATAGCCGATCTCGCGGACCTGTTCCAAGTCGCGGCCGGCCCCGGACGAGATCAGCCCGGTCGAGCCGAACGCCCGGTACATGCTGCACATCACTTCGCCGAAGGTGGCGCCGACCGGCGGATCGTCGAGATCCTGGAAGACGACAACGGCCGGGCCGGGCAATTCGCCGAACAAATCGAGCTGCCGGTCAATGCTGTCGTAGACATCGCCGCCGGGCGGCGGCGCGGCGCTGCGGAACACCGCCGTGCAGGCGAAACCGACCATGGGCGGCATCTCGGGGAAATTCGCCCGGATCCGCGCGTCCATGTAGCCGGTGTGCCGCGGCCGGACGCCAAACAACTCGATCACGTTGCAGATCGTCGGCGTATCGGTTTGTGCCAACTTGTCAAGGGTATCCGGGGTAATAGCCATAATAACGAAGCCCTGCCGGCAACGGAATGCCGGCAGGGCTTTACCTTCAGGAATTTCGTTTCTCCGCAATCCGCCTAGTAGCGAAGGATCAAGTCGAGAGTGATGCGGTCTCCCATAATGCCGCGCCGGTTGGTAAGCGGCACTTCGTACGCGGCGCCGATTTCCAGGTTGCCGTGCGGCTTGTACTTGAGACCCAAGGCGCCGGTAGCGATGTCGGTGTTGGTGATGTTGGTCGACCCGAGGTTCACCAGATCGCCGCCGTTGAGACCCGCTGTCACAGCGTTGTTGCCGGAATCGTACCAGTGATACCAGTTGATCTCAAGCAGCCCGTAGAAATCGGTCATGCCGGCTTTCACGTCGAAGTGGTTTGACCAGTACCACATGCCGCTCTGCACAACGTGATTGGCGGGAATGCGAACGCCGAACGCGCTGATCCAGTGGCCGTTGTAGCCGATCGGCGTGCCGCCGGTCAGGAATACGTTGTACTGGCCGTCGATCGATTCCCCGTCAAGTATTCGCGGCGTACCTTGCAGGACACGGGGGCTGCCAATCGGCAACTCATAGGTCGCGCCGACGCTGAGCAGTCGATGCGTGCAGTAATTGGTGATCAGGTTGTACTTCAACCCGATCATGATGTCGGCCCAACCGTCCGTCTGCAAGGCGTTGTGCGAAACGATGAACCCGTCCTTGGTGGCAATCACCGAAAGGCGGTCGGTAAGCGCCGCACGAAGCTGTAACGCGTATAGCTGGAAAGTCTGGCTGCCCAAGTAGGCAGGCATCCTTTGACTGAGGGCGATGGCACGTGCTTCAGTCAACGTCCGGGGATCCTCAAACATTGTCGGATTGGTGATGGGGCTGATGTAGTCGCAGAAGGACGGATCGCTGGGTACCATGAACCCGAGCAACCGACAACCACAGCAGCACTCGCTCTGACCGCAATCGCTGCAAGACGACCCGCCGGATTCCGTCGCCGCAACGTCCGATGGCGATTCAGCCTGCGCTCGCGCAGATTCGGCGCAGAGGGAGGCAATGATAAAAGACAACGTGAACAAGAGAGACCAAATCTTCATTAGTTATTCTCCTGAAGTTGGGGTGTCCCCGGCCGGGGCTCCTGTAGAGAACAGGGCGCCGATTTGACTCCGGGCTCAAACTTCGCGCTAATTCATGATGTTTGTGCATTTCGACAAATCATTACCACCCACTTGAACCGCGTATCCGGTACCATCAGAAAATTCCTAATCCTTACAAAAAGCCATACCGTTACACTTTGCCTATTTTGCGCCACTTGCAATCACCGAACAGGCATTCTAATCGCATCTCAAGCGGCGAAAAGGGTTGCGGTTTGCGCAAAATCCCCGGGAAAAGCCCTTTTTGGCAGTTGTTGCCGGCCGTCCGACCGACGGCTCAGACGTCTTGCCAATTCCCCACCGTCTGCAATACCAGGCCGAGGGGAACGGCTTCTTCAGCGTCCCCCCCGGCGGTATCGCCGACCTGATCGGACGCCAGCGTCTCGTAGAGGAGATCAAGCGGGGCGTTCGACGACCGGTTCGATGCGGCTTCGAGCGACGGGAGGTGGTCAAAATCGAACAGGGCGCTCTGATCGTTGCCGCGCTTGTCGGCACCGAGCCTCTCGAAGTAATACGTTTGGTAATCGGCGCCGTACCCGCGGCCTTCGACCGCTGAGGCATCGGGGCCGGCCGTGCTGCCCGTGACGGCCGTGTCGGCCGATTCGAACAACGGGGCTTCGCGGTTGCCGGGCGCGTCATTGCCGCCGGCGTTATCCGAACCGTCGGCCGTCTCCGGCGGAGGATCGTCCTCCTTCCACGGCGGGTCCGAAAGAAAGATGTCAATGCTATTGTCCACGCTGGTCAAATTGAATGTCCCGGCGCCAGGGTTGAAATCGGCCGTACCGCTGAAAGAGCCTACCGCGTAGATGCACCCATTGTCAGCAGGGGCAATGCCATAGCCACAGTCATCGCCTGCCCCCCCCATCTGACCAACCGAGACGAAATCTCCGTTCGAGTCGAGTTGGGAGAGAAACACGTCTCCGAGGCCGGCGCTGTCGAGATTCTGTGTACCCGGGCCCGGGTCGAAATCGACCGTATCCGAAAAGTACCCGGTCGTGTAGATGGTTCCGTCGCCAGCGACGGCCATGCCGAAGCCCGCGTCATAACCGGTTCCACCCATCCTCTTAGCCCATTGGAAATCGCCTGCGGCGTCCAGCTTGCAGGCGAAGATGTCGGCGTCGCCGTCACTGATGAGATTCGTGGCACCGAAATCTGCCGTGTCGTAGAAATAGCCCGAGGTGTAGACACTCCCGTCGTCGGCGATCGCAATGCCGCACGCATAGTCCCAGCCCGCTCCGCCCATCCGCTGAGCCCAGAGGAAATCCCCCGCCGCGTCCAGTTTGGCGACGAACACGTCGCCGATGCTGCCGCTTACGCTGGTGAGAAGATCGGTGTCGCCGGGGTGTGTGTTGTCCGGGTCGAAATCGGCCGTGCTAGTGAAATAACCTGCTATGTGGACATTCCCGCCGCGGTTGACCGCGATGCCATACCCGATCTCCCAGTTCGTTCCGCCCATCTGCTGGGCGCCGAGGAAGTTGCCGTCCTTGTCAAGTCTGGAAATATAGACGTCGCCGGCGCCGGCGCTGTCGAGGTTGTAGGTTCCCGGGCCGGGGTCGAAATCGGCCGTGCCCTTGAAATAACCGGTCGAGTAGACACTGCCGTCGCCGGCGACCGTGACGGCGTACCCGTCATCCCAGCCTGTTCCGCCCATCCTCCGTGCCCAGATGAAATTGCCGTCGGAGGGGTCCAACTTGGCGACGAAGATATCCTCGGCGCCATTGCTTGCAAGGACATCGGTACCGAAATCGGCCGCCGCACCGCGAAAACATCCCGTCGCGTAGACGCTTCCGTCGCCGGCGGGCGGCACCGTGATGGTGATTTCGTCGTAACCGCGGCCATCGCTACGGCCACCCGTGGCGATGGGCCGGTCGCCGTATTGCTGGAACTTGATCTGGAAATTCGGCCCCAGGGTCATGCCGGCGGCAGCGGCCTCCGCCGCCAGATCGACTGAGTATTGCAACCATTCGCCACGGGTAGCCTGATTGGCCGCGTCCCAGACCGGGTGCCAATTGACCCCGTCGTCGCTAATCGCGACTCCGTCGGCGTTGTAGTGGCCGGTAAAGTCGCCGGAGAAGGCATCTTGGCCGTCCGCCCATTCAGCATGGTAAAAGCTCAGCGTGGGGTCCGTAACACCGGACATATCTACCGTCCAGATTGCCTCGTTCAGGGTCTGCGGGTTTCGGTTCGAGCGGTCCATGAGCAATGCGTAGCTGCCGGCGGCAGTTCCATACGCACCGGTCACTCGCAGGCGTCCACCGGGGTCGGATGAATAGGTAGTCCAGTCTCCTCCCAGGCTGCCCATCTCGAAATTCTCGCTCGCCACGTTGCCCCCGTCATAGTTGAGAGCGATGCCATATCCGTCGTCCCAGTCCGTTCCCCCCATCCGCCGTGCCCAGACCAGGGCACCGGTCGACGAGTACTTGGCCACGAAGGCATCCACAGAGCCGGCAGTGCTGGTAAGAGTGTAGGTTCCCGGGCCGTGGTCGAAATCGGCCGTTCCTTCAAACGAGCCGACAACGTAGGCATTGCCGTCGGCATCGGTGGCGACCCCCCAAGCTTCCTCATAGTCTTCCCCGCCGGCCCGCAACGAGAAGCCAAAGCCCGGTGCAGGGCCATTCACCAAGCCGGCATCGCAACCCAAATTGTTCCCCACGAGCGTGAATACCTCGGTGACGCCGGTGTCATCGGCATCGCTGTCGATCGCATCATCACCGCCGGCGTCTTTGATTGTGAACGCGTAGGCGGGGTCGCCGACGGGCACGCGGAACTGCAAGTAATAGTCGGCCCCCTCCGTCAAACCACCGAAGAAGTAGCTCCCATTGTCGTCCGTAATCGTCACGCCGAGCGAGACACCGCCGGAGGAGAACAACTCCACGGCGGCCCCCTTAATGCCCGGCTCGCCGGCGTCCTGAATGCCGTCGCCGTCAACATCATGCCAGACGACTTGTACGGGATTGACATCGATCGTCATGATGTTGAACGTCGTCTCGGTGACTGTAACATCGTCGAAGAAGACTTCGACCCATTCGTCCCCGTAAGTTGCATCATTGTTGTAAGCCCCGATTGTCAGCGTGTGGTTGCCCGCGCCCAGGGGGATATTGAGCTGGTCGTAGAGCCAGCCGGTATCGTCGGTGCCGCCGCCGTTGCCATCACCGACGACATGGACCAGCGAGTTATTCGTGTCGGCGCCATACCTGGTTCCATCGATGTCCAGTATGACTTCGCCATACTCGTTGGCCTCGTAACCCTCACCCATGAGCATTCGATAGCGAAGGGAAACGGTTATTGTAGCATTGGAGGCGAGATTGAAAGTATCCGACCAACCGCCGGACGTGGCGCCCGTCGTGTCCCCGGGCCCCAAGTAGACGCGGAGCCCGCCACCCGAGTATCCACCCGCCGCTTCATACGTGCCGTCGGCAAAAGCGGGAAGACTCGTACCGAACGCGTCGTCGGCATACGCGAACCCGTCGGGGTCGGCGTCGTAGGTGGCGTTGATGAGGTCCAGTGTGGATACCGCCGCGCTGTACTCCGTGTCGTCACGGACCCTGAATTGGAAGCTGTCGTAGCCGGTGCCATTGGTGCCGGGAACGGGCACGAACTCGAGATTGCCCGCGTTGATGTCGGCCACGTCGATCACGTCGTTGAGATTGACGGGAACGCCGGACAACTCCAGCGACCCGACCGATTCGAGGGTCGTGATCTGTACTTGCTCGAGGCTGTCGTAGCTGTTCGGGTCGGCGAAGTTGAAGTCGGCCGCAGTGAACGTGTAAGGTATGTCCTGACCCGTGGTCACCGTGTTATCGGCAGTCGTGGGCGGGAGGTTGTTGATCGTCAGCGTTGTGGTCGCCGTGCCGGTCCCACCGTCGCCATCGTCGACCTGGAGACCGATGGTCAGGGGGGTGCCGTCGCTGGCCAGGCCGAGCGTGCCCAGGGTGCCCCAGGGGATGGTCGGGCCGCTGCCGACCGCGTCGTCGTAGAACCCGTCGTCGTCCAGGTCCCAGGCGTACGTCAATGGGTCCACCGGGTCGCTCGAACCGCTCCCGTCGAGCACGAGTGGCATCGCCTGGCCTTCGTCGATCGTGTACGGTCCGTTGGGATCGGCCGTGGGCGGGAGATTGTTGATCGTAAGCGTGGTGGCAGCCGTGTCGGTCGCGAGGTCGAGGTCGGTGACGCGAAGTCCAATCGTCTGAGGCGTCCCGTCGCTTGGCAGTCCCAACGCAACGAGCGTTGCCCAGGGTATGGTCGGATCAACGCCCGTCGCGTCATCATAGAAGCCGTCGTTGTCCAGATCCCATTCATACGTAAGATCGGTGGAGGCGGAGATGGTGGTGATTTCGAAGTTCCGGATCTCGTGGTAGTTGGTTTCCCCGCCCGTGCTGGCCGTGAAACCGAACTTGAACGTGGCCGGCACCGGATCCTGAAATCCACCTATCGTGACGGTCTCCGAAATGACCTGCACCGGATCGGTGTCGTATCCGAATTGGAGCTCAACGCGAATATTCAAATCGCCGACACCATTGGGGGTGATCATTACGATTGCACGGCGGTAATCGGCGCCCATCTGGTCCGGACGCGTGCCGGAGACCACGGCGAGGTTCTGGCCGCCGAAAAAGGTTCCGAGATCGGGGGAGGTGGCGATCCATTGGTAGTTGTCGGGCGTCGTGGCTGCGCCGTCTCCGCTGCCGCGCACCGTGACGGTATTGGGAATCCGTCCGGGGCCGCCTTGCCGCCCTTCGGTCGGATTGGCGAAGTTGCCGTACTCGTCCAGGCCGACCCCGAGATACCCCTGCGTGACGCCGGGGAGCGGGTCATCTCGCTGGGCGTAGCCAAGGCTTCCGCCGTAAGCGCCGGGGGCCGGACTGGTCTCTGAACCATCCAGGAGGAAAAATGTGATTCCATCGGCGCTGCCGCCCGTATTGCTGTACGTGGTAAAATCGAAGGTCACGCGGACCCGGTCCCCGGAGTCGATCGCCGTGTTGTAGATGGCAGCCCCACTCTGATTCCCGGTATCATTCGTCAGTCGCAACCAACCCTCCCCAGACGGATCAGCACCCCCACTGGTCAGAATCGCGCCACCGTAACGCGTCCAATCGGGTGCGGTGTCGTTCATGAAGGTCTCGCTCACGAAGACCATGTCGCCTTCGGGGTCCCACGAGGCGTATGCATCGAGCGTGACCGGCTGCCCCTCGTCGATCGTGTACGGCCCGTTTCCGTCGGCCTCCGGGGGGAGGTTGGTGTGCTGGAAGACCGCCCCGATGATGACCAGCCGGTTGTTGCTGCCGCCGCTCCACTGCGCCGCGGGCTGCTCGGTCCCACCGGTGATCACAATCTTCCTGGTCGCCTGGGAGAGAACCTGGCCGACTCCGCCTGAATCGATCTCGACGCCCTCGATGTAGTATTCGGGTGACGTCTGAGTTTGGCCTTGCTCGCCGCTCGCTGTGGCGTAGAGCACAAGGTCACCGGCCCTTTTGTTGAGGGCCGAAGAGGGCTGAACCGAGGAGGCCGCCATAGCACTTCCCGGGCTGTGTTCTCCAACCGGAACGGTCTGGTCGACGTTCTCGAGCGAGACTGCGGCGTAGAGTTCGTCGGAGGGATCGGCCCCGCCGCTCCACCCGGTGATAACGAATGTGCTTCCGGTGGCGGCCGTGATGCCCGCCTCGTCCAGGTACCACACCTCGAGATGGTTTTCCCACCCCGCCGTCGCGACTGCCGTGTCAATCCACGTAAGCGCTTGGCCTCCCCAGGTAACCCCGTCGATGTTCCCGATAGACGAGCTGTGCTCGGCGCTGACCACGAAGACCAAGGCACGGTTGCTGCCCGCCGAGACGGTGTATGAAAATGGCCCACCACCGTCGTCCCAACTGACCCAGGGGTCGAGGATCGCGACCTCGCCATCGAGCGTCGCGGAATAGTCCTTCAGCACGTCTGCGTCGAGGGGAATCAGCGGTCCGGCGGCCAACTCGGCCTCATCCCCGGCGGATGCGGCCTCGAGGTCCCAGTCCCCGCCTTCGCCGGTCAGGTCGTTGGAGGCGAAGACGTCGCCGCCGGTCAGGTCGGCCAGGGAGTCGAGGAGCGCCTGCCCCGCCCCCAAGCCGTCCGCGACGTTGCAGCCGTAGACGTAGATGTTGGCCCCGTCGGCCAGCCGGGTGGAGAGCGTCTGCCAGGCGCTCACCTGCTCGGGGCTCATGTCGGCGGAGACCGGCTCGTTTCCGAGATGGAACTGTCCCGCGATTCCATGGGAGAGGATCGAGAGGGAGGCAATCGTCCCGTCTTGCAAGTCGGCCAGGGCCTCGACCTGGGCGAGCACCTCCGAGGGAGAGTGCTCGCTGTCGTAGAACAGCAGCATCGCGTCCTTCTCAACCGCCTGCGCAAGAAACTCGGCATCCGGCAGCCCGGAGTCGATGAGCACGATGTCCGAGTTGCCAACGACACTCAGCAAGCGGCGCTGCTCAAGCGTCTCCACTCGCAATCGGCGCAATCGGGGAAGGAACGGCTTCATCGAAAGCAACCTTCTTGCGTGAACGCTATCGCCAACGGTTGCAACACACTAATGCTTTATTAGCAACACTTCAGCCGAATGACAAAACGCTTCGTACGATGGCCCTCCGAGGCCGTCGAGAGGTTGAATGTCACAACGACGGCCTCGGAGGGCCATCGTACTGCAGATCGCTAAAGTGTTACCTTTATTATAGTCAGTACCGTTCATTCCTTCAAGCGTATTGCACCCCCCCAATTCGCGGTAAACCCGGTATGAGACAGCCGAAAAATGGGGAATCCCACTTGCAGAGAAGCCAAAGCGGGCTTTTTAGACACATTGCCAATTCCCCACCGTCTGCAATACCAGGCCGAGGAAGGGAACGGCTTCTTCAGCGTCCCCCCCGGCGGTATCGCCGACCTGATCGGACGCCAGCGTCTCGTAGAGGAGATCAAGCGGGGCGTTCGACGACCGGTTCGATGCGGCTTCGAGCGACGGGAGGTGGTCAAAATCGAACAGGGCGCTCTGATCGTTGCCGCGCTTGTCGGCACCGAGCCTCTCGAAGTAATACGTTTGGTAATCGGCGCCGTACCCGCGGCCTTCGACCGCTGAGGCATCGGGGCCGGCCGTGTCGGCCGATTCGAACAACGGGGCTTCGCGGTTGCCGGGCGCGTCGTTTCCGCCAGCGTTATAGGGGCCGCCGGGCGTCTCGGGGGCAGACGTACCGCCGGCGCCGCCGGACACGGCTGCCGGCGCGCCGTCTTGGCCGGCGTTATCCGAACCGTCGGCCGGCTCCGGCGGAGGATCGTCCTCCTCTTGCCACGGCGGGTCCGATTCCAAAACGTCGCTGCCGCCCGCAATTTCGGGATCAGACGTACCGCCGCCGGCGTTGCCGAACACGACCGGCGGCGCGTCTTCTTGGCCGGCGTTATCCGAGCCGTCGGGCGTCTCCGGCGGCGGATCTTCCTCCTTCCACGGCGGGTCCGAAAGAAAGATGTCGATGCTGCCGCCCTCGCTGATCAGGTTATATGTTTCAAGAAGGGCCGGATCCGGGTTGAAATCGGCCGTGCCGCTGAAAGAACCTACCGCGTAGATGCACCCATTGTCAGCAGGGGCAATGCCATAGCCGCAGTCATCGCCTGCTCCCCCCATCTGACCAACCGAGACGAAATCTCCGTTCGAGTCGAGTTGGGAGAGAAACACGTCTCCGAGGCCGGCACTGGTGAGATTCTGCGTGCCCGCGCCGGGGTCAAAATCGACCGTATCCCAGAAGTACCCCGTCGTATAGATGGTCCCGTCGCCGGCAACCGCCATGCCGAAGCCCGCGTCATAGCCGCTTCCACCCATCCGCCGGGCCCATTGGAAATTCCCCGAGGCGTCCAGCTTGCAGGCAAAGATGTCGGCGTCGCCGGCGCTGATAAGATTCGTAAGTCCGAAATCCGCCGTTTCATAGAAATAGCCCGACGTGTAGACGCTCCCGTCGGCGGCAATGGCGATGCCACACGCATAGTCCCAGCCTGCTCCGCCCATCCGCTGGGCCCAGAGGAAATCCCCCGCGGCGTCCAATTTGGCGACGAACACGTCGCCGATGCTGCCGCTCACGCTGGTGAGCTCGAATACTGCTGAGGGATCTGGGTCGAAATCGGCCGTGCTAGTGAAATAGCCAGCGATGTGTACGTTCTCGGCACCGTCAACGGCGATGCCATACCCGATCTCCCAGTTCATTCCGCCCATCTGCTGGGCGCCGAGGAAGTTGCCGTCCTTGTCAAGTCTGGAAATATAGACGTCGCCGTAGCCGGCGCTGTCGAGGTTGTAGGTTCCCGGGCCGGGGTCGAAATCGGCCGTGGCACGGAAATAACCGGTCGAGTAGACATCGCCGTCGTCGTCGACCGTGATGGCATAGCCGTCATCCCAGCCGGTTCCGCCCATCCTCCGTGCCCAGATGAAATCCCCGTTGGAGGAGTTGAATTTGGCGACGAATATGTCCTCGTCGCCGGCGCTTGCGAGAACGTCGGTACCGAAATCGGCTGCCGCACCGCGGAAGCACCCGGTCGCGTAAACGCTTCCATCGTCGCCGTCGAGCGTAATGCCATACCCGTCGTCCCAGTCGGTTCCACCCATCCGCTGCGCCCAAACCAGGGCGCCGGTCGACGAGTACTTGGCCACGAATGCGTCCACGGAGCCGGTGCTGGTTAGATTGTAGGTTCCCGGCCCGTGATCGAAATCGGGCGTCCCTTCAAACGAGCCGACAATGTAGGCATTGCCGTCGGCGTCGGTGGCGACCCCCCAAGCTTCCTCGTAGCCCGCGCCCCCGGCCCGCAGCGCGAAGCCAAAGTCCGGTGCAGGGCCATTGACCAAGCCGGCGCCGACCCCGAAATCGCCCCCCGTGAGCGTGATTATCCCAGTGGTGCCGGCGGGGTCGGCATCGCTGTCGATCGCATCCATTGTATCACCGAAGGCGTCTTGGGTCGTGAACGCGTAGGCGGGGTCGCCGACGGGTACGCGGAATTGCAGGTAATAGTTGTTCCCCTCCGTCAAACCGGCGAAGAAGCAGCGCCCGTTGGCGTCCGTAATCTCCACGCCGAGCGAGACATCGTCGGCGTTGCCTACGATACCGTCCGCCGAGGAGAATAGCTCGACGGCAGTTCCCTTAATGCCCGGCTCGCCGGCATCCTGAATACCATCGCCATCGAGATCGTGCCAGACCAGATTGCCGATCGGCGTCGAGTCCGTGTCCGAGTTGTCACCGGGTATCGGATCCGGCCCGTTGGCACCGTCGTCGGCGATCGAAGCGGTGTTGTCGATCTGCGTGACACCGGGTGCGAACGGGTCGTCGACCGTCACCGCGAAGTCGACCGTACTGCCGCCGCCGACACCCAACGCACCGACCGTGTACGTGTAGATCCCGCCGCCCGCGTCGACCCAGCCCGGCGTGCTGCTGGCCCCGTCGAACGTGCTGTTCGCCGGAAGCGTCTCCGTGATGACGACGCCCGTGGCGCCCTGCTTCCCCACGTTGTCGTACGTGATCGTGTAGATCACCGTACCGCCCGGGAAGGATGTGATCCCGCCGTCGTCCATGCTCAACGTCAGGTCCGGTACCCCAATCATACCTGCATCCAGATCAACGGCACCACCGGCGAGGAGGACGTGCGATGCGGTGCGACCTGTGGCTGGGTCCGCGTCGCTGTCGACGTCATCGGTACCCTGGTCCTGCAAGGTTAGGATGTACCAGGTAGGGTTGACAAACTCCACGAGGTATGTCCAGGCGGGCAACTGAAGGAATTCGTAATTTCCAGCGGCATTGGTAAGGGTGTTGGTAATTTCTGTGTCAGTGTCATCGAGCAAACGGACGGTAACACCCCCAAAACCGCTTTCGCCGGCGTCTTGAATTCCGTCCCTGTCCGTGTCGTCCCAAACGAAGCCGGTAATTTCGACGTCGTCGATCAACCCGGCATCGATGTCCTGGGTGTCGCCGAAATCCAACGTATAGAGATCGCTATCGCCGGTGAAAGGGTTGACGTCGCTGTCGTTGATTTTTGCCGAGAACGCGTTGCCGGGGGGGGCCAGCACGCGGACGAAGTAGTCTGCGGGCAGCAAGCTGGTAAACTCGTAGTTGTCGGGGCCGGACATCGCCGCGGTAACTGCCGTTTGGACAAGCGTGTCGACACCGGCAACCCGTTGGAACAGTTGCACGGTGACGCCGTTGACTTCACTCTCGGGGTTGTCCTCAATGCTATCGGCGTCGGTGTCCCCCCACACGGTGCCGCTGATGGTCACCGGGATGAAATTCAAGCCGGCGTCGAGGTCCAGGTTGACGGCGGTACCGACAATCTGAAAGAGGCCGGTCTGACCGGTGACCGGATCGGCATCACTGTCCAGCGCCTCGTCGCCGCCCTGGTCTTGGGGTGAAAAGGTGGCTCCCGGCGGTATGACGAACTCGAGATAGTACCAGCCGTCGCCAAACGGGGCGTCCGATTGATCAATCAGGTAGAATCCGTTCGCGCCGGTGACTTCGCTCGCGACGAACGTATCGCTGCTGGTGTATAAGTTAACCGTAATTCCGGCGAGGCCCGATTCGCCGGGATCCTGAATGCCGTCATCGCTGTCGTCAAACCAGACAAAGTCCCCGATCGCCGGCCCGTTGGTCACTGTGACGGTGTGGAAGACGACGCCGTAATCGCTGTTGTAGTGATAGCTGCTGCCGGAGAAGTCGTAAATGACACCGTCAAGACTGTAGGATCCGGGTGGTGCGGTGTCGCGAACTCGAACATCGTAGGTGGTAATAGTGGTTCCACCAACTTTGCCCAAACCGGAAACCGTGTTGTAAAGTGGGTTGATTGCCTCAGGGGGAGGTGGGCTGACCGGATCATTGATCCAACCAGCCGCGTCGGCGTAGATCTTGTCGTTGGGGTTCGGTACGATAGGGGAAGTATCCGCGGTGTAGGTCGTTGTGACCGACAGTATCTCAAAGACATCGGTTGGGAGCGTCAGTTCCGAAACCAACTGCTCATAGCCGTTGGTCGCCGTCTTGGCATCGTGAATGATGCTGAAAGTATCGCCCGGTTCGATGGTGTCGGGGGCCGTGATGTTTGTCGTGGCGTTCCGGTTCTGCGAGACGAGATGCTCGACGTACAGTTGGCGCGGGCTCGGCGTGGAGGCACTGATCGGAGTACCGCCGTCCATGGCGGCCGCGTCAATGGTATATCGGCGGGCAGTATCGAAGGCGTCGGAGGCGCGGTCGATCGTGGCTTGGAAGTATACGTCGACCGTGGCTCCAGGGGCCAGGTCCGCCAACGTGTAGCTGCTCGCGCTGGAGACGTCGATGTAGTGGGTTCCCACGGAAACCCACTCGCCCGCGCCGCCGTCCTGCACGGTGTCACCGAGATTGATCGTGGCCGATAAGCTGGTCGCCGTTTGATCACCGACGTTCTCGATCCTGGCGCCGATAAGGAATGTGTCCGGCCCGGCTGTCTGGTCATTGTGGTCCATGCCAATCACATCCCATGTGATCGGCGTGACCGAAAGTTCGGCTGCCAGCAAGCGGCGTTGCTCAAGCGTCTCCACTCGCAATCGGCGCAATCGGGGAAGAAACGGCCTCATCGAAAGCAACTTTCTTGCGTGAACGCTATCGCCGACGGTTACAACACACCAATGCTTTATTATAGTCAGTGCCGTTCATTCCTTCAAGCGTATTGCACCCCCCTATTCGCGGTAAATCCGGCATGAAATAGCAGAAAGGGGGGAGTGTCTCACCATGCCAGAGGAGCCAAAGCGGGCTTAGACACCTTGCCAATTCCCCACCGTCTGCAATACCAGGCCGAGGAAGGGAACGGCTTCTTCGGCGTCTCTATCGGCGGTATCGCCGACCTGATCGAACGCCAGCGTCTCGTAGAGGAGATCAAGCGGGGCGTTCGACGACCGGTTCGATGCGGCTTCGAGCGACGGGAGGTGGTCAAAATCGAACAGGGCGCTCTGATCGTTGCCGCGCTTGTCGGCACCGAGCCTCTCGAAGTAATACGTTTGGTAATCGGCGCCGTACCCGCGGCCTTCGACCGCTGAGGCATCGGGGCCGGCCGTGACGGCCGATTCGAACAGCGGGGCTTCGCGGTTGCCGGGCACGTCATTGCCGCCGGAGACGACTGCCGGCGCGTCGTCTTGGCCGGCGTTATCCGAGCCGTCGGCCGGCTCCGGCGGAGGATCGTCCTCCTCTTGCCACGGCGGGTCCGATTCCAAAACGTCGCTGCCGCCCGCAATTTCGGGATCAGACGTACCGCCGCCGGCGGTGCCGAACACGACCGGCGGCGCGTCTTCTTGGCCGGCGTTATCCGAGCCGTCGGCCGGCTCCGGCGGAGGATCGTCCTCCTCTTGCCATGGCGGGTCCGAAAGAAAGATGTCGCTACCACCCGCGCTGGTTAAATTGAATGTCCCGGCACCGGGGTCGAAATCGCTTGTGTCGTAAAAAGAGCCTACCGTGTAGATACACCCGTTCTCGGATGCGGCAACGCCATAGCCGCAGTCATCGCCCGCCCCGCCCATCTGCCCGGCCGAGGCAAAATTCCCGTCCGAGTCGAGTTGGGAGAGAAACACGTCTCCGTAGCCGGCGCTGGTGAGATTCTGTGTACCCGCACCGGGGTCGAAGTCGACCGTGCCCGAAAAATACCCCGTCGTGTAGATGGTCCCGTCGCCGGCAACCGCCATGCCGAAGCCCGCGTCATAACCGGCTCCGCCCATCCGCCGTGCCCAGAGGAAATTCCCCGAGGCGTCGAGCTTGCAGGCGAAGATGTCGGCGTCGCCGACACTGATGAGATTCGTGGTGCCGAAATCGGCCGTTTCATAGAAATAGCCCGACGTGTAGACGCTCCCGTCGGCGGCGAGCGCAATGCCGCACGCATAATCCCAGCCCGTTCCGCCCATTCGCCGGGCCCAGAGGAAATTCCCCGCGTCATCCAGTTTGGCGACGAAGATGTCGCCGATGCTGCCGCTCACACTGGTGAGATTGGCTATTCCCGGGCCGGGGTCGAAATCGGCCGTGCCGCAGAAATAACCTGCTACGTGTACATTCCCGGTATCGTCGACGGTGATGCCGTAGCCGATATTCCAGTCCGTTCCGCCCATCCGCTGGGCGCCGAGGAAGTTTCCATCCCCGTCCAGTCTGGAGATATAGACATCGCCGGCGCCGGCGCTGTCGAGGTTGTAGGTTCCCGGGCCGGGGTCGAAATCGGCCGTGCCGGAGAAATAACCGGTCGAGTAGACGCTGCCGTCGCCGGCGACTGTGATGGCATAACCGTCATCCCAGCCGGTTCCGCCCATCTTCCGTGCCCAGATGAAATCCCCGTCGGAGCCATCCAACTTGGCGACGAAGATGTCCTCGGCGCCGGTGCTCGCGAGGATGTCGGTACCGAAATCAGCCGCCGCGCCGCGAAAGCACCCGGTCATGTAAACGTTCCCAGCGTCGTCGAGCGTAATGCCATACCCGTCATCCCAGTCCGTTCCTCCCATCCGCCGCGCCCAGACCAGGGCGCCGGTCATCGAGTATTTTGCGACGAAGGCGTCCACGGAGCCGGTGCTGGTGAGATTGTAGGTTCCAGGCCCGTGGTCGAAATCGGGCGTCCCTTCAAACGAGCCGACAATGTAGGCATTACCGTCGGCGTCGGTGGCGACTCCCCAAGCTTCCTCATAACCTGCCCCGCCGGCCCGCAGGGCAAAGCCAAACGAGGGTGCGGGACCGTTGACAAACCCTGCGTCGAGGGTCAGGTCGTTACCCGCAAGCGTAAACATCGCGGTGGCACCGCTGGCATCAGCATCGCTGTCAATTGTATCATCGCCGCCAACATCTTGGGCCGTGAACACATAGGCAGGGTCGCCGACGGGCACACGGAACTGCAAGTAGTAGTTGGTCGCGCTCGTCAGACAATTGAACCAGTACTGCCCACCGGCGTCCGTAATGTCTACGCCGAGCGAGACATCATCGGCATTGCCCACAATACCATCCGTAGACGAGAACAACTCGACGGCCGCCCCCTCAATTCCCGGCTCGCCGGCGTCCTGGATGCCGTCGCTGTCAAGGTCATGCCAGACAAGGTCGCCAATTAGGGTCCGATTGGACCAGAGCTTAGAGAGAAAAGCGTCGGTATTGCCCACACTAGTCAGGTTAAACGTACCTGGTCCGGGATCGAAATCGGCGGTGGTTCTGAACGAGCCGGTGGTATAGACGGCGGTGTCCTGGCCATAGTTGGCCACAGCGATGCCGCGGGCAACATCGTTATCTATCCCTCCCATGTTGCAAGCCCAGCGGAGGCTTCCGGCAGAGTCAAGCTTGGAAACAAAGATATCGTCGCCGCCGGCGCTTGTGAGGTTGAACGTGCCGGCACCCGGGTCGAAATCCGCCGTTGCCTCGAAAGAACCCGCTGTGTGGACCGTACCGTCCGTTGCCACGGCGATGCCGTATCCGATATCGTTGTTTGCCCCTCCCATGCCGGCGGCCCAGGTAAAGTTCCCGCCCGAATTCAGCTTGGAGACGAAAACATCGTCGCCTCCTGCACTGGTGAGATTGTATGTCCCGGCGCCGGTATCAAAGTCGGCCGTCCCCGTAAAGAAGCCCGTGGTGTGGACACTCCCGTCAGCCCCCAAGGCGATACCGTATCCGACGTCATCGGCGCCCCCGCCGCCAGCCGAGCCCATACGTCGGGCCCAGACGAAGTTGCCCGACGCATCCAACTTGGAGACGAAAACATCGTCGCCGCCTGCACTGGTAAGATTATAGGTCCCCGCGCCCGGGTCGAAGTCGGCCGTGTCCGTAAAGAAGCCCGTAGTGTGGACGCTCCCGTCGGTACCGACGGCGATACCATATCCGGCATCATCAGCGCCCCCGCCTCCGGCTGCGCCCATACGGCAAGCCCAAACGAAATTGCCCGACGCATCCAGCTTGGAGACAAAGATATCCTCCCCACCCGCACTGGTAAGATTGTAGGTCCCCGGGCCGGGGTCAAAGTCGGCCGTGTCCGTGAAGAAGCCTGTGGTGTGGACGCTCCCGTCGGTACCGATGTCGATACCATATCCAACATCATCAGCGACCCCGCCTCCGGCTGCGCCCATACGGCAAGCCCAAACGAAGTTGCCCGCCGAGTCCAGCTTGGAGACAAAGATGTCTTCGCCGCCGGCACTGGTCAGATTGTAGGTGCCTCCGCCGGGATCGAAATCGGCCGCACCCTGGAAGGAACCCGTGGTGTAAACGCTCCCGTCGGTCCCGACGGCGATGCCGTACCCGTAGTCTTTGCTTGCTCCACCCATTCCTCGTGCCCAAACCAGCGCTCCCGTCGAGGAGTACTTGGCCACGAAGATGTCTTGCTGACCGGCGCTCGTGAGATTGTATGTCCCCGGTCCATGGTCAAAATCGACCGTGGCACGGAAGTAGCCGGCCACGTAGACGTTGCCATCGGCATCCGTGGCAACACTTCGACCTTCTTGCCTATTTGTCCCCCCGGCAACCAAGGCGAACCCGAAGTCCGGCGCCGGACCATTGACGAGCCCTGCATCCAAGCCGAAATCGTCTCCGGTGACCGTGAACATCGCGGTGTTGCCGACGGCATCGGCATCGCTGTCAATCGTATCATCACCGCCGACGTCTTGGGGCGCAAACACGAACGTTGGGTCGCCCACCGGCGTGCGGAATTGGAGGTAGTAGTTGGTCGCAGGCACCAAGCCGGCGATCGAGTACTGCCCGTTTGCATCAGTAATGTCGACGCCGACCGAAACATCGTCGCCATTCCCTACAACGGCATCGGTGGAGGAGAAGAGTTCGACAACCGCCCCTTCGATGCCTGGTTCCCCGCCATCTTGCACACCGTCCCCGTCGAGATCGTGCCATACCAGATCACCGACGACGCTCAGCAGTCGCCGCTGCTCAAGCACTTCGACCTGCAATCGGCGTAGTCGGGGCAGGAACGACCTCATGAAAAGACCCCTTTCTCGCGGACGCTGTTGCCGGCGGTCGCGACGAACCTGCCAGAAGCAACAGTCTATGACTATCAAACCCTGAAGAGGGGAATGGGTTTCGGTCCTCTCCGTCCGGTTTGTGGTCGCCACATGAGCAACTTGTATGCCAGAGAACGGCTTATACCGAATCATCCGGATGTGTCGGCCTGCCAAAAAACGGGGGCTTCCCGTTCTTGGGATCGATGGCTCCAAGACACCCAACTTGCTCTCAGGTGCTTGACGCGTCTACACAAACCCTTGCTGGAAAACGACTTGCATGCGCCCCCCCCTCAAAAACACCACGCACCGGAGAGGTCTTCTCAAGTCTGATTTTTTGGGCGATACACCGTTAAGACCGTTCTAGGATGATGCGGACCAACGAACGAAAGATGACACCAGAATGGATGCCGATGCCCCCCTACAAGGTGCTGAATCCGCCCATGCCAAACATCCCGTGTTGCATATTGCAACACCACCCGTTAGCTGCATCCCTCAAGTCAAGGGACAGGCTTGGGGCCACTGTCCGGCAGGCCAAACTGGACCACAAGGTCATTCACGTAGCCCTGGGCAGCGTCCAGGTCGGAGAGGCGGGAAGGAAAACGATCGAACAGTCTGTGGGCAATCTGGCTGTTGGACAGGTGTGTATCCATGGAATCCAAGACAAACCGAACCATTTGTCCCTCCGGACTGAGTTTCGGTACGTGCTCGGCACTTCGTCTTCGAAGACTGTCCAAGGAGACGGGCGTTCCGTGAAAAGTGGACTGTCGAAAGTGCGCTTTTGCCCGCCGCAGGTTTTCCCGCTCCAAGACACGCGTTTCCCAGTTCCAGATATAGTCGTTTCCCACCAATCTCGCCCGGATGAGCACCGAGATTTCGTCTCCCCGGTCCACGCCAACCGGCTGGGGAAAAGGGAAGAAAGCCCGTCCGTAAATCAATTCCTCCTTCTCCGGGGCATTGGACATGTAGACTCCCGGCACGAGCACGGAATCAAACCAGGCACATAGTCCGTGAGCCGTTCCCCGGCGGGATGCCCTAACACGGGCTTGGGCTTCGCAGTGCGGAGTCTCCAGTGAGATATAGTCGAGCGTTGCCCAACACGCCGGCTGGGTCAACAGGTGCTCGGGCGACACCTGACACCCGTACCAGTGATTTGTCACAAGCCGGCGGGCAGCCTGCATCTGCCAACCAGATTGTTCGCTACTCCACGGCCGGGTGATCTTATCGTATTTCTCGGGCAATTCGGCAACTGCCAGCCACAGGGAATCAGACTGGGGGATAAGACAACCGCCCGGTGCCAGAAAACGTTTTCTCGCATCGACAATCGAGACGAGATGATGAGCGTGCAGGGGCAGAATTCCACGCAGATCGGCGACCATCACGTCCACCCGCCCAGGCAACGTGATATTCGTCGACAAGTCCTGGATGAACTCGACTTTTGCCTCGCAGCCGTTTTCTGCGGCAATTTGCCTCGCCACCTGAATCGAATCGCTCGGCTCAACGGCATACACTTTTCGCGCGCCCAGCCGGCAGGCCCACAGAGCGAAGAATCCCGTTCCGGTTCCTAAGTCCAACACAACCGACGTTTTGTCGATGGTTCGCCGCATCGCGCTGAGATACGCATCGATCCGGCCGCGGTCGGCGATCATTTCGCCGTATGCGCGAATCGAGTACTCCTTCATGGAAAACCCCCTTCGGCCTTGGTTGCCGCATTACCTACGTCACTGTGTCCGTATGTCGAATTGCGATTTCCATTTGTTCTGTCGTATCTTGGGAACCAGTGTAAAGTTGAGGATAGAATTCCGCCTGATCCGTTTTTCCTCGAAGCAGGGCAGGAAGATCTGCCCCCAATGGGTATTCGTTTTCCTTGGTCCGGTTGAGAAGCATGTGTCGTCATCCAGGTGTACCCTGAAATATGCGCACATGCCCGTCAGCCGGGAATTCTCTTTTACTCGAAAAGTAGCCGATATTTTGCGGGGTACTCCGCTCGCCTTCCTGAGGTCGATAGTATGGGCCAACTTTTCCCGGCACAAGAACGTCCCCCTGTCATGGAGCTCTATCCGAGAAGGGAACGCGGCCGCGCCGACGTTCTCGACGAACAGCTTCTTGCGGAGGTTGGCGAAGTCGATTCCATAGTGTTTTCTCGACCAAAAAGACATGGATTTATCCAAGTGCGACCGGTAGCTCGTGGGCGCAAGATACAAGTCGATTTTGAACGGAATGATCCTGCCGGTCTTTTTGAGGAAATTGTCTCTTACACAAGCCACTTTCGAGATGAGGCCTTCGTCCCATACAAACGTGCCGATCTGCTCGTGTATGAGCACGTCAATTTTCTCTTCCGGCGCAACCCTTAGAACGTCTGCCTTGATGAACTCGATATTGTGATGCAGATCGTTGCGTCTTGCTGTTTCTTCCGCACAGTCTATCATGTCTTCGTTGTCTATTGCGTAGATCTTCTTGCATCCCTTTCTTGCTGCAAAAAACGACAGGATACCCGTCCCGCAACCGATATCCAGGACAACGTCGGTGCTCCGGACGTTGTTCTCAATCGCCTTCTTGTAAGACGCGGTTCTCAGACTGTCCTTGATCAACATCTCGTGGGTCTGCACGGAGTAGAGTTGAACCCGCCGTCTCCGTTTGGATTCTCTGCCGGACATCCGTATGTGCGCTCCTAGGCTGCGGCCAACCGCCGCTTACGAAAATCATCGACAATCGCCGCAGGGATTCCCGCCAATTTCTCCGGGGCGGCAGGGACGGTAATCCGGCGAAGCAGAATCTGCTCTCTGAGCCGACACAACACCTTGAAGTTTCGAGCCAACCCGGACTTCCCCAACACGCAATTCACAAAATCGTTAGCAACCAGCGCCATCAAACCGGCCGCCTTCCTCGCGTTTTCGATCAAAGGAACTTCGAGTTGACGGCCGTGTCCTCCGAGCAAATAGACGGCCGCCAAGGGTAGGCACTCCTTTTGGAACCGATCTGCATGTTCGACCAGGTGCAGGCCGCGCTTTTCCCAGTTCGGGGTAAGCAGCGGCAAGGCTTCCGCGGAACCATAGAGAAGCTGCACGGAATCGGGCCACAACCGCAAAACAGGATAACTCGGACGAACGACAAACTGCTCCCCGGGTCTCTCAAGGATGAGAACGTCGTCCGAGAGCACGCGAAAGCCGCGTTGGGCAAAAGCGGCTGCCGTAGTGGATTTCCCGGCGCCGCCGGGTCCGCACAGGCCGACCGCGAAACCGTCCACTTCGACCGCACTCGCGTGAAGGCAAGTGACCCCCCGGCGGCTGAGCGCAAAGGCCATGATGGTTCCCAGCAGATAGGTAAGCGTGTCTTCCAGTGTCAGGCTCGATGGCCAAGTTGCCCAAATGCGCGTACCCAAACGATCGACAAAAAACTCCGTGCCATCGTAGTAGAGAAATCGGAAACAAGCGCCATCCAAGCTCCATACCTGCAGGGTGGGCCGGGAGAACTCGTCAAGGCAGCGGCTGCGGAATCGGGGTATTGCCGATTGATAGTGCCTTTTCAGCCAAACCGGGGGTTTCTCCTGAAACCAAATCCGAATCTCCGGAGAAGACTGCACCCGGGCTTCCGCCAGCCCCGGCATCGGTAGATTGGACTGTAATTGCGCCCCGAACAGGAAGTAGTGAAAATGCCGTCCTTGCATTGCCGATGAGCGTTTCATTTCTTGATGATGGTCGCCGTTACTCGTAACCCGCGGTCCGAGTTTAGGGTCACTAAAACGGGGGCCCTGTCATTTTCCACCGTCCCGGTGCGCCGTCCGGGTTTCCGATCCTGGAAGCCTGGGCTCCGGTCAAGTGGGCAATTCTCCCGAAGCACGTGAGCCTTGGCCGCGCGTAGGTCTTGCGTCGTTTTTTTGATTGGTTATAGTTACTCTTGTCTGACGAAGTCATCACACCTCACCTCTTCTGAAATGCACGGTGGCGATTGCAAGTGCCTGAGCCACAGATTCAAATCAAACGGCCGCAAGTGGATCCAGGAATAGTGACGGACGTGGTCACCGGTAATGCGCGGAACGGCTTGCCGGTCGACATAATCGGCCAGTTCGGGAACGGGATCGAAGTCATCGATCCAGGCCATGCCGGGATCCCGCAATTGTCGCTCCGTCGGATCGGCCGCCAGGGGGGATTTGCGGCGAAGACGGGCTTCCTCCGGCAACAGCCCACACATGGCAGCCCGCAAAAGCTCCTTGTCGGCACACCAGGGAAGCGGAGGAAGTGCCAGCAAGAAGCGGACGAGCCTCAGGTCCAGAATCGGATGCCGAGCTTCTACCGGCGTTCGAGTGAATCCCGCGTCATAACTCTCAAACAGATAGGACCACCAGGACATGTGGTCCGGCGACGTAAAGGACGCATACGCTGCCGGCCGTGCCGGGTGGATCAAGGCTTTGGGCCGAAGAGCGTCTTCCCACCGCGCCCGCAGCCTCAACCGGCGTTCAAACTCCCGATGGAGCCACCCGGGATACTGACGTTGTCGCTTCCTCGTCCAGCGTGCCCAGGTGTTTCGCAGGCCCAGGGGAGGACGCCGCCTGCGTGTCCACAGGTAGGCAACGATGTCCGTCGCGGCGCGCCACCAAGGAGTTCCCTTGAGCAGGTGCTCCAGATCGGTCGGAAGAAATGCCGGATCACCGCCTTGTCCGGTAAGTGCCACGCGACCATGTCGTTCAACCATCGCGTATTGTTCAATCTCGAACGCCTTTTCCGCAAGATCCCAGGGCTCGGAGGTCCACACGGCTGGCCCAGTGCATCCTTCGTAGAGTTGGTAATTGTCGGCAGCCAGATAGTCAACGGGCATTTGCAACATGTCGGCTGCCGATGCTGCAAAATGCTGCTCGTCATCCGGGATCAGTTCATTATAGATGATTGTGAGAGCACGCAGATCCAGGGAAGGCCGGCTAACCTTTCGGGCGATAGCGGCAACGCTTGTGGAATCCATGCCGCCGCTCATCAGCACGGTGACAGCATCGGTCCGCAATCGGTCTGCAACCGATTTCTCCAACAACTCCAGAAAATGATCCACGTAATCCCTCTCGCGTTTGTACCGGAGAGGGCCTTCAACCGGCAACGTCCAGTAACGCCTGACCGTCAGAGAGCCATCTGAAAAGAGTAGCGCATGTGCCGCCGGAAGACGTTGAATATCAGCGAAGCTGCTGGTCGCCGGGTCTTGATTCATCCCGAACAGCAGGAAATCGGCGATGGCCGGATCATGGAGTTCCTCCGATACCGCCGGATGGCAGCGGAGGCAGTTGAGCGTATTACTAAACAGGAAGAGTCTCCCGATCCGGGCATAGTAGAAGGGTTTGACCCCGAAATGATCGCGGGCACAGAACAGCTTCTGGTGGCGAGAATCCCAAATGGCAAAGGCAAAATCGCCCAGCAGGTGGTCCAGGCACGCCTCACCCCATTCGCCGTAGGCCGCTAGAATCAATTCGGCGTCGTTGAGCGTCTCCGGCGAAGGACATCCCGGGGACCGGAGTCGGCCGACCAGGTCGGACCGGGCGTCGATTCTCGCATCGGCAGTAATCCAGATGCGTCCGTCCAACGTGCAGGGCTGGTTTTCAGTGAGGGACTCTTCCGTGGCGGCCAGCAACGCATGGCCGAATCCGACGTTTCCGTTGCTCCACACCCGCCTGGCGTCGGGGCCGCGAAAGGCCATGAACCGCGTCAGCCCTGCCAAGAGTGACGGGGTAACAGGCTCGCCGTCCGTGTGAAAGATGCCGACAATGCCGCTCATTTATGCCCCCGAAGTAATCGAGCGGTCGAAAACCGCAAACTGTTGACTCAATTCTGTGTCGCTGCCAAGGATCCGGCCGCGGTGTTCGACCCAGGCGTGAGCCGCAAAATCCCCGGCCTTGTTGCCGACGCCGATTCGCAGGTCGCTGTCGATCCCCCAACGACACAATAGCGACCATAACACCATGGACTGAGACAGGCAATTCGAACGGAGGGGGTGATGACGCGCGACGGCCTGCACAATTTGAGTGATCGTCTCTGCCAGAGGTCGCCCATCTTCCCACCGGGCAACGCCAGAGAAGGATTTCGGCCCGGACAGCCGCCCAAAAACTCGCAGAGACCGGCGCAACCCGACAATGCGGAGAATGACCGTCGCAAGCGGCAGAAGCACACCGGCTCTCATCGCTACCGCTCGCTGAAAAGGGGGTAAATCTCGAAACTTACGCCATAGGGCTTTCATAGAGGACTACCGCTGGGAAGGTGCCGTTTCCAGCAGACCCTGATCGATCAGTTCCTGAAGCAGACTCTTCAAATCGGCACGCAACCGTTCTGGTTCCACTTCGTATGTTGCCAACAACTCCTGATAGGCGTCCTCGATCGTGGGCGACCCGGTGAGGGCCTTCCAGAACACGGTCCCCGTTTCGTCCAATCCGAAATACTTCTCAGTATTCAGGTCGAGGAGGACCAATTCCCCCTCGACTTGATTGTGTAGAATGTCCGAGGAAACCCTGGCAGAATTGGAAAAAGCAATCTCCATACATTCCTCCCGGAGTGTCGAGCAGGCTCTCTTGCGCAAACATAGTGGAAAGATTCGGTTGTTTACCACATTCGGCCGCCTTTCCAAATGCGGATTTTCGGAGCGTAGCCACACAGAGGCATGACGCCTACACCCGCCGGGGGGGCCGGACGGGAACGTAGTGATGTTGGCATCTTCCGGCTTGTCGAGGAGAATCATCGGCGATGACATAATTGCCCCACGATATATCGATGGATAGTTCTTCCTTGTTTCGTCGTCCGGAAGTCGAGCTGTTGGTCCGGATGGTGCGCGCACCGGCGAATCACCAAAATGCCGACAAGGTCGCTACGATTCTTCAACGGGACATCAACTGGCCGGCATTTCTCAGGCACGCCCGCAGGCACGGGGTGCTGCCGCTGGTGTATCGGTACGTCAAAGCCGCGGATCGGTTGCCTATTCCGGGCCACGTGGTTGAGCAACTCAAGAAACACTATTTGCACAACAGCAGACACAATTTCTTGAAGACGGGCATCCTGCTCCGGATTCTTCAACGATTGGAGCAAGCAGGGATCTTGGCCATCCCTTACAGGGGACCTACTTTGGCGATGATGGCCTACCGCGATCTCGGCTTGCGGGTATTCGGGGATTTGGATTTGCAGATTCGGCGGCCGGATCTGGAGCGGGCAAGAGAGATTTTGCTGGATGAGGGTTTTCGTTCCGCCTACGGGCTCACGGCAACAGAAGAAGAGGGCTTTCTACGCAACAAGGGACAACTCCCGCTGTTGCTCGATGAGCAGCACTTGATCGAACTCCATCTGGAGCTGTTTCATCCCTCTTTCGGCTTCAAGCTGAATCACGATGCACTCGAGGGGCGGCTCAAACCGGTCTGCGTGGCGGGCCGTTCGGTCCTGACATACTGTCCGGAAGACCTGCTGTTGATCCTGTCGGCTCACGGCGCAAAACATTTTTGGATTTCACTCGGCTGGATCTGCGATCTGGCAGAATTGATTCATGCTCAGCCGACGTTGGATTGGATCGCCATGATCGAAGCGGCGGGCGCAGCCGGCGGAAAACGCATGTTCTTTTTGGGGGTTTTCCTGGCACGCGAGTTTTCGGCCGCTCCCGTTCCCGCTGAAGTGATGTCTGCGATTCGCAAAGAGAGGACTTTACCGCCGCTTGCCGCCGGCATTTCCCGCCGGCTCTTCTCGGCCCGCTGGCCCACCGCGTGGGAGAAGGCATGGTTTCTTCTGCACACGCGGGATCGGATACAAGACGGACTGCGGGACCTTCTTTCAAGACTCTTCATCTTGCCGGAACCGAACCCTTAGGGATGACTCGGAAACGGCTTCGGCTGGAACCCAAAAAAGAAAATCCCCGCGATCTGCCAAACCCTTGGCGAATCGCGGGGATCTTTTCTAATTGCGCTGGCTGACGGGGGCGGCGGTCTCTGCCGCACGGCTGCCGGACTCGGCAGTCCGATCGTTGAAACTCTCGGGTTTACGATTCGAATTCGTGCGTTGCCGGGCCTCTGTCGCCGGCCGGCTTTTCCGATACCATCGGTAGCCGGGGAGGATGACCGACAGCGAGCATATCCCAAGCACCCAGTACCGAAGTGTGCCGTATTTCCACCAGTAGAACCCCAGCCGAAGATACTCACCGAGGATAATCGTCACGCCCGTCTCGCTTCGCCACCAGTTGTCGGGAAGCGTGTCTTCGCTTGGAGCAGAGACGAAGAAGACCCGGCCGGCCCGTTCACCCAGCACTTGTCGGAATACCCACCGCGCACGCCGTGTATGGAAATCACCGGTGACGACGGTCACACGCACTTCCGGAGAAGAATCGAGGAAGTCCGCGAACGCATTCGCTTCGTCAAAAGTGGTCAGAACGTGCCGGTCCAGGATTACGATATCCTTGGCCGGCACTCCCCGTTTCAGCAGGACGCGCCGGATAATCTCGTGCGTGGGCGGCCGAATCCCGTCAATCTGATCCGGGTACGGAACGCTGGTGATGACCAAAGCCTTTCGGGCAAGGCCGAGCTTGATCAGCGACGCGGCCGCGAACGGCCTGGCACTTTCGTCGCCGTTGAGGACCAGGGCATAGTCGGACTCGGGAGGCACAACGCCGACGTCAAGCCACGTTGCGAAAACCGGCAACCACAGGGCGCGTACCCAGTACAGGCAGAACAGGCCGACGACACTCGCCAGGCCAACGGCTACGACGCGGCGGGTCACCTGCAATCTCCGCCCAAGGTGCGGCGAAACCTCTGCTCGTACTCCTCAGGGTTCCACATGATCGGCTCGTCCGGGTCGCCACATCGACAATGTGCGAGGGCCAACACGACATACGCCCGAAACAACTCCTTGGCGCCGATGCGGCTCTTCCACCAGTTCGTTTCGTCGAAGCGCCGGTCGGGCACGGCTTGAATACGCACGGCAGCCGCCTCCTCGGGTTGCAGCAGCCTGTCGAAAACACTTCGCTGGTAACGACTATGGAAGCGATCGCAGAGCACCAATACCTGCTTTTCCCGGTGCGACGTCAACCATTGTGCCATAAGCCGCACCTCTTGCCGGTTGTTGCAAGCTTCGCCCGGTATGATCTCAATGTGACCGCGCGGCACTCCACGTGCAATGAATTGGCGGCGGGCAACCTCTTCCCCATTCGGCAGGACTCCGGCCTGCACAAGACGATTGGGATGGTTTTCTACAATCAGAATCCGCAGCTTGGGGTTTTTGCGCAACAACGCCCCCGCGCGATCGTAGGCGCCGTCGGCTTCGCAACTCCAAACATAGTCCGGCCGGACGAGGGGATCCTCGACAATCAGCAGCCGGGCGGCACCGCGGAGAATCGCCCCTTTTCCCAACCAGACCGCTCCCAAGATCCCCAACAAGGCTGCGCAACAGCACATCCTCTTCGTGGCACGTCTTAAGGGCATGGCAATTCCAACGATTTTGCTGCTCGCCTGAACGCCGTTGCGGCGTTATCCACACACGGTCGTCTCTGCGTCTTCGGCATCCGTTGCGCCGGTGGCGGCGCAGTACGGACCATCATGATATTGATACCTGTAGCGGTCCCCGTATTTGTACTCTCCGTACCTGTACCCGAACTTTTGCCGCGGCTTCACACCGTTGACCACGATTCCGAGGACATTTGCTCCAAGGGAGACGAGCATCTCCCGGGCGCGACCGGTGGCTTTGCGTGTGTGGTTCGCCAGTCGCGTCACGAGCACGACGGTGTCTACGCGGGGGGCGATCACCGCGGGATCGGTGACCGCCAAGAGCGGCGGACTGTCCAGAATGACCATATCGTATTTCTCCCGAACAACGTCTACCAGCTCTGCAAAACGGTGGGCGGTTAAAAGGTCGGCCGGGTTCTGGACCCGTTTGCCGCACGGGATGATCCACAGATTGTCTACAGGGGTATTGCGTGTGACATCATCCAGCTCGACTTTACCTTCAAGAAGCCTGGCCAGGCCGTTTGCACCCGTCAGGCCAAACAGTTTCTGGATCTTCGGACGGCGGAAGTCCGCGTCCAACAGCAGCACGCGTTTTCCGCCGTTGGCCGCGGATACTGCCAGGTTTGCGGCCAGAGTGGTCTTGCCGTCGCCCACTTCCGGGCTGGTGATCTGCACGACTCGGTTGTTTTCTCGGCGGGCATCGAAGTATAGAGCCGTGCGGATTGCCTGATAGGCCTCGGCTTCCGGCCCTTTGGAATCGTGGAACGTCCAGACGGTTTCGGCGATGTCAGTTTCCCGTTTCGTTTCGGCGGGGCGGCTTTCGGCAGGTCGCGACATGGCCGGGACATGTCCCAGGACGGGCAATCCCAACTCGCAGCAAATATCTTCAGGATTGCGGAACGTCTTGTCGCTGATATCCACAACATATGCCAATACGATTCCCGCCAGGGTTCCAAACAACAGAGCGATTGCTTCGACAACCAATAGCTTTGGTTGGATTTGCACGCCGACGCCGGGCGGCGAAATCACTTCGGTGCTGACCTCGCCAATATCCACCGACAGCTTGATTTCCTCCAGCCGCTTCATCACGGTGTCAAACATCCGTTGAATCCGATCGAGCTCCTTGCGATAGTTTTCGTCAGCGGCTTTGTAACTTGCCAAAGACTTGGAGGCCTCGCGTTCCTTCTCGAAATGCTGATCCAGCTTGGCAATCTCTTGTTGCGAGATCTCGATCTCGTGGCGCAGAGAATCCAGATAGAGGCTGAAGAAGTCAGGCGGCTCTTTACCGTGCTCCGGCAGCGGCGAGGCCCCGATGTGCTTGCGGATGAGGTCCATCCTCTTGCGGACGGTTTGGACTTTGTAATGATCCGGACCGAGATCGGTCAAGAGAATCTGCTCGTCGAGCATGTACATGAACAGTTGCCTTTCGAACTCGCTCCTTGGCTCGATGACGCTTCCGGCGGGGGAGTCCGGTTTCGAGCCGCCGATGAGCAGCGCCAAGGCGGCTCGGCTTCCCCCCTTGGCGACCGCGTCGGAGATCGCATCCAGCCTGGCCCGGGTCTGCGTAAGTTTGAGCAACAACTGTGATCGAGCAGCTTCGATTTGGAGCAGCCTCGTTTCGTGCAAATTGGCTGCCTCGTCATTCTTCCAAAGCAGGGGGCAGTCCTCCCGGAACTTCTGATACTTCGCTTCCTTCTCCAGCATTTCCTTGTGGAGCACGTCTTTTGCCTTGACAATCAACTCGACCGTTTGTTTGCTGAAATCCTGGTAGGTTTGCCCGATGAACTCCTGATACGCTTCGATGATTGCGTTCAGAATGACCGGGCAATCCTCCCGGTGCGAACCGGAATAGGACAACACCAGAATATCGTCGGTCCACGCGTATCTTTCGCCGGCCGGCGCCACGTGCAGGCCCCCGGCGATGACGGCCGTCGGATCGCGGCTGTCCCGGAGGGAAGGCAATGCGTTCAGATCGAGCTTGGCGACGGCCCTATCGATCAACATGCGGCTTCGCAGCAGATATGTATGTGTCGCCAAGTCGTTCTGATAGCTGATTTCTCCCTCAATGCCTTCAACGGGAAGGTCGGCCTTCCTCTGGATCAACAAGATCTGGGCGGAGGACTGGTAAACCCGGGCTGCCCGCCCGTAATAGAGATAACCGAGACCCGCACCGATCAGCATCAAGGAAACGACGAGCCATTTCCGGCGCCATATCGCCCGTGCAAACCCCAAGCCGATTTCTTCGTTACCGCCCGCGGGGGAATCCGCGTCGGCCCATTGTGCAGCCTTATTCATCGGGTTACTCCTTTTGTGATTATGATTCGAGAACTCCGGTGTAGTCTTCGCAGACCTCGCGGTGCCAGACCTCGAGGCACAGCAGCGCCCAGAGCTGACAACCGTGGTCCTTGCCGTGGTCGCAATGTTCCGACCACAATTGGCGTATTGCATCCGGAGCAAGGTAGCTATGGATCCGTGTATCGCTGGAGAGAAGCTGCCGTTCCACTGCGGGCCGTAGTTCCTTGCGGAACCAATTCGCAACCGGTACGCCGAATCCCATTTTCCGGCGGTTGAGGTTCTCGGCCGGCAGGAGGTCGCCTGCCAGTTTCTTCAACAAGTATTTCGGCTTGCCCCGGCGCAGTTTGAAGCTGGTCGGCAGGCGGGCACAATACTCCATGACCTTGTGGTCGAGAAAGGGCGAGCGGGCCTCCAGGGAATTCGCCATGGTCGCGATATCCATCTTCACCAGAAGATCGTATGCGAGGTAGGATTCCACATCGGCCGCCAGCACGGTGTCGAGCGCTTCGCTCGTATTCGTCGCCCCCTTTTGGAACAGCTTCAACAACCACGCACCGCTATCGTAGCCGTTCAGCTCCCGTCGGAATTCCGGTCGATACAAGGCCCGCTTCTGCGCTGCCCGATGGTAACTCACCCAGGACAAATACGCGCTGGGGGCAGGTTGGGAAGCCACCTCGAGAAAACGCTTTCCCTGGCGTAAGCGGTAGCGGCGCGGCAGCGAATCGGGTACAAGGCGAGAAAGCGGTTCCACCAGGCCCCGGCGAATCGGACTCGGGATTCTACGATACCAGTTGCCCCACAGGCTGCCCGCGTAGCGATCGTAGCCCGCCAGGTTCTCGTCGCCCCCGTCACCGTTCAACGCCACGGTCACGTGCCGGCGCGTGAGGTTTGCTGCGTAGTAGGTGGGAATGGCCGACGAATCGGCATACGGCTCTCCATAATGACGTACCAAAGTCGGCAGAATCTCCATGGCCCGCGGACGCACGACCAATTCATGGTGCTCGGCGCCGTAACGGCGGGCTACCAGCCGCGCGTACGAACTCTCGTCGAATTCGCTCTCATCAAAGCCGATGGAAAACGTCTTGACCGGGCGGTTCGACAGCCGGCTCATCAACGCCACGACGACGCTGGAATCCACGCCGCCGCTGAGCAAAGCGCCCAGCGGCACGTCCGAAACCAGCCGCAGCCGGACCGCTTCCGTCAGGACCTCCGAAAACTCCTCCATGGCCTGACGCTCATCGACGTTCCGCTTCGGCTCGTACGCAAGGCGCCAATAGCAGTGCGTCTCGATTTGTGGAGCGGCAAGCTCCGCTTCGCCTAACGCCAGCGTCAGGCAGTGCCCGGGCGGCAGCTTCCGTATGCCGCGGAAAACGGTCTTCGGAGCGGGAATATACCCGTATGTCAAATAGTCGTCGATCGCGGTCGGGTCCACGTCCTTGCGCACGGAAGGAAAACGCAGCAACCCCTGCAATTCCGAAGCGAAGAGGAATCGGCCGTCCATTTCCGTGTAGTAACAAGGTTTCTTCCCGACGCGGTCCCGGGCCAGCAGAAGCGACCGTCGTTTCTCGTCCCAAATCGCGAAGGCAAACATCCCGCGAAGCCGCTGAAGACAGTCCGCGCCGTACTCTTCGTAGGCATGGACGATCGCTTCGGTATCGCTCTGCGTGGAAAAGCGATGGCCCTGCCCGGTCAACTCGGCGCGAAGGGCCTGGAAATTGTAGATCTCCCCGTTGAATGTGATCCAGACGGTGCCGTCTTCGTTGCTCAACGGTTGCCGGCCCGTCGACAGATCAATAATACTGAGGCGGCGGTGGCCCAACCCGACGTTCTGCCTGATGTAGTAGCCCGCCTCGTCGGGCCCGCGGTGGTGAAGCGCGTTGCACATCCGCTCCAACCGGGACCGGTCAACGGCCCGGCGTTTCAAGTCGATGATGCCGGCGATTCCGCACATGCTTTATTTGCTAAAATGCACTCCGGGCGATTGTGGAGCGTGAATTGTGTCTGGAGCCTCTGGACATGGGAGGGGGCGTTCGGGACCAGCGTGCCGCTTCATGATCGACCGTCCGACGACCCTTCCGTCCGTGGCCGAGCCAACCGGAGTTCGCCGTGACTTGTACCTCATCGAGCCCTGAATTCTCCAGCCACCGGCCAACTTCAGCTTTCCGATACCGCTTCTCCAGCGGCGCGGAGAACCGATCGAACTGATCGTTCAAGAGGACCGAAAACGGATATTCGGAGTACTGCTTAAGCGGCAACGTTTCGGCGAGGTTTCGGGTGAATCGCGATTTCGACAACGCGCAATAGGGCAAGACGAACGACAGCCACGCCCCGGCGGCAATCGGACAACTGAGCCAGGCGAGCACGCGATGGGGTAGCCGCGTGGTGACCCGCCGCATCAGCGTGACAAGGCCGAGCAAGGCCCGCTTCCATCGCGGCGCCCCCTCAAGATCCCAATACACGTAAGTCCGCAGTTCGCCACCCGGCTTGAGGTGCTTCAGCAGACTGAAAAGTCCTTCTTCCGGGTTGGGCAGGTGATGAAGCACACCCAGACAGTAGATGATGTCAAAGGTTTCCGGCCGAAAGGGTGCGTGCAGGAGGTCGGCCTGAACCACGTGAGCCGCATTCAAGTGCCGGGTGTTCTTGTGTGCGGCGTCGACGGCCCGGCTGAAGTCGAGGCCGATGACTTCGTCGGCATGTTGCGCTGCATAGTACAAATGCCGTCCCATCCCGCAACCCGCATCGAGCACGGTTCGACCACGAAAGAAATCGGGGGTGTGGGGCGCCCAGTAGTCCCAGAAGTTCTTCTCCCATGCCGGACGCATCTCGGAGAACCGGGTCCATTCAAACCCGAAACTCCGCTGGGTCCTGCAAGCGGCGGTCCGGCTCGAATCGTGCGACAACAGGCCCGGCGGCAGACGCCTGCTATGGCGCATGAAGAATGCGGGGTAGTCGTCGTGCAACTGGCTGCGCAGACTGCCCGTCAGCATTCGGGGCACGCCGCCGATGACCGGAAACGCCTCGCCGCACGTACACCGGAGGAGGCCGTCGGTGATCTCATCGCCCAAGGTCTCCCACACCTCCAGCGACGGGCTGCCGCCGCATATAGGACACGCGAATCGCGCGAGCAACTGTTTTTTCATGATAAATGCTGCGGATTTACTCGTGGTCGCTGACGCAGATTCTCTCCGTTCGGCTCGATGCCGCCGGTATCGCTTTCCTGGTCACCCCGGAGAAGCGGGTTGTTCGCCCATCCACAAAGAACCGGTCTCGTTCGTTGAGGGAACGCTTCACAACAGCAGGATTCCCGCCAATCAGGGAATGCGGGTGTGTGTATTGGCCGGTCAGCACGGCCCCCAGCGCGACGACGCAGAAGGAAGCCAGTCCAACGCCGGGCGCCACGCGGAGTTCGGACCCCAAATAGCAATGCGCCCCGATTGTAACGGCTTGTGTTTTCTGCCGGCTATGTGTCCAAAAGGACGAGTTCCGCCCTCCGACAACGGTGTTTGCTCCGATGGTCAGGCGATCCGTGAAATCGAACCAGTGGCTTGTCGTGACCACGACTCCGGCGCCCAGCGACAGCACCGGCTTCGGCCTGCCGACCGCGTTGGGTTCCAGGATGGAATTGAAGACGTTGAGCCGCATAACCGTCGTGCAAGGTCCGATCTCGATACGCTCGCCCCCGCGGAAGAGGTTCAGGTATCCGATGCGTGTGCGGCTGCCGATGTGCAGGTCTTCGACGTGAAGAAACAGGTTGAGGTGACGGATGCGGACGTCGTCGCCAATGCGGCAACGCTTGATGCCGAAAAACACGACTCCAAAGCCGATTTTCGCGCGTTTCCCGATCTTGAACCGGTAGATCAACCTATATAAGGGCACTTTGACAAACGACGGCAAGACCGACACGATCACTGCGGCAAGGAACGACAGGTTTTGCACTCTCGTCAAGTCCCTACAGCGGAGTTTCCATATCTTCCGAGTCGGTTTCGCCCGGGCCGGAACGGCGGGAATTGTCCGCCTGCGGCCGCCTCCAGCACCTCGCGCACTCGAGGCGCCCATACCCGGGCGGAATACTTTTCCTCAATAGTGCGGCGACCGGCCAATCCCATGCGTCGCCGCATGTTTTCATTTTCGATAAGCGCCGCGATCTTTTGGTGCCATTCTTCTTCGGTGTCGGCGAGGAAGCCGTTCTCACCGTCCCGGATGTATTCCGGAAGGACCCCGATTCGCGAAGCCACGCAGGGTATTCCCGCTGCCATGTATTGCAGCACCTTGCCGTGGCACCGCCAAGGGGTCCACCCTTCGTTCGGAAACGGCGCCAAACCGATATCGATATCGTGCAAGTCTTCGGCTTCCGTGTCGGAACGCCAACGCCTTGCACAGATTTTGATCGGCACCGACTCCAGCCGAAAGTCGTTCGTGTGGCTGACAACCACAAGTCGTAGTTGGTAGCGAGCCGCCAGCGCTTTCAACGGAGTGCCGATCTGCTGCAAAAAGGGCAATGTGCTATGGCTTCCCGTCCACCCCAGTGTCACACGTCCACCGCCTTTCGTTTCCGGCCGCACGGCATATTCGGTATGGTCGATGGTGCTGGGAATGACGTCCACAAGTGCCGCATATTTCCCGGCCCACCCCGCCAATAGACGGTTGCCCACGATAACCCGGTCGGCTAATCGGCAGATCGCCTTTGTCTTGCCGGCGAACTTCAGCCAACTCATCGCACCGTTGGTCGGGCTCCGGTAAGAGAGCCAAACGGGATCGTCGAAATCGTAGACCATCGGCACTCCGCTTCTGGTTATCAAGCGTTCGACGATCGCCGGCCCGACCAGGGCGGCCTCGCGGAAAAGGAAAACCACGTCAAACTGCCGCACCTTTGACAACACGGCAAACCGGCGAGCCAGCGCCCGTGACACGGCAACGGATTTCCGCACATACCGTGCCCTTTGATAAATCACCCGGTGGAGCGATTCGTCCTCGAAAGGCATGAACTCAAAGCGGAATCCGTCGTTTTCCAACTGCCGGGCCCACTGTTCGATACGAAACCGCTGCCCGGGCGAGGTGTCGTACAACGTCGGCACCAGAACAAGAACCCTCACGAGTTCGCCCCCCGCACGTCATACTTCGCGCCAAGCGGTGCGGAAACCCGCGGCCTCGAAAGACCGATCCCCACGAAGGGACACCACAACATCCATACTTGGATTCGCAATCGGTAGGCTGCCCCAATATTGGAGATAAGAAGGGCGTACAGGCAACAAAGGGCGACGCTGATGCCGACGAGCAGCAGCGTCCCTTGAGCGTTGCGCTGCATTCCCCGCAGCATTCCAACCAGAATAAGCGGATAGAGCAAGACCATAATCAAGGTATCCGGGATTGCCAGGTTTTGCCGAAGACTGCCAAACTGCCACGGGAAGGGCACTGCCAGAAAGTGCGAGAGCCCCAAAGGCAGAAATCGTATTGCTTCTCCCGGTGTCGACATCTCGGTGCTGCCGAGATATCCCGAGTTCGTTAACGCCAGATCGTATCGCGAAAGTTGGATCTGACCGAGTAGCTCCCCGGAATCCGCCGGAATGACTTTTGCAATTTCGGTGAATCGGAACGCGGTCAGGCCGGCGACGAACAATAAAACGAGAATTGCCTGTCGAATGAGCACCAGGTGTCCCCTGGCGGGTTGACCCGGTCGCGAATGCCCCATGCAAAGGCCCAGGCCGACCGTCCCGGCCACAATAATGCTCAGATAGAACCTGAGAAAAAGCAGGCCCGTAATGCCGGCAACAAGGATGCCAAGTGAACGTCCTCGCCAGCCCGTCTGGAGCAGCATCGCGTGATACACGATTATGGCGAGTATCAGCAACACCAGCCCTTCCTTGTAGAGGGCCCCCGACCAGAAGGCGAACGCCGGCAGAAGGGCTACAAGCCAAGCGCCCTTCGCGGCAGACGACGGCGAAGCGCCGAGTTGACGGCCAATCAAGAACACGTACTTGGGCATGAACGACGTAACGGACGAATAGACTATGATGAGCAAGGGAAAGGAGCGGGTGCCCAACGTAAGCGTGTAGCAGCACGCCAGCATGACCACCATGAGGTAGGGATCGTGGGGACGAGCCTCTTGAAGCCATACTGCATGCCGCCCGTGAAGCCAGTCGTTGGCAACGCCGGCGGCAACCGTCTCGTAATACACGGCGTCTTGCAGCAACGGAATATTGATGAACCGGGTTGCGAACCAACCTAGTAATCCGATGGAAACGCGAGTCGCAAAACTCCAGGAGTAAAGCCTGCGCAAGAATCGTGCTTCTTCAGTCATTCCGTTCACTGCGGAAACCCGAGCAACTCCTGATAGAGCTTGCGGTACTGTTGCCACCCCACGGTTTCCATGTCAAAGTGCTGCTTGGCGAAGTCATGGCAACGAAGCGAAATGGCGGGGTCTTCCACGAGACGTGCCAACTCGGAGATCGTGCCTTTGTACGCAGCAGGCGTGTGATCCGATAGCAACACCCCAACGGGCCGGCTGCCGTTTCCCACGGATCCGGCTAGCAGGGTGTCCATGTCCCCGATGCCTGCCGAGCAGACCACAGGCAGCCCGGCAGCCAAATACTCGCCGATCTTTGTCGGTGAACATGCTGCGGCTGATCGGTCCCGCCGGTACAGCGCCAAGGCGACATCGGCTTGCTGAAGGCGCTCGAGGAGACGCCGGGGTGCGATCTTGCCGACCGTCACACAATCCGCCAGACCTGCTCGGGCTGCGCATTCGGTCAGTTGTGACGTATTGCTCTGACTCCACACCTGGAACCGTAAATCCGGAAAGGATCTTCTCGCTTCGGCCACCAGGGAGACGATGTCTTCGACAGGATACCATCCGCCGAGTTTTCCAACGTAGACGAAAGTGATCCTGCTACGCCGACCGCGCCGAGCTTCTCCTCGACGCATGAAGGGCCGTGTGTGTTTTGTGCTCACGCAGCAGGGAATGACTTCAACCGGCGTGCTCTTGAGTTCCGTAGCATACCATCGCTCAAACAGCAGTTTTGTCCTGTTGTTGAGGACGACGATTCCATCCGCTGCTTTGACCAAAAAACGTTCTGCCCCTTTTGTAAGCCGAAATAGCGGGCCGTTTGGACGCCACATGCCCGCGTCGGCAAATTCTTCGGCCATGAGCCCCCGCACATCGAACAACATTTTCACTCGTGTCAGATGCTTCAGAGCCAGTCCCATCATGCCCGGAACGTGGGCGCGGGCGTGTACAAGTTGCACATTGTGCCGCCGGATCAAACGCGCGCCCATGGCGATCCCGGAACAAATATCCCAACCGGTGGCGGATACCGTGGGATGTTTGTGGTAGCGCAGCCAATACCAGACGATGCCCTGGCAGGCCAGCAGAGTTCGCCATCGAGTTTCGTCTTCCTTGCTCATTGGTTGGGTTTCAAACGTCAATAGCACGATACCGTATCCGGCCAGTGCAAGACCTTGGAGGTATGCCACGACCTGCGTCTGCGTGAGCGGATCTCGTATGCTCTGGTAGCAAATATATAGCGACGTCGTTTTGGTGCGTCGGCGGATCAATTCCGGTGCAGCCCCACGTAGAAGTAACGATTCCCCCATCGACCGGGGCGAATTGCCGAGATGGCCTGCGAGAACCGTCGCACCGTGAAGAGCGCAACGGGACGCGCGCGAACGAGATCCCCTAAGGTCAGATGGTTCGGTGCCGGCCAGGCCACTTCTCGGATCCTATATTCCTGCTCATCCAGGCCAAAACGCTGAAACAAACGCCGCTGACCGTCGGCCGTGGCCAAATGTACGTGATAGGGCGCCATTTCTACAGGGCGCGACGGCTTGAGCGACCGGACAAGTCGGAGCATCAGTGTGAAGAATGTTGGATTCGCCTCGAGCGGTCCCTGCGCCATAAGAGTACCGTTCGCCCTAAGGAGCGCGAGTATGGCCCGCATTTGGCGGGTCGTATCGGTCAAGTGCTCGATCACGTCCCCCAAGTGCAGCACATCAGCCAACGGCAAGTCGGCCGATTCGAGTTCCGCAGCACTCACAACCCTACAGCGCGTCTTTCGGGCCACGCGTTCTACAACATCCGGGGCGAATTCCACGCCGATGGATTCCCATCCGAGTTCCGCGGCCTTCTCCAGCAGTAATCCGGCGCCGCACCCGTAATCGAGAAAACAGCCCGGTTTCCTCGATCTAAGGTAGTCGATAACTCGCTGCGGCTCCTTGGGATCCGCGGTATTCGAAACGCCGCAATCGTCGTCATAGTAGTCCAGGCCATACATCCCGGCCAACACTTCGTCATCAGGCATGGGGTCACAGAAGAGCGATCTACATGCCTCGCAACAAAGGTAACGGTATGTCCGGCCTGCGTAGACAACTGCGTCGATCCACGAGTCCCGTGCTCCGGCACCATCACAAAGCGGACATCTCGCTCTCCGAGCTGCGATTTGGCCTTGGGACGGCGAAACCGCCCGACTTGACATTACATGCTGCTGCACTTAGGTTTTGCTCCCCACATCACAATTGCTGCGCCTGCGTCGGAAGGTCCGTCGCACGGTGAAAAACGTCACGGCACACGGACGCACGAGGCTCCTGCACCAAATCACTTTGCGAATTGATGTTGTTGGTGCTTGTACAACGCCCCGTTCCTGTCTTGTTTCCAACCGTTCTTCCATAGCTGGATCGTCCGCTTCATGCGTCGCACAAGGCACCCGGCCAACGGGGGGATCATGGTGCGTGGTGCTGCCGCCCGGAAGTCGCTTGTGGTCGCGCAAAGCGGATCGGTCGCCAAGGCTGTGCAGAGGCATCGCCACGCTTGGACCCACTTGCCCGACTGCCAAAAGGCAATTGCCGAGTGCAGGTGACAGATCGCCTTAACCCGCGGACGCAACATCTGCTGTGCCGGCGATAGCCGGTCGCAAATGTAGTCGGACGCTTCCAGCAGAGCGGCCCGGAGCTCCTCCGTTCGCGTGTAGCTCTGCTCGCTGTGCATGCGGAATGCGATAGTACACTCCGGGACCTGAACGATTCCGTTCGGGTAGCGTGCTGCGAGCAGGCAATTCAGCACCCAGTCGCCTGTCCAATGCGTAATCCCACCGACGTCCAGAGCTGCCTGGCGCCGGTAGACTGCGCGCGGAGCCTGCACAATAATACGCTTGAGCAGGAGCGACTCCAGCATGCTCGATGACGGGAGCGGTTCCCGCACTTCCTTCACGAGCACCCGGCTTCGTTCGTCGATCACACGGTACCTCCCAAACGCCATCACGTTCCCGGAGTGTCTCTCCAACGCCCCCACGAGCACCTCAAGATGGCGAGGCAGCCAGACGTCGTCATGGTTGAGGTACGCGACATGGGTTCCACGCGCCTGTTTGAGCCCGTATTGCGCGGTAAACTGCATACCGCGGTTGTCGGGCAGACGCACGTACCGCACGCAAACGTTCTGTCGGGCAAAATCTTCCATGACCTCCGGAGTCGCGTCGGTCGACGCATCGTCGATGACAATCAACTCCTGGGGCAACAACGTCTGCCCAAGAACGCTCTCGATGGCGGCTTTCAGAAACTCGACTTGGTTGAAGGTCGTGATGACCACACTCACAGACGGCCGGCTCCCCATGAAACATCTCATCTCATCTTAAGCTTTAGGGGCAACAGGATCCGGGTTTTGCGCGTTCTCAAAAAACCAAACATGCTCGACACCTGATCGCACGACGGATGATCCTTCGTCACAGGACCTCACAGGGGAAGTCAACGGCTTCAAACCGGGCCGGCGCAATTCGATGCCGCACATGAGCGGCAACGGCATCTGCGTTCTCGACGGCCAAACGAAGGATCGAGCAGACTTGCTCAACCTCCTCCTCTTCAACGCTTGTTCCCGTTGGCAAGACCAACACGCGCTGTGCCACATACTCTGTGTTCGGGAGCAACAGTTGCGAATGCGGATAATACGAACGGTACGGCTCCATACGGTGGCATCCCGGGTAGAAGTATCGGCGTGCCCGCACGTTTTCAGCCCACAAAACTTTCATCAACTCATCCCGGGTGAGTCCCGCTTCGGCCGCGTCGACGTCAACCAAGATGTACTGGTAATTGCAGGATTCGCTCTCGTCGTGCGTAATGAGGCGCAGACCCGGGACACCGGCCAGTTGCTTTCGGTACGTACGATAGTTTCGGAGGTTCGAGGCGATGGTGTTCTGCATCGACTCCAGCGACGTCAAGCCCATCGCGGCCGATACCTCGGTCATCTTTCCGTTCGTGCCCAGGTAAACCACGTTGTCGTGTCCGGAAAAGCCGAAATTGCGCATCAGCCGCATCTTCTCAGCCAGAACGGCGTTGTTCGTGACCACCGACCCGCCCTCGAAACAATGGACCAACTTCGTCGCGTGGAAGCTGAAGACTTCCGCTTCGCCGAACCCGCCGATCATGCGGCCACGGTAGGAACAGCCGATCGCATGGGCTGCGTCGAAAAGAAGCTTGAGACGATGTCGCTTTGCAATGTCGCTCAACCGGTCGGTGGGGCAAGGATGCCCCCACAGGTGCACGCCGATAATGCCCGTGGTGCGCGGTGTTATGAGCTGCTCCACACAAGCAGGATCTATCACGTGTGTTGCCGGATTGATGTCACAGAAAACGGGGGTGATCTCCTGCCATTGTAGAGCGTGAGCCGTAGCCACGAACGTGAAGGAAGGTACAATCACCTCACCATTGAGCCCCAACGCACGAATGGCAATTTCGAGGGCGACCGTCGCATTGCACATGGCCACGCAGTGCTCGACACCCAGCAGCTCGGCCACGCGACGTTCAAACTTGCGCACAAACGGCCCGTCGTTTGTGAGCCAGTTCCGGTCAAGCATTTTGGTAATCCTGCGTAGCAGCGACGCCCGATCTCCCAAATTCGGCCGCCCTACGTGTAGCGGTTCTTCGAAGCACGGCACACCGCCGAGTATGGCCAGCGCGCTGTCGGCAGAAACAATCATTCCGAGTTCCTGTTGGAAATTCCTACACGTGTAAGGATGGCAGCCACTTCTGAGGCAGATAACGTGTTGGTGCCGTGTAGCAGAGGCCCAACGGGTGCGAGGAGACGGAAAACGCCGTCAACCGGATGTAGTCGGACCACAGACGCCGACCCAAGTAGGATTTTGCCAGGACTGAGTAGTGCCACGCAAGGGTCCGACGTCGCCGTACAGCCACCTCCGGATGCCGCTGCCGCACTTCAGCGGAGCTGAAAAGGCGCCTCAGCACGCGCAGCACGCAGCGTTCCAGCGAATCGCACGAGAGTTTCGTTACCGAATCCCTCGGTTTCAAAGACTTCCGGATCAACGCAAGTGGCTCCCGGACCCAAACAGTCTCAAAACACGTTGCGAGACGGAGCCACATATCCCAGTCCTCTCCCGTCCGCAACTCGGGATCAAAGTGGCCGACAACCTGAAAGCAGTCGCGCCGCACGAGGACCGTTGCAGTGGACATCATGTTACCCCACAGAAGTTCAAGAAATGTCGCCTCCCTGGGACGGCGGCACTTGGTCTTCTCCGTTCGGCCGTCTGTAGTCTGCACGAGGGAATCACTGTAGCAGAATCCTACGTGGGGCGTGCAACGAATAGCGTCGAACTGCCGCTCGAGCTTCCCCGGCAGCCAAAGGTCGTCGGCGTCCAAGAACGCGATCCACTCGCCGGAGGCGGCCGCGATGCCGGAGTTCCTTGCCGCTGCCGGCCCGTGGTTCTGTTGCCGGATGACGTGCATGTCGGGACCAGCCAAGTCTGCCAGAACGCGATCCGTACGATCCGTGGAACCATCATCGACCACAAGAATCTCCAGGTTCGGCCATCGCTGGGCGCGCACGCTACCGATCGCGTCCGGCAGAGAATGTGCGGAATTGTACGTCGGAATAACGACGCTTATCTCAGGTGCTCGTGACACAGCCGGTAGAACTCTTCTCTTCATTTAAGTGATGGATACGGCGATGCCGCAAGCGCGTTGTCAATGCCTCCGAGAGCACCGCCTCGTACAACTCCATGTACGCCCTGGCCGAAGTTCCGGCGCCCATTTGTTCCTTCAGGTATTTTTGCGCACGGCATCCCAGTTCACGTGCGCGCCGACGATCCTTCATCAGCCGAATCAGCGCTTCGGCGATTGCGTCCGTGTCTTCGGGCGGCACGAGACAACCGCGTTCGTTTTGGCCGATGAAATCCGGCGCGGCTCCGACGGGAGTCATCACCACAGGCTTCCCACAGAACGCAGCCTCCAGCAAGACCTGGCAGAAGGACTCGCTGAGGGAAGGCTGAACTACGACATCGGCGGCTGCGATCCAGTCCATGGCATCGTTTTGCCAGCCGACAAACTCGACCGCATTCTCGACGCCCAACTCGCGGCTCAGATGCCGTAGACGACTCGCGTAGGGGCCGTCGCCCAACATCATCACACGAATAGCGGAACGATGCGACTTGACCTTGGGGATCGCGCGAAGAAGATAGTCCAGCCCTTTTTCACGATTCAGCCTGCAGGAAGTCACGATTACAAATTTGCCGTGCAAGTCGTGTTTCGTCCGAATTCGGCCAACCGCCTCGGGCGACGGTATCGGGACCCCGCCGAAGTCAAAACCGTACGGGATCACCGCCACTTTTGTTGCCGGGACTCCCTGCCTCGCCGTGAGCAGCTCTGCCACGTCCGCAGCCGGCACGACGACACGATTTGCCGTACGATTGCAGAACGCCTCACCTGCAAGGTAGACTTGTCGCTTGAGCCCTTTCGCAAGAACGTAAATGTGGTCGGAATAGTGGTGACCAATCACGAAACCGGGAATGCCGCAACGGCGAACGACCATGGCTGCTGCGAGTGTTTCCGTATAGTGATGCGACTGAAGAATATGGGGCCGGAACTCCCGCACTTCACGAACCAGTGCCGTTACCGTTCTCAGAAACGTGCTCCGGCAAAAGGGAAAACCCAGCACACGGTTGGGATAGGTTGTGTTTGAAGAGTAAACGCCGGTTCTTCTCGGAGGGATTGAGGTGATCGCCGAGACCTCAAATCTGGACCGGTCAAGCCGCGACAGAACGGAATCGATGAAGTCATGGCGGTTGATAATGCCCGCAAAGTGCAGCACTCGAATCTTTCGGGGAATCTGCGCAGTCATGCCGTTCACGTGCCGGCGCTCACTTGGCTCCGGATTCGACAAACGATGCCTGTTGTCGACGAGGACGAGTAGAGAGGCAGAAAGACGATTCGGCCTCCGTAGGACTCCACGACCTTCGTTTCTGGAATCGGCTTGCCGTTGGGTGGAGCGTAATCCTCGCCCTTGCAGTGGATGTCCGGCTTCAGACGCGAAAGGGACACCTCGGGAGTGAGTTCATCGAAAATAACAACATGGTCGACGCAGTCGAGGGCAACCAATACCTCAGCGCGCTCTTGTTGCGGGATGATGGGCTTTCCCGGGCCTTTGAGCCGGCGGACCGACCGGTTGCCGTTGAGGCCCACGACGAGCAGATCGCCCAGCCGCCTGGCGGCTTGCAGACTCCGCACGTGCCCAACGTGCAACAGATCGAAACATCCATTCGTCCAGACCACGATTCTCCTCTCGTGCCGCCACTGCTCGCGAAGGGACAACAGAGCATCCCAGTCCGTGATGCAAGCGTGCCCCGGCGACATTTCCCGGTCGGTCGCCGCGCCGGGGGGCCGCTTGGAAATCACTTCGCCATTTGCCCAGAAAGCCGCGACCGTTGGTCGCGCCAAGCCTTGCCCAAAACCGTTGCCACCAGTGTTCGGCGCGACCAACGGTCGCGGCTTTAGGAGGGCAACCCGGCGAACGGAACGAACTGCGTCGATGACCTCGGTAACGCCGATCGCAGTCATTTGCCGGCAAGGGGTGGATTCGCAGCGGTTCCAGAAACAGTGATTCCCACACCGGGGATGGCGACCGAATATGACACGTGTACCCGGGTATCGGGATGCGTGTTCCGGCCGGCGAGCCCGGAACAATCCGACCAGCGGACGCCCCAAAGCGCCTGCGATGTGGAAAGGGCCGCTATCCGTGGTAATCACCATTTCCGCGCCTTCGACGGCGCCGAGCAGCTCCCCAATGGTAAGCGCCCCAGTCGCATCGATCACGTTTTCCGACGTGTGATTCCGAACCTGGCCCCTGGTCTCGGTGCCACCAACAATGACTGTTTTCCACTGGTACCGGTAGTACAAGAGTTCTGCAAGATGAACGACACGCTCGACCGGCCACCATTGATGTCGCGAACTGCCAAAGGGATGGACAAGGACGTAGGATGCCTCCTCAGGCAGTCCCAACTCCCGAAACCGTCGGTAACTTTGATCCTGCGCGGCGTCGGATACCCAGAGCCGGGGCGCCACTTCCTCCACCTCGCACCCAAGCACGCGCAACGCGCCCAGGCGTTCGCCCGGTCCCCACGTCCGAGGACTGCCGGTTTCGTACGTGTGTGTTAAACAGGGTTCCAAAATGCTCCCTCGGCCCCCCACCCGTAACGCGATGCCGGCATCGGCCAGCAGGGGGGCAAACTGGTCGCCCAGGCAAATAATGGCAACCTCGAACTGCCCGGCCTGCAACCACTTTCTCAGCCGGCGAATCTCCTTGCGGTTGCGGGTTGTGAATGGCAGGGCCGCAGCCACGCGGTACTCATCAATGAGTGGGCATGCAGACAATAATTGGCAATTGTGCTCTTGCCCAAGCAACGTGATATGGGCATCGGGCCACAGCCGCCTCGCTTCCATGATGACCGGCGTACACATGACCGAATCGCCGATCAATCCGGCAATCACGACTAAAACCCGACGAGGATCTTGAGTAATCGTTGCGGCAGTCGCGGGCACGTTGCCGTGAGCCAGCCGATGGCGCTGTGCTGCCAGCCACTGCCGGCCAAGGTATTGCCAATGGTATAGATGTGAAATCATGGCGTGTGTGCCCCTGCCGAGAAAATGACTTGGGGCAGACGTGTGCTGTCTCGCACTCTGTTCCGAAGCAACCAGCGGAACAGCTCGACTCCAAACCGAGTTGCAAAGCTGCTAATCAGCGGATTCCCCTAGCTGCGACATGTTCTCCCATTCAATTCGGACTATGAAAGCATACTATGCCTTGGTATTCCAGCCAGTTTTGCTACCGCACTTTCGCAAATTCATGCCAAACCTCTGTGAGTGTCAGCCTCAAAATGGTCTCGACATCGTGGACCGGCTTCCCGTGCATCTTTCGCCAGCACCACTCGGCAACGCACACGATACTTGTTGCAGCGTCCAGCAACAGCCGGTGACACCGGCTCAAGTGTTTCCTGCAAAACAAGTGTCCGTTTCGAAGGATTTGTTCCAGCTTTTCCAAATCCGTCCAACGCTTCCGCGAGCTTTGCCCCCACGAGTGCATGACTACCGCTTCGGGCTCAAAAACGATCCGCCACCCGGCCCGTACCATGCGTAGGCACCAGTCGACGTCTTCATGATACATGTGGAAAATCTCGTCGAAACCACCGACTTGCTCGACAACTGTGCGCCTCACCAAAATGGCAGCGCAGGAAATCATGTCTACTTCACGGCGCCGCGCATGGTCCCAGTGAGACCCGAGAAGCAGTTCACCCCGGATGCGTCGCGGAAGCAATTTGTAAACCCTGAGGCCGTCTGCCAGAATCCACCAGGGCGTTGGCGGATTGGGCCAGACACTTGTCTGGAGCGAACCGTCCAGGTTGACAAGGCGCGGGCCGCAAGCACCGATACGCCGATCCGACGTGAGTGTCGCGACCAATCTGTCGATGGCTCCTGGCCTTACCTCAGTGTCAGTGTTAAGCAGCAGGAACATGGGCGCGCTACTGAGCGCCATAGCTTGGTTGTTGGCCTTGCCGAACCCAACGTTAACGTCGTTTTGGATGACTTGCAGACCCGCATTGCCAAGAAGCCGATCAGCAGTACCCGATTGCAGCCACCGGACACTGCCGTCTGACGACGCATTATCGACAACGATAACGTTGTACGCAACGTTTGGAGGAGAGTCTGCGATACTTCGAAGACAACTCTCAAGAAGGTCAATGCCGTTCCAGTTTACGAGCAGTATAGAAAGCTCTGGTTGTGATCTATTGCGCATGATCGTTGTGAGATGAGTCGAAACGTCCTTTTATTGGTCCACGCGTGACGGCAACCGATCCCCAATGGGTAATGCCTTCAGGAAATAACCCTGTAGTCGGGGTTCGCAAAACGTTTGTGTCGTGAAACTTTCCGGGCCACTCCATGACCCCAATCCCGTACCCGTCTTGCCCTACATCCTCAATGAGTTCTTCAGTAGACGGGTAGAAGGTCCTCAGTCGCGCCCAGAACTGCGGAACGTCACCAGTGTATTGTCCTGTCTCGATGCCAAAGCGGGTACTGTAGTCCGACACGATGTCGTGGAACGCGATTATGCCGTCCTTTCGCACAAGCGGCGCGAACGTGAGGAAGTCCTGTCGGACTCCATCGAGAGAGTGATCACCATCAATGAATAGCACATCCAATTGCGTGCCTTGGAGCATTTGTCGAAGTGTTTCCACAGTCTGCGGATCGTGCGAGTCTAGCGCACAGCAGTTGACCGTCTGATCTTCCCGTGCGAAGGACTCAATTGCCGCCATCCACTCGGGCGAGTAGCCGATGTCGATGGAGAACAACTCGGCATTCGGATTTGCGACGTGCGTCAACAATGAGAGCGTTCCCCCGCCTGCAGCCCCGATCTCGCAAAGCCGTCGGGGGTTGATGCCCTGGATGCGATCTAGCAGTTGCAGGATCTCATTCTTCTTCTGGATTGGACGGAAGTAGGTTGACTCCATCGTGATTTGGACGACCTCATCCAGCGAACGTTGCCGGAGACACCTCCGCTTCAGCGCAGAGGCATACCATGTAAGGCGACGACGACGCGTCACATCTGCAATCCACGCACGGATTATTGAACTCATGTTCTGTATCGTCCTTTCTCGTTATACCCTCGGGACGTGCTCCCTGGTCGAGCTATGCTCCCGCGCGCCGCCAAAAGATCCCCGTCCAGTCAATCGTTTCAATAGGTTCATTGATACCGTGTTGCTCTCGATAGTCGTGGACTGCCTGCCGACATGCGGGTATAGCACCGTAGTCATCCACGATCAGGTATCCTCCGACCGAGAGCTTTGGATATAGAGCACTCAGGCCGTCCATAGTCGATTCGTACATGTCGCCGTCCAGCCGGATCAGTGCAAGCCGTTCCATAGGGGCATCTGGAAGCGTTTCTGAGAACCATCCGATCAGAAACCGGACTTGGTCATCGAGTAGTCCGTAGCGCTGGAAGTGCGACTTTACCGTGTCCAGCGACACGGCTAATTCGCCGTATTGCCAGTGGCAATCCCCGGAATCGGCCGGATAGGCCTTGGCATTCGGTTTGGGCAGTCCCCGGAAGGAATCCGCCAGCCAGACGAGTCGGCTGGTGTCTCCGTAAACCTTGAGAACGGCTCGCATGAAGATCGACGCGCCGCCCCTCCATACACCTGTTTCGATGAGATCACCGGGCACGCCATCGTCAACAACGGTGACAATGCACTCCTGAAGGTTGTCAAGGCGTTGGAGTCCGATCATGGTTTCGGCCTCACTCGGCCAATCTCTCCCCTCCTCCCTGGCCTTCGCGTCGAAAGGACATCGCCGCATGACGGCGATTCCTCTTGACTGCAGCAGTTTGCCCACGGGACCGACCTCCAGCAACCAGCGCAGCGCTCTGCGACTAAAAGGCCGATAGATTTCGCCCGCGAGGTAGCGGGTAAGGCTCTTCTTCAGCAGATCGAGATAGAGCAGTTTAGGATCGTTGACGGTTCGGGACATGGCTCTGTACGGCTCCTCGCAATAAATGCGCAACATTAACATTGACAGGAACTGAGAGAAAGTGGATAAGTCCTTCGCTATGGACGAGGGACGATATTCGACTTACGAAGTTCGGGTTCGCGCGGCAAGAGCAGTTCTCCGCGGCCTGCCGGTTGGCGAGGTCGCGGAAGCATATGATATTCATCGCACAACCATTTCCTCAACGTTTGCTGTTGCTCCCGCGATAGCTCGGCAAGTCCCCGCCCAAACCCCTTATACAAACTCACAGCAAAGAAGACACGCCCAAGTCGCGCGTACCAGCGAGTACCGCACCATTCTGCAGCCAGAGCGGTAATGTGAAGAATCGCGTACACTCCAGGAAGGGACAGCAAACACTTCAGGAGTTGCCGCAACGCCGAACGTGACCCATTCTGCCAGCAAAACGGGTGCGCACATCGTAGCATCTGCAATAGGTGGTTGGCCCGTGCTCTATCAATGCGGGTAAGATGCTTTACGAGGATTCTTGGCATGCACTGGTACGACGTCATGATGCGATTGGCAATTGTAGTACCGGTCACCTTTGGATCCAGGTCGACGGCAACGGCATTTGCGATGAACCACAAGCGGTGACCGCGGCTTGCCGCACGAATGCTCAGTTCCAGGTCGACGAACCTCTCGTGCTCTTCACAGAACCCAACGATTTCCTCAAGGCACTCGCGCCGCGTCATGAGACAACCCGCTGACAAGGCGTAGTGCTCCTCGTTTTGGACCATTCCCTGGCCAAAACCGGGGGTCAAGACTGAAACGGCAGGGGTCCTCTCACAGCCCAGAATTACGTGCGCCGATACCCAGTCGGCTTTTCCAGCCCGCAAAGCACCTGCCAGCCTTTGAATCGCACCGGGCCTCGGGCGGATGTCATCGTCGAGAAACAGTATCGTTTCGGCTGTTGCCGCTTGCCATCCGGCGTTGCGGGCAGCCGCATTTCCGCGACCACCGCTACGCACAATCCGCACACTGTGCAACTCGGGAGGCACACTGATTTCCAGAGAACCATCGGACGAGTCGTCGGCAACGATTACTTGCAGTCTGCTCGCCAACCCGTCACGCGCAAGATGCTCCAGGCATTCGTTCAGCAACCGGGGGCGATCGCGCGACGGGATCACCACGGTAACGAAGTTGGCATTGTCTGTCGTCATTGTCATGGCAATTAGTACCGTGCCATCGGTCTATTGCACCCCTTCGGAACCGTCCGCATGCCACTCCAAATCTGTTGCAACTACTGATAAGAAGGCGCTGCGGCGGCAACCCCGGAGCAGCTTCAAAGGCGTGAGTTCATTTCCGCGCCTGTCATACAAGTGTCTATAGAAACGCAGGCAGCGAATAATACTTAGTGTCTTGATGTAGGCCGCCGCCGCTCGGTAGAGCCGGGCTCCAAGCCCACCTCGCTGAAGGCCTCCGAGGCAGTGCGGGTGAAGGGAAAGATACAGCGTGGGCCGGTGCTTCTTGAGGTATGCCCGCATAGTGGGTAGTACACTGTATTCCCCTCCCTCGATGTCCATCTTGATGAATGAACAGTCGTCGATGCCGTTCTGTTGAATGAAGTCGTCAAACCTCAGCCCGTCAACGGTCCAGTTTACTTCCGCATGGCCGAAGAGCAGGCTGGACGTGGAGTCGCCGCCTTCGCTGCGGTTACCGAGAGGCACTTTGCCTGATTGTGGGCTAATGCACATATTGAACAGCGAAATGTTGTCCGTAAACGGCTTGTTGGAAGCCACGTTCCGCGCAAGCTCAGCGTACGCGATGGGATCAGGCTCAATACCATAAGCGCGTCCGGCAAGCTGACAGCCATAGAGGAGTGTCGGGCCGATCCACGAGCCGATGTCAATGTACGATTTCCCGCGGCCGATGAACCGCTCCAGGATGGCATAGGTCTCTGCCTCCCAGTCACCTCGTGAGACTTTTTCCCAAAACTCTCGGTTGGCATCGGGAACGACATGAAAGCTCTTGCCTTGTTGACGGATTTGCAGCGTTTCCGCGATCATACTCTACACGCTCACCCGGCCTCGGCTACGTTTTCATTTGAACGGACGGGGAACCAATGGAGTAAACGGGCGCCGCTTTCAAGCCGACCGATCCGAACCAGTAGTTGAGTTTCCGCCCCCCGTAGACCGGAGTTTCGGCAACCTCGAACTGAAGCAACTGCGGCACTTGCTCGGCTTTTTGCGACGCCGGGTCCTTCAAATACAACTCACAGTGATACGTTCCGGGTAACAACGGCAAAGATTCAATCAAGAAGCCCAACTGCGCTGTCCGGCCCGCACGCAGCAGCGGCGGAGAACAGAAATCCCGTAGATCCAGGCCGGCGATCCGTAACCCTTCTAAAGTAAGGAACCCTAGGTATAGACCGGGGGTCCGAATGTCCGTCTTTGCCGTTGCGTCGACGCGCACTTCAACCGGGCCGAAGGGCTTGATGACATCTGCGCCAGGGGAGCATATCGTCGCTTGGTGGACAACGAAGCTCGCTGTTTCTGCACGGGACATCCGGCCGTCTTCCGACGTTGTGGAGGCCAGATACTCATCGGCCACCGCATTGATATCGCCCCAGGCCCGGATTACGCCCCTGTCAAGGAGCATTCCAACGGTGCAGATCCGGCGAACGGCGGACATGTTATGACTGACGAACACGATCGTACGTCCGCCGGACCGCACTTGCTGCATTTTCGCGAAACACCTTCTTTGAAACGCGGCGTCTCCTACGGCCAGGACTTCGTCGACCAGAAGGATTTCCGTGTCCAGATGCGCGGCAACCGCGAAAGCCAGCCGCACATACATTCCACTCGAGTACCGCTTTACCGGCGTGTCGATAAACTCGGAAATGCCGGCGAAATCGACGATCTCGTCGAACTTCCGCTCGATCTCACGGCGCCCCATGCCGAGGATCGCGCCATTGAGAAAGGTGTTCTCGCGTCCGGTCAGTTCGTAGTGAAAACCCGTGCCGACCTCCAGAAGACTGCCCACGCGACCGTAGAGATCCGCTTGCCCGGCAGTCGGCTCCGTGATCCGCGAGAGGATCTTCAATAGCGTGGACTTCCCCGCACCGTTGCGACCGATGATGCCGAGCACCTCGCCTGGCGGGACCTCGAAGTTGACTTCTTTCAGGGCCCAGAAGCGGTTGGCGCGGTGCCCGTCTCGGGAACCCCGGCCGTTCGAGCGGCGGAGCCCTTCTATCCCGCTTTGCCAGACCTTGCGGATGCGGTTCAGCGGCGCCTTGGCAGCCCGCGTTAGGGTCTCACGCAGTGTGGCATAGGCGGTCTCGCGCTCGCCGATGCGGTATTGCTTGCCCAGATTCTCAACGCGAATGATGGGTTTCATTAGATGATGTCGGCGAATGTCTTTTCCATCCGGCGGAAATAGTAAGCGGCATAGGTGAGGAAAGCGAGCGTCACGAGGGCCGATATTGTGAGGGCAGTCCAGTCGAAAGAGCGGCCGAACAGGGCCGCACGATAGCCGTCGATGATCCCCGTTAGGGGGTTCAACGCCAACGCCCACCGCCAACGCCCGGGCACAATCGTCGGCGGGTAGATAATCGGCGAGAGGAACATCCAGAGTTGCATCATGAAGGGCAGCGCGTAGCAGACGTCGCGGTACTTGACGTTCAGGGCCGACATCCACATGCCCACCCCCGTGGCCAGCAGGCACGTCAGGAACGTCAGCACCGGAAGCATCAAAATACTCCAAGTTGGCATCACCTGGTACCAAACCATCAGCCCAATCAAGAGCACAAATGCAATAGCGAAATCAACCAGGCCCGCTGCCACCGCCGCGCCGGGGATGATCATGCGCGGGAAGTAAACCTTGGTAATCAAGTTCTGGCTCCCCACGATGCTGTTGCCGCTGCTGCTGATCGCGTTTGCGAAAAACGTCCAGGGCAGCAATCCGGCATAGGCAAAAATGGGGTACGGAATTCCCTCCGACGGCATGCCGGCCAACTTGCCAAAAAACAAGGTGAAGACGAGCATCGTGAACAAAGGCTGGATCACCGCCCAGGCCACGCCGAGGAACGTCTGCTTGTAGCGAACCTTCACATCACGCCAGACGAGGAAGTAAAGCAGCTCGCGGTACGCCCAAAGATCGCGCAGGTTGAGCGGAACCCGAGTCCGCGACGGCCGGATCGTGACCAACGGCTCCTTCGGCAATGGGTGCGGAGTCGGGTCCGAAATGTCCGTATAGGGCTCTGCCACAGCCGTGCCGAAAAGGCCGTTCAGGTCCGGGCAGTCGGTCGTCGTCGGAATCGTCATCGATGGACTTTCCGCACCGGGGGTCTGTTGACGACTCCCGTGCCGTAGATGTGTGCCCGCCGGCGCCTGGTTGGTTCCATTGGTCGCGGCACGCTTGTCGCCCGGATTGCGCCTTCCTTGTGGACGTTCACTCTTGCCAGGTACGTCCCTAATAACACAAGGACAACCGTGAACGCCGCGATGACGGCGACGCTGATGTGGATAGGGAGTTCACGCACCAGCAGAGCCAACAGACCTGACAGCGTGGAGAGCCCGTAAAGCAGCCACACGGCGCGACGTTCGGAGATTCCCAAGGCTACCAGCCGGTGCGAAGTATGATCGCTGCCGCCTTGGGACGCGGCCCGCCCGGTCAGCTTGCGTAAAATCGTGACCAGGGTGGTGTCGAAGATGGGCAGCAGAAGGATCAGAACCGGCACGGCCAAGATGGGCAGCAGTGTCCGGGACCGTCCTCCCGTCACGGCCGTCAACGCCGAACTGGCCAAGAAGAAGCCGATAAACAATGCACCGCAATCCCCCATGAAGATCAACGCCGGGCCGGAGTTGTAAATCAGAAACCCGATCAGGACGGCGGCAAACGCTACAAGCATCACGGCCTCGTTCAGTTGGCCGTTGCCCGCATGGATGATGGCCAAGAAAACCGCGGCAATAGCGGCTATTCCGGCAGCCAGACCGTCCATGTTGTCCAGCAGGTTGATGGCGTTGGTGATGCCCACAAGCCACAATACGGTGACGGCCATGTCCAACGGCAGCCAGCCCGTCCACGGTAGCCGGAGTCCGCACGCGAGTATCAATGTGGCGGCCAGAACCTGCGCGATCAGTTTCTGATAGGGTTTCATCTGCCGTAGATCGTCCACCAGGCCGACAGCGAACAGAAACGAGCTTCCGGCCAATACGCAAAAACTCTGCCAGGATCGCGGCCCAAAGACGATCGCTACGGTTGTAAAAGCCAGAAAAACGGCTACGCCGCCGAGAAGGGCCGTCGGCCGCTTGTGCCACCGGTCGGCTCTTGGCCGGGCAATAATGTTCAGCCGGCGCGCCGCCGAGCCGACAAGCGGCGTTAGAATCACCGCCAGCGCAAACCCCAACGCCACGACCAGAACATCGGACATGCTGAAAGGCAAGTTAAACATACGACGAACTTAAACGCCTACAAACGTTGCCGGCGAGAGTGCCCCAGGCGTCAGGCAACCGGCGATGGCCGGCAAAGGGACGCCGGCAGGACGTCTGGTGAGCCTTGCCGCGCGGTTGCGCTCAAAATCAATTACGCTTTCCAGAATTTGTTTCAGGGACGTCTTCGGCTCGAAACCGGTCAATTCGCGGACTTTCGTAAGGTCCGGAACCCGGCGCGGCATGTCTTCAAATCCCTCCTCGTAGGCCTCGTCGTAAGGCACCCTCACGATTTCGGACCGGGAGCATGTCATCATCTTGACCGTTTCGGCAAGTTCGCCGATGGTAACCTCCTCCCGGGACCCGATATTGAACACCTGTCCCACTGCACCGGGATGCTCCATCAGTGCGATTAATGCCTCCACCACGTCCTTGACGAACCCGAAGCACCGGGACTGGGTGCCGTCTCCAAATACGGTGATTGCCCGGTCGTTCAGCGCCTGCTTCACAAATGTGGGGATCACCATTCCATAGCGGCCGGTCTGGCGGGGGCCCACGGTGTTGAATAGCCTTACGACGACGGTGGGCTGGCGTTTTTCCCGGTAGTAGGCCAGTGCGAGAAATTCGTCGATGGCCTTGGAGCAGGCATAGCTCCAGCGGCCGTTTGTTGTGGCGCCCAGGACGAGACTGCCGTCTTCCCGGAACGGGGTCTGTTGCGACAATCCGTAGACCTCGGAGGTCGAGGCCACGAGGACCTTCTTCTTTTTCTTGGCGGCCTGACGCAGCACAACTTCCGTGCCGTGTACGTTGTTCTCGATCGTGCGCACCGGGCTCTCCACAATCAGACGAACGCCGACGGCGGCAGCCAGGTGAAAAACAACGTCGCACATATCGACCAGTTCCGCGACCACCGGTTGACGGTGTACGCTCTCGATCTCGTAATGAAAGCGGGGGTGGCGTTTCAAGTGGGCGATATTCTCGATGCTGCCCGTGGAGAGATCGTCGAGAACGAAGACTTCGTCGCCGCGTTCAACGTACGCATCACACAAATGCGAGCCGATGAAACCAGCGCCGCCTGTGATCAATACTCGCATAGCTGCTCTTCTCTTGCTTTGTGAAATGGAACGGCCGGTCCAAACAGATCCGGGACCCCGCCGGCCGCCGCGGAAATTACGCTGTGTGCGTTGGCCATCGCTGCCAAGATTGTCAGGGGCCCTTCCCAGACGCGCCGCTCAAGCTGAGGCCGCAAGTGGCCGGTCCAATAATGACAAAACGTACCCCGGGTGTGTCAGGTCCGGAAACGACCTTCCGATACCGGCGGTAAGCCAAGCGACATGACGGGCCAACAACATTCAGCCGGGTAATCACGTGCATCACGCGTTTCCGCCGCGGCGCCGTAGCCCCCAGCCGTATTTCTGCAATTCCCTTGCACGTCGAACAGAGGAAGATGAGACCCTCATTCTGGTTGGGCTGTCATGCCCCTTGACGAGCCGCGCACACTCCGTTCCCTTGGGGTACAAAATGCCCCTCTTGAACCCCTCGTACGGCCCCTACCAATAGCATCTCTGCGTCTGGTTTCATTCACGATTTGCCCCTTTTGTGACTCGCTGCACTGTGGTTGGTCACAGTGTTTATTCGTCTTCCTGAAATAGCGGTTTTCGTCGCTAGACATATTTCGACTTTCAATCGTCCTGTGCAAGAGAGGGAAAGAGGCGGAAAATAGGAAAGGGAAAGCTTGCTATCGCAACAGAAGCGACAACCGGCGAAATCCATACACGTCACCCCCCCAAAGTAGCGTGGCTAAGCCCATTCCATGTAGCAACCGTATTCTCTGCAAGCAATGGGTGTGGACGGGAGATTCTGCGGGAATTGTGTGAGATATCTACGAATTCGGCCTTTCCCCAAATTCCGCCTTCGTGTAGCATCCGCCAGCCTTATTTCGAATGTGGCGAACTCCCCCCAATTTCTTGTCCTAACACCTTTTCTTTTCCGGCTGAAAACCTCTTCAGCAACCGACTTTTGCCATGGCGGCCCCCGCAGAAGGGCTACCCGTCTGCGGCTAGTACCCCATGTCACTTGAAACTGTCAGTACGATGGCTCTCCGAAGCCGTCGACAAACCGCGTCGGCCTCGGAGGGCCAACGTACAAAATCAAATGCAATGGGGTACTAGTGCCGCAGTTCCATTGATTTTGTAAGTCGGCCTGCCAAGGCCGACCCGAGTACGAGTACCCAAAGAGCGGGATTATTTTAGGAGGAAGGCGGAATGAGTTTCCTGCCGCGGACCCAGCGAACGTTCGTTCTACTGGGGCTGCTTGCTATACCTGCCGTCTTTGGGTGCTCGATACCCGCACAGTGCGTTCGCCCGAACATCTGTGACGCGCCTCGCAGCAGCCTGGAACCAATCGACTTCACACGACTGGAACAGCGTGCGCCCGAGGTATACCTCTTAGGGCCTGGGGATATCGTCGGGATTTACATCGAAGAGGTCTTGGGAACCAAGGAAATCCCCCCTCCCGTCCACTTCTACGAGGATGCGAAAATACCGCCCGCACTTGGCTACCCGGTTCCCGTTCGCCAGGATGGGACGCTTCCCCTGCCGATGGTGCCGCCGGTCCAGGTGTCCGGCTTGTCGCTGGAACAAGCCGAACAGCTCATCCGCAAGACCTACACGGTGGATTGGAAAATCCTCCAGCCGGACCGCCTGCGAATTATCGTGACCCTTATGAAACGTCGAACCTATCAGGTCATGGTCGTTCGCGAGGACACTACCACCGTCGGAGTCAATCAAAAAAACGCGTTTCTTGGCGTTACGCAGCGAGGGACGTGTCACGCTGTTGAGTTGCCGGCATACGAAAACGACGTGCTGCACGCACTGGCCGAGAGCGGTGGTTTGCCGGGTCTTGACGCCGAGAACGCCGTGCTGGTTCTACGGCGCCTCCGCACCCCTGATTCCGGTGCTCATTCCGGCACCCCCGAAGACCTCTTCCGCCAACTGCAACCCCCCGACGCCGCGGCATCTCCGTCCGGCCCCAAAGAAGGGCACGTGCTGCCTGCTCCCGCTTCCGCCGAGAGCGGCATCCTAGACGCGCAGACGCTTCAGGCGGCACGCGGGATGCTGGAAAACAAGGACGGGTTCTCGCTCGATTCCTACGAAAACGTCGTGAGAATTCCCCTGCGCACCTACGGGGGCACGTTGCCGCCGGGTCTGACCGAAGAAGATGTCATCTTGCACAACGGTGACGTGGTGTTCGTCAAATCGCGGGACGCGGAGGTCTTTTACACGGGCGGTCTTTTGAAAGGCGGTCAGCACCGGATTCCGCGCGACTACGATCTGGACGTGCTCGGCGCCATTGCCCTGGCCGGCGGCTCGATCAATGCCCCGCCCGGCGGTTCGGGCGGTATCTTTGGCCACAATTCCATCGGGCCCATTATCCCACCGACACGTGTGGAAATCGTCCGGGTGACTAACGGACGGCAATTCACCATCAGGGCCCGAGTCCCCCGCTTGATGAAGAACCCTCGCGAGCGCATTCTGATTCAGCCCAACGACCTTGTAACGCTGGAATATACGCCGGCCGAGTTCCTGATGAATGCCACGCTCAGCATGCTGCAGTTCAACTACTTCATCAACCGATAGATCCGTAAGAATTCGCAAAACAGGAAGCGTCGTGCGCCGGAACGGAGAATACCGAGGCTTTCTCCGAATTGGCTGAGAATTCTGGGGTATGCTATAAAATCACATAGTATGCGCGGAATACCTCCGCTGCCGCCATCGTGTGTTGGTCCCCGGTGGGGTCTAATGGGGGGTTGGAATGAGCCTGAAATCCGTCTTTGTAAATCTGTTCTTTGCCGCGGCCACCGTGCTTTCGAGCCCTGCGTTCGGGCAGAAGACCGAGGTGCTGCCGACACCGCAAGGGACACCGCAGGCAGCCGCTTCCGGTGAAGATGCCCTCGGTCCCTGGGCAATCGACAATGCTGCCTCGGGGGTGGCGATGCGAACCGGACACGGCAACCGTCAGCACACCGTCTACCTGCGCTTTGACGGAAACCTGACAGGCCGGGTCAGCCGATTCCTTGTTTCGGGGGAATTCGTCCCGGCACAGCAGGTGAAGGTCTGCCTGGTGCGGGATTCCGTCATTGCAGCCTCCACGCACAGCAATGACGAGGGCGCCTTCCAGATCGTCGATTTGGAGCCGGGGGTCTACTGGGTAATCGCCGCCGGAGACGACGGATACACCGCGTTTTCGGTACGCGTTCTTGCCCACGACGACGTTGCGGAACAACGCTTATGGCTCCACATGACGCTCGTTCCGCGTTCCACGATCGACCTCCTAAACGACCTGCTTGGCGAACGCAAGGTGACGACGGCGATGCTCGCATGCCCCGCGGTCTGCCAGGGAACGGGTGGAGGGAGAGGCGGAGCTGCCCTTTTGGGTCTTGCAGGTCTTGCGGGTCTTACCGGCATTACGGGTGAGGCCAGCCCGGCGACACCGTAAGGCCTGAGTCAAGCTGTCCGGCTAATCACGCCGATGCTCGATAGGTATCCCTTAATCCTACCGGGGTGAACAAGCCGGTCGCCTGGATGGAACCCCATAGTGCTACAGACGGTATTGCTTGCCAATCGATGTACGAGTCATCCTCACGCCGAGGGGGCAGTCTCTCAGCGCTCCCGGCCGGGGATGGCGACTCGCCGTTCAACATACTTGCGCGGTACATTCTGATCGCCGTTGTCCTCGTCACGCCATGGTTGTTTGGGGGCGTGGAATCACGGGTGCAGTTCTGGCTGGTTGTGGGCGTTGTGCTGGCTTTCGCTTGCTGGCTCGCGCCGCGGCTCTCTTCCGGCAGCACCGCCGGCGCGCTGCCTCTCGCAATGATCCCTTTGTTGTTGGCCATCGGCTTGGGGTGCCTCCAGTTGGTTCCCTTGGGAGAAGGGGCCCAGACGCTCCTCTCGCCCAAAGCGACAGAACTCCGCCGGGAGCTGCTCCCCCCCCGTCATCCCTCGGGAACCCCTTTGGCGGAAACCGTGCAAGCTCCTGCGACGCCGGAGCGGTTTCCGATCAGCCTCGATCCGGCCTCCACGCGGCGAGACTTGCTGCTGTTGGTCTCGGCCGTAGCCGTTTTCCTCCTCGGCTCGCTGTTATTCAAGAGTCCGGCAGCCCAGATGCTGCTTTGCCTCCTGGTAGTCGTAAACGGCTCCGCTCTTGCGTTGTTCGGGATCGTCCAGAAGCTGACTTGGAACGGACAACTGTACTGGTCGGTCCCTCTGCGCGACGGGATCCCGTTTGGTCCCTTTGTCAACCGCAACAACGCCGGCGGGTTCTTGAATCTTTGCCTGGCGTGCGCGGTGGCGATGACGGTCTGGGCGTTCCACAGCCGCCGGCGCAGCCGGTCGGTGCAGCGTCCCGAAGAGATTCTCCACAGAGGGCGTTTCCTGCAACGGCCGTGGCGCCATCTGCTTCCGTTCGTGGCCGGCCTGAACGGACCCCGAATCCTCGGCATGGCCGCTGCCGGTTGCATCGCGGCGGGCATTCTGGCATCGTTGTCTCGCGGCGCGGGCCTGGCGATGTTGGCGGCCGTTGTCTTAGTCTCGACTCTGATGGCCTGGCGCGGCAGGCAGAAGGCATGGTGGCTGTTCGGCGCCGTGGTGCTCGCCGGTGGATTGTCCCTGGTCGGCTGGGCCGGCATGAGCGGCGCGATGCAGGGCCGTTTCGCCACACTGCTGGATCGAAACGTCCTTTCCCAAACCCGGATTCCCAATTGGTGCGACGGCGCCAAGGCCGTGCCCGACTTTTGGCGGGCCGGCAGCGGATTGGGTACCTATCGCCACGTGTACCGCCTCTATCAGACACGCTTCGACGAGTTGTGGTACTGCCACGCGGAAAACGAATACCTGGAGTGGCTTGTCGAGGGGGGGATCGTGGCGCTCGCCCTGGTGTTGACCATGATCTTTCTGGTGGCCTGGGCGGCGTGGCAAATCCTGCACGACGACAACGACGCGAGGTCCGTTGCGTTTGCGGTCGGCGGCGCGTTCGCCCTGACGGCTCAGGCAGTCCAGGCATTCTTCGACTTCGGCCTGCACATACCGGCGAACGTCGCACTGTTCGCCTTGATCTGCGGGGCGATGACCGGCCGTGCGGCGCAGTTGGCCCGACGGGGCTTGACAACGCGATACCTCGCCCTGTCGCCAGCGTGTTCGCAGACGAGTCTGCTGGCAGTGGTGTTGCTGATCGGCTGTATTGTGGGTGCATCCCAGTTGCGCAAGGCCGCGAACGTCGAAGTCGCGCTTCGCAATGCGCGCTTGACGAAGGCCCCCAGCAAGGTCACCCGCTCCGAACTGCTACAAAAAATCCGGCATTTGCAACATGCGGCGGACGCATGGGGTAGTGACTTGGAAGCGGAATATCGCCTGGCCGGGCTGTGGATCCACGCGTACCGGATCGGCGCCTTCGAAGAACGACGCAAGCAAACTCCGTCCGGGGTGAGCGACGCCGTTCTCTGGCAGTCGACTTCCCAGATCGGGTTGCACGGTCGCGCCCACCATCTTGCCCGCCATAACCGGACGGGGCAGCTCGAAAGGCTTCGGAACGACGCTCTCGTTCGGGAAAATCTCCGGGAGGCGCTTCGGCGCCTGGTTCTCGCCCGGCAAGCGTCGCCCCTGCTTCCCGACGTCCACGCGGGAATTGCCGAGTTGTGCTTCCTGGTTGCCGACCCCTCGGCCGACCGGATTCACGTGGAACGGGCACGACGTCTGGCCTCGGGTAACACGGACATGCTCTTCCGGTGCGGACTGCTCGACTTCCAGGCCGGACGATTCGAGAAAGCGTGGGGTAGTTGGCGAGAGAGTCTCGATCTTTGCCCCCGGTACCTGGGCGATGTTGTGCGGATGGCCGGCAAGCGGCTGGACGCGGAGCAACTCGTCGAAACGGTTCTCCCCGAATCGCCGGCCCTGTTGCTCGAGGTCGCCCGCAAACACTACCAAGGCAAGGAAAACGACGAAGTGCGCGCAATGATCGCCAGACGCGTGCAGGCCCTGCTCGATGACCGGGGCCTCGCCGAAGACGAGGAAAGCTATCTGCGAAGCCAGGCACTCATTCTGGAAGAGGATTATTCCCGGGCGGTTTCCCTGCTGTCGCGGGCCGTCGAGCTTCGTTCAGAGCACGCGGATTGGCGATACCAGTTGGCCGTGTTGCTCAAACACCAGGACAGGGCCGAAGAGGCGCACGATCAGGCCAGAATGTGTGTCCATCTGCAACCCGCCAGCCGGGAGTATCGCGGGCTCCTGCGAGAAATCAACCGGACAATTCTGCTAAACGGACATTCACCGGTCCCCATTGCCGGTGAACGACAATTCGGAGAACCGCACCTATGCCGACCCTGACCTACCAACCCGACTTGTATCCGGAAGATCTCCTCGACCGGGAGGATTTGGGCCAACAGGGCGATATGACCTGGTGGCTGCTATACTGTATGTCGCGCCGGGAAAAGAAGCTGATGCGCCAATTGCTCTCGCTCGGCGTCCCTTTCTATTCACCGTTGATCGCCAAACGGTCTCGATTGGGTTCGGGCCGGATCCGCACGGCGTACCTGCCGCTTTTCGGCAACTACGTCTTCCTGTATGGGACCAGCGACGACCGGCGCATTGCCCAGGAAACGGGGTGCGTTTCACGCTGGATGTCCGTCCCGCAGCCGGGAAGCCTGACCCAAGATCTTCGTCAAGTCCGCCACCTCATTGAAACCAAAGCGCCGATCACGCCGGAAGCACGGCTACAGCCGGGCATGCGGGTGGCCGTCCGGTCGGGTATTTTCAAAGGGCTGGAAGGCGTCGTAATCCGCCGAGAGGGCAAGACACGGCTGCTCGTGGCAGTCAATTTCCTCGAGCAAGGTGCGTCGGTGCTGCTCGACGATTGCCAATTCGAGCGACGGGACTAGTCGACTACGGACCGGTGTTCCAAGGGGCGGCCGATAAATAACTTTCCGGATTCAAGAAAAATAGCAGGCACACTTCGTGTGCCTGCTACTTTCAATCCAAATCGGGAAGTTATTCTTCGGTCGCCCCCAAACTGTCGACTGTCCACTCCGGAAAACAACGGTGCTGAGCCTGCGGGCGAGTCTCGCCTGGGGGGATTACCACGTTTTTTTGGGGGGGGCCGGGATTTGGCGGATTACCCGACCGCGTGCTATCGTTCTCAAACGGCCTGGGGAATTCGAGCCTGTAGGGAACGCCCTCTGCGGCGTTCCGCCCTCTGTGGCGTTCCGCCGATAGACCGTGCGGCGAGCGGAACGGCACGGAGGCCGTTCCGCTATAGCGATCTCCGCCTTGAATTCCCGGATACGCTCAATTATCTTGGTGGCACAGCCCACCCTGCGAGTGCTTGACTTGCCCGGCGACGCCGGTCATGATCTTAATGGTGTTGTTGGGGCCGATCGTGGAAGCAATGATTCCTATCGACTTGGTACGAGGAGGCGTCGCATGACGAAGAGCAGACTCGATATTGTGTTGACGGTGTCTTTCTTGCTCGCAGCAACGGTTCTCGCGGCTTCCGGCCACGCTGCCGAGCAGAAGTCGGGGGCCTTGCCTAACCGGAAGAATAAGGATAAGGACGCTGCGGCAGACCCCTGGGTGGTCTACGACGGCTTCGACGGTCCCGGCAAGGGGAAACACGTCGTTCTGGTTTCCGGCGACGAGGAATACCGCTCGGAAGAAGCGTTTCCCCAACTGGGCAAGATCCTCGCCAAACACCACGGCTTCAAGTGTACGGTGTTGTTTGCCGTCGATCCCGAGACCGGCACGATCAACCCCGACAACACCCGCAACATTCCCGGGCTGGAAGCCCTGCGGTCGGCCGACCTGATGATCATCGCCACGCGGTTCCGCGACCTGCCCGACGAGCAGATGCGTTACGTCGCCGAATATATCGACGCCGGCAAGCCGGTCATTGGAATGCGGGCGGCGGTCGTTGCATTCCGGCTGAAGAGCAAGACTTACGAACGGTTCAGTTGTAACAGTCGAACGTGGAAGGGCGGATTCGGCCAACAAATCCTCGGACAGACGTGGATGAGTCACCATGGTCGCCACGGCCGCGAGAGCACCCGCGGGGTGCTCACCCCAGACGCGGAAAACGATCCTATCGTCCGGGGCTGCGAGGACATCTGGGGCCCGACCGACGTTTACACCGTGCGAAACCCCTTGCCCGGCGACAGCAAGGTGCTGTTGCTGGGCCAGGTCCTCGAAGGGATGAAACCGACCGATAAGCCGGTTGCGGGGCGGAAGAACGACCCCATGATGTCGATGGCCTGGACCAAGACCTACCGCGGGGCCGGCGGCCGGATCGGCCGGGTGTTCACCACGACGATGGGCGCCGCCACGGATCTGGAGAGCGAGGGCCTGCGACGCCTCCTGGTGAACGCCGCTTATTGGTGCGTGGGGCTCGAAGACAAGATTCCACCCAAAGCGAACGTCGAGGTGGTCGGCAAGTACGAGCCCCTGCCGTTCGGTTTCGGCAAATACAGGAAAGGGGTGCGGCCGTCGGATCACGCCCTGAAATGAGGCGCCCGGCAACTGCGGCTCTTCGTGCTACGGCATGTTCTCGGCGCGACCGCCCCACCGGATCGGACTGAGTTCTTCTTCAATGGAAAACGGCTTCAGTCCTCCGCCGCGAAGCGATTTTGCGAAGTATCATGTTGCACAAAGAAACCATGACATCCCGTGAACGCGTGCTTCGAGCACTCGATCATCAGATTCCCGATCGTGTGCCAATCGATCTGGGGGGCTTTCAGACGGGGATTCATCGCCGGGCCTACGAGATGCTGCTCGAATACCTCGACGTTCAGGATGAGGTCGCCATTCTCGACCCGGTGCAACAGCTTGCCGCGCCGTGCGAAGAGGTGCTCCAGCGGTTTCACGTCGATATCCGCTATCTTGTTGCCCACGGCCCCGATAGCTTCACCGGCGGCATTGAGCAGAACGAACGCGACGGCCGGCTCTGGCACGACCTGAAGGACGAGTTCGGCGTCGTCTGGTCCATGCCGGACGACCAGATGCTCTTCATGGACATCTCGCACCACCCGCTGGCCGATGCGTCGATTGCGGACCTCGACGATTATCCCTTCCCCAAAGGCGACGACCCGACGCGGTTTACCGGGCTGCGGGAACAGGCGCAGCGGATGCGCCGGCAGACGCCGTACGCGATCAGCACCGGGATCGGCGGCGTCGTCTACGAGATCTGCTGGTACATGCGCGGCCTGGAACGCTGGTTCATCGACACGATCGAGCAACCCGAGTTCTGCGCGGCCTTGCTCGACCGCACGATGGACTTCTGGCTGGGCTACTATACCCGCTTCATGGCCGAGGTCGGCGACCTGGTCGACGTGGTGATGATCGGCGACGACCTGGCCGGGCAACACGGGCCGCTGTTTTCGGGCGATTTCTACCGGGCGGTGGTCAAGCCACGACAGAAAAGGCTGGTCCGGCACGTCAAATCGTTGACCGGCGCGAAAATCTGGTATCATACGTGCGGTTCATGTGCTGCCCTGCTACCTGAATTGATTGACAACGGAATCGACATCATCAATCCGGTGCAGATCAGCGCAGCAAACATGGACCCGCACCAACTGAAGACACAGTTCGGCGAGAAGCTCGTGTTCTGGGGCGGCGGGTGCGACGCGCAGCACGTCCTGCCGTTCGCCGCGCCGGAAAAAGTCCGCGAGAACGTCCGGGCGAACATCGAGGCCTTCAAACCCGGGGGTGGGTACGTCTTCAACAACGTCCACAACATCCAGGCCGGCGTCCCGCCGGAGAACATCGTTGCCATGCACGACGCCGCGTACGAGTACGGGTTCTACGACTGAGCCGAAAGAAGGGCTGGAAATGACCAGGGCGAATCACGTTTGCCGAGCGGTGTTTGTTGCGATGCTGTTGACCGCAGGCTCAAGCGTCGGGTTGTGCGCCGAGCCGGGATTGGAGGACGGTTTTCGCCGCCCGCCGGACGAGGCGAAACCCTGGGCGTACTGGTGGTGGCTGGACAGCAACGCCAGCCGCGACGGCATAACCCGCGACCTGGAGGAAATGAAGCGGCAGGGGATCGCCGGCGTGCTGGTCTTCGACGCCGGGATCGGCGGGCCCGAAGCCCCGGACGGCCCGGTCTTCATGAGCCCCGAGTGGCGGGAACTGTTCCAGTTCGCCGTTGCCGAGGCCGACCGGGTCGGCATCCAGGTCAGCATCAACTTGTGCAGCGGCTGGAACGCCGGCGGCACGTGGGTGAAGCCCGAGCACGCCGCGCAGAAACTCACGTGGTCGGAGATCCGCGTGCAGGGACCGGCCGAGGTTTCCCGGCTTCTTCCTCAACCGCCGACTGTCGGGGGTTACTATCGAGACGTTGCCACCTTGGCATTCAAGACGGTCGGCGACGAGGGGCCAAAACCCTTACTGACCGCCGGCTCGTCGTATCCGAAGTATCCACCCGCGCTCGCGGCCGACGGCGACCCGAAAACTCGCTGGATCTCCAACAGCGACAAACCGGGACAGGGACCCGTCCCCGGGCGGCCCGAGTTCTTCAACTTCCGGTACTCCAAGCCCTTTGACGCCGCATCGCTCCACCTGGTCCCGTATTCGGACTGCGGTCCCAAAGAGTGCGAATTGCAGTCCTCCGCCGATGGCAAGAACTTCAAAACCGTCTGCCGGTTCACTGTCGAGAGCAACAAGCCCAAAACCGTGACCTTCGACGCAGCCCCCGCCCGGTTCTTCCGGCTGAAACTCAACTCGTCCCATCCGTTCCGGGGTGAGGAATCGTGGAACGTGCAGATCGCCGAAATCGCACTGTTGAAAAAGGGACAAAAACCCGTGATTGCGAAAGTAAGCTGCGAGAGCGGCTCGGTTGTGGATCTGTCCACCAAGGTGGATCCAAGCGGACGGCTCGCGTGGCAGGCGCCGGAAGGCAATTGGACCGTCCTGCGGCTGGGCCACACCCTGATCGGCGCGAAAACCAAGTGTACCAGCCCCGGCTCGCAGGGCTACGAGATCGACCCGTACAGCACCGAGGCGATGGACGTACACTTCGCCGCGACGGGAGAAAAGCTGATCGCCGATGTGAAGCCGCTGGCGGGAAAGACGCTGAAGTACACCCACATCGACAGTTGGGAACTCCGCGGCGATCCCAATTGGAGCCCCGGCATTTGCGAGGAGTTCAAGCGGCGGCGCGGCTACGACCCCTTGCCCTATTTGCCTGCGCTGGCCGGCAAGATCGTCGACGGCCCCGAGGTCTCCGAGCGTTTTCTCTGGGATTTCCGCCAGACGCGGAGCGACTGCATCGCGGACAACTATTTTGGCCGGTTGAGCCGGCTCTCCCGCCGCCACGGTCTGGGCATCCACCCCGAGTCGGGCGGGCCGTGTACGCCGGTTCCCGCGTGTATCGACGCCTTGAAGATCCTCGGGAAAAGCGACATCCCGATGGGCGAGTTCTGGGCGCGCAAAACCGAACCCGCCGGGCGGATCCTCTGGTCCGATTGGTCGATCAAGCAGGCGGCCTCAGCGGCACACATCTACGGCAAACCGCTCGTCCAGGCCGAGGCCTTCACCACGATGGGGCCCAACTGGGAGAAGGACCCCTTCATGCTCAAGGACATCGGCGACCACGCCTTCTGCTGCGGCGTGAACCGCGCGATGCTCTGCTTCTACGTTCACCAGCCCCGGCTCGACATCCTGCCCGGCTGCCAGTGGGAAGCCGCCGGAACGCATTTTGACCGGAACATCACCTGGTGGCCGCAGATCCACGCCTGGCTGGCGTACCTCGCGCGATGCCAGTTCCTCTTGCAGAAGGGACGCTTCGTTGCCGAGGCCTGTTACTTCTACGGTGAAGACGTGCCGAAATTCGCCGGCGACAAGGGGCGCGTGAGCCCGACGTTGCCGCCCGGATACGACTACGACCTCTGCAATGCCGAGGTCATCCTTCAGCGCATGTCGGTCCGCGACGGCCGGATCGTGCTGCCCGACGGGATGAGCTACCGCCTGCTCGTCCTGCCGGAAAACCGGACCATGAGCCCGGCGCTGCTCCAAAGAATTGCCGAGTTAGTTGACGCGGGCGCCACGGTCGTAGGACCGAAGCCGCTGCGGGCACCGGGATTGACGAACTATCCCAAGTGCGACGCGGTAGTGAAGGAGCTGGCTGACAAGGTCTGGGGCGACTGCGACGCGGCGGCGGTCAAGGAACATCGCCTCGGCAAAGGAAGAATCATCTGGGGTAAGACACTCCAGGAGATACTCGCGGCCGATGGAATCAAGCCCGACTTCGCATTCACGGCCGCCCGGACAGATGCGAACCTTGAATACATTCACCGCCGCGTCGACGGCACGGAGATCTACTTCGTCGCCAATCGCAACAATCGTTTTGAGGACGCCGTTTGCACGTTCCGCGTCAGTGGGAAGGCCCCCGAGCTGTGGATGCCCGACACAGGCGAAGTCCGTCCAGAGGTCGTGTACGAGGAGAAAGACGGCCGCCTTACGCTTCCACTGCGATTGACTCCCCGCGGTTCGGTCTTCGTGGTCTTTCGCAAGCCGGGGAAGACGGCCGGCGGCAAATCCGCCGTTGTCGACGTCAAGGAGTTGCCGGCGCCGCAGGTCATCACCGGTCGGTGGAAGCTCACATTCCCTCCCGGCCGGGGCGCACCGGCCGAAGCGACCTTCGAGAAGCTTACCCCGTGGAACGAGCACTCCAACGACGGCATCAAGTATTTCTCCGGCACGGCCACGTATCACAAAACGTTCGACCTGCGGCAGGACCTGCACGGGAAAACGCTCCTGCTTGACCTTGGCAAACTGAAGAACCTTGCGGAAGTCAAGCTCAACGGCAAGGAACTTGGCGTGCTGTGGAAGCCGCCGTTTCACGCCGATATCACCGGCGCGGTCAAGCCGGGTAACAATAAACTCGAGATCCGGATCACCAACCTCTGGCCGAACCGCCTGATCGGCGACAGCAAATTGCCGCGCGAAAAACGGCTGACCAAAACCAACGTCAAGAAGTTTGACAAGGGCCGCCACAAGCCGCTCCACTCCGGCCTGTTCGGCCCGGTGCGGATTCTGGCAATCGAAACCGCAAAAACGAAGCTTTGAATCTCACCTTCCGCAGTAAAGGATACCGAAATGAAAACGAAGCGAATCATCCTGGGACTGGCCTTAGTTTTCGTCGCCGTGGGATCGGCAGATTCTGCAAACGAAGCGCGGGGCGATGATTTGGAGAGGCAGTTCCGCGAAATGCCCATGGAGGCGAGGCGGCTGACCGGGCCCTTGTTCTGGCTCCACGGCGACGCCAACGAGACCAAAGAGCGGCTGCAGATGTACCTCGAAAAGGTCGCCGAGGGCGGAAACGGCTGTTTTTGTGCCGAATCGCGGCCCCACAGCGACTGGCTCGGGCCCCGGTGGTATGACGATCTCGATATCTGCCTCCAGGCGGCCAAGCGACTCAACTTGAAGATGTGGATCTTCGACGAGCGGTGGTGGCCCAGCCAGACCCTCGGGGGCAAGGTGCCGCCGGAGTACCGGGCGAAACGGCTCGCGGCCGAGGCGACCGCGGTTGAAGGGCCTTCCACGTTCGAAGCGGGCGACTGCGGCGGGAAGCACTTCGTCGCAGCCGTTGCAGGCCGCGAAACGCCCGGCGGCGTCGACGGCGCAACCCTCGTCGACCTGTCGCCTTTCATCCGCGAGGGAAAGCTCACCTGGAAAGCACCCCAGGGCAAGTGGCAAGTAATGAAGTTCACCTGGGCCATGGCCCCCAAGGCCCGGCAGGGTGGGCACTTCATCGTCGACGGCGCCAGCCGGGATTGCGTCGACTGGTTCATCAAAACCGTCTACCAGCCGCACTACGACCGGTTCAAGGACGACCACGGCAAGACGATCGTCGGATACTTCTACGACGAGCCGGAGACCCAGGGCGACTGGGGCACCGAGCTGCGGGCAATCTTCAACGAACGCAAAGTCGACTGGAAGAAGGCCCTGGTCGCCTACAAGTTCCAACTCGCCGGCGACGACCAGGTCGCGGGCCGATACGCTTACCTCGATGCGTTCTTCGAGGCCTGGGGACGCACCATGTACGGCGGCATGACCCGATGGTGCGAGGAACGAAACACCGCCTCGATCGGCCATTTCATGGAACACAACGGGCTCTACCTGGACCACGGCCTCGGGGCGGGCAATCTCTTCCAGATGCAGAAGTATTGCTCGATGGGCGGCATGGACCTCGTCTGCCGGCAACTCTACCCCGGCCAGCGCCGCTCGCTCTACCAGATGCCGAAGCTGACCAGCTCCATCTCGCACGTCTACAACAAGGCCGACGATCTGGCCATGTGCGAAATCTACGGCGGCTACAACCAGGTGCTCACCTACCCGCAGATGAAGTGGCTCGTGGACCAGCACCAGGTCCGCGGCGTCAACTTCATGATTACCCACTCGTTCAATCCCAAGGCGCCGCACGACCGCGACTACCCGCCGTATTTCTACAACGACGGGCACGAGCCCCGCTGGCCGCTGTATCGTGTCTGGGCCGATTACACGAACCGGCTCAGCCTGATGCTGACCGGCGGGCGGCACGTTTGCCCCGTCGCCTTCCTGTTCTGCGGCGACTCGAAGTACGTCGGCCGGGTCGTTACGCCGGAAGCGATGACTTCGGCCTTGCAGGACGCCCTGTTCGACTGCGACTGGATGCCGTACGACGTGTTCGAGCAGGACGCGAAACTCGCCGGCAAGGAAATCCAGCTCTACGAGGAACGCTACAAGGTGTTGATCGTGCCGCCGGTCGAGGCAATTCCCGTCGCCACGCTCGAAAAGGCCAAGAAGTTTCTCGATGCCGGCGGCGTGGTCGTCGGCTACGGCTTCCTGCCGAGCAAGTCGGCAACGCTCGGCCGCACGTCGAAGGACGTTGCCGCGCTCCGCAAAACGATCTGGGGCGATGCCGAGCCCGGCCTGGCCGTCTGCAAGACCAGCACCGGCGGCGGCCGGAGTTACTTCCTGCCCGAAAAGCCCACGCCCGAGCAACTCCAACAAGTGCTCACCAAGGATGCCGGCATCCATCCGACGCTCGAAGTGCTCGAAGGCGAAACGAACCACTGGCTCCACGTCCTGCACCGCGTGAAGGACGGCCGCGACGTCTTCCTCGTCTGCAACCAGAACCATGAAGGCAACGCCCGGAAGTTCACGTTCCGCGTCCGGGCGGTCGGCGAGCCGGAATGCTGGGACGCCATGCATGGTGAGATCACCTCCGTACCGTTTGAGCGGGTCGCCGCCGGCACCGTGGACGTCCGGCTGACGCTGGAACCGCTGGAGAGCGTGCTGCTGGTCTTCCAGCCGAAGAAGATTGCCCGCCTGGCGAGGATCACCGCCGCCACGAAACCGGCAGGCAAACCCATCCCCGTCACGCGCGTTGAAGCCTCACCGAGCGAAGCCGTCCCCAAGACTCCTGAAACCCTCAAGGAACTCTCCTTCGGCAATTGCCCGTGGGTCTGGTTCCCCGAGGGCGACCCGCGGCAGAGCGCCCCGCCGGGCACCCGTTACTTCCGCAAGCAGCTCGTGATTCCCAAAGACCGGAAGATCAAACAGGCCCGGTTGCTGATCACCGCCGACAACGACTTCGTCCTCTTCATCGACGGCAAGCAGTCCGGCCGCAGCAGCGGTGCCGAGGAAAACTGGCGCCAACCGAAGAACATCGACTTGACGGGGAAACTCCATGCCGGAACGAACCAACTCGCCATCGAGGCGATCAACACAACCGACAAGCCGGGGCCGGCCGGGCTGATCGGCCGGCTGCTGGTCCAATTCGACGAAGGCAAGCCGCTGGTCGCGACGATCGACAAGACCTGGAAGGCATCCAATCGGAAGCAGACCGGCTGGAACGCGGCCGGGTTCGACGACGGCGACTGGCCCGCCGCCCGCGAGCTGGCACGGTTCGGTTCGACCCCGTGGGGACAGCTCGCCGTCCGGAGCAAGGGAAACATGATCCGCAGCCCGATCACGGCCGACCCGTTTGTCGGCAAGTGCGAGATTCCATCCGGCGTCGACCTGTCGAAATCGCGAGTCTACCTTGAGATGGACGCCCCCGAGCCGGAGGCGGCCGCCTCCGTGACCGTCAACGGCCGCGCCGCCGGCGGGATGATCGGCGGGCCGTTCCGGTTGAATGTCACCAAGTGCCTCAAGCACGGTGCCAATGTGATACGCATCGAGCCGGTCGCGCCGAAATCCGCGCGGCTGGTGATTTATTGACACCCCGTTAGAATTAGTACCTGTTGCGGAAAGTTGGATCTTCGGGTGCCATGCCCACGCTTGCGTGGGCATGTAGCGGTTTCTTGCGGGGTTCACGACATGCCCACTCAAGCGTGGGCATGGCACCCAACTTTCTGCAATAAAAACGAATCAGCAAATCCCGCCGGACAAGCCGGCGGGATTCACTTTGCGGAACAAAAGTCGATACTGTTACCCCTTACCCCATAAAACGGCCTCGACATCATGCCCGACTTGACCCGCGTCGAACAGAAATACGCCCTGGCAAAAGAACAATATGCCGAACTTGGTGTCGATACCGAAACGTCCTTGCGGCAGCTTGCGGAGATTCCCATTTCGCTCCACTGCTGGCAGGGCGACGACGTGGGGGGGTTTGAGAACGTGGGCGAAGAGCTGGGTGGCGGACTGGCCGTCACGGGCAACTATCCCGGAAAGGCACGAACGCCGGACGAGTTGCGGGCCGATCTCGACACGGCCCTGTCGCTTATCCCCGGTTCCCACCGCCTAAACCTCCACGCCTGCTACGCAGAAACGGGCGGGCAGAAGGTCGACCGCAATGAACTCGACGCATCGCACTTCCAAAACTGGATCGACTGGGCGAAGGAACATCGCATGGGATTGGACTTCAATCCCACGTTCTTCTCCCATCCCAAGGCCGACGGCGGGTTCACGCTGGCGCATCCCGACGCCGGGATACGGCGGTTTTGGATTGAGCACGGCATCGCGTGCCGCAAGATCGGCGGGGCCTTCGGCAAAGCGCTCGGCACGCCGTGCGTGACCAACGTATGGATCCCCGACGGTTACAAGGACACGCCGGTCGATCGCAAGGGACCGCGGGAGCGCCTCCGGGAATCGCTCGACGCCGTCTTCCGCGAGAAAATCGATCCGAGCCATAACGTCGATTCCGTCGAGAGCAAGCTCTTCGGGATCGGCTCGGAAAGCTACGTCGTTGGCTCCCACGAGTTCTACCTGGGCTACGCGGTGGCCAACGGGAAACTGCTCTGCCTCGATGCGGGACATTATCATCCCACGGAAGTGATTTCCGACAAGATTTCGTCGGTGCTCACGTTCCTTGACGAAATCCTGCTGCACGTCAGCCGCGGCGTCCGATGGGACAGCGATCACGTCGTGACGCTCACCGACGAGTTGCTGGCGATCGCCCGGGAACTCGTCCGCGGCGACTACCTCGGCCGCGTACACATCGGGCTCGACTTCTTCGACGCGAGCATCAACCGGGTGGCCGCCTGGGTGATCGGCACCCGGTGTATGATCAAGGCCCTGCTTGCGGCGATGCTCGAACCGATCGAAGGACTTCGAGAAATGGAAACGAACGGCGATTTCACGGCCCGGTTGGCAATGCTCGAGGAGGCCAAGACTCTCCCGCTGGGTGCGGTGTGGGATTACTACTGCCTCGAGAGCGGCGTTCCCGCCGGCCCGGCATGGCTCGACAAAGTCAGACAATACGAGAAGGATGTTCTGGCGGCACGAACCGGCCTGGAAGACCGCACCGACGGCTGGAAGCTGGTGAAGTGACGTCCGATGCGGCCCCAAGGCGTGCGTTTTTTGACAACGTCGCGGACGGCACACGGAGTGTGCCTGCTACTTCGGCGGACGGGGCAGTCTTGCCGTGGTTCATTGCCGGCCGGGAAGCCGGTGCCGGTACGTGTCGGCGATGACTGCGAGGATGATGACCGAGCCGATGACCACCCGCTTGACCGGTTCCTGAGCGCCAACCGAAGCGAGCCCCGAGTCCAGGACGGCGATAATCAGCACGCCGAAAAACGTATGGATGACGGAGCCGCGTCCGCCCATCAGGCTGGTGCCGCCGATCACGACCGCCGCGATCGCCCGCAATTCCAGGAAAATGCCGGCATTGGGGTCCGCCGTCGGCAAATGTCCCGTATAAAACCAGGCGCCCAGCCCGGCAAGGAGCCCGGAGATGGCAAACACGGCCATTCTCACCCGGCCCAATCGGATGCCCGACAGCCGGGCGGCTTCCGGGTTCCCTCCCACGGCGAACACGTGCCGCCCAAATGCGGTCCGCGAGAGGACCAGTTGCCCGAGCACCACGACGAAAATCGCCATGAAAAACGCGGGGGAAACGTCGATGCACGGCAACGGCGATCCGACGAACTCGATCCTCGCGCCGATGTGCTTCGTCTGGGAACCGGTCACCAGATAAGCGCTTCCCCGGGCGACCTCCATCATCCCCAGCGTGACGATGAAGGACGGGATGGCCCAGCGCACGGTGATCGCCCCGTTGAGCACCCCGCACGCCAGGCCGACGATCAGACACAACGGAACCGCCAACCAGACGGGCCACTGCCAGTCGACCACCGCGATACCGAGCATCATCCCGCTGAGCGCCATCACTGAACCGACCGACAGGTCGATGCCGGCGATGATCAGCACGAACGTCATCCCCACCGCGATGACCGTCAGGTGGGGAATCTGGTTGGCCAACGTGGAGAACGTGGAGATGTTGAAGAAGCGTTTGCTCGCAATCGAAAAGACCAGCACCAGCGCGGCCAGCACAGCGAGCATGACCAAGTAGTCGGCCATCACGGCCAGGGCCCGGTGCGTGCGGGTGCCTTCGATCGGCGTTGGTTCTTCCGCCATCGGCTACCTCGGCTTCTCGGCGGTGATCAGGTCGACCGAGGTCTGCTGGTCGGCCGGTGTCTCTCCGCCGAGGATTTTCAGGGCGAACTCGATGCCGTAGACCGCAAGCTGATCGGCGTGCTGATCGGCGGTGGCCAGCACGTGCCCGTCCTTCAACATCTGTTGAATGGCGGAAATGTTGTCGAACCCGACGATGAGGATCTCTCCGCGCTTTCCGGCGGCCTTTACTGCCGCCTCGGCACCCAGCGCCATGCTGTCGTTGCTACAGAGGATCGCCTTCAGGTCGGGGTAATTGTTGACCATCGCCGCAGCCACGACATTGGCCTTTTCCATTTCCCACTGGCCGCTCTGCACGTCGACGACCTCCATGCCGGCTGCGCTCATCGCGTCTTTGAAACCGAGCAGGCGCTGCTGGGCGTTGAATGCCGTCGGAATGCCCTCGAGAATGGCGACCTGATCGCCCGCTTTGAGCTGCTTCGCCAGGTAGTCGCCGACCATGCACGCACCCTGTCGATTGTCCGGCCCGACAAACGGAATCTCGACGCCCTCCTCGGCAAGAACTCCGGCATCGAGCTTGTTGTCGATGTTCACCACGACGATCCCTTTATCCAACGCCCTCTTGCAGACCGATACCAGGGCCTTGGAATCGGCCGGGGCAATGACGATCGCGTCTACGTTCTCGGCGATCATCTGCTCGACCAGCTTCACCTGCTGGTTCAAGTCCCGCTCGTCCTTGATCCCGTTCGCGGTCAGCGCGTACTCGTCCGCATGTTCCTGCTGATGCGCCTCGGCGCCCTTGGTCATGGTGAGAAAAAACTCGTTGGCCAGCGACTTCATCACCAGGGCAACGCGGGGCTTGCCGTTATCGGCCGCCCGGTTACATCCGATCACCAGCGACCCAAGCCCCAACACACCGGCCAGCATCACGCCCACGCGAAGTCTCGATCGGTTCAACATCGATCTTTCCTTTCGGACACGTGGATCACACGGACGCACCACTGACCCACTCTTGAAAATCGGGAAACGGCCCCGCGTCCGGGCAAGGCAAGTCCGAGTATAGCCGCAGAATTTTTACTGTCAACAATAGAGCACTCATTCCCCCTTGGGAATGAACTCCAGGTCCACGAACAAGTCGTGCCGCGCCTTGACTTGGAGCCCCTGCAACGCCAGAGGGCGGCATCCTTTCACGCTGATACGTAATGTATAGGCGCCGGGCGCAAGCCATTCGAGTTCGTAGGCGCCTGCCCCTGCATGGACCCTCGTCGACTTGACGATTTTACCCGACGAGTTCAATACGTCGATCTCGCACACCGGGGAGTTGCGGAGACGTCCGACGATGCGTCCCCTGGTCCGCCAGGCCTCGTGGTCCTTCGGGCGATACGTCGGCTTCGTGACCTTGATCTTGGCGATGGCCGGATGGTGCGAGCCGGGCGGCTGGCCGGCGGTGCTAAACGCCAAATCCATGAACAGATCGTGGCGAGCCTTGACTTCGACCCCTTTCCGTATCAGAGGCTGGTATCCTTTCGCGCTGACACGGATCGTGTAGACGCCCGGCCTGAGCCACTCAAGCTCGTAGACGGTGGCCCCGCTGGGAACCCTTACCGACTTGACGACGCGACCCGAGGAATCCAACGCATCGATTTCACACACGGGGGCGTTCCGAAGGTGTCCTACTACGCGTCCCTTGTCCCGCCAGGCCTCGTGGGGCTTGTGGCGGTACGTTGGCCGCCCGGCCTCGATTTTGCCCGCCGCCGGCCGGTGCGGCTCGGTCTTCTTGTCACCGGCGGCCGAAGCGAATCCCAGCGAGGGTCTCCCCGGCGGCGAGCCGCCCGGCTTGCCCTTCCTCGCAGCAGCCATCGTCTCCTCCAGGTCCTTCAGCCGCTTCTCGATCTTGACTTTCGACAGTCCTCCAATGCCTTGCGCCCGCGCCTTCTCGTAACAACTGCCCGCATGTTGCATCAACGCCGTCTTCTCTCGGTCTTTTTTCTTCTGGGCGAGGTCCCACCAGGCGTCGCCGGCCTTGGCAATGTCGACCGCCGACCCGGACGCCGCGCTCAATTCCCGCTGCGCGGCCTCCTTCAACTCCGCATCGTTGCCCTCGACCAGGTGGAACAGGCCCTGCTCCCAGTCGTTCTCGACGAAACAGCGCCAGCGCCCGAGGGCGAGAATGGCGTCCTTGTCGGCCGGGTTGGCCTCGATGGCCGCCGCCGCCTTCTTGTATTCCTGATACTGCTGGTGCAACTTGCGCAATTCGGTACGCCCTTCCGCCAGCCGTTTTCGATACTTCGATCCGGCGGGCCGCTGGGCGGCCGCGTAGAGCGCCTCGGTCAGTTCCCGCGCCGCATCGTAACGATGGGCATTCATGGCCTGCTCGAACACCCCATCCGAGCATTCCATCAGCGAGGCAATCTTTTCCGGCGTCCTGGCGTCCCGGGCGAACTTCTGAAGCATCGTGACCTTGACGTCCATCGCGTTCGTGTCGAACCGGTCCCCGACGGCGTTGATCGCCCGGATCATCAGGCCGGCGTCCCCCCCGTCGCAGGCCAGCTCCATCGCCTTACGCAACAGGACGAATTGCTCGCTGGGATTGTTACCCGACTCCCGGCTCAGACCGAACAGTTCCTTTGCCAGCGCGACCTGCTGTTCCGGCTTCTTGGCCGCGTCGAAGTCGAAGATTTCGCCAAGCTTCTTGGCAACCTCGGCCTGGACCGCCGGGGAAGGCACCGGCTGTTTCGACTTCGCTTGGGGATTTTCGCCTTGCGCCGCTGCACCACCGATCCACCCGCCGGCAATCGGCAGCACCACGATCCACGCGGCAAGCACCTTGCGGCAAACGTCGTCCCGTTTCGAGCGTGATTTGACCAACGTGTCTGACATCGTTCTTCTCCTGATTCGAGGTGTTCGAGTGAATAGAAAGGTCTCCTTGCCTTCATGCCGGGTAGGCCCTACCGGGCGCCGGCGGGAGTAAACTCCAGGTCCATAAAAAGGTCGTGGCGCGCCCTGACTTCAAGCCCTTCCAATATGAGAGGGTGATATTCCTTCGCGCTGACGTGAAACGTGTAGATGCCGGGCGCAAGCCACTCGAGTTCGTAGGCGTCCGACCCGCTTTCGACCCTCGCCGACTTGACGATGTTGCCCGACGGGTCTAACACGTCGATCTCGCAGGGCGGGGCATTCCGAAGGCGTCCCACCACGCGCCCCTTGTCCTGCCAGGCCTCGTGGGGCCTGTGGCGATAGGTCGGTTGCCCGGCCTCGATCTTGCCCAGGACCCGCCGCGGCGGTTCTGGCTCCGGACTACCGGCGGGTTTCGTATTCGCGGGTTCTGTATCGACCGGCTGCGTATCACCAACCGGCACGGCGGGTTCCGGTACAACTTCACCCGGCGGGAGGGCCTCCGTCGCAGCCTTCGCCTGCGGGGAGGGACCCGAAGACAACGCCGCCGAGGTGATGCCGCCCAGGACGATCATCGCAACCAGCGAGGCGGCCAGTACGGTCCCCAGCGCTTTCATCTTGGCCATGAAGAGCATGTGGAGCGCCCCTTGGGTCAGGGCGGCCGACTGGGCCGAAACGAGGCCTCCGGCGGCCTCCCCTGCCGCGATCAGGCCCGCCGCCTTCGCCGTGGTTTCGGCAAACGCAACGGGCGCGGCCGCCGCACAGCCCTCCTGCGACAGCCAGCCGACAAGCCCGACGACGGGGACCACCACGCCCCGACGCAAGAGACGCTCGCGGAGCATCTCGCGTCCGCGGGCAAGCCGGGAGCCGACCGTCCCCCTGTTCGATTCGAGCAGGTCGGCCGTCTCGTCCAGCGAATGTCCTTCCAGGTGAAACAGCACGACCGGCAGGCGATACTTGGCGGGGAGCGATTCGACGGCGTCGTCGATCTCCGCCCGCAGATCGGCCCTTGCCCTGTCGGTCATGGCGGATGGATCGTGTGTCATGATACCGGCCTCCCGCTCCCGGCGTCGCCGCAACTCGTTGGCCCGTTTCGCATTACGTGCAACATTCCGCGCAACGTGGTGCAACCATCCGGCGACCGATTTCCGGCCCGTCAACCCGGACGCCTTGTGGCTGAGCGTCAGGAACACCGCCTGGGCGGCGTCCTCGGCGTCGTCGCGGTCTTCGAGGATGCGATAACACGCGTTGAACACCATGGTCCCATGGCGCCGAACCACCTCCTCGAAGGGTTGTTCGTTGCGCGAGGCGACGAATTCGGCGAGCAGTTGTCCATCGTGTTTCGTGTCGGCAGCAGCCATCTCTCGTTTCCTCTATAGGTAGCCTGTCCTGTCGCTGCCTGTATTTTGCAGGAAACTGGGAAAAAGACAAATTCGCCCCCCAAAATGCGGGGGTTGAGAGTTGAGGGCTGGGGATTGGGGGGGCAGCCCAATTTGCAATCTGCAATCCTCCCCTCTTCCCCCGCTCTCAACTCTCAACTCTACGCTCTCAACTTCTTCTGACGTCCCCGTTAAGGGGGGTGCTTGACAGCCGGTTGGCTGCTCCTACAATCCTGTGCATCCCTACTCGAAAGCCCTCCTGCACGGAGAATTGGAAGATTCGCCGAAATGGGAAAACGGAAGGAACCTGAGAACAACCTCGCGAGAGAACGCGACCTCTTCACGCCGCTCGAAAAGCGAAGACGGTCACGGCTGATCCTCGCGCGGTTCCTCAAGGAGGAAGCCGATAAGCTGCTCTATCGCGGGCCCGAGCGCGACAACGCCCACAAAATCTTGATCCGCTGGGCCGATCTGGAGCAACAGGGGCACTTGGCGAAGAAAGAGACTTCGCTCGACGCAAATTTTCTCCAGGAAGTCTTCGGCAACGCGCTCGGGTATCGGTCCTCCACGGAAAGCCCGGAGGAATACGAGCGCGAGCAACATTTCAGCATTCCGGGCGTGGGGGAAGCGGACGGGGCACTGGGCAATTTCCGGCCGGGGGCGGCGCTATCGCCATCGGTTGTGATGGAACTGAAAGGCGCTCACGTCAATCTTGACAAGGATAAGTTCAACGGCCGGACGCCCGTTCAACAGTGCTGGGATTATCTCGACGGACTCCCTGGCTGCCCGTGGGGTATTGTCAGCAACTTCGTTACCTTCCGGCTCTACCACCGCAGGAAGACACCGCTTGCCTACGAAGAGTTCCGGTTGCAGGACCTCCGCGACCCCGCGATATTCCGGCAATTTTGGTGCCTCTTCGAGCGCGGCGGTCTGGTCCGCCCGCGCACCGGATGGGCTCTTCGGGCACTCGAACTGCTTGAAAGGACCGAAAACCGCCAGCGCGAGGTGGGCGACGAACTCTACGACAAATACAGCGACCACCGCGTCCAACTGATCGAGCACCTGTGTAGCACGCACGGCAAATCCCTCGAACAGGCAATCCACATCGCGCAGAAGATTCTCGACCGGATCATCTTCGTCGCGTTCTGTGAAGACCGGGGCCTGCTCCCGGAAAAGTGCATTGACAAGGCGTACAAGAACCTGCCGCCGTTCTACAAGGTCACAAACCCGCGCTGGCAGAACTTCCTCGCACTGTTCGAAGCAATTGACGGCGGGCATCCGGAGTTGCTCGACATTCAGACGGGCTACGACGGCGGACTCTTCGCCCACGACGACGAAGTCGACAACCTGCAACTCGACGACAACTGGACAAACTTCTTCCGCACAATCGGTGGATACGACTTCCGCGACGAGGTGAACGTCGACGTGCTCGGCCACCTGTTCGAGAAATCGGTTGCCGAACTCGAAAAGCTCCGCCTCAGCGGGCTCTATCCCGTCGTCGAGAACGCCAACGGGACGATGCCGAAGATGCGGAAATCGGCGGAGCGGAAGCGATTCGGAATCTATTACACTCCGCCCGATTTTACGCATTTCATTGTCGAAAACACCGTCGGCGAGGTCCTGCGCGGCCGACTTGCCGACGTCCGCCAGTCCCACGGCCTTAAGCCGGAGGATGCCGAATCGGACAAGCCGTCCAAGAAACTCGCCGATTTCTGGGCCGACTGCGCCGAGGCCGTCCGCTCGGTGAAGGTCTGCGACGCGGCCTGCGGGAGCGGGGCATTCCTCATCCAGGCGTATGAACTCTTCGATACCTATTATCAAAAGATCGTCGAGCAGTTGCTCGTACACGATCCCAAAGCGGCGGATAAGCTTGAAGACAAAGTCCCTGATCGGATATTGACCGACAATCTCTACGGGGTCGATGTCTCGCCGCAAGCCGTGGAAATCACACAGCTTGCCCTGTGGATTCGCTCGGCACGGCGCAACAAGACGCTGGCCGACCTCTCCCACAACATCGTCTGGGGAAACAGCCTCGTCACGGACCCCGCCGTCCACCCGAAGGCAATGGACTGGAACAAGACGTTTGACAATGTGTTTTCGCGTGCGGAAAGCCCCGGCTTCGATTGCGTCATCGGGAACCCGCCCTGGGAACGGCTGAAGCTCCAGGAGCGGGAGTTCTTCGCGTTTTCAGCGCCGAAGATCGCGGGAGCGGTCAGCGCCGCGAAACGCCGCCAGATGATCGACGCGATCCGGCAGTCGCATCCCGAACTCTACGAGCGGTACGAAGACGCAAAGAAAGCCGCCGAAAACACGCTCGCCCACGTCCGGCAATCGGGCAACTTCCCCCTGACCGCCAAAGGCGACATCAACACCTACGTCCTCTTCGCGGAACTCGCCCGAAAGATCGTGGCCCCGACCGGCCGCGTCGGGTTGTTGGTGCCCTCGGGGATCGCAAGCGATAAAACAACGAAAGAATTCTTTGCCAAGCTGACCAACTCGCAATCACTCGTCGCTCTGTACGACTTCGAGAACAGGAAACGCATCTTCCCCGACGTGGATGGTCGTTACAAGTTCAGCATCCTTTTGTTTGGTGGCATACAGAACAAGAATCCAAACGCCGATTTCGTGTTCTTCTCACACAGCATGGAAGACTTGAAAGACAAGGACCGCCATATTCCGCTTTCGGCGAAGGACATGGCGCTTTTGAACCCGAACACGCGGACGTGCCCGATCTTCCGCTCCCGGCGCGATGCGAAACTGACTAAGGCCATCTACCGCCGTGTGCCCGTGCTGATCGACAGGACGCGCAAAAGCGGCGGCAACCCGTGGGGCATCAAGTTCTTCACAATGTTCCATCAGACGAACAACGCTGAGCTGTTTCACACGGCGGAGCAGCTTTCGGAGATGGGCTTCCGCCTCGAAGGGAACCGCTGGCGGAAACGCAACCGGACATTCCTCCCCCTGTACGAAGCCAAGATGGTTCAGGCATACGACCACCGCGCCGCAGGCATCCGGATCGAGGCCGAAAACTGGATGCGGCAGGGGCAAACAGAGACAACCACGCTCGTACTGCACCAGAACCCCGAATTCGTTGCGTTACCACGGTGGTGGGTTGATGAACGCGAGGTTGTCGGTTCGCTTGGCGGCCAGCACGATCGTGGGTTCCTGGGTTTTAAGGACATCACAAGCCCGACAAACCAGCGGACCATGATCGCGTCTGCTATTCCGTGGTCGGCGGTCACCAATCACTTTCCCTTGATAATCGGGGAAGCCGCCGAACGGTTGCGCATGTGCCTGTTGGCAAATCTCAATTCTCATGTTTTGGACTACGTTGCAAGACAGAAGATCGGAGGCGTAACGTTGAATTTCTTCATCGTCGAACAGCTTCCGATGTTCCCGCCCGACCGCTACGCGGATCATTGTCCATGGAACAAGAGGCAGACGCTTGAGCGATGGATCTCCGACCGCGTTTTGAAGCTGACGTGTACGGCAGACGACATGCGGCCGCTGGCGGAGGCGGCAAAGTTCAAGCCGGGCGTCCACAAATGGAAAGCCGAGGAACGCGAGAAGCTGATGGCGGAACTCGACGCGGCGTTCTTCCTGCTGTACGGCGTCAAACGCAACGACGCCGAGTATATTCTCAACACGTTTGCCGGCCAGAAGCGGAAGGATGAAACACTGGACATGTTTTCCGGCGAGAACCTCGTACTTGAAGCATACGATCGCCTCTCCAGAACGAAGTCATGACTACACCTCATATACTAGCCGGCCGCCGCCCGTAGCAAGGCGTTTTGAGTTGCCGCCAAGACTTCCCCAGCCCCAATTCACATGATTCACTTGCCGGTCAGACCTTTCCAAATCGTATCGGCGATTTCGGCGTGTCCGCGGGCGTTGGGGTATGCGCCGTCGAGCGTGTTGCCAGCTACACCGCGTGGGACCGCCAACGGAAAGTCAACGGCACTGACTCTTGGCATCCTCCGTCGGTTCCTTGCTTCTTTCACTCCATTCCCTGGCGAGGAGGGGACATGCGGTACACTTGCACCTCCTTACTGATCTTCGCGCTTTCCGCGGCGTATACCTCGGCGGCAGTATTCCAGTATGCCGTTCCGGTTGCCACGAGCAAGGGCGAGCGATCGGCCTACCTGTGGATTCCCCCGGAGGCCGAACGGGTGCGGGGCGCGGTCCTGGGCGGTATGACCCTCATGGAACGGGAGCTCGCAAAGGACGAGCGCATCCGGCGGGCGTGTGCCGATAAGCAGTTGGCCGTTGTTTTTCTGAAGTGCGGGCTGGGCGCGACCGATTTGCAGAAGGTGCTCGACGATCTGGCGAAGGCCTCCGGCTACCGTGAACTATCGGCGGCGCCGTTGATGTTCGTCGGCCACTCGGCCGGCGGCCCGCAGGCAAAGGCATGTTCGATCGAGATGGGCGACCGCTGCTTCGGCCTGGTGCAGTACCGGGGCGGCGTACCCGGCGGCTCCGAGCCGGTCCCGCCCGGTGTGCCGGCGCTGATGATGCTCGGGCAATTTGACGAGTTCGGCGGCACGATGCGCGACGAGTCCGGCCGCGAAACCTGGGAGGGAGGCCGCGATGCCCTTGCCGCCTTTCGTACACGGCACGAACGCAACTTGGGGAGCATCGTGGTCGAGCCGGGCGCGGGACACTTCGCGTGGTCCGACCGCAACGCCGCCTATCTGGCGATGTTCATCCGCAAGGCGGCGCAGGCACGCATTCCGCCCGCATCGCCCGGTAACGCGCAGAAACCCGTCGCGCTGAAGGAGATCGACCATCGCAACGGCTGGCTCACCGACCTGACCATCAAAACGGCGGGCCAATTCGAACCGGCGCCCTACGAGCAATACCGGGGCGATAAAACGAAGGCGGCGTGGCACTTCGACCGGGAGATGGCCGATGCCACCGTTGCCTACCACGCCGGCTTCGGCAAGAAAGACCAGTTCATCAAGTGGAGCGACCCGTATTGGGTAGATGCCGGCGCCCGATTTTTCTTCACCAGGCTCACGTGGACGGGCGACGGGCAGACTTTGAGAGTACACCCCGTGTACGCCGACGCCTATCCCTCGCAGCACAAGGGCCGGGGACCGCGCTGGGTCAACGCGGGCAAGCCGGCGGGACACTCGGACGCGCCCATCCTCGTCAGGCACGTCGCGGGACCGATGGTTGCGGCAGGGCCCAATACCTTGCGAATACAGTACGACAACCTGGCACCCGCCACCGAAAGCTCGCGAGTGACCTTCCTGGCGTACAGCACAGGGGACGCCGAGTACCGCTACACAGAGCAAGTGGGCATGATGCCGCGAGGTTTCAAAGGGCTGACGAAAGGCACGCAACAAATCATCACCTTCCCGGCCATCGGGAACATCAAGGCGGACAGCGCCCCGGTGCCGTTGGAGGCCGCCAGCGACGCCGGACTCCCGGTGGAATACTACGTCGCCTACGGCCCGGCGACGATCGTCGGCGGCAAGCTGAAAATTACCGAGCTGCCCGCGAGGGCAACCTTTCCGATCAAGGTCGGCGTTGTTGCCTATCAGTTCGGACGCGGCGTCGAACCGCTGGTAAAGACGGCCACGCCGGTGGAGCAGACGATCCGGATCGACAAGCCGTAGATGACCCGGGTGATTGAAGGGGGGCGTCTATGCCGCGTCCGATGCCGGCTCGGCGTGCGACTGCCGCTCGGCGTCGGCGATGGCCACGACCACGAGTTTCCGGCGGTCGGCCCGTCGGATCAACTCCGGCTGGTCGAGAACAATCGTACGGTCGGCCTCGACGGCCAGGACGCCGCCGCCGGCCTCGACCATGCTTTCGAGGGTACCGGGACCGATGGTGGGAACGTCGAACCGCATGTCCTGTTGCGGCTTCGCGACTTTGACGACGGTGAAGCCGCCCGAGCGGCACAGCTCGCCCGCGCGGCGGATGCAGGCGTCGGTCCCCTCGATTGCTTCGACGGCCAGCACCGCCCGGTTCTTCACCGCAATGCTCTGGCCAATGTCGAACCGGCCCATCTCCTTGGCGATCTTCCAGCCGAAGCGGATGTCCTTCCACTGGGCCGCGGAAGGACGGCGACGCGTCAGGCGCCCCTCGGTGACGAGCAACTCCGGGGCGTAGTCGGTCGCCGGGCCGAAATGGATCCCTTCGGATGCAAACTCGTCGACGATCGCACCTAGCAGCGTGTCGTCCTTGCAGTCCTTCCGCCGGGTCAAGAAGTGGGGAACGAACATTCGGATCGTCCGCAGGTCGGGCAGATGGCGAATCCACCCCCCGCGGTCGAACAGCCTGGCCTTGAAAATCTTGCCCGCCATCGTGGCTTCGGTGATCCCGTGCTGTTTGAAATAACGGATCGCACTGCCGAACTTGGCGATCCCCAGAAAGCGAAAATTCTCGCACACCTCGGCCAGCCGCGGATCGGCCAGCCCAAGCACGCCCTGGCAATAGACCGCGCAGCCCTGCCGGCGGAGCGCTTCGGCCACGACCACCGGAAAATCCCCCCAACCGGCGATCAGCCCGACACGGCGAGATCCGCCCGCCGGGGTGTTGACCGAGGGAGTCGAGTTCTGTGAAGACGCGGACACGGTGAGTAACGAGTACGGAATCCTGAGTTATGAATACCGAGTACTCAGTACTCGGTACTCAGTACTCAGTACTCCGCTGTGTGACGTTACGTGCAGCTTGTGTGACAAAAGCCCCCGCACTGCGTGCGGGGGTTACGCCACCGCGCGCTGGTTGGACCCTTTGTCCTTCTCGTCTTGCTCTTTCGGCGGATCCTTCTCGGCCGCTTGTTCGACCAGTTTGTTGACGGCCGCTCTCATTTTCTTGAACTCGCGGCGCATTTCGGGCAACTTGGCCAGGGCCGCCTGTTTGATCTTCTGTTCCCGCTCCCCCGTGGCGGGGATGCCGATCATACAGGCATCGTCCGGCACGTCGTTGGTGATTCCGGCCATGGCCCCCAGCACGGCCCGGTCGCCGATCTGGACGTGATCGCGGACGCCGACCTGGCCCGCCATCACCACGTAATCGCCCGTCGTGGTGCTCCCGGCGATGCCCACCTGCGAGCAGAGCATGTTGTGTTTTCCGATCCGGCAGTTGTGGGCGACCATCACCTGGTCGTCGATCTTGGTCCCGTCGCCGATGGTGGTCGGTCCATAGGTTCCGCGGTCGACGGTCGAGTTGGCGCCGATCTCGACGTCCGCGCCAAGCACGACGTTGCCTAACTGGGCCGACAGTTCGTGCCGCCCGTCGACGAACTCGTATCCGAACCCGTACGCCCCCAGGATAACGCCGGCATGGATGATGCACCTGGGGCCGACGATCGTGTTTTCGTACAACACGGCGCCGGGAAAGATCGTTGTGTGCAGCCCGATCTTCGAACCGGCCATGATTTGCACGCCGGAGTGGATCGTCGAGCCGGCGCCGATCTCGACGTCCTCGCCGATGGTGGCCAGCGGATGGACGTCCACGTCGTGGGCCAGTTTGGCGCTGGGGCTGATTACCGCCGCCGGGCTGATACCGATTCGCTTCGCCTTCGGCCGTGGGTAGAAGTGCTCAACAACGGCCGCGAAGGCCCGGTGGACGTCGTCGACCTGGATCGCGGGCATCTCGGGGGTGAAATCCCGAGGCACGATCACCGCCGACGCAAGACAATCGCTCAGTTCGCTGTTCGTTTTCGCGCCGTCGACGAACGTGATGTCGCCCGCTCGGGCGTCGCGCAACGGCGCGGCCCCCGAGAGCACCAATTTTTTACCGCCGATCAGCGTTCCACGAACCAGTGCGGCGAGTTCCGCCAGAGTAGCTTGCATTCTTTCGGACTCCTTTCCGCCGAGTGGCCCTCCATGACCCGCCCCCCACATGCAGGGTCAAAACCGAGTGTAATTTAGCCAAAATCAGCCAAACGGACAAGGGCAGTCGCGGGCGTGCCCGCCAGGTGCTTTGTCAAGTCTTGATTTCGGGGTAGCCACGGTCGCCAGACCGTGGGAATTCCGCACTCCGGCGAGTGCGGCTACCGTTTTCCGACAAAGCCCGGCTTGGACTTGTGAAACATGGCTCGGATCCTTTCCAGAGACTTTCCTGAGACAGTTCAGCCTTTCCAGAGCATCGAAGGCCGCAGGACAACCTCGGGGACGAGCAACGGGCGTACTTCATCGTCGCTGGTGTGGGTCTGCACGCTGCGGTAGCGGCCCTCGGCCGGATCGCGGCGGACTTCGATCGAACGGCCCGGCAGATTGACGACCCAATAGTCGGCGACGCCCGCCGCCGCATACAGGTCGGCCTTTTCGCCGCAGTCGTACTGCAAGCTGCTCTCGGCGACCTCGATCACCAGCAACACGTCCTTCTCGGTCGGCCGCCCTTGCGAATAATCACGCCGCGCAACCCAGGCAATATCCGGCTCCGGGGCACTTTCGAGACACAGCAATCCGATCGAGTTTTGCACACGTACCCGCACTTTGCCTTTCGGAAGGCTCTTGAAACTCCACTCATTTAGTCGATCGACCATTACTTCGTGCATCGGTCCAATCGTGGCCCTCTCGCGGATTTCTCCTCGAATGAGTTCAAGATGTCGGCGTTCACGCCGATCGAACACGCCGGACCCAATCATCAGGTCGTATTCATCGAGTGTGAGTTTGGCAACGGTACTCATCAGAACAGTCCTCTATAGAGGGGGGAAGGACATGCGTTGTCTCTTTCCACCTCCGATTATACCACCTTACTCCCGCGCCGTCACCGTCAGATCCACCCGCGTGGCGATGTTATTCCTAAGCCGCAACAAGACCATTTCGGCGGGTTGGCCCGGCGGAATCCGATCCAGCAGGATACCGACGTGATCGAGGTCGCGGGGTCGGATGTAGTTGATCCGCGCGAGGACGTCGCCCGGCAGCGGCGGGTTTTCGAGCCGGTCGTAGAGCCCCCCGAGCACCTTGGTGATGACCACTCCGCGTCGCACGCGAAGCGCCGTTGCTTTGGCTTTTTCTCTATCGAGGGGAACCGCGGTCAGGCCGTATTTTTCTCTCAGCAGTGCCGCCCCGTCCGGCTTGTTGCGATTCGCCAGCGTGAGCGTGGCGGTATAGAACCGCTCGCCGCGGCGGAACTTGATCTTCAGCTTCTCACCCGGCTTGTGTCCCACCAGGCCGAAATGAAAATCGCTGCCGCTTTGGATCGGTTTCCCGTCGATGGCCACCAGTTGATCGCCGGCGTGCAATCCCGATCGATACGCCGGCGAGTCCTTGCCCATCGAGACCACCTTGCACGGCCCGAGCGACGAGACGACCATGCCGGTGGTGATTCCGTAACGGCGTTCGGCATCGAGCATCCGCGGCAGCATGTTGCGGATCGTGGCAGCCGGCACGCCGAAGGCGATGTTCTCGGAATCGCTTTTTCGCGAGACGGTCATGCCGATCGCTTCGCCGAGCACGTTGAACCACGGCCCGCCGGAGCTGCCCGCGTTCACGCTCGCGTCGGTCTGAATCAGCCCGCGCAACGTAACCCCCGGCAAGCCGCTCGGGTTGGTCGCCCGGTCGACCGCGCTGAGCGTGCCCGCCGTGCAGGTGTGCAACAGGCCGTGCGGGTGGGCAATCACGATTACCGGCTCGCCGATCATCAGGTCACCGGCCGCGGCCAACTCGACCGCCGCGAGCGGTTCCGGCGGTTTCACTTTCACCAGCGCAAGGTCTTGGTGGTGGACCACCGTGATCAACTCCGCCGGGAGCTTCCGCCCGTCGCTCAACGAAACCTTCAGCGAAATGACCTGCTCGGTCGCGTGGGCGTTGGTCAAGATGTACCCGGTCGGGTGAACTACGAACCCGCTGCCGAGATTGATCACGTTCTCCTTCTGCGGCAGGGCGAAAAACTCCGCCGTCGACGGCACCGTCGAACGGATCATCGGCCCCGTCAGGTAGACGACCGAGTCCTTCCACTTGCTGAAGACCTCAACCGCCGGCGTACGCCGCAGCTCGACCCGACGGGTGTCCGTCTTGGGCTTCTGGGCAAGTGCCCCCGCGGCAAGGAGTGCCGGTAAGATCGCAATAGCCGCCAACGATACCCGCAAAAGTCGTTTCATTTCGTATCACCCGAGAACCGAAGAAAATTTCACATTGCCATACTCCATTCTACCCGATAGGCCGGCAAAGCGGTACTCCGAGAAACAACCGGTGATGATCGAGGAAATCCCGCCGGAACCCACCCGTTACGGGAGGTGACCGGCTCCGGGACCCGCCGCTTGCACCGTGGCCCGGATCGGTTATACTGCACTTTAGGCTGCCCGGCAGTTGCGGCGGCCATGATCCGTGTTTCCCGGAAGACTACGATGAACAAGAAGCATGACACTCACGGCCGGGGTTACTCGCGTCGCCGGTTCCTCGCACGGGCGGGTGGCTTCGGCGCCGGAGCAATCGCAGCCCCCTATCTCGTGTCCGCTGCCGCCGTCGGAGCGGAAGGAAACGTCGCACCAAGCGGCCGGATTGCGGTCGGGATGATCGGCACCGGCAACCAGGGGAGCAATGACATGGGGGCGTTCCTGGGCGACAACCGCACACAAGTCGTGGCCGTCTGCGACGTCAACCGCGAGGGCCCCGGCTACTGGGCCGGCAGCGTACGCGGCCGTGAACCCGCAAGACGGCGAGTCGAGAAACACTACGCCGACGCCAAACGTTCGGGCAAGTACAAGGGCTGCGGCGCCTACGTCGATTTCCGCGAGCTGCTCGGCCGCGAAGACATCGACGCGGTCGAGATCGCCACCCCCGACCACTGGCACGCCGCGTTGGTTGTCGCGGCCTGCGAGGCGGGCAAGGACATCTACTGCCAGAAGCCGCTTGCCTTGACGGTGGCCGACGGCCGGGCCATGGCAAACGCCGTCGAGCAATACGGTGTGGTCTTTCAGACCGGCAGCCAGCAGCGGAGCGACCGCAACTTCCGCCGCGCCGCCGAGCTGGTCCGCAACGGACGGATCGGCAAACTCGAACGAGTCGAGTGCGGTTTGCCGGGCGGACGACCCGATTACGGCAAGAACGGCAACCGGAAACAACCCGAGGAGGTGCCCGACGGGTTCGACTACAACATGTGGCTCGGCCCCGCGCCCTACTCTTACTACTGTCCCGCCCGGTGCGGCGTGAACTTCCGCTGGGTGTTCGACTATTCGGGCGGCCAGTTGACCGACTGGGGCGGCCATCATCCCGACTGTGCCCAATGGGGAATGGGCACCGAGCGGACCGGCCCCGTAAAGATCCAGGCCGCCAAGGGCACTTTCCCGCCCGATCCCGTTTGGGACACCGCCACCGAATATTACTTCGAGGCCGTCTATCGCAACGGCGTGACCTTGGCGATTTCCAACCGGCTCCGCGGCGGCGTGACGTGGAAGGGCACCGAAGGCGAAGTCTGGGCCAACCGCGGTCGCCACGACGCCAAGCCCAAGGCCATCCTCGATACCAAAATCGGCCCCAACGAAATCCACCTTTACGAAAGCAACCACCACTTCCGCAACTTTATCGACTGCGTGATCTCGCGCAAGGAGCCGATTGCCCCCGCCGAGGTCGCCCACCGCTCGATCACCATCTGCCACCTGGGCAACATCGCCATGCAACTCGGCATCGACGGCTTCGAGTGGGACCCCGACAAGGAGCAGATCATCGGCAACGACGAGGCCGCCCGAATGCTCCGCCGGGCATACCGGGAACCATGGAGGCTGCCGAGCTAGCCGTCCGTTGAGAAAGTCGGGGTCTGGTCCAATTTTCGGCGAGCCAACGTGTTTTTCACGTCAATCGTTGGCCGAAAACTTGGACCCGACCCCTTCCTTTCACCTGAGGCGCCGACCTATGAACTGTCGAAAGCTGTTTCACCGCGGATTTCCGGCGGTCCTCGCACTGTGCGCCGTCGCGACGATCCTTTGTCCCGCCGCCGCGGCGGAACGGAAAATCCTCTACCAGAAGGATTCGCCCTACAATTCCATCACAGTTGCCGAGGACGGCCGGGGGCTGCGCACCTTGCTGTTCGAAAACGGCGGCGTCCGCCAGAGCGTCGTCAAGGTCGGCGACCCCGACCACCTCGAACTACCCTATACGCGGGTCATGCCCGTCGCGCTCGCACTCGTCGAAAAGCCGCAGCGGGTGCTGATCGTCGGGCTCGGCGGCGGCACGATCCCAAGCTTCCTACACAAGCATTACCCGAAAACGACGATCGACGCGGTCGATATCGATCCGGACGTGGTCACCGTGGCAAAGAAGTTCTTCGGGTTCCGCGAGGATTCCACCATGCGAGCCCACGTGGCCGACGGGCGGCGGTTCATCGAGGAGTGCCGCGATCCCTACGACATCATCTTCCTCGATGCCTACGGCTCCGAGAATATCCCCTACCACCTCGCGACGCGGGAGTTCCTCCAGGCCGTCCGCCGCGCGCTGACCCCGCAAGGCGTCGCCGTCGGAAATATCTGGGGCCGTCACTCCAATCCACTCCACGATTCCATGGTCCGGACCTATCAGGACGTGTTCGACGAACTCTACATCCTGGACGTCCGGGGCGCCGGCAACCATATCCTCATGGCACTGCCGCGCAAGCAGCAGATCGGGCAAGAAGACCTCGCGCGGCGGGCCGGAAAAATTTCAAAAAAGAAGCGATTCCGGTTCGATATGCGCGAACTGGTCGAGTACGGCTACCGCCGTGCAAAAGAGAAAGACCCTCGCGGCCGCGTCCTAACGGACAAGAGCCAAACCAAAAAGGCCGGCTGAAGCCCGCCCGCCTGCCGCTACTGCGCGTGCCACGTCTTCCACGCCTTCATCGAGCGACCGAGGTGCTCGCGGGCGTCGCCGCGTATGCCGTAGCACATCAGCCCGACCGGGCCGCGGTAGCCGATCTCGCGGAGCGTCTTCAGCAGCTCGCGGTTGTCGAAGTCGCCCCGGTCGAGCGGCTGGATCAGCCCGTCCGTCCACGCCTTCGAGCCGAGCTTCGCACCGTTGATCGTGACGGCGAAGATCTTCCCGGCGTTCTCGCGCAGCACCGGCCGGTAGTCCTTCTCGCCGTCGATCTTCAGCCAATGACAGAGATTGAAGTTCACCCCGACCTGCGGATGATTCACCTTTTTCACGACCCGAAGCGCATGCAGCAGGCTTTGCGTCCAGTCGCCCGTGTGGTGATAGATCGATATCCTCAGCCCCGATTCCGCGGCCAGGTCGCCGAGCCGGCGGAGTGCCTCGACCGCCGGCTCTTCGCCCCGCGGGTCACCCGGCGGAAATCCCACCAGCAACACGCTGATCGTCACCGGCCGCCCCTTGAGCTTCCGGAACGCCTCCGCAATCCGCGGATCGTAGGGCCGATCCTTCGACGACAGCTTGATCTTGGTGAACAGCAGATAGACCTTCAGCCCGGCATCGTCGAGCGTCCGAAGATTTGCGTCGAGCTCCTTGCCGAACCAAAGGGGATAGCCGGCCCCGTCGAAGCCGAGTTCGCGGAGCATCTTGGCCTGTTCCGGAATCGACCGCCGCTTCGCATCGTGCGTCTCCATGCAAAACCCGTAGAGCTCCGGCGCCGGCGGCGGCGTTTCGCCCGCAAGGCCCGCCCCGCCGGGTGCAAACGTCCCGAGCGCCACCGCCGCAACCGCCCAATACTTCCATCTCAACCGCATCGTTCGCCTCCTTCGCTTTTCGTTTCCCGTCAACGGTCATCTCGCCGGCGCCACACCTCAAAAGTACTTTGTGAACCCCGGCTTCGGCAACGGGTAGTTGCCCGTCGCGTCCGGTTTCGTCGGCGCCGGCATGTCGAGCCTCGCGTCGGCCACCTTCGGCTCAAACTCGAAATCGGCCGCCGTCACCTGCTCCCACGTAACCGGCTTGCCCGAGTAGCAGGCCAACTGCCCCATGATCGCCGTGTAGGTGCTGTCGATCATCGTGTCGCGGTGGTTGACCGGCTTGCCGTCGCGGATCGAGCCGATCAGAATCTTCTGCTCCTCGGTGTGCGGGTCGTTTTTGGGCCCCCGGTATCGCCAGTCCGTCTCGCCCTCGATCCGGCAGGCCGTCCAGTGGCACACGCCCTTCGTGCCCATGATGATGTCGTCCCACTTGGGATAGCACCCGGCCCGGGTCTGGCACATCGCGTAAATCCGCGGCCCGCTCTTCAGTTCGTAGACGACCGTGTCGTGGTCGAACATGTCGCCGTAAACCTCGCCGAACGAGGTCGAGCGCCCGCCCAAACCAAAACACCAGGTCGGGTTCTCCTCGCGCAGCACCCACCGCATCCGGTCCAGGTTGTGTACCAGCGACTGCGTCACGTCGTCGCCCGAAAGCCAGCGGAAGTGGTACCAGTTCGAAAACTGGTACTCCGTTTCCGAAAGTTTCGGATCGCGCGCGACGGTCCGGTACGGGGCCCGCAGAAACATCGACTGGATCGCCACCACGTCGCCGATCGCCCCGGCGTGGATCTGCTTGACCTGTGCCTGGTAGGCCAGCGAGTAACGGCTCTCGTGGCCCGACACGATCGAGACGTTCTTCTCCTTGGCCAGGTCGCAAACCCGCCTCAACCGCCGACACCCGCCCGGATCGATCGCGTGCGGCTTCTCGATAAAGACGTGCTTGCCCGCCGCGACCGCCTCCCCGGCGTAGAAGGAATGGTACTTCGACGAGCAGGCGATCAACACCGCGTCGCTCGCCTCGATCACCGCCTTGTAGCCGTCCAGACCGAACGCGCACGCATCGTCGGTGGCGACGAACTGGCCCGGAAACCGCTTCTTGAAATAATCCCGCTTGCCTTGCATCCGGTTCTCGAAGACGTCGGTCATGCCGGCCAGCTTGACGTCCTTGCCCACGCTCAGCGCCCCGGCGGCCGCGCCCGAGCACCGCCCGCCGCACCCGATCATCCCGATCTTGATCTCCTGCTTGCCGGCGGCGTGCGCGCTTCGGCCAAGCGACAAACCGCCCAGCACCGCGGCCCCCGAAGCCCGGCGGAGAAACGTGCGTCGTGAATGATCGGCCATTGTCTTCGCTCCTTTTCGTGCGGGTACTGGCGGGATTTTTCCTCCTCACACCTCGCTTCAGACGGCTCATGTCTTACCATATCAATATGGCGCCCCACCGGCGGCCGTGTCAAGTGTCGCCCGGCGGCCTCTTCCCCCTGCCCCGCCAACCTGCTATCATGCCCCGTACGATGGCCCTCCGAGGTCGTCAAGAATGACGTACGACGGCCTTCCAAGGCCGTCAAGAAGACGTACGACGGCCTTCCAAAGCCGTCAAGAAGACGTACGACGGCCCTCCGAGGCCGTCGAAAGCCCGGAGGTCCCAGCGACGGCTTCCCAAAGCCGTCCTACGGCCGAAGTGTTACAGAAAAGGAACTCTTTGATGGACCAACTGACGTTTCGTCGTCGACTCGATAACGAATTGGCAAAGCGGCTCGAGGAAATCGAGGTCCAAGAACTCCCAAACGCCGAACTCGAAACAGAACAACGCGAGAAACAGGAAGCCGCCCGCGGAGCCGTCGAACGGCTACACGGCGACGTCCTCGGGCCGGGCATCCGACAGACCGGCGAGGCCCTGGCCAACGCCCTGCGGTGCCGGCACGAGCCGACCTGGGTCAGCCTCCCGCCCAAGGGATGGCAGTGTACCGTGAGCGTCAAAGGCGGCTCGTTCAGAATCACACTCCTTGCCCAGGCGGAGACCGGCAAAATGCTCATCTCCGTCCTCGGCGAGTTCTGCAAATCGTCGCTCTTCACCCGCGGCAGGGCAAAAACCTTCTTCGATTGTCCGCTTCGAGTCGATCTCGATGACGAAGAAATCGAAAACAAACTGCAAATCAGGCTCATGGAATGTGCAACCTCCTGTATCGACATCGTCAAGAAGTAACCGGGGGCTGGGGGGTAGGGATTAGGGATGGGGGACTGGGGATTTAGGATCTGGGGTTGGGTTCGCCCCAATTTGCAATTTAATTTACAGTTTACAATTTTCAATTTTCAATTTTCAATCTCCCTTTTCCCTCTCAACTCCGGACTCTGGACTCTCGAAGGATAACCCCCAATGCCCCGAATCGACGTTGGCGATCCCGCCCCGGACGTGACCCTCTCGACCCATTTGGGCGAGCAACTGCCGCTGGCCGGATACCGCGGCAAGCAGCCGGTCGTCCTCTTCTTCTATCCCAAGGACGGCACCCCGGTCTGCACCCAAGAGGTGTGCAGCTTCCGCGACGCCTACGAGGATTTCGTCGCGGCCGGGGCCGTGGTCATCGGCATAAGCGGCGACTCGGCCGAACGACACGACGCCTTCGCCGCCGAGCACCGCCTCCCGTTCGTCCTGGTCTCCGACGGCGACGGCGCCCTGCGCCGCGCGTTCGGCGTGCCCAAGTCGCTCGGCCTGCTGCCCGGCCGGGTGACCTACGTCATCGACCGCGACGGTATTGTCCGCCACAAGTTCAGCTCCCAGTTCGCCGCCGACCGCCACGTCCAAGAGGCGCTCGCAGTAGTCCGGGGGCTTCGGATTTAGGATTTAGGATTTAGGATTTCGGATTTCGGATTTGGAGACTAGGGGCTGGGGGGTTCGAATTCAGAATAGCGAATAGCGAATGTCGAATTCCCTTCTTCTCTTCATTCGCTATTTTTAACTCGCTATTCGCTATTCTTAACTCGCTATTCTTAACTCGCTATTCATAATTCTCCCCTCCCCGTCAGGGGGCGCTTGGCGGCGGGGATTTTTTCGGCGGCGCAAGTTGTTGGCGAGGAAAGGCTTGCGGCGCGACTTTCCGGGGTGGCCTAAAAAAGTCCTTGACACGGGCGGCGAAATATGATATACTAGTGTTCAGTTCTGCGCGGAGGGTGCGCCGCGCGTAGGGTTTCGTCGAAAGGGGAGCGCCAGTTACCCCTTTTGCCGCACCCCTACTCGTGGCGCACCCCGACCGACGGGTGGAAACCTGCTAGCGGCGGAGCCCACTTCCCCATTCTTAATTCGCTATTCTTAATTCGCTATTCTTAATTCGCTATTCTTAACTCGCTATTCTTAATTCGCTATTCTTAACTCGCTATTCTTAATTCGCTATTCTTAA
>CAZJRB010000006.1:0-120959 GCA_964547995.1 uncultured Planctomycetaceae bacterium | reverse complement strand
TGTACCTTTCGCAGGAGGCCCGCTCTTTCATGGTATCAGCGATTTATCGCTGGGTGCTGGGGACGGCATGAGTAAGGGAAGTCCCGTAGGGACGATTGAATGGACGATTCGGGAGGGCGATGACGAAACGTGGCGTCATGCCCTGCCCGCCCACCGCCGCATCGCGTACAATGCACCGGCCGGATTCAATCGTCCCTACGGGACTTCCCCGGGTTTACGCCAGCCGGCAACTCAGCGATAAATCGCTGGGCTATTTTCAAGCACCCCTACCGGGGCGAAAAACGCGATGAGTGCCCGGCCGGTCATTCCGGCGTGGGGTGGGATGCCCAGCAATTCCAAAACGGTCGGCGCCACGTCGTGCAGCTCGGCCGTCAACGACCGGCCCGCTTGTACGTCCGGCGCCCGGACCATCAACAAGCCGCCCTCCGTGCGGATTCCCGACAAACTCGGATCGCTCCGCATGACGTGCCGGTTCCGATCCAATCGGTGCCGCGTGCAGAAGCCGGCCGCCGGAACCGCGACGACGTCCGGCAGACAGTGCCGGACCGGATCGACGCCAAAGCGCTCCGCGACGAGATCAATCTTACCAAAAAGCGGTTCGGCGGTCGAGGGATGCCGGGCGCCGGCCAGCGCCGCTGCCGCGTCGGCCAACGCTTGTTCCCGCTGGGCCGCCGTCGTCAGGGTCCGTTGGGCAAACCGCTCGGGTGTGTTCAGGTAGACCAGCGCCGCCGAGTCGCCGTGAAGCGTTACTGCGCGGCTCCGCCGCCAATCGATCGGCAGGATGCCGCCGACCGGCCGCTGTCGATCTTGCTGTGGATGCACCCATCGCCGGCATTTCCACGCCATGCGCCGCGCGCGATATGTCACCATTGCCCCACCTCGAGCAACGTGCAACAGGTCCCGCTGCCGCAACAATTCCGAAAGGGTGATTTTCTCACAAAACGGGCCGAACCCGTACGGGCTGACCACCGCTACGGCCGCGGCACGGCGCCCGGCCAGCCCGAGCAGACCGCCGAGGCAGCCGTCAAGGGTTTGAAACGCCTCTTGTGTTTTTGCCACCCAGCGGCGGTTCCCGCCCGGGCCGTCGCCGATTCCCAGTAAGTGCCACAGCCGGTGCAGCAGTGAATCGAAGACGGCGAAGCGGACGCGGAGCAGCCGCCACGGTCCGGCCCGGTCGATTCGCTCGGCTGCTGCAAGGGCGCGTCGTATCGCGGTCTTTGTCTTGGCGATTCCCAGCGAGAGTTCCTCGAAGCCGGTCGGCTTGCGGCGCCAGATGGTCTCGCCGGACGCCACATCGAGCACTTGCCGCACAGGCACATCGGCATCGGCCTCTGTGACCACGTCGGTCAGGGTGGGACCAGGCAGGGTCGCGTCGCCCCAGGCAACAACCCGGCGCCGGCGGTGATCGAGATAATGGCTGTCGAACCGGCCGTGCGCCGCAGGTCCCAGCCCCGTTTCCATCGTTGCGCGGGCCGTGACCGGATTCCATGGCCCCCCGCCTTCGAGACGGACCAGGGCTGACGACTGTAACAGCCGGCCAAGATTCGGCAACCGCAACGCCTCGGCCATCGGGATCAGCACGTCGTACGAAGCCCCACCCAATTCGATCAACAAGACGGGTGAAGATACTCGGGCGGGGATGTCTTGCGGGGGCATTGCTGGTCGCCTCTGTGAATCTGCAATGGTCTCAATCGATCAAGCCCGGCCGGTTTCCAATCATCTTGTCTTGCCAAAAATCTTGCGGAAAAACCGTCTTGGCGCTACGATTGACCGAAAAGTGCATTGAGAACTGAATTCGATAGCGGTCACGCTGCTGTCGACGAAACTCACGGCCGCACAGGCAACCTTGCACAACGGTCATCCATTGCCGCACTCGACCGGTCTGTTTGGCCAGGCGATTGAGCCGGGCTTGGAAGTCTTTCAGAAAACGGTCGGCCCCGCGAAGGGTTCCAGGCGGCACGGGCCGTTTGAAGCCGATTCCGTAGATCGTGTGCGGGCAGGTTTCCGCACCTTGCCACCCGACCATGGTCATGTCCATCCCGGCCAGCAACCGCTCGATCGAAACCGGGGTGCGCTGCCAATAGGCCTTCACGTTCTTTTGCAGTGAAGGTTTCACGGGGGTAGCCATCAACAGGACGCCGCCGGGTGCGATAATCCGTGCTGTTTCCTCCGCTATCCTCTGCGGCGTCACGGAGAATTCTACTTCCCCGGTCCAAAGAACCGTTTGTGCCGACGCATCGTCAAACGGCAAGGCGTCGAATGCGTTTCCGCCGCACAATTCCAACCCGACGTAGCCGGGCTTGCGGAGGCAATTCGGCAACCATGTTTTTTCCCCGGCATCGCCCGGGAAGCTCCGCCCAAAGCGATAAAGCGGCCCGCGCAAGCCGAACGCATCGGCCGCGCTAGCGACGAACGCCTGCACTCGCCTGTACACAGCGATCCTCCTTCGTTACGACTTCGGCCGTCCGGCTCGCCACGAATCGGAAGAAACGGTCCGGATACCAGCGGTAGACCAGAACGGGACGTTGGTTGGGCCGTCGCAGTGTGGCCGCGGGAAACTCCGCGATAGGCTCTCCCGCCACACGGAGCACGCAACGCAACGTCCGGCTGCGCACACTGTCAAAACCGAGTTCCCGCCGCTCCAAGACGATGTATGCCAGTTGCCGATCTTCCAGCGCCGCACGTGCCCGTTCAAATCCGTAGGTATCGCGGCCGGAATACAGCCCGGTCCAACCCAGCGTGTCCAGCACCTTTCCAGGCGTGTCGGCCTCCGTGGCCAGCCACTGGGCGGCTTGCCGATACCCCAATCGACTAAAGTGAAGGTGCATCAAGGTTTGCGGCAGACAGAGTGTTCCTGCCAGCAACACCACGCCGCAACTCCAAACGAGCCCCGAATCCTGAATCCCAGGCCCTCTTCGCCAACCGGCCGTCAGGTCTGAAAGCCAGCGGCCAAATTCCACCGCGCCGAAGCCTGCGCTGGCGATTCCTGCCACAACCAAAGGGACGAGATGGCGCGTCGTAAGATACCCTTCGGCGGCGGAAAATCCGATCACGACCAGCGCAAACACCGCGAAGAACACCTGAATGAATCGATCCGCATCACTAGGCCGCCCTCGACGCAGCCGCGCAGCGCCAAACAGCGCCAACGCTCCGATCCAGTAGCCCATTGCGTCGGCCAGCTTCTTGCCGAACAGGATCACTGCCGCCTTGATGCCGCGTTGTCGAATGGAAATGTTCGGCTCGCGCACCGCGAATGCCATCGGCTCGCCGCCGGCCAACCGCCATTGGGTATGAGATTTGTCCTCCTCTCCGATGGAATTCTCAACCTCATGCCGTCCGAGCAGCCGGGCCAGAGCTTGGTGTGGGGTAAGACTATCGACTGCCGCCAGGTAGGGTCCCAGGATGATCGCCAGGCCGATGGCAAAACATCCCCCCGCAGTTGCCAGATGCGGCCATGGCCGCCGCCGGCCCGGCATACTCTGAAATAGGATCAGTACCAGCCAAAACGCCGCGACCAAGACGAGGATTTCCATTCGAGCCAGAACAGCCATCGCAGCCGCGGCGCCGGCAAGCAGGAGCCAACACGGTGAGCCCAAGCGACGACCGGGCGGCTTGGCCACGTGCTGCACCGTTGCGTTTGCTGCAACACTGCCGGATGATTCCGTGACCGGCTTTCCCAAGTACTCCACCATGGCCCAAAATGCCACGATGAACAACAGCATGTGGGAACTGTCGCTGATCCCGTCGGCCCCCATCCGGGCGACCTCGGGTAACAGGCAGTAGAAGAAACAGCCGGCCACAGCGGCAGCCGAGCCAATGAGACGCAGGATCATGAGGTAGAGTGGCACTACCCCCACCACCAACGGGATCGCCGCCGCCAGTTGTGCGCTCAAGCCCCAACTCAGCCGCGAGGCGCCGATCACACGTTCCAATGCTTCGTGAACGGCCCAAAGCCAAACGGGAAATAAGCAATGTTCCCGCTCTGTCCGAATGACCGGCAGTATTCCGTCCCGGTCGATCGCCTTGGCAATGCCCACAAATCGCACCGTGTCGAGCCCGGTGACGGTTGCCCGACGCGTCACCAGCACCTGCACCATCGTGGCGAGGCCCATCAGGGCGAGGAGGATCAAAACGTGCTGTTTTCGAGTCATGAGGGGCCCAGAACGAATACTCATGCCTTCGGGATTCACTTTCGGGCCGGAAGAGTATCCACCTGGGGCAGTCGGGTCAATGGAATCTTGCGCACATAGCCCATCGGTGGGGAAGAGGCTCGATTCTGCGAAATGCGCATAATTTAGAGAATATGCAGAAGCAGGGGGCTTTAGTGCCATCCCCGCACCCTTGGTAGTTCGTTCAAGATAGAATCCGCCCATTCGACTTGCTTCTAGGTACTTGCCGAAGACAGATGGTAGGAAATCTTCGAGGCGATTTCCGTCTTGCGCAAAATCCCCCCTCACGCTATTATTGGCGAGCGGAAGGACGGCCGTGGCTCTGCAATCTTCCACACAATTCCGCCGAAGCGGTCAACGCGACGATCGACGACGTCGGCTTCTGGCGGATGACGTTTCGGGCCCACAGGTACGGGGCGCCCTGCGTCGCGGCGCTTCCGTGATGCCGGACCGACGCTCCCAGAACTACGGGGACGCGAGTTTCATGGACGAACAACTGCGAGTGACCGACCTGATTCCGCGGCGGCTGACCACGTTCATGCTTCTGATGCTGGCCGGTGTGACCTGCGTGGTGGGGCTGGAAACTCTTTACGCCTGGATGCCCGAACTGGCCCCGCTAACACGCGAGGACGGTCGCGTGGCCGCATTCGACCTTGACGGTGAGGGAAGCCTTGCCGTTTGGTTCTCGTCGGTCACCCTTCTGTTGGCCGCCGTCGCAACGTTGATCGTTTACTACGTCCGGCGGCACAAGACCGACGACTATCAGGGACGGTATCGGATCTGGTTGGTTGCCGCGGCCTGTTGGACCTTGATGAGCATGGACGAGACGGCCAGTCTACACGAGGGCTTCAAGGAGATGATGACCCACATTACGGGCACCCGGCTGTTGGGCGACGGGTCACTATGGTGGGCCATTCCCTATTTCTTCCTCTTGGGAGTCATCGGCTCGCGGCTGCTGGTCGACATGCGCAAATGCATCCTTTCGAGCGCGTCGCTGGCGACGGCGGCGGTTTGCTACCTTGTGGCCGTGGCAGCCCAACTCCAATGGATCATGCCCGAAACCGGGGCCAAGGGCGTCATGCTCGAAGAAGGGGCCGAGATGACCGGCAATCTGTTCCTGTTGACGGCCATGGCTTTGCACGCCCGGCATGTGATCCTCGATGCCGAAGGGCTGCTGCACAAAAACGGAGAACCCGAAGAAGACGCTTGGGACGAAATGGAGGACGAATTGGTCGACGAGTGGGTCAAGATCGACTCGCCGCACAAGACGTTGCAGCCGGTGCTGGAGCGAAAAGAACAACGGCGGGCGAGAAAACGCTCCACCACGGCCGCCCCGGAATCCGAGCACGACGCATCTTCCAGACAGGCTTTGACCAAGCGGGAAAAAAAAGCTATGCGAAAGCGCCTCATCCGCAAACGCATGGAACGGGAGCGGAACCAGCGCAAGTCGTGGAATTAGCAAGTAATGGCCCCTTGCCAAGCTGCCGCCACTTGCGGTCTCGCAATTCTCGGTTATACTACCTTCTGCTTAGCGCGGCCGAGGCCGCAACCAAAGGAGGAAAGTTGACGGCTGAGGGTTCAGGACTCTGAGGACACGTTTGCACGGAAATTCTGAACCCTGAACCCTGCCCTCTAAAGCTTTTGCGAATAACGTGTTACAGTCGATTGGCCAAGAATCTTTGTCAAAAACTTAACGATGTTTGAGGTTAGCAGTACAGAGGCCGACGTCATCGGCGGGCCCCTTTCCTGCTAACCATTGTGTACTGTCTGCTCCACCATGACCATTCGCACGCGATTTGCGCCGAGCCCGACCGGTTACCTTCACATCGGCGGTGTCCGCACCGCCCTGTTCTGCTGGCTGTTTGCCAGATCGAAGGGGGGCAAGTTCATCCTGCGGATCGACGATACTGACCGGCAGCGGAACGTCGAGAAGGCATTGCAGCCGATTCTGCACGGCCTTCACTGGCTGGGAATCGAGTGGGACGAAGGGCCGGAGGTTGAGGGGCCGTTTGCTCCGTATTATCAGTCCCGCCGGGCGGCCAACCACAAGGCCGCCGTCGAGAAGCTGCTCGGGGCCGGGCTGGCATATCGCGATTATGCAAAGACCGAAGAGATCCGGGCCGAGCGCGAAGCCGCAGTGGCCGAGAAGCGGCCGTTCGTCTACAGCCGCACGTGGATGGCGGAAACGCCCGAGCAAGAGGCCGCCTTCGAGGCCGAAGGCCGCCAGGGTGTCGTGCGGCTGAAGATGCCCCGCGAAGGGAAACTGGTGATCGATGACCTGGTGCGCGGCCGCGTCGAATTCGATTGGGCCCAGGAGCAGGACCACGTCATCCAGCGGGCCGACGGTTCGTGCCTCTACCACCTTGCCAGCGTGGTCGACGACCACGACATGGAGATCACACACGCGATTCGGGCCGAAGAGCACCTGTCGAACACGCCGCGCCAAATCTTCATCGCCCGGGGATTGGGGTACGAGTTGCCCCAGTACGCCCATCTCCCGTACGTGGCCGCGCCGGGTGGTAAATCCAAGCTCAGCAAACGAAAACTGAAGGAATATCTCAAGAATCCCGACTTCGCGAAGATGGTCAAGCACGGCCGGGAAATCGCGGACGCCATCGGCCTCCAGACCGATCCCGAAACCTTCAATCCGGTCATTGTCGACTTCTACGAGAAGGTGGGCTATCTGCCCGAAGCGATCGTCAACTACCTCGCACTGCTCGGCTGGTCGTTGGACGACAAGACCGAGCATTTCACGCGTGACGAACTGGTCGAGCATTTCACGCTCGATCGCGTAAACAAGGCCCCGGCCAGCTTCGATTGCCAGAAGCTCATGGCGTTTCAGGATCGACACATGCAGGGCCTGCCGCTGGAAGAGAAGACCGAGTTGGTTACCCCGCTTCTGTACGATGCCGGGCTTCTCGAGTGGATTTATCCTTGCCAGGTGGACGGGCTCGTTTCTCACATCCTCGACATCTGCGGCGACCGTATCAAGGTGGCCGGCGACATCTTCACGTACGCCAAGTTCTTCTTCGTCGCCGACGACGAGTTGGAATACGACGAAAAGGCGTTCGACAAGCGGCTCCGCAAACCGCCCGAAGTCGTCGAGTTGCTCAAGAAGTTCCGCCAGCGGGTAGACGAGGCACGGTCGTTCGAACCGGCGGACCTCGAAAAAATGATGCACGATTTCGTCGAAAGCGAAGGCATCAAGATCGGCCAGATCATCCATGCCGTCCGCATTGCCATCACCGGCCAGGCAATAGGCCCCGGCATGTTCGATTGCATGGAGATCTTCGGCCGCGAGCGATGCCTGGACCGGATCGACCGGGCGCTGGAACGAGTGCAATGATCGGCTCTGCCCGTTGGGACTACTAGGTATTGCAAGAATGCCGATACTTGCTAGAATAAGAGTGTCAACTGACCCAACGGAATAAGGTGCCTACTATGCTGACAGCAACGATCGAAGAAGTGCAAGCCAATCTGGCAACCTTCATTGCGCAATTGAAACCGGATGAAGAGTTGGTGATCACCAAGGAGAACCGTCCTGTTGCGCGTTTGCAGGCGGAGCCGACCGAGACGCACAAGCCGCGCACGCCGGGTAGTGGAATTGGAAAGTTGACTATCATTGCAGATGACGACACGCATCTGGAGCACTTCAAAGAGTACATGCCGTGAAGTTGCTGCTGGATACACACGCATTCCTCTGGTTTCTTCTCAATGATGACCGGTTGAGCAATGATGCGCAGTCGCTGATTGCGACTCCGGAAAATGATCTCTTGCTGAGCTCGGCAAGTTGCTGGGAAATTGCCATCAAGATCAGCCTTGGCAAGTATTCACTTGGCGAAAGTCTTGAAACTTTCTTGACGCGAGAAATCGTGGAGAACAGGTTGACCATGCTGCCGATCACTGTAAAGCACGTTTCTGTTGTTGCTGAACTGCCGTTTCATCATCGCGATCCGTTTGATCGGTTGTTGATTGCTCAGGCAATATCCGAGCAGATACCCATACTCAGCGCTGACGCGGTCTTTGATCTCTACCAGGTCGCGAGAATATGGTAATTGGGGTGGGAGAAACGGCCTGCAAAGTCCACCTTTTTGAACGGGCAATCGACCCAGACATGTTCGAGTGCCTGAAAAATCAGTCTCCCGAAAATCTCGGGGGGACTGAGATCATTCCTGTCGGATTGCTCTTCCCGGCGGTGCAACTTACCGGGTGATGCCGATGCTGAACGTTGGGCCGACGTATCCGATGTCCATGCTGAGGATCCCGAGTGAGGGAGCCCATTCCCAGACCTGGGCTTCGTAGGCGGCGCGGGCGAAGATTTCCGAGCCGGCGCTGGTTGTGCGCGACCATTCAGCACCGACCTGAAATTCCCAGGCCTGCATCAGGTGTTGCGAAACACGGATTTGGTTGACCAGTATCTGGGGTCCGTTAAACCGGCTATCGCCATACATAAACGAACCCCGGGCGCCGGCCACCAGTGCCAACCCTCGACTCCCGAACGGACGCCGCGCGGCCATGGCAACCGTCGGGCCGACGCCCTCGAAAGTCACGGCGGCATTGAAAGGGAAGAAAAGAATGTTGGCATCTATCCCCAGTCCCAGCTTCCCGTACCGGAAGCCGCCGGCAATCTCGACGTCCCAATTCCAGAACTCGCCGTCCTGCATGAACTCGAAATCGAGCGCGTGGTTTTCCAACCGCAGCGACAAATCAACCAGGCCGGCTATTGACGTCTGGGCTGAATGATCGAATTGCCAGTACCGTACGCGGGCGCCGAGCCCCTCGGAGCCCTTGTACCCCAGAAAAATGCGGGGCGACGCTTCAGAGTCGAATTCCGGAGTTATTGCTAGTGCGCCGCCGCCGGGATCAATTTGCAGGGAACCGATATGTGGTTGCAGAACCGCAAGCTCCAAACCGGCGATCCACCCCGGACACGCGCAAGAACAACATCCCGAGTCACAGCACCCCTGCTCGCACTCGCCGGCCCGCAAGGCGGCCAATTCATTCTCTAGTTGGTTGATTCGTTCGGATTGCTGCTGGAGTTCTGCAAACGTCACGAATTGTACGTCCTTGGCCTTCAGTACGCCGGCAAGAGACGCCGCTGCGGCAATTGCCAACCCAAATACCCACGCTCTCTGTTGGAGTGTCATCCATTCCCCTCCGCTGCAAAGTGTGTCTTGTGTGGGAGTTCGCCAGGGCTTCGCATACACAGTTTGCCCGGGTGGGAACGAGCCGTTCCTACATGGGGCAAATCGATTCGCAACCTGGCACGATACGATCCCATCCCTTTGCATTACCGATTCGACAATACCGCGAAGAATATTTCGCCCATCGGGAAACTGCGGTACGCTCGCGATAATCGGTACAGGCAGACACGCATAATCACTACAGACAGTTCGTTCGGAAAACGGAACCGCTGAAGTGCCCCGCCGCCAAGGGGGTCCGCAAGGGCACGCAAAAACGGCTAGCTTTTTCCCGCCGACTTTTGAATCTTCGCCCACGTGTCGCGCAGCGTTACCGTGCGATTGAAGACGGGCTTCTCGGGTGTGGAGTCGGGATCGACGCAGAAGTACCCCAGACGCTCGAACTGGTAGCGATCGCCCGGCTTTGCGTCCTTCAAGCTCGGCTCGACGCAACACATTGGGAGCACCTCGAGGGAGTTCGGATTGAGATTCGTCGTGAAATCGCGGCCTTCCTCGACGACATCGGGGTTTTCCTTGGCAAACAGGTGCTCGTAGAGCCGCACCTCCGCTTCGACGGCGCGGTGGGCGGAGACCCAGTGTAGCGTGCTCTTGACTTTCCGCCCGTCGGGTGAAGAGCCGCCGCGGGTCGCCGGGTCGTAGGTGCAGTGCAACTCGACTACCTCGCCGCTTGCGTCCTTGACCACATTCGTACAGGTGATGTAATAGGCGTATCGCAATCGCACTTCCCGCCCGGGCGCAAGCCGGTAGAACTTCTTCGGCGGGTCCTCCATGAAATCATCCCGCTCGATGTACAACTCGCGCGAGAAGGGGACCATGCGCGTGCCGTCGTCGGGATTCTCGGGGTTGTTGACGGCTTCGAGCTCCTCGACCTGTTCCTCCGGGTAATTCTCGATAACGACCTTGAGCGGCCGCAAAACACCCATCACCCGCAGCGCCCGCTTGTTGAGGTCCTCGCGCAGGCAGTGCTCGAGAAGCTCGATCTCGATCACACCGTCGAACTTCGCCACGCCGATCCGCCGGCAGAATTCCCGGATCGCCTCGGGCGTGTAGCCGCGGCGGCGCAGGCCGCAGACGGTCGGCATCCGCGGGTCGTCCCAGCCGCCGACGCGGCCTTCTTCGACCAGCGAGAGCAACTTCCGCTTGCTCATCACCATGTAGGTCAGGTTCAACCGGGCGAACTCGATCTGCCGGGGAGCGTAGATGCCCAGCTCCCTGATAAACCAGTCGTAAAGCGGCCGGTGGTTCTCGAACTCCAGCGTGCAAACCGAATGGGTAATCCGCTCGATCGAATCGGACTGGCCGTGCGTGAAGTCGTACATGGGGTAGATGCACCACCGGTCGCCCGTACGCGGGTGTTCGGCATGGAGAATCCGGTACATGACCGGGTCTCGCATGTTGAGGTTGGGTGATGCCATGTCGATCTTGGCGCGAAGCGTTCGAGAACCGTCGGGGAACTCCCCGGCTCGCATCCGCTCGAACAGTTCGAGGTTCTCTTCGGCCGGGCGGTTGCGGTAGGGGCTGTTGCGTCCGGGTTCGGTCAACGTGCCGCGGTGCCGGCGGATTTCATCCGGCGTCAGATCGCAGACGTAGGCCTTGCCGTCGGTGATGAGTTTGACCGCCCACTCGTAGAGCTGGTCGAAATAATCCGAGGCATAGAAGAGGTTCTCACCCCAGTCAAAGCCGAGCCAGCGGACGTCCTCCTGGATCGACTCGATGTATTCCATCTCCTCTTTTGTGGGGTTGGTGTCGTCAAACCGCAGGTGGCAGACGCCGCCGGGGTGCTCGGCGGCCAGCCCGAAGTTCAGGCAGATCGACTTGGCGTGGCCGATGTGGAGATAGCCGTTCGGCTCCGGCGGAAATCGGGTAACGACGCGGCCGTCGTACTTCCCGGTCTTCAAGTCGTCGGCGATGATCTGCTGGATGAAATTCAGCGAGGTAGGCGTTGCCATAGATTTTTCCCGGAAACAGCGTCCTTTTTGCAGGGTATTTGCCTTATTGTCCCGACGATGGCAAGACAACGCAAGGGGGATTCCGGTTCGGCGGCCGAGGTGGGCCGACCCCTTGTCTGAGTCGCGGAATCGTCGATAATTGGGGCGGAGTTCTCCAGAGGTTCCACCGCCCCGCGTTGCGGGGCGGCTATTGGGAGGCTGATGTCCGGAAGTCTGTTTCAGGGAAACATCGAGAAAAGGAGTACCCAGCCATGCCGTTGGTTGTCGTCGGATCGGTTGCTTTCGACAGCGTTCAAACGCCCAGCGAGAAGCGGGATAACTTGATCGGTGGATCGGCGACCTATTTCTCGTATGCCGCCAGTTTTTTTACGACCGTTCGGCTGGCCGGCGTCGTCGGCGACGATTGGCCGCCCGAGCACACCGAACTGCTCACCGCACGCGGAATCGACACGGCCGCGCTTGTGGTCGTCCAAGGGGCAAAGACCTTCCGGTGGAGCGGAAAGTACTTCGACAACATGAACGACCGCGAAACGCTCGACGTGCAACTGAACGTGATGGGCGAGCACCATCCGGAGTTGCCCGAACAATATCGGCGGTGCGAGTACCTGTTTCTCGCGAACGACACGCCCGAGGCCCAGATGAAGGTCCTCGGACAATGTCCCGGCGCCAAGTTGATTGTGGCCGACACGATGGACCTTTACATCAATAACCAGCGCGACGCCCTGATCGACCTCTTGAAAAAGATCGACGGGCTCGTGCTCAACGACAGCGAAGCGAAGCTGTTGACCGGCGACGAGAACCTGGTCAGGGCGGGGCACGCCGTGCGGGAAATGGGCCCGCGGTTCGTCGTCATCAAGAAGGGTGAGCATGGGGCCATGTTCTTCAGCAAGCACGAAACATACGTTATGCCCGCTTATCCGATCCCCGACGTCGTCGATCCGACCGGTGCCGGCGACAGTTTCGGCGGAGGTATGATGGGCTATCTCGCCGAGCAAGGAAACGTCGAGCCCAAGACACTCAAGGAGGCGATGGCGCATGGCATCCTCATCGCCAGTTTTACCGTCGAGGATTTCAGTCTCGACCGGTTGAAGAAGATCGACCGCGATGACATCGCTCGCCGGATGGAGGAGTACAAACGAATGTTGAGCTTCTGACGGAAACGGGCAGGGGCCCTATCCCCCGCTAACCGGCGGAATGCATGCCACGTCGGCCTCCGGGGGAATTCTCCGGGTATCTCCGGCGTATTCTGCGTCGATTGCGAACATCACCCGGCCGAGCAAAGCGGCCAGTTGTGGAAGGTCCCCGGCCATGCGGCGGCGGAGATCCGCAATCGTGGCCCCGTCAGGCAACTTCAATTCAAGCACGCTCGTCCCGGCGGCGTCTTTCGCTGCGGCGAATAAGCGGACTCGGACAGTCACGGCACAACTCGCTTCGAATTCGAGTGTCAAGTTACAATCAATTCTTCGCCCGGTGCGGTCAACAGATGTTCAAAATCGGGGCGGAGATGGTAGGCCAACGCGAGCAGTTTGATCGGATGGAGCGTTGGCTTGGTCGTGCCCTGCTCCATTTGGATCTTGCAGGTGCTGCACTCGGTTACCCCGGCTTGAATGGCGGGATCACGGAGCCGCAAGATCAGGCCCCAGCCGGCGCGGAGGCTGCTGCGGTAGTTAGTCCGCTGTAACCCATAGGTCCCGGCAATACCACAACAGCCGGCCTCAATGTGCTCGACCATCAGTCCGGGGATCAAGCCCAAGAGGTGCCTTCCCGGCGTACCAACCTCCAAGGCCCTCAGGTGACAAGGCGCATGATACCCCAGGGCAGCGTTGATCGGCCGCAAATCAAGTTGCAGCTTGCCCGCCATGTGCATTTTCCATAGGTAGGTGCAAATGTGGCTGCTGTTCTCGGCAACTGAACGGGCTTCATCGTCTTGGCCGAGCAACTGTGGATATTCCTGCTTCAGGCACAGTGCAGCGGCCGGTTCGCTAGTCACGACGTGGTAACCCTGCCGGACGGCTTCGGCCAGCACGGCGACGTTGTGGGCGGCCAGCCGTCTGGCATGGTCGATCGAACCGACGGCGATCGATGGCATTCCCGCTTGCTTCTGACGCGGTGGAACATAGACCGATACCCCGTTGTGATTCAGCACGGAGACAATGGCCAGAGCCAGTTGGGGGTCGTAATAGTTGGCGTAGGTGTCGACGAAGTAGGCAACCTTCTGCCCGCTCCCTCGCGATGGCCGCGTGAGCCGGCGGCGGGCTGCACGACGAAGGAACGGCCGCGAGGTCACCCGAGGAAGCTTCCGACCCTGGGCGATCCCCAACATTTTCTCCATGAACCAACGCATCTGCCGGTTGCCGACGGCCCAACGTGCGACCGGGCCGAGCAGCCCGCCGAACAACCCCAGCAGGTCGAGGCGGGTCATCAGCCAGTCGGCCTGGGACAATCCGTGGGCGCTGACATAGGCACCCTTGCTCTCGCGCATCAATCCGGGAATGTCGGTGTGGGCGGGACATTCAAGCCGGCAGGAATGGCAATGGACGCAGAGGTCGGCAACGGCCTTGAACGCGTCGTTGGTCAGCGTGCTCAGCTCCATGGCCCCGCTCAACACACCACTTATGAGATTGGCTTTTGCCCGCGGCGAAGCCTCCTCGCTGGGGGAGGCACGCAAAATAGGACACGTCCGCTTGTCGGGTGATTGCGCGCGGCACTGGCCGCAGCGGTTGCACCGGGTAACATCGTCGGCAACGCGCGCGGGGTGCCAGTCCAACTGCAACTCGACCATGTCGCGCAGGCCGGGAACAGACGCCTCGATCTCCGTTGGTTCCTTGTCGCGGCGAGGCACGGACGGTCGCAGATGCCGGATCAACAGATCGGGGTCGTCGCTGACGATCTTGCCGGGATTGAAAATGTTTTCGGGATCGAAAATCTGTTTTACCCGTCGGAAAACATCGTAGAGCGGGCCGACCTGACGGTGAAGCAAGGCCGTCCGGCTCAACCCGCACGCGTGCTCACTGCTGATTGTCCCACCCACGTCCGACACTTCCTGAGAGAGTTCCTCGGCCAGCAGGCGCATCCTTTCGACGTCATCGGCGTTAGCGAGGTCCAAGAACGGCTGGATGTGAAGCTGGCCTTGCCCGGCATGGCAACAGACCGATGCGGTAACCTGGCGTCGCTTCAAAACGTTTTGTATCCGTACGAGGAAATCGGGCAACACCTCCGGGCGGACTGCCATGTCTTCGACGACACGCACCGGGCGGCTTGGGCCTTTTTGCGGATAGAAGGCGGGATGAACCTCGTTGGCAACTTGCCAGAACAGGTCGACCTCGACCGGGTCGGACGTTTGTCGCGCAGCAAAAGCCAATCGCCGTTTGTGACAAACGATATCGACAATCTGTTTGAGCCAGTCACGTACGCCGGCCGGCTCATCACCTTCTTGCTCGACCAGGAGGAGCGCCTCTGTCCGGGGCGGAATGAGCAGGTCCAACCGGACTTCGGTTTCCCGGACAAGGCTGATGTGGCGCCGGTCGACCAAGTCGCATGCGGCCGGATTGGCGGGCAGGATGTCCAACACCGCCCGTGATGCCTTCTCCATTCCGTCAAATAATAGTAACGCTACTCCCCGGTGTTTTGGAAGCACCTGTGTTGCAAGCTCCGCTTCGGTGATCAGTGCCAAGGTCCCCTCCGAACCGACCAGCAAACGCGCCAAATCGAGGTGCCCGTCATCGAGCACGTCCGATAAATTGTAGCCGCAACGGGTGACCGCACACTTGGGGCGATGTCTGCGGATCACCTCGGATTGGGCGGTTAGCAGTCCGACGAGCCGGTTGACCAGATCGCGTTTCCTCGGATTCGGATCGTGATTGGCGCCGTCGGATATCGGCTCGCGGCCGACTTCGAGCAAGGCGCCGTCGGCCAGAACGACCTGCAACCGGCGGACGTGAGGACGCGTGGATCCGTATCGCGGCCACCGGCTCCCGGCAGCGTCGACTGCGATCATGCTGCCTACGGTGGTCACGGCGCTGTTGGCCGGGTCGGGGCCGAAAACGCGCCCGCGGCGCCGCAGATGCGTATTGAGACGTTCGTGGACCATGCCCGGGTGTACGCGGACGACCTCGTCATCGGTATGGAGCACCCGTCGAAGGAATCGGGAAAAGTCCAAGACGATCCCCGGACCGAGTGATTCGCCGGCCACGCCGGTCCCCGCCCCTCGGGCATGAATGGGAATGTGCTTTTCGCCCGCATAGCGGACACTGGCAATCACGTCGGCGGTCGTTCTGGGGCGGACAACCGCCTGGGGGTGAATCTCATAAATGCTTGCGTCGCTCGCGTACAATTGAAGCGAGACATCGTCGCAACGGACCTCGCCCGTGACCAATCCCCGGAGATCCTCCCGGATAATTTCGCGCTGTTGGTTGGTCAGTTCCATGCCACTGAGAGAAACAACTTGGCAGGATCGAGGGAATCCCGTATGATAGGCTGGATACAATGAGGGGTCAACCCGCCCGGCAATATGTCAATTCACACTGGACTCCGGTGGAAACCATTCCATCGTCGAATTGCCGGGGGCATCTTCCGACCCCGCGGTTGAGAGTTGCTCCAGCAGCATCTCTGCTCGGCGATGTGTGTTGGCCTCCGCCAACAAAGCCTCTTTGACGCGCATGCCGATATCCAATGTGTAGCTGATCACATCGGTGAGTATTCCCAGCGGGGTATTGCCTCCCATCAATTGGTCGAGTTGATCCCAGGCTTCGGGCAGCATGGGAGCAGCCTCTCGAAACGCTTGGCACAGTTCGTGCCGAAAGGTTTCGTCGCGGAAAGCCTGCTCGGGTGGACAATAATCCTTGCACCGCTCAATCTCCGCTTCGCGGAACTCGCGCACCGGCTCCAATTCGCGGATCAATTCGACCCGGCACAACCCAAGGACCAGTGCTGTATAGGTACCGTCTTCCAGCCGATGATGGGTGACAATCCGGCTCAAACAGGCAATCGGCGACAGGGCCGGGCGCCCCTCGTAATCTTCCTCCCAACCAGGCGCCAGAATTGCCATCGCAACCAGCCGGTCGTCCTCCAGGGCGTCCTCCAACAGCAACCTGTAGCGCCGCTCGAAAATGTGCAGCGGCTGCATCACGTGCGGAAAAAGAACCAGGTTCGGAAGCGGAAACAAACGCACCGTTCCCGAAAATCCCGGAAATGAAGAAGAAAAAGAATCAAATATGGGCACTATTCACATCCCCCACAGCAAAACATGGCTTGATGAATTATACGGAGTGGGGGGCGAAAAGGCCAATACCTCCCCGATAATTCGGGAAATAATGCCCATGGGGAAGCAATAGACCCGCCGAAACCGGCACTTGACATCTGCCGTTTTACTCCGAAAATGTTCCTCAAAGCCCAAAATTACACGCGAGATTGGCCCGGTTGAAGAGAGGTCCATCTGTGGCTGTCACTCCTGAAGAGAAGCGATACGCGGCCAAGGTCGTTCGGCGACTGTCCCGTGAATATCCGGACGCCAAGTGCTCGCTCGACTTCAGGACACCTTTGCAACTGCTGATTGCTACGATCCTTTCGGCCCAGTGTACTGATGAACGGGTAAACCGGGTTACCCCGGCACTTTTCCGGAAGTACCCGACGGCGGGCGATTATGCCTCCGCCAGGTTGTCCGAGCTGAAAAAGGACATTCAGAGTACGGGATTCTACAACAACAAGGCGAAGAACATACAGGGGTGCTGCCGCGTGCTGGCCGAGCAATACGGCAGCGACGTCCCGAAAGACATCGACAAGCTCGTCGCGCTGCCCGGCATCGGAAGGAAGACGGCCAATGTGGTCTTGGGCACCGCCTACGACATCGCCTCCGGCGTAACGGTGGATACCCATGTGGCGCGGATCAGCCGGAGGTTGGGACTTTCAAGCCGGAAAGACGCCGAAAAGGTCGAAGCGGACCTGACGGCCCGGCTTCCGAAGAAGGAGTGGATTGCCTTCAGCCACCGCATGATCCGGCACGGCCGCCGCGTCTGTACGTCCAGGAGGCCGAAGTGTGACGACTGCGTATTGGGCGATATTTGCCCTCGGATAGGAGTTGAAACCGCTTAGCCGTCTGCAACTTGACGCGTTCTTGTAATACTCCCGTTTATCCCCCTCACGGATGTTTCCATGGTACTCTCCGGTAACAAAATCAAACAGCACTTGGGCAAGAATATCGTCATCGATCCGTTCGATGAAAGGAAGCTCAACCCCAACAGCTACAATCTCACGTTGCACGACGAGTTGATGGTGTACGAGGAAGTCGTGCTTGATATGAAGAAGGCGAATCGGGTGCGGCGAATCACGATCCCATCCGAAGGCATGGATCTCCACGCCAACCAACTCTACCTCGGGCGAACCGCCGAACGGACCGAGACCCACAACCTGGTGCCGATGATCGAAGGCCGCTCTTCGGTTGGCCGGTTGGGGCTCTTCGTCCACGTGACCGCCGGTTTCGGCGACGTCGGGTTCTGCGGTTATTGGACGCTCGAGATGTTTGCCGTCCAGCCGGTTCGGATCTATCCCGGTATCCAGATCTGCCAGATCTTCTACCACGAAATCTCCGGCGACATCACCGAGTATGCCAGCGACAAGTATCAGCACAACCGCGATATCCAGCCAAGCCTCTTATTTCGGGAACTCAACCCGGAGGCCGAAAAGGACCCGCAAATGAAGCTCCCATTCGGGATCGAACGGTCGGGCTAGCGCTTTGTCAAGCCTAAGAATTGGGGTAGCCACGCTCGCCAGAGCGTGGAATTCCCACGGTCCGGCGACCGTGGCTACCCCAATTTCAAAATCTGACAAAGCACTAGCGATCCTACATTACCGCGAAGTAGTTCTCCGCGGCCCAGTCGAACAGTTTCTCGCTCAACTCGGGGGGGCATGTCCGGTAGGTACAGTAGTTGCGGATTTGCAGCAACAGGTCGCGGGGGTGACAGAACCGCAACGGGCGGCCGGTTGCCTTATAGTACGTCGCGATGAGATAATCGACCGGTTCCGGGCGGTATTTCAAGCCCAGCTTTGGGGCCATCGCCTCGATAAGGTCGCGAAATTGTGCTTCTGTCGGGTTGCTCACTTCGATCTTGTACGCGATTCGCCGCAAGAACGCCTCGTCGACCAGTTCCCGCGGCTCGAGGTTCGTGGCAAAAGTGACCAACTGGTCGAACGGCACCTTGATTTTCTTGCCGTTCGGGAGATTGAGGAAATCAAAGCGATTTTCCAGCGGTACGATCCAGCGGTTGAGCAGCTCGTCAGTCCGCATCCGCTGACGGCCGAAATCGTCGATCACCAGCGTGCCGCAATTGCTCTTCATTTGCAGCGGCGCTTCGCTGATGCCGGTCGAGGTGTTCAGCGTGACTTCGAGTTGCGACATAGTCAACTCGCCGCCGGCGATGATAGTAGGCCGCCGGATGCGGACCCAGCGCCGGTCGATCTTCCTTGGATCGAGGAGCCCTCCGCCCGAGTCGAGGGGAACTTCCTCGTGATTCACCGGATCGTACACGCGGATGATTTCGCCGTCGACGCCGATTGCCCTCGGCACCCACGTCTCGCGGCCGAAGGCGGCGGTAACGCGCTCGGCGATGCTCGTCTTGCCGTTCCCCGAAGGTCCGAACAGAAATAATCCTCGCCCCGAGTTGATCGCCGGACCAAGCTGATCGAGTAAGCGATCGTTGAGGGATAAGTCGCCGAACGCACGGTGCAGGTCGGCGGGGGTCGGGTGTTGCACGGTCAACGATTGGGCTTCGACGCTGGCAATGTAATCTCTGAGCGAGACGGGGGCCGCGCCGAAGTACGTGCAGTACTGGGAATGCCGCCGGGCACGCTCCCGACCCATGTCCGTGAGTTGGTACACGTAGTCGTTCATCGGCGCCGCACCCCGGTGGCCGACCAGTTGCTCCTGCTTCATCTTCCGGAGCAGTTCGTCGAGCAGCACGAAGGGGAGCCTGATCTGCTGGACGATATCCCGGCCGGTAGCGTCGCCTCGGGCAAGGAGGAATTTCAAGATCAGCGCCTCGATCTCACTCTCGGTCAGTTGGGCTTCGAGGAATGAGCCGGGTTCGATGGGCACGAACGTGTTGCGAAGATGCTCGCCGTTGTCTGCCGTCTGTGAGAGAAGGCCGGTTGCATCATGTGTTTGTCCGGCCGCGAGTTGATTGAGGTGATCGAGCATGGCGTCAAGCCGTGCGTCCTTGTCGCCTTGATTGTGCTCGGCCGCCTCGCAACGGAGTCCGGCAGTGGACACCGCCGTATTGGCATCGCTGCCATTATCGGGACTATCCGCTTCCGAGAGGCGGGTCAGGAAGTCTTTTTCGGTCGAATCGGCCATCGGTTGCCCCTGTCAAGTCTAGCTTGTCCGATCCCCATTGGTTGATGGCGAGTTGGTTTTTTCAAGGCCGGACGGTGAAATGCACACCGAAAACAGCACAAACAATACTACAAGGGGATACTCTTAAGGGGGGTTGTGTCTACGCGTTGCGCTGGCTTCTCTTCAGGCGTCCAGTAATTCAGGGGGGAGATCGAGTGTTCGGAAGAACAAGCCTTACTGTTTATAGTGCTGTGTCAGAATTAAGATTTGGGGTGCCACTGCTGGCTAGTCCAGCAGTGCCAACGGTTCACGACACGGACAACCCCAAAATTAAGACTTGACAAAGCAATAGGTAGTTTCTGCCTATTACCTGTAGACTGCGCATTTGCGGCCTAACGCGCAGGCGGGTGATTGCCGTAAATTGAATTGCGGCTGGTGGTTATTGTGTTGTCAAGCCGATTTCGGCGGCCTGGTTCAAATCCGGGTAACACTTCTTGCACCATGGTTGATCGCGCAATAAATCCCGCCGGCTTGTCCGGCGGGATTCACTCTTGCGGAACAAAAGTCCCGGTCACTCGCTCAGCCCCCGAAACACCTGATGGCCCAACACGTTCCGCCTCGATGTCATCGGCCCCGGGCCCTTGTCCTCGCGGAGTATGGTCGCCATCATGTGGAACTTGGCGTCCAGGTCGTCGGCATAGTGGACGATCAGCGCCTCGGGCGTCATGGGCGGGGTGGGCGAGCCCCATTCCGGCAGCCGCTGGTGCGAAATGATCAGGTGTTCGAGCCGCAGCAGCGTCTCGGCGTCGATGTCGCCCGCGGCGGCCGCCTCGCGGGCCATGTCGCGTCCCATCAGCAGGTGGCCGATCATCGAGCCCTCAGCCGTGTAGGCGGTTCCCTCCGGTTGCTGTTGGAGTTCGCGGATTTTGCCCACGTCGTGCAAAGCGGCCCCGGCGACGACCAGCCCCACGTCGAGCGGCGGCGCCATGCCGTCGTAGTATTCGGCGTATTTCTCGGCGAGAAAGACGCACGAACGGGTGACGCTCAGCGTGTGTTCCAGGAGCCCGCCGGCGAAGGCGTGATGATGGTGCCTTGCGGCAGGGCAACTCATGATTGCCTCGCGGTTGCCGGTCAGGATCGCCTCGACCAGCTCGCAAAGCGGCCCGTCGCCGATCTTCTCCCGGACAATCGCCAGCAGGGCGTCGAACATCTCGGCCGTATCGAACCGTGACTGCGGCCGGAGGCCCGCCGGGTCGAAGCCGTCGTCGGCGTCGGCGTCGGTCGTCTCGCGGATCTTCTGGATTTCCAACTGCGGCCCGTAGCTCGTCTCGCGATAGACGGCTCGGAGCTTGTAGAACGTCCCCGGCGCCCAGTGGTCGCGGCAGTCGACCGCCCAGGGCGAATCGCCCCAGATCGGGAAGCTCACCTCCCGCCCGGCATCGCGGAACGCGACCTTGAAATACGGCTTACCCGTCTTCGTGACGAGTTCTTCCTTGGAACTCATCATCACAAACAGATCGGCCTGTTCGCCATCGGCCATTTCGGATAGCGTCTTGATCGGCATGGTATTCTCAAGATATCGGCCGCCGCCCGGCAACGCAACCCACTCCCCTTTTCGTCAGTTCAATTCGCTTTAGTAGCGATCATCTGTTTCGTAGGCCTTATTTTCGGATTTTTTGGATTGTATGGCATGATGTTTGTTTTTGAGTGGATTTGTAGCAACAGGAGTTTGTAGCGATAGAAAACGATTCCGGCAACTTTTCAAAATCGCGACTTGTCGGATCTGAGAAAACCAGAAAAATTCCACCGACCCAATCCGCACCAAGCGACAACCATTACTTCAGCGGTTCTTGGCAACGCCGGGCGCGACCAGCGGTCGCGGCTTTATGGGCACGATGCCGAAGTTGTTCCTCCCACCAGGCCTTGACTTGGTCGACGGGTCTCTCAGGGCGTCTAGCGTATGCACAAGACACGAAATCCTATTGCGCGGCTGCGGCCGGCTGACTTGAACTTCCTCCGTGCCGCTGAACGACAGAAGCACGCGTGTGCGTTCCAACCCCCGCCGCGAGTCACACGGCCGACACCGGAAACCGGACCACTTGGGTCCTTCGCCGGAGATCGATCATAGCAGTCTTCGCTGTACCAATCGGCACACCATTCCATGACATTTCCATGCATGTCGTGTAACCCCAAAGCGTTGGGCCGTTTCAGGCCGACTGCACGTGTCTCGTTCTCCGAGTTGACGTTGAACCACATATACTCACCCAAGCCTGCGGCGTCTTCCGGGAAACTGAACCTGCCCGCGCTCCCCGCACGACACGCGAACTCCCATTGAGCCTCTGTCGGGAGGACAAATCTCATACCCGTCTCGCCAAATTTCTCATTGAGCTTACGCAGAAAACGTTGGCAATCTTTCCAAGCTACCATTTCAACCGGGTTTGCCGATCCCTTGAAGTGACTTGGGTTGTCACCCATAATTGCCTTCCATTGCCCTTGAGTAACTTCGTACTTGCCCACGTAGAATGGCTTAGTAATCGTGACCTCGTGAACCGGTTTTTCTCCCGGGAAGCCTTCGCCGTCACCCATCTTGAAGGAGCCTGCTGGCACCAATACGAACTCTATCTTGATCCCTTCGCCCAGATCAATGGTGAACTTGTTCTCCGCTTCCTCATTCAACGCGTCCTTCTCGTCGGGCGCCTGCTGCTCTGGTTTCCGGACAGCGATTGACAGACTCGCGCCCGGCGGCAAACAGAATGGGCATGCCCGACATTTCTGACTTGCCAGCTCCAATGCGGAGGGAACTATGTGCTCTCCAAGCTGGGGGCAATCCTCGGCATGGTAGTACTTGCTTCCCTTGGTGAGGTAGACGAACCTCCCGGCCGGTTCACGCACATCCCGAATGGCGTTCTCCTCAACGATGCTCGATACATACTTCGACGGGTCATTCCGAAAATCCCACGGGGCAACAGGCTCCTTCTCAGCCCATAGCCCCTTTCGGGCCTCCTTTGCTTTCGTTTCTGCGGCAGTTAGGTCGGGTGCTTTCGAATTCGCCTTGTCGTGCCATGCAAAACCTTCTTCGACCATCTCCTTGTTGATCCAGCGGCCGTCGAAATACACTCTGCCGACGAACCGCCCATAGCGATCTTTGCTTTTCCACTCGACGCGGACCTGTTTGTCGAATACCTTGCTTACCAGCGTCTTCCGCGCTTGAGTGCCGAACGGCTGTAACCTTTCCGGCGAGTCGACCCCTTCCAACTGGATGCGACGCTGAGCTCCCGGCTTGTCCAAGATTGTCAGTGTGTCCCCGTCAGCGACTGCAATGACCTTCCCATGCATGAACTTGACTCTCACCGGACTGTCCCAGAGTTCCGGCGGACGCTGTGCGTACTCCTGGTCCGAATGGGAGAGTTCATTCAGAGGCATCTTCATTATCGTACCATCGTCTCTCTTCAGGTGAACCATACCGTCGCGGACCTCAACCAGAGTTGCTAGAATCTGGTATCTGCCCTTCTGATCGGTCCAGACTCGCTGCTCAGCAGCATAAGCTGTGATCGTGAAACAAGCTGCAAGGATTGCGAGTGGTAAAAGTTTCATGGCTGGCCACTCTTGAAATTCTCTCTCTGAAAGACTTCGACGACAATTCGAGTGTTGTCCCCAATCGGTGCAGGGCTCTCACCTGCTGGAACAACAAACCTTTCGACGTACACAGTCTACAGTCGGCACGGCGCCCTCATCGGTTGATAGACGAGGCGGTTGGCCTCTTCGTCGCCGATGATCTCTTCCTTGACGGGATCGTAATGGATTTTGCGCCCGCAGCGGATCGCGATGTTGCCGAGGTGCAAAAGTGTTGCGCAGCGGTGCGACGCCTCGGCATGGCCGCCGGCCTGCTTTCGGGTGCGGATCGCTTCGGGAAACTTGACCAGTGGCTCGGGGTCGGGCATCTGCTTGAGCTTCTCGCGGTCTTCCTCGCTGAGATCGGCCTCGCTGACACCGCGGGGCTTCTTGCGATCGTACGGCTTGCCCCATTCCCCGCTGTCCATCACGAAGGTCAGTCCGTCGGCGTATCGCGCTTCGACCCAACCCCACAGGCCGGCGGCCTCGGGATGCTGCGGCGGGGCGTAGGCCTCGATCTCGACCGGGCTGGTGTAGTCCTTCGCGTAAGCGTACTGGGGTCCGTCGAACTTGTGCTGCCCAAAGTCGCCCAACCCGCCGCCTTCGTAATCCCAGTAGTAACGATGGGTCCCGCCGAACCGCTGCCGGTTGAAGGGTCTCATCGGCGATGGGCCGCAGTACATGTCCCAATTGAGACTCTTCGGGATGGGCGCGACGTCGTATCGGACCATACCGCAGTATTTCCGGACGTTGTACCCGCCCTTGGCGATGTGTACGGCCTCGCACTTTTTCAGCAGCCCGCTGGCCATGATCTTGTGGGTGTTGCGGCTGGCGCCGAACCGGCCGTAGGTGCCGATCTGGAAGATCCGGTTGTAACGCTGTTCGGCCTCGACGACTGCGCGCCCCTCGGCGATGAAGCGGGTCATCGGCTTCTCGCAGAGCACGTCCTTGCCCGACTCCATCGCGGCGATGCTGACCAAGGCGTGCCAGTGCGGCGGCGTGGCGATGGCTACTACGTCGATGTCCTTGCGTTCCATCAGTCGGCGGTAGTCGGCGTAGAGGGTTTTATCGTCGGCCCGTCCGACGAATTTCACGTCGCACTGGGCGACCATTCGGACATTCGGGCCCATTCCTTTGAAGGTCGCCCCGCCGCGTCCGCCACAGCCGACCAGCGCGCCGCCGAATTCTTCGCTCGGGGGCGTCTGGCCTTGGCCCAGCACGCTGCGAGGCACGATCGTTGCCGCCGAGACCCCCGCCGCGGAGGTCTGCAGGAATCGCCGACGAGTAATGGCCGATTTGTGTCCGGTCATGAGAACACCTCCGTGGGGTTGCATCATCGCCGCACACCAGAGTGGCGACGCGTGGCTGAACGCCCCCATTTTCCGCGGTCTGCTTGCCCGTGTCAACAAGCCAAGGTTTGCTATTGGATGGCAATTACCATAAAGCCGCGACCGGTGGTCGCGCCGAATCACCGGCCGTAACGATTTCGGGTGACGCCTGGCGCGACCACCGGTCGCGGCTTTATAAGGAAAATGGCCACACCCGGGGGAGCAGGTCCTGGCGTTGCCGGTCGGGTTATGGTATGTTGTGCGTGTTGGGTGTGGTTCATTGCCATTCGACGTGACATCGCGTATAGCAGAGGGGAATAATGCCGGACGAAAGGGATTCCAGACAGGCGACCCTGGTCGGCCTGGCAGCGGCGGCCGGCGTTTTCCTGGTGCTCATCGGGGGATTTTGGGCCGTGATGGCGGTTTTCGGGCCTTCGGAAGGGACCACGGAAGTTGCCGAAGTGCGGGAAGGCACCGGTCAAGAGGCGACAGCGCCATCACCGGAACCGTCCCCGTCCGCACCGCCACCCGATCGATCGCCGGAGCCGTCGCCGGATCCGCCCCGGCCGGAGAATCCGCAGCCGGCCGCCGCGACGGGCGCTGCGCCGAGTGGCGGGCAAATGCCGCCGCCGAGTTCCCTTATCGACGGGCAGGTTCAAGCGTTGGACCCGGAATCCTTGAAGCCGACGGCGGGAGAGTTGGCAGCGGCCGAAGGGCCCCCGGCTGAAGAACCCTCTTCGTCTTCTCCACCGGTTTCCCCGTCCTCGTCGGGGCCGGCGGCGCGGAAGAAGGCCCCGTTGCCTTCCGCCGACGATCAGCAGAAGGTAGCGGGACAACTCGACGAGATTTACGACTTCTCAAAATCGAGGACGGACGCAGAAGAACTCCGCCTGGCCAAGGAACTGTTCGGCTTGGGCAAGGAGGCCGAGGCCGATTCCGCAGAGAAGTTCGTCCTGCTCCGCAAGGCCATGGAGATGGCCGGTGCCGGCGGCGATGCGGCGATGATGCTTCAGGTAATCGGCGCAATGGGCGACGGTTTCGATATGGATACGCTGCTTGTCAAGGGAAAGATGCTGAAATCGTTTGCCGACGGGGCAACCAGTTCCGCGAAGATCGAATCGCTGCTGAAGGCCTCGCAGCAATACGTGGACGAGGCCGGTGCGGCCCGGCGATACGAGTTTGCGTCGAACATTGCAACGGTGGCGTACCGGGCCTCTCAGCGTTCGCAGGGCAAGAGATTTCGCAAGGCCGCGCTTCAGCTTCGCCAGCGCGCTCAGAAGATGCACGACGACCATCAGAAGCTCGATGCGGCAATGCTCGCCATCCAGGCCGACCCGGACGATCGCGAAGCCCACCTGGCCCTGGGCCTCTTGCACTGCTTCAGCCGGGGCGACTGGCGGCAGGGCTTGCCGCACCTGGCCAAGGGCAGCGACGCGGGTCTGTCGGCCGTTGCCGCGCGGGAACTTGCTTCGCCGAGCGAGCCGTCCGCGCAGGCCAAGCTGGGCGATGCCTGGTGGGACCTGGCCGCCGCCCGCAAGAAGGAAGAAGGAAAGGCGTTGATGCGCCACGCCGGCGATTGGTACCGCAAAGCGCAGCCGGGACTCGCCGGTTTGGACAAGACCAAGGTCGAAAAGCGGTTGGACAACCTCGCCGAAATCCTGGCTCCCGCCTCGGAAACACCCGGAATCACCGCTCGACTTCCGCTCGCTCTGCGAAAAGCACTGGTGCTCAACTGGTCCTTCGACAAGAACGAGGGAGCCAAGATCATCGACGCGAGCGGGAAAGGGAATCACGGCAAAGTGGCAGGGGCGAAGTGGGTCGCCAGCGCCAGGGGGCCGAGGAACGGAGCGTTCCTGTTCGACGGCGTTGACGACCTGATCCTGTTGCCTCCCGCTACCTTGGGGAACGGGAATATGCTGACCTGCTCGGTTTGGGCAAAGGTGCCGCGCTACGACGGAAAAAGCTGGCCCGTTTTCATCGGGAGCTACATTGGCAGCGCCAGCCACAACACCAGCATCGGGCTGGCCCAGAATTCGGGTACTCTGCGAATCGAAGTAACGACGGACAAAGGGAATTTCGCCAACCACAGAGGGAGTCTTCCCGTACCTTGGGACCAGTGGTTCCATGCAGCGCTCGTGTACGACGGGGCCACGCTGACGGAATATCTCAACGGCGTCCGGGGAAAGTCGATTAGGGCTTCCGGAAACTTGAAGACCCCGAACATGCTTACGCTCGGCAGGGACCACGCTCAGTGGGATGCGTTGCAGGGAATGGTTGACGAGGTTATGATTTTCAACCGTGCCCTGACGGAACAGGAAGTACGGCAGCTATACAAGACTCAGGGTGGGAAATAGCCCGCGATTTCCGACTTCTCGCTTGGCCACTCGGACTATTTGTCGGCCTCAGCTCCTTCGATCGGGAACGACTGCATCAACGGGAGTTCGTGGTCCTCGTCGATGACGGTGTAGACGCGGAAGTGGACCTTGCCCGGCTTTTCCTTGAGCTTCTTGCAGATCTCACCCAACCTCAGGAGCTTGGCAATCTTCTCCTCCTGGATCTTCTTGATTTTGTTCTTGTAATCGTTAATCTTGTTCTGGTCGTGGAGGGGCACTTTCCGCATTTCCATGAACAAGCGTCTCTGCTCCATCTGGTGTACGTTCATCAGTTGCTCGGCTTCGCCGAGTTTGAACGTGCGGAACGTCATGTTCTCCATCTCGTAGTCGATCCTGGTGGTAACCTCGACCGTCGGGCGCATCTTGACGTCGAAGGCGAGGTGCAACCAGAGCTTCGGGAAGGTCTCGGGATCGAACGAGATGTCGGTCGCCTCGCTGGGAGCCAGGGTGTCGCCGGGGCTGAACCGAGGTTCGGGAAATCCCTCCACCCGGACCACTTGTAGCCGCAACGACTCTCGCAGAGGCAGCGAGTCGCCGGGCAGTATGCTCCTGGCCGTGCCCGTCGTTATGTTGACGACGACCGGCTTGACCACCACCGGCCGGCCCAAGGGCAGAAAGAACGTTCGGCCGTCGACCGAGACATCGAGTCCGCAGTTGAGCAAGGCGTTGGCCTTGGCCGAGGGAACGCCCTTGGCCCACTGGAAGAGCAGCTTCTGCTCGCGGAGCACGATTCTTGCGACGGGATTCTTCACGGGTTTCCCGCCTCGCGCCGGCGAACAGAGCTGGATCAGCCACAGCTTTTCGTCTTCCGTCTGCTCGATTTGGAGATAGCGTGGCAGTTGCACGGCCTGCCGGCCGCCCACCAGAAACAGATTGACATCAGCGTCCGGGTTCAGGGAAAGCTTGCCGAGCGAGTGGAATTCCGGCGGCATGGCGGTCTTGCCGTAGGGTTCGAGATTGCCGGTTTGCCCCAGGGATTGAAACGGATTGGCTTGTGCGTCGGCGGTGGCGGGAATCTCGTCGTCCTCCAGCGTGCGGCTCCAGACGGTCACGCCGTCGATCGATCCGTTGAACTTGTTCCAACGAAAATTCTTGTTGCAGCGACCGATCTTCAAAACGAAATCGTCTCCTTCGGCGTGTTGGTCGACTTTCCAGTCGTCCTTCTGCCCGTCGGCCTTCCCGTCGATGTACAGCACGGCCCTGTCCCGATCGCCGTTGACGTTTGACTTCACGCTCAAGGCGACATGGTGCCATTGATCGTCGTTTACCTTGTTCCCGGACGTGACGACACCTGTCCAGCCGACTTCGAGAGCGAGTTTGCCGTCTCGGACGTGCAGCACCTTCATCCCGTGCCGGCAATCGCCGTCGGGAGTGGTATACGCGATGATGGAGCCGTCATTCTGCGTCTTGATCCACGCGGTCCATGTGAAGTCGCCGCTGAAGTCGAATTTCTGGGAATCTTTGAGAATGACGTCCCCGCCGCTGCCGTCGAAGCCCATCGCGCCGCCGTGCTTACCCGGCTGATTGTAAGTAACGTTGCCGCGGGCGGTTCCGTGGTGGCTCTTGCCCGAAAGGTCGAACAGCTTGCCGGACCTTTCGTCCAGACCGAGTGTCGCGAGGTTGCCTGCGGTGCTCAGGGGCCGCTTGGCGGGGGGGTCCTCTCCTTCGGTCGGTTTCGGTTTGGCCGACTTGGGTTCGGATGGCTCGGTCGGTGTACTGTGCTCGGCAACCGCGGGCTGCCCGGCCGGCGGGGTTTCTGCGGCGGGCGGCTTGACCGCGACATTCTCTTCGCCGGGCGCCGTGTCCCGCGCTTCCGAAAGATGAGGGTCGAAGAAGAACGCGTGGCCGCCGCCGGAGGTGTAAATCTTCATCAGCAGCTCGTTCTCGCCGACGTTCAGGTGTAGATTGGCCCGTTCCGTGTCGGCGCCGACCGGACGATACGCGTTCACCGCAAGGATCCTCTTGCCGTTGATCCAGACGTCCAATGTATCGTCGCTGCTGAATCCGGCGTGCAGCGTCGTCGGCTTCTTGGCCGTAATCGTCCGGAACAGGTAAGTCGTTACCTTACCATGCTGGGGCAAGTCCTGCGGTATGCCCGCGAAGGGGTCGGGAAACTCCTGCCACAGCGGTTTGCCGTCGGGGTCTTTGGCCTCGATATCGACGCCTTTTTCCGGGAAGAAGGCGTCGGTGTATCCGTTTGCGTCGAGCGGGCCGGTCGTGTACCAGGGCCCGAACTCGATGCCCATGAAGCCCGAGTCGGCCTCGAGCCCCGGTACGAGGGACGACGTTTCGCCGGGCAATGGCGGGGTTTCACCGGCGCCGGCCGGCTGTCCGCCTTCTGGTCGACCGATCGAGATCCACCCCGGATATTCTTCGGCCGTCGTGGAATCGGGGGAACGAATCATGCGAGTGATAAGTATCGCCAGTAGAATGAGCACAGCAACACCCATTAGCGCCGCCGCACCGGCGACAATTTTCTGCTGGGGCGTTTCGAGGAACTTCGGTGTGTGTGCGGCGGCTTCCTCGCCACGACTGTCATCCTCGTCCGCCCGGATCGGCAGTGCTTTCGCCCTTTGGGGCGGTGCCGGAGGTTTTGCTTTCCGTTTCGGCGGTAGGGGCTTCGCCCAGGGTTGGCCGGAATCGGTCTGCCCCGCGATCAACTGGGTAGCCTGCTGCTCGGTGAGCAGACCGGCCTCGACCAATCTCGCAGCCAGGGCCCCGGCATTGTCCCCCGACCGGATTGCGGCCCGAGCCTGGCGAAGCTGCTCGGCGTCGAGCATTTGGCTCTCACCGAGCAATTCGAGAAGCTCTTTTGCCGTCGTAATTGCCATGGCTCGCCTGCCTGTGCGGCCCGGATCGGAATCGGGCTACTCAAACGTCTTAATTCTCACGTTCCGGTACGACACGTTGGCCCCATGGTCCTGGAACCCGATATGTCCTTCTCGCTTGAAGTCTTTCAGGGGCGTGCGAAACTTGTTCTTGGTGCCGTCCGGGTTCTTGTGGGCTTCCGTCCAGTTGTTCAGGTCGGCCCGGATGATCTGGACGTCGTTGAGGACGATGACGATCTTGTTGTCCTTGGCGGCGATGAGGATGTGGTTCCAGTCGTTGTTCTTGGTCATTTCCTTGCCGGGGGCCAGCAGATCGTACATGGCGCCGCAGGTGTGCTTGTTCGGCTTCTTGACCGGCCGGTTGACCTGGATCTCGATACCGGTCTGCACGCAGTCGCGTGGTTTGTCGGTGCGGATGAAGATACCGCTGTTGCCGGTCGTCTTGAACTCCAGCTCGAGGATGAAGTCATCGAAGCGGTCCTTGGTCCAAATGTCTCCCGCGCTGGCCTGCCGTGACATGGCCCCGTCGCGGACGACCCAGCCGGCCCCGGGCGCATCGCCGTCGGCGTTTTGCCAGTTGCTGAGGTCCTTCCCGTCAAACAGCACCCGCCAACCAGGGGGTTCTTCGGCCGCACCAACGTTGAAGACCCACCCAAAGCTCAACGTGGCTGCGAACACAAATACCACTACCGTGGGGAAACGATGCATGGTTCTCACCTGTGGGATTGTAGTCTACTGGGAACCATCCTCTGGCCGCACACCCAATTCTAGTCTACTCGCAGACTCCTTTTGCCGCAAGTATGACGCGGTAGACCCGTCCCCCCAACACGTCGTACGAGACTAACTCCCGGTCGCTTCCGTTTCGGCTTCCATATTCTCGTCGTCGAATTCCGAGATTTCCGTCTCGTCGATTGCTTCTGCGTCTGAGGGTGTTTCGGGCTCTTCGGATGGTTCGGGAGCCTTGGCGGTTTCGATTGGTTCGAGCGGGGCGACGGGTCCGCCGATCTTGCCGTCGTGGGTCAGCCCGGCCGCCCGCCAGATGCGGTCCAACGCCGCGCCCGTCCGCTTGACGACGTCATCCCGGCGCCGGCTGCGGAAGACCCCTCGCGACGGCTTGACGGTGACGGGGCCGTCGTAGCCCATTTCCGCCAGAGTCCGCAGCACGGCGACACAATCGATCTGCCCGTTCTCCGCGCCCGGCAGCAGTCGGGAATTTTCGTCCAGATCGGGCAGTGCTACGCCGGCGGGCATGTCGGCCAACTGTACCGCCACGATCTGCTCGACCGGGAGGTTGCTGATCGCCTCGATCGATCCCCCGCCCGCCACGAAGTCCCAGACGTCCAGCAGCAGGCCCGTGTTGGGCGCGTCGATCATGTTCATCAACAAGGTCAATGCGTCGAAGTCATGGATGAACTGGAATGCCTGATTCCTGCGAAGATACTCGGCCGCCTGAAATCCGATCCCCAAGCGGATTCCCGAGGGCTCCAGGGCTTTGCACATCTCCGAGAATCGACGTTTATGGAACTCGAAGTTCTCGTGATACGGGCGATTGTCGCCGGCCGGGCTCAAGGTCGCCGTGCATCGCAGGCATTCGATCTCGACCGCCGCCTCCGCATACTCGGGCAGCTTCTTCAATTCTTTCTCGAACAGATCGCTGTCGATGTCCCATGCCAACGGCAATTCGAACGTGCCGATCCGGATCTTCGCGCTGTCGATAAGGCGTCGGGCATACGGCATGCCTTTCAAATTTGCACGGGTGGCGAAATCGGTGATCTCCAAGTCCATTCCCCGAAATCCAAAGGTCAACGCCAATTCGATGATCTCGCTTTGATGACCGGTGACGCCGAGCAACGACGCGTTCAGGTTTTTGAACATAGGGCAATCCATTGGGTTCGAGGGTTACAGGAAATGGGAAACGCTGGGGCTGCTGTCAGAACCACAGCCCGGTTGTGCTGCGAATCCTAGATTATTGCAGATCCGGTCAGGATTTCCAAGGGGGCGTGGGCAGGCATTTGGCCGATCGATTCCCCCCGATGGTGCCGCATTGTTCGCGGTCAATACTGCACGGACGGTTGACAACCACCCCCAAAAGGTTTATGCAGGGATTTCCAACTTGCGATACCCAACCTGAAGAAAGGGAATTTCCATGGGCGTCATCGATGTGATCGTATTCATAGTCTTTGTCGTTGCTGTCATCACCGTCGGCGTCCTGATGAGCCGCCACGAGAAGGACAGCGAAGGCTACTTCCTGGCGGGGCGCGGGCTTACCTGGTGGCTGATCGGCTTTTCGCTGATCGCCGCGAACATCTCCGCCGAGCAGTTCGTGGGCATGTCTGGCCAGGCGGCCAAGGACCACGTCGGTCTAGCCATCGCCAGCTATGAGTGGGTTGCGGCGATTACGCTTGTGGTGGTGGCCTTCTTCTTCCTGCCGAAGTTTCTGCGGAGCGGCATTTATACCATCCCCGAATACCTCGAATACCGCTTCGATCACCGGGCCCGCACGATCATGTCGCTGTTGATGGTCGTGGTCCTGGTGTGCGTGAACATCACGTGCGTCATTTACCTCGGGGCCAAGGCGCTGGAGCCGCTGTTCGAAGGGGTCATGTTATTCGGTCACAAGCTGGACATCGGCACGTTGGCTTGGATCGTCGGGGCTGCTGCGACCGTGTACGTCATGGCCGGAGGGCTGAAAGCCTGCGCCTGGACCGACCTGTTCTGGGGTTCCTCGTTGATCGTTGGCGGGGCCATTATCATGGTGTTGACCTTCATGGCGCTCGACAACCCGGAACGCTTCGAGGGTATCAGCGCTGCGGCCGTCACCGAGTCGATCGGGCTGGAGAACGAAGACGCCTCGTTCGGCGAGAAGTTCGCAGCGCTGAAGCAGAAGAAAATGCACATGCGTTTGGAGCCGCTCAACCCGGAGCTTCCGTGGACGGCGTTGCTCTTGGGGATCTGGATTCCCAACTTCTACTACTGGGGTCTGAACCAGTACATCATGCAACGGACGTTGGGGGCACGGTCGCTGGCTGACGGGCAACGCGGCGTGGTCTTCGCGGCGGCGTTGAAGCTGATCGTTCCGTTTATCGTCTGCATTCCCGGTATTATCGCGTTTGCCCTGTTCGCCCCCGTGTTGCAGGAGAACGCACAGAACAAGATCAACGAACCGACACTGGTCGAGTTCGACAGAGTGAAAGCGGAGCCGACGACTGCCGGCATGTTGTTTAAGTTCAACGCCGACTTCGCGGAGTTGTACCCTGATCGGGCGGAGGAGATCGTGGCCTTCAACGCCGCGGCGGCGGAAACCGGTGTCCCCAAAGAAGGGCAACCGACCGGTGCCGAAGGCCTCGTCAAGTGCAACGGCGCGAACCTGGCGAAAGCCGCCAAAAAACGGCCCAAATGGAAGGTTCAGACCGAATTGATCGGTTATGACCACGACGCGGCGTTCCCCACGTTGGTGTCGCGGTTGGCTCCGTTTGGTCTGCTCGGTTTCGTCTTGGCCGCCTTGATGGGCGCGGTGGTCAGTTCGCTGGCCGCCATGCTTAACGCCGCTTCGACGATCTTCACGATGGACCTCTACAAGGAGTACCTTAACCGTGACGCTTCCCAGCGGGCGTTGGTCTGGGTCGGCAGGCTGTGCATTCCGGTGGCCGCGATCATCGGGTGCCTAATTGCCCCCATGCTGAAGCGACCTGAGTTCCAGGGTGCTTTCCACTTCATTCAGGAGTTCCAGGGGTACATCTCCCCGGGCATTCTGACGGTTTTCCTGTTCGGCTTGTTCGTGCCGCGATCGCCACGGGTGTGCGGCGTGGTTGGACTGGTCCTCAGCCCGATCGTCTACGGCGCACTGGCTCTCATCCCGCCCGACCTGACAGATTGGACGCCCTACCTCCTGAACTGCTTTCTCAACCGGATGGGCATCACAGTGATTGTGCTCATTGTGGTGCTGGGGATCATGACCTTGGCTAGACCGCTCCAGGAGCCGATTAAACTGCCCGAGCAGACGAAGATTGCCCTGCAGAGCTCCCCCGGGGCGAAACTGTTCGGCCTACTGGTCGTCGTCGCCACGGTGGCGTTGTACTGGATCTTCTGGTAGTGCGGAAAACTACGAACGGTAGTCGCGACCAACGGTCACGGCTTTATGAACCGCGGGCGTCCGCCAGGATCCGCTCGGCCGCTTGCTCGGCGCCGTGGATGCAGTCGGGGATGCCGACGCCGTGATAGGCGTTGCCGCACAACTCGATGGCGGGCAATCCGGCTGCCCGGGCTTCGATCCCCGCGACCAGGTCCTTGTGCCCTACGTGATATTGCGGCATCGTCCTCGGCCACCGGGCAATGCTCTGGTAGATCGGCCCGCCGGCGATACCCAAAAGCGACGTTAGCTTGCCGAGCACCCGCGGCCGCAGAGCCGGCTCGGCCATCTCGGCCATTTCCGGAAACCGCGTCCCGCCGACGAACGCCCGCAGCAACACCTTTCCCTCGGGGGCGCGGTGCGGATACTTGCGGCTGCTTAAGCTGCACGCGAGGATCGGACAGTTCTCGACGGCCGGGACGACGATGCCCATGCCGTCCAGCGGATGCGAAATCTGCTCGCGCTCGAAGCCGAACGTGACCACGGCCGTGCCGCTGTGGGCAATCGACGCCAGCTTGTCGGCGAGTTCTGTGTCGTGGGGGCGGAGCAGATCGGCCGTCGCGTAAGACGGTGCGGCGATGATCACGGCGTCGAACGTCTCGGTGTCGTTGGGCGCGACCGCCGGTCGCGGCTTTATGGGGGGCGCGACCGCCGGTCGCGGCTTTGTAAAGATGAGCCGCCACCGTTCCCCCTCGCGTTCGAGCCGCTCGACCGCGGTGTCGAGCCGCACGTCGGGCAATCGGGCCGCGATGGCATCGACCATGCTGGAAAGACCGTTGCGGAGCGTGACAAACATGCTGAAGCGGGCCCCGCTTTCGCCGGCCTGCCTGCCCTTCGAGTGCTTGCGGCGCTCGATCATCTGCTTCCGCATGGCACGAATGAGGCTGCCGTGCTCGCGCTCCATCTCGCGAAACCGCGGCAAGGTGGCCAGGACGCTAAGCTTCTCCAAGTCGGCCGCGTAAACCGCCGCGACCAGCGGTTCGACGAGCCGCTGGTACGCCTCGCGTCCCAGCCGCCGCCGGACGAAGGCGGCCATGCTCTCGTCGCTTTGGTCCTCGCGCGGCTTGAGAAAATACTCCATGGCACAGCGGAGTTTCCCCAAGGGGCTCAGGATCGGCGTGACCGCCAGCGGCCACATCCGCGTCGGGGCCATCATCAAGAACCCATCGGGCAGCTTGCAGAGCCGTCGGCGCCGCACGACGAACACCCGGCGGTAATCCGGGTTGGTCGTCACGAGCTGATCGGAAAGCCCGAGCCGCCGGCACAGATCGAGCCCCCAAGGCAGCGTCGTGATGAAATTATCGACACCCTGCTCGATCTGGAACCCCTCTTCATGCTCCGTCCAAAGTGCCCCGCCGATCCGATCCCGCTTTTCAAAAAGGACGACCTCACACGCCGGCTCCAGTTCCACCAGCCGATGCGCAGCCGCCAGCCCGGAAATGCCGCCGCCGATAACGGCAATACGCCGAGCAGTTTCCCGTACACTTCCCGAGTTCGCAACGTTCATACTCCTATTGTAGCATTCAGACGCTTCGCATCCAGTCGCTGATTATGGCCGGGGTTACGTGACGTTTTCCCCGCCGACCGCAGCCGGCGGGCGTTGGGTGAGTTGAACGTCCTCCCCAACACGAATCCCCAGCCAACGCGAGACGAACCCCACGGTTTTGTCTTCTTTTGTTCCCGGACTTGTTGTATTCTCGTTTTCTCGCGATAAAATGGAGCGTGGATACGCTCGTCGCATGGCACACTGCGGGGAGCCTCGTTCCTGCAAACCCCGCGTTTGATGGAATCCGAAGGGCCGGAAAGACGGCACGGTCATTTGTTCCTGGGAGCCGTGACATGAAGACGCACATCGCACCGCTACTCGCAACCGTGCTCGTCGTGGTAGCCTGCCCCGCCTCTGGTGCCGAGTTTCCCGACACCTCGAAGATGAACATCCTTTTCATCAACATCGAGGACTGCGGTGCCGGCGTCTGGGGTTGCTACGGCAACCCGATCTGCAAAACGCCGCACATCGATCGCTTTGCTTCGACCGCGGTCCGTTTCGATTCGGCCTACTGCCAGGCAACCTGCTGCAACCCGACGCGGACGTCGTTCCTGACGGGGCTCCGGCCGCTGAGCACCCGGGTCCTGTCGAACCGGCACGTGATGGACGAACACTTGCCGGCGGGCGTCCTCACGCTGCCGGAGATGCTCAAAAACCGCGGTTTCTACACGGCCGTCATCGGAAAACTCTTCCACCGGACGGACTATGCCGAACGGCAACTGGCGACCTTCGACCGGATCGAGATGTACGATCGGCCTCCGGGGTGGGACGGGCCGGCGCCGATCCTCCGGTTCCCGCCGCTACCCAAGACGCGACGCGGCGAGCCACCGCCGAAGGACCGCAAAAGCAAAGAGTTCCGCCAGTGGCGGGCCCGTCGGTCCGACCGCTACGGCGACTCGGGGCTGACGCGGGAGCAGGAGCGCGACTACCGGATGGCCCGGACCGCCGTCGCACTGCTCGAGGAGTTTTCCAAGAGCAAGCGGCCGTTCTTTCTGGCTTTGTCCCAGTCGCGGCCGCACACTCCGCTGGTGGCCCCGAAACAGTACGTCGATATGTACGACCCGGCAGAGATCCCCGATCCACCGGCCCCGGTCAAAGACCTCCGCGGTTTCCCCTATGTGCAGCGGGCCACCGGACGCAATCCGGACATCTTCATGCAACGGCAGCCGACGCCTCAGCAAGCAAAGGAGGCAATCGCCGCTTTCTACGCGTGTGTGAGCTTCGTGGACGACAACCTTGGCATGGTCCTCGACGCTCTGGAAAAGGAAGGGCTCGACAAGAACACGATCGTCGTGTTTCTCGGCGATCACGGCTTCCACTTGGGCGATCACGGCTGCTGGTCGAAGTACTCCATGTTGGAAGCGACCCGGCGCGTGCCGCTGATCGTTCGGGTGCCGGGCGCGCCGGCGAACGGAAAGGTCTGCCGGCAGTTTGTCGAGTTCGTCGATCTCGTGCCGACCCTGGGCGAGCTGGTGAAGCTCGACTTGCCCGGAAACTTGGAGGGGACGAGCTTCGTGCCGTTGCTTTCCGATCCCGGCCAGCCGTGGAAGAAGGCCGTGTTCATGGTTGACGGCAACGGCGGCCGGATGGTGCGAACCCGCAAGTACAGTTACCTGGAACTGAAGAAAGGGCCCGTGCAGAAGGCGTTGTACGACCTGGAAAAGGACCCCTGGGAAACGGTCAACGTGATCGACGAGCCGGCCTGCGCCGAGGTCCGGCGTGAGATGGAGGGCCTTCTGGCGAAGGGCTGGAAAGCGGCGGCGCCTCCGGGGCAAACGCCTGAATGATATCGCGCTCGACGCCGTGACCTATCGACCCTCTTTCGGCGCCTCAGGCCACGGCTGGGCGTCGGGACCCTCGCCGATGACCGGAAACGCCGAAATCCGCAGCCGCGCGCAACCCATCGGGATTAGCGTAACCGTTTCGACCGGCTCGGACGATTTGACGGGACTCTGCTGCATCTTGACCGTCTCTCAGACAAAGACCGGGATTTTACCGAATACCTGAACGCTTGGAAGCAGATTGCAGCGAAACTGAAATGAGCGGCTAGACCGCCCGCCCCGCCGTGGTAAAATCTGAGGATGAGCGAGAAGCCCCAACCCGAGCCGAAACCCAGACTCCGATGGTGCCAATACAGCCTGCGGTCGCTGTTTCTGGTGACGTTGGCCCTTGCACTTTGGCTTGGGTGGATTTGCTACAAGGCCAACCAGCGAAGGAGAGCGGTCGAAGCGATTGAGGAGTTGGGCGGGTCGGTATTGTATGATTATCAAGTCGATACCGACGGCTTCCCAATACCAAACGCAACCCCCCCTGGCCCGGCATGGTTCCGCAACCTGGTCGGCGTGGATTTCCTTGCGGATGTAATCAACGTGAGCTTGTGGGACCCCGAAGTATACATCCAACCGGTTACCGACGTTGACCTGATACATCTTAAAAGGCTCGATGAAGTCAAGTTTGTCTGCCTTTATGAAACGCGAATCACCGACGCCGGATTGGAGCATCTCATGGGGCTAACCAGACTTGAATGGCTGAACCTCTCGGAAACGCAAATCAGCGATGCCGGGCTGGTATATCTTAGAGGCATGACCGAACTCGACGATCTGAACCTTAGAGGTACGCAAGTCACCGACGCCGGGTTAGTGCATCTCAAGGAGCTGGCCGACCTTGGAGAGTTGGACCTCAAGAAGACCCAAGTCACCAACAAAGGAGTTAAGCAACTCCAGCAGGCATTACCGGACTGCATCATATACCATTAGTCAGCTGGCCACCCCTTCTTACGAAATAGGTGAAGCGGTCCAGCGAACTTGACATCCCCAGGAAGACGGGCACGAAAGCAGCTAAAAAGCGGTAGAAAACGAGACAATCAGCCCAAGGGAAAATAGGGTCAGAGCGCCGTTAATCGTTAGTAGTTAACAGAGCGACCGAGCGACCCGGCCAACAGTATTTCGGCCAAGTACGACGCTTGGAACCGGTTGGTGGAGATCAAGGACGGCATTCACGTCGTCGCGGAGTTCGAGTATGACGGCACCGGCCGGAGAATCTTGAAGGCGTTCGATTCGGACAGTCCGGGCAGCCCTGATGGGATTGACACCTATCAGCATATCTTCCTCGACGGTCAGCAGGTAATCGAGACCCGTGAAACCGCCAGTTCAACCGCGCAGCCCGAAACCGTCCAGCCCAAGCACCAGAATATCTGGAGTCCCCGTTACATCGACTCGCTCATTCTCCGCGACGCGGACGCTGACAATAACTCCGAAACCGGCGACCTCGGCGGAACCGGCTCCGGCCTCGAACAGCGTGTCTTCTACCTGGCCGACGCCAACTACAACGTGACCGCGTTGGTTGACACCAATGGCGACGTTCTTGAACGCTACCTCTACACCCCGTACGGCGTCGTCACCATTCTCGACGCCGATTTCACCGACGACGCCGACGGCGTTTCCGACTACGCCAACACAACTCTCTACACCGGCCGCGAGTACAACCCCGAAACCGGTATTTACTACTACCGGGCACGGTACTATCATGCAGAGTTAGGGAAGCTTATAGGCCGGGATCTGATTGTGTATGCCGATGTGAACCTGTATCGGTATGTCAGCAGTAACCCCGTAGGCAACGTGGACCCAAGCGGGACAAGGGCGTTCGTCGATAAGACGAAGGTGCAGTCGAAAATAAGGAGCGTTCTTTCGGATAGCAAGGGCCAGCATATCCTGGCACTTGACCCGACTCACTCAAAGCCGGCTGAAACCGGTGCTTTCTTGTTCGACAATCTCGCAGACTTGCTGGAAAAGATGGGACGACTAGCGGCAGGCAAATCAGGCAAAAAGGGCAAATGTATAGGTGTATTGGAAATAAGGAGCCACGGGAATTCGGAAATCATGGTATTTGGTGCGCCGGACGCGCCCGCTATCGCTGAGACGGCGGGCGACTGGAACTATGAAGACCAAGGGTATACAGCCAACGCATTGACGACTCGAAATGCACAGTCTATTGGACGGCACCTCGCTAGGTTTCTTGGCTCGCCGTGCCTGATAATCCTGAGTAGCTGTAATATCGGCAACAGAAAGGAGACAGCTGCGAAAAGAGGACTCTGGCCTTCCATCCCGCAACTCTTGGCAAACGGCAGCGGCTGTACGGTCATCGCCGCAGGAGGATGGAATGCTGGCTCTTTCTTCGGTAACAACCCAACGACAAAGCAATTAAATGTCGGCGACGACCCGCGTCGCTACCTAGAAAAGGGGGCTAAGCCGCCGTCGTACCATGACGTAATAAAGGCGAAGATGGATGAGGTCCGGGAGGACCGGGAGATCTCCGACGAGGCAGCTGAGCTGCTAATGAGCCGCCACCTCGAAGCACTTGCTAACACTGATGACTCGTGGCCCGACACGTGGTATCAGTTTGATCCCCTTTAAGGGAGGGCCGACCTAGGGTCTGTCGGGCGGCAGTAAATGTGATTTCTTGGGTTGACATTGCTTCTCCAGCGATATTCGGGATGCGACGCAACCCAGACCTTTTTGAACTGGCTTGGAGAACCCAGCCGTCGTTCATCTGCGGGAAGAAGCCTGGAAACTGGTGTGAAACCTCTTTGACCGTGCGTACTTTCCTTACGCCTCAGATTTGTGGTATCATGCCGATATGGCCACCAACAAAACGACGAACCCGAAATCCAGACTCCGATGGTATCAGTACAGGCTGGGGCACCTGTTTGTCCTGTTGACGGTGGCTGCGATTGGGTGTGCCTGGTTTCGGTGCAAGAGGCTTGAGGCCAACCGGCAGAGAACAGCCGTCCATGCGATTCAAGAACTGGGCGGATGGATCGCGTATGATTATGAGGTCGATGCCAACGATCTTGCAAGAGATAACGCAGAACCTCCAGGTCCGACGTGGTTTCAGAACTTGGTCGGTGTAGATTTTCTGGCGGATGTAGTCTGGGTATATCTTAACCGCACGCAAGTCACCAACGCAGAGTTGGAACACCTCACTCAGTTAACCAAACTCCAGCGTCTGTGGCTCAGCGTGACGCAAGTTAGTGATGTGGGGCTAGAACATCTTCAAACGCTTACCAAGCTCAAAACGCTGTCCCTTGAGTACACGCAAGTTAGCGGTGCTGGGCTGGTACATCTCCAGGGAATGACCAGGTTAGAGCGGTTACACCTCAGCCACACGCAAGTCACCGACGCGGGGTTGGAACATCTCAAGGGGTTGACGAAACTCGAAGAACTACGTCTCTGGCATACAGGTGTCACCGATTCGGGGTTGGAGCATCTCAAGGGGTTGACCAAGCTCGAAGAGCTGTGCCTCGTGGACACGCAAGTCACCGGCGCGGGGTTGGAACATCTCAAGGGGCTAACGAACCTCAGAGAATTGCAGCTCGGCGGGACGCAAGTCAGCGACGTTGGGTTGGAGAACCTCAGGGGGCTGACTAACCTCCGACGGCTGGAACTCAACGACACCCAAGTCACCGACGTTGGTGTCAAGAGGCTCCAACGGGCATTGCCGGACTGCTACATTTCCCGTTAGCCAGCCTCCACTGTCAACACGCATTCAAAATTGACCCACAATGGTGCATCAGAAGCGAATAAAGGGGATTGTGTAAACCGGTCCACCGACTTTCGGCGTGGCCGCATGTACAGTATATTGACAGGCGTTGGCAGAGACGAACCAGTCGAACCAACACGAAAAACATGTAGCTCTTTGACAATCTGAAGTGACAAAGACGCGAAAAGCCACCTTCGCGCATACGGCGAGCGCCGGAAGCGACCGCCAAGACCTTAGGCGGCGCGCCTCGCTCGGATGATCGGAAGATGCCGGCGGCCTTCGAGGCAATCGATCTCGACAACCATCGGATCGCCCGGGCTGCCCTCAACCGCCACCAGCGGCCGCGCACACGGCGAGCCGCGTGGCCAACGTGTCCGTGCTGAGGAAGAGCCCAGCCTGACGGCGACTTGATGATACAGTCCATCTCCGTTAATATACGGACAGCCTTGGAACTGTCGCCGATCATGGACCCCTCTTGGCCAAGCTGTCTGCCATGCACGTTCTGTTTGTACACAAGAATTTCCCGGCACAATTCGGCCATATCGCCGGCTACCTGGTCGAACACGAAGGGTTCCAATGCACTTTCGTTTCGGAACGGGAACCGGGTGTCTCTCGGGGGGTGCGTCGCATTCAGTACGCGATCCGCGGCGGGGCAACGAAGCAGACCCACTACTGTAGCCGCTCTTTCGAGAACTTCACCTGGCACAGCCACGCCGTCTACCCCCAGAAAACCACCTACCTCTACGAATCGCAGTTCGACGGCTCCCTGCAGACCAACGCCGTCTATCCGGACTCCTCCGATACCGCGATGGTCTGGAAGGACGTATCGTCGCTGACCCGCTCCGACACCACCGCCACGGTCACGGTCACCGCTCACGGCTACAGCACCGACGACTGGGTCTCGGTCGCCGGGGCCGATCAGGCCGAGTACAACGGCCAGTTCCAGATCACCGGCGTCACCACCAACACGTTTACCTATACGGTTGCCGGTTCGCCCATTACCCCCGCCACCGGCGACAACATCCGGGTCCGCCTGTTGGGCAAGGACGTGACCTCGCTGACCCGCTCGGGCACCACCGCCACGGCCACGGTCACCGCCCACGGCTATGTCACCGGCAACTGGGTGTCGATCGCCGGGGCCGACCAGCCCGAGTACAACGGCTGGGTCCAGATCACCTACGACACCGACGACACGTTCACCTACACGGTCTCCGACTCGGCCGCCGCCACCGCCACCGGCGACGACATCCGGGTCCACCTGCTGGGCGACGATCAGGTCAAAACGACCTACGACCGCCGGGGCCGGACGGTTACCGCGACCGACCAGCGGGGCGTCGAGCACACCTTCACGTTCGACTCCGCCGGGCGGCTCTCCGACGATACGGTCACCGACCTCGGCTCGAGCGGCATCGTCGACGACGCCGTCCGGGCCATCGTCACCACGTACGACGACATCGGCCGGCTCGAAACCGTCACCAGCTACGACCACCCGACCACCCGGGAAAACGGAAACATCGTCAACCAGGTCCAATACACCTACGGCGGCTGGGGCAACCTCATCCAGGAGCACCAGGAACACGACGGCGTGGTCGATAACGACACGCTCCACGTCGATTATACGTACGCCGACGGGGCATCCGGCGGCGTGGCCAAGTACGTGCGGCTCGACAAGCTCATCTATCCTAACGCGGGCGATCCTCCCAACGGCCGCGAGGTCAATTACGATTACGGGACGACCGGCGGGACCAATGACGTCCTGTCCCGCCTGGCAGCGATCAAGGACGACGGCGGCACGCCCGTCCTGGCCTCCTACGAATACCTCGGCGCCGGCACCGTCGTTGAAGAGAACTACGAACAGCCCGATGTCAAGCTCGATTACACGGGCACCAGCCACTCGTACAGCGGTTTCGACCGTTTCGGGCGCGTCGTCGATCATCTCTGGCGCGACTACGGCGCCAGCGCCGACGCCGACCGCTTCCTCTACGGCTACGACCGCGCGAGCAACCGCACGTGGAAGGAGAACGACGTAGCAGCCAACCTCGGCACGCCGATTCATCTCGACGAATTGTACGGTTACGATGATGTCTATCAATTGATAGCCATCAGCCGCGGCAATCTGGCCGATGCCCAGGGTGGCGGCAAGGAGATCTTAGGCGAAGTCTTCGCCCAGGATTGGACCCTCGAAGCCACGGGCAACTGGTCCGAGTTCGACGACGACGGCGATTCGCAGACTCGCGATCACAACGAAGCCAACGAGATTGAGAAGATCGACAACTCCACCGACGACATCGCCCACGACGCGGCGGGCAACATGATCCGGCTGCCCAAGCTCGACGGCTCCGGCGAGCATTTTCACGTCAAGTACGACGCCTGGAACCGCGTGGTTGAGATCTACAACGACAACGGCGAGACGCTAATCGCCGAATACCGATACGACGGCACGGGCCGGCGGATTATCAAGGGCGTGGACGACGGCACCGACGGCTCCCTCGACACGTTCACGCACTTCCTCCACGACGGTCAGCAGGTAATCGAAACCCGTAAAGGCGACGACGTTTCCGGCGAACCTCCGGCCGCCGAGGGCACCGATGTCAAGCACCAGAATATCTGGAGTCCCCGCTACATCGACTCGCTCATTCTCCGCGACGCGGACGAACAGCGAGTCTTCTACCTTGCCGATGCCAACTACAACGTCACTGCGCTGGTCGCCACCAATGGCGATGTTCTTGAACGCTACGTTTATACTCCCTACGGTGTCCTCACCATCTACGACGACGACTGGTCCGACACCCGATCCAACTCCAGCTACGACAACACGACTCTCTATACCGGCCGCGAGTTAGACTCTGAAACCGGCATCTATTACTACCGCGCACGCTACTACCACGCGGAGTTGGGGAGGCTTGTGGGCCGGGACCCGATTGGATATCTCGCGACGGATGTGAACCTGTATCGGTATGTGGGAAACTCGCCGCTCTCACGGACTGATCCAACGGGTGAAGCGTGGTGGAATCTGTGGCTGTGTGATCTGGGTTATGCGGCAGGAGATGCTGCTGGCACGGCCTGGATGAACTGGAACCTCATTGACGCGGATTTCGAGAGATGCGGAAGACGCAGAGAGATCGCAATCAACAATATTGTCAACGATCGCACCACCAGTAGAGAGAATGTCATTCATACGGGTGTCCGCGACGCCGATTTTGCAATAGGTAGCGCAAAAAACATCGCTGAAATCGGCGTGAACTTAGAGGCAACCGCCGCCATGATGGCCTGTCCAGCCAGCCAGGCAACTGGAGCCATAGTGCATGCTTCAAAGGCAAAGATTTCCCACATGCCTACCTCTGGAGCCAAGCTTGTCACAAACCCATGCAAGACGACAACAGTACTTGGCAGTTATTCCCATGACATGAAAGCAATCTTGAAAGAACTCAACGTGCCTGCCAAAACAGGCCACGTTGACCACATTATTCATGGATTCAAGCAAGGAAACAAGGGAGGGTTCAACTTCCTTCATGTATCCGAAGACGTCTACATGGCTGGTAAACACCGTGGCGGGTTCTTTGATAAGGTGAATACTGCTTGGGTTGACGACGCCGTAGCTCGTGGCGACGATATAGTCGTTGCTTCACAAAGAAGCTACATGTATGATGACTATGGTGAACTAACCGGTTTCGGCAAGGAAGTAGACAGATTTATCAACGTTCACGGGTATCAATGGAATGAGGACTACACAAGACTTCTGCAGCCGTGCAAATAGGGAAACAATATGACAACCAACGACGATCAATGTGAACAGAATGCGAAACAAGTTTTGTCCGCGTTACCAGCCACACTTGGATTTCAGCTTGAACGTATATCCAGCGGCCTTTACGAACTGCATTCCGAGAATTGCATAGTACGATTGGCCTTCCAACGATTTGAGCCATCAAGATGCAACACCGAGTTTGTTAATCCGAATTATCCATCCAACGTGATGGCCTATTGGGTACTGCGCCACCTTCGGTGTGTTCCGGTAACCGAAGATGAGAAATCATCTTTTGCAGTATTTGGCCAGAAACTCGCCCACAATTTTTCCGATGTGCTTTCGGGCGATTTTGCCATCCAGGCAAGCTACGACGAACTGAACGAGCGAATAATGGACCGAGTTTTCGAAGTTCGAGCTTTGCCAAGTCATCATCCAACACGAATCCGCTTCGAGAACCATGATTTGCAGTGGCTTTTCGATCTCGAGGAATCAGACTAACGTTGCTATGGGGCCACCCAATCTAACTCTTCGAAGACGGTCTCAAGAACCGCCAGAAAAAAAGGGAGTAGAACTCAAGCCGATCTAATCGCCGTCGGGCAAACTCATTCACAGAACGATGGAGTTTCCTTAACTCTTTAGACAGTTGAGGCATCTTATCGCGAAGACGCCTATCTCTGTTCTGTGCCACGGTTGGTGCCTGGATCCAAACGTCTTCTACAATTGGTAGAAGCTGTTCTTGGGATGGCGCAGCGGTGTTGTTCATTTGGTTGCTGTAAGTCTTTGGAAGTACGCAATGTCAGAACACTGCAAGAATAGAGGGGGAACCATGTCGCGCCCCAAAACCATTTTTGTAGCGATGCTAAAGGGTGCAGCGTTTGGTGCCAAGTGGATGGCTGCGACTATTGCATTACTGGCGTTCCTTACGTGGGGCGGGTTGATCGCAATGTACGTATATAGCTGGTTCCGATACGGAATGATAGTCTGGTACTCCATCGATGTTCATAGCGTTCTCATCGGGCTTGGTCTTACGATAGCAATAATTCTGTACAGTACATTCTTGGCTGGTGTTTTTGGTGCAATTATCGCGGGAATCGCAGCAGCATTCCAGAAAGATGCTCAGCGTGAAAGCAGACGCGATCGCTGCGTGGACAGTGAAGTGACAACCATCACGAGAAAATGACAATTGAATGGACAGAAGCCGTGTTCTGACGATCTGCGCGCACGCATAGCGCGGCAATCGCAGAACCCCGGGTCATTCCGGGGACACCACCTACGACACCTGGAATCGGTTGGTGGAGATCGAGGACGACTCGGCGACCGAGGTGGTGGCGGAGTTCGAGTATGACGCCACGGGCCGGCGGGTGTTGAAGATATACGATTCCCAAAGCCCCGGCAGCCCCAACGGCGTGGACGCCTGCGAGCATTACCTGCACAGCGGCCAACAAGTGATCGAAACCCGCCAGGACGATCTTGAGGGCGGCGAAGCCCCGGTCGCCGATTCGATCGAGCCCACGTACCAAAACGTCTGGAGCCCGCGTTACATCGACTCGCTCATTCTCCGCGACGCGGACGAACAGCGAGTCTTCTACCTGGCCGACGCCAACTATAACGTGACCGCGTTGGTCGGCGAGGTGGAAGTTGAACCGGAGGTCTTCGAGTGGCAGCCCGTCGAACGCTATCTCTACACCCCTTACGGCGTCGTCACCGTTCTCGACGCCGATTTCACCGACGACGCCGACGGCGTTTCCGACTACAACAACACAACGCTCTACACCGGCCGAGAGTACAACCCCGAAACCGGCCTTTACTACTACCGGGCACGGTACTATCATGCGGAGTTAGGAAGGTTCATCGGTCGGGATCCGATCGGCTTCCTCGACGGCGACAACGCCGAAGTGTTCCGGCCCGACGGCTTGAACCCGCTGCTGGATTTGGCCGGTCGGCTTGCCGATGAATCGCTTTGTTGAGCCCGCGTGTTTCCGTTTTCTGGATTTCGTAACCATCCGAGTGTCTCCTAATTGAAGGTTAGGCAAATTCCTCCAATAGAAGCGCTCGGATGGTCTTTTTTCAAATTCAATTAGCTTTTGGGGACATACCAGGGGACGCAACGTTGCGTCCCCTTTTCTCCTCTTTATCCTCTACACATCTTTGGGCGCGGGGACTTTGAAGCCGTCGCGGTTCTTGTCCTTCAGCAAGGCGTTTGCCTCGTCGGCGTGGTCGCCGGTGTTACGCTCGGCCTCGGGATTGAAAGTGAGCCAGGGTCCTACGGTGTATTCGGTTTTGTCTTCCGGAAGCCCCACGCCCTTGCTCATGATCTCGTGCAGCTTGAGGAAGTGCTCGGTTGCATCGGGATTGTCGGCGAATCCACCGGCCTTCTTGTTGAACGGCACCTTTTTACCCAGCCGATACGAGTTGTTCATGAGGTGTCCCAGGACGCAACCGTAGTGGGCATCCAAGGCGTTTCCATTGGCCATCGACGGGTCGCCCGCCCTGACGGCGGCGATGAAGCTACCCCAGTTTCCGCCGGGCGTGACTTTTCCGGCCGGGACGGAAACCCGCTCGCCCTTGTCCGATCCCTTGGCGTAGTATTGTCCGCGGATGATTTTTCCGCCATCCTTGAAGTAATACTCGTTTTCGACCTGCCGCTTGTAGCCCTTGTAGTTGACGTTTCGGACATTGAAGAAGACGTGTTGTCCGTTTGGATACTCGGCGATTCCGAACATGGTGTTTGGCGTTTCGCCCTGGTCGTTCCATTGGAACCGGCCGCCGAGCGCCATCATGCGGACGGGATGCGTCTGGTCGTCGTCCAGCGCCCAGCGGGCGATGTCCAACTGGTGGGTGCCCTGGTTGTTCATGTCGCCGTTGCCGGTTTTCCAGAACCAGTGCCAGTTGTAATGGACGTAGTTTCCGTGGTACTTGTCGATGTCGGCGGGGCCTCGCCAGATGTTCCAGTCGAGGTTGGCGGGCGGATCGGAGAACTCTTTGTGGCCGATGCTGCCGCGCGGCTTGCAGCAGTAGCCGTAGGAGATCTTGAGCGGTCCCCACTTGCCGTCTTTGATCGCTTTGTGAAGCCCTGCGATACCCGCGTTGCTGCGGCTCTGCGTCCCGTGTTGAATCACGACGCCGTATTTTTTCTGTGCTTCGACGGCCGCGCGGCCCTCTTCGCAGTCGTGGCTCATCGGCTTTTCGACATAAACGTGTTTGCCCGCCTGGGCGGCCCAAATCGTGATCAGCGAGTGCCAGTGGTTGGGCGTGGCGACCGAAATGCCGTCGAGATTTTTGTCTTCGAGCGCCTTGCGGACGTCGGCATAGCCCTTGGCGTTTGGGAGGCCCTTCTTGCGCCGGTTCAAGACGTTTTCATCCGGATCGATCAGAGCAACGACTTCCACGTTTTTCTGGCTGCGCCATCCGCCGATGTGCGATCCTCCTCGTCCGTTCAGGCCTGCCACGCCCATTCGGACTTGTTCGTTCGCGCCGATGATTTTTCCCGACGACTTTGTGCCGCCGATGAAAAAGGAGGCGCCGACTGCGGTTGTCGTCGTCTTTAGGAATCCACGTCGAGTGATTGATGACATCGTGCTTGACTCCATGTTTGTTTTAGGGGGGAAAGTAGGAGGGAGGAACCCGACCGCAACGTCACCGTTAATTCTAGCGAGTGGCCGTTTCCGTGTCAAACACCCCATTCTCGGCGTCCGGGATCGGCAATTTTGGCAGAGCCGGATCGCGTCGACACGGATTGCCGCCACTCCCCGGAACTTGTGCGCCATGATACCGCAAACCCGGGTACAACACCTCGTTCTCCAATGCTTAGGCCCGCTATTCCGGTCGGCCCGGGAGACGGAACCTATTGGGTGACAAGGGGTTATGTCAGAACCGGCCAGAAGCGGGAAACTTTTTGCTTCACAATCGCGTCTAATTCCCTGTATCCTGGAAGAATCGAAACCAACTCCGCGAGGGAAGAGACATGAATATCAAGCTCTGCACACTGCTGGTCGTCGTCTTGCTGCTCGGTCTGGTGACCGGCGCCTTTGCCGCGGTCGATCTGGTCACGATCCCCCGGCGGGAAGGTGTGCAGCTTACGATCTACAACTCCGAAGACATCACGATGGTCCGTGAGAACCGCTTGCTCACGGTGAAACAGGGCATCAACCGCATCCAGTTCACCTGGGCGAACACGTTGATCGACCCGACGAGCATCGACTTCCGGATCCTCGACCACGTGGACAAGGTTGATCTGATCGATACGACGTTCCCGAGCGGGCGGAACGACGCCCTGCAATGGAACATCAAGAGTCAGATGGACGGCAAAATCCCGGTCGAAATCCGCTACTTCACCAGCGGGATCACCTGGAAGGCCGACTACGTCGGCATCGCGAACCAGGACGAAACGAATCTGAACCTGACCGGCTACGTACGCGTGTACAACAACTCAGGCGAACTTTACGACAACGCCCAAACGCGGCTGGTCGTCGGCACGATCAACCTCGTGGAGAAGATCGCCGACCTGGCCACGCGGCCGCCCCCCGGTCAACCTCCGCCGCCAGCGGAACCGGCGGCGCCGCCGACTGCAAGACCGGCCCCGCGAGCGCCCGCCATCATGCTCGAAGACGCAATCCAGAAGGTCGAAGAGAAACCGGCCGAGAAGCGCAAGCAAGTCGTCAAGCAGGGACTCTCCGAGTACTTCCTCTTCACGATCGAAGGCCGCGAGGACATCAAGGACAAAGAGCCCAAGCGGCTCGTCTCGATGAAAGTCGGCGACGTGCCGCTGGAATGCTTCTACAAGCTGACCGACCGCGACGGCGGCTCGCAGTTTACCAAATACTACCGTTTCAAAAACAAGAAGCTCCTCGACGACGCCGACAAAGAGAAGGACCTGCCGGCGATGGAAAACCTGGGCGAGTCACCGCTGCCCGACGGCATGGTCCGGCTGTTCTTCGAGTACGAAACGAAAGACCTTGCCTATGTCGGCGGAACGAGCACGAAGTACGTGCCGATCGGCGACCGCGTCGAGGTGAACGTCGGCCGCGACCCCGACGTGACGATCGTCCGCCGATTGAAGGACCAGAAGATCACCAACGTCGTCGCGCGGCAGTACAAGCGGCGCGTCAGCAATACGTTCGTTGAATACTACGACCTGATCGACTACGACGAGACGTTCTACTACGAAGAGGAGATCGTCTCCGGCAAGCCGGTCGAGGTCAAGACGGAGATCGAGCGCCGGTTTGACGCCAACGTCGTCCTCTGGGGAAGCGAGGGCCGGCCGAAGGACTGGAACAGCGACGAGGCCGGGGCCTACGTCGATCTCCACGGCGTCGACGGCCGCGTCGAACGCGTCGACGAAAACCATGTAAAATACTTTCTTGACCTCGAACCGGGCGAGAAACAGCTCGTTCAGTACTCCGTCACCTACAAACGCCGCAAGGTCGGCCCCGATCTGAACGTCGAAAAACGCCGCGAACCCATACGTTAACATACAAACCCCTCACCTGAGAACAAAACGCACAAAGTGAAAGGACCCCAACATGAGAACCCGAACCCTACTTGCCGCCGCATTGCTTGTCGCCGTGGCCGCGACGGCCCATGCCCGGATTAAGCTCACGACGCTGCCCGAGCGCGAGAGCGTGCGGATTGACATCCAGAACGGCCGCTTCACGCTCGTCGAAGAAGAGCGGACCGTGAACCTTCAGAAGGGCCGCAACGCGGTCGACTTTTCCTGGGCGAACATCGGCATCGACAAGGACTCGATCGTCTTCCGCGTCATCAAGGCCGACGGCGAGGTGAACGTCCTGAACACAAACTACCCGCCGAACGAAAACGCCCTCTACTGGACCGTCAGTGCCGAAAAGGCCGGCCCGGCCGTCATCCGCATCTCGTATCTGATCGGCAACATGAACACCTTGCCGAGCTACCAGGGCATCGTCGAAAACGACGAAAAGAAGCTCCTGATGCAGGTCTACCAGACCGTGACGAACACGTCGGGCGAGAGCTTCGGGCGGTGTACCGTCCAGCCGGGCGTCGGCAAGACAACGGTCCGCTACTTCAACAACGGCGAGCGGAAGCGGATGCTCGCCGCCAAGTTCGCCGAGGTGCCGATCGACAAGCGATACGTCTTCGATGCGAAGATCGACCAGAAGCGCACCCGGATGTACTACCGGTTGATGAACGACAAGGAGAACAACCTGGGCGCGTTCCCGCTGCCGTACGGCAAGACGCGCCTGTTCATCAAGGAGCCGAAGACGGGCGAGAAGGACGAGGTTTTAAGCCAGGCGTTTTTGGGCGAGGACTGGGCGAAGTACACGCCGCTGTTCGCGCCGCTGGACTTGTACGTCGGCGTTGCCCAGGACGTGAAGGTCGAGCGTTTCACGATGCAGCCCGAAGGCGGCCCGAAGAAGGTCCACGACATCCTGACCTGCCCTCGCTTCACGATGGACGGCAAGAAGGGCGTCACGCAGCCGCGATTCCGCAACGAGCGAACGCGATTCCGCTATCGCCTGCAAAACTTCAAGACCGAGAAGGGCGACCCGGTGACGGTGCCCTTGACAATTAAAGAGCACGTCGACGGGGAGTGGATCATCGAGAAGATCGTTTTGAAGGAATTGGAGGGCGAGCGGAACGAGCTGGTCGAGAAGGAGATCCCGTACGAGCCCATCTTCAAGACGAACCGGATCGACACCGCCAACGTCGAGTTCGAGATGCAGTTACCGCCCACGACGATCGAGAAGAAGTACGACCTGTACGTAACGATCCTGCGCAAGTGGCGCCGGTATTGATGCGGCACGGGTGCCAAGCTACAATTCACCTATTCCCACATGGCAGCTTTTCTTCCTCTTTCCCCATCACTTGTACCCGCGGAGGCGGTACTGCGGATGCGTTGTCAGGTCAATCTCTGCAACTTCTGAGTTGTCTCTAGAAACGGTCACTACTTTGTATGGCGCAGGTCGCTGAGGCATTTGACTGCGGTATAGCAGTGCAAATGTAATGCGATTTGCGTCTTTCGTCGTGAGCCGGACATCGATTAGTTTGAGTTCAGGATACGTCACGGCAAAGAAATCCTTTGCCGTTCTTGCTGCCCTCTTCGTCTCTGGATCGAACAGCATCTGGAGAAACCTAAACATGACCATCCTACTCGCTCAAATCATGGTAAATGCTATATCCGCACGGGTGCCACTGGTCCCACGGGTTGTTTGTCAGCCCGTGTTGCGTAGCTGCATGGATCGTATGCCTGCACCGCACGGGCTGACGAGCAGCCCGTGCCACCCGGCTATACCTCTTCTTCAATCACCCACGGCTTGCGGTAGGTCCGCTTGAACAGGGCCATGGCGTCGGGGTTGTCGACGATCTGTTCGGTCTTGCGGTTGATCTTGAGCTTCTGCCCGCCGAGGCGGTACGAGATATTGCCGTAGTGTGCCAGTAGCGCGCTTCGGTGGCCCTTCTCGACGTCGGCGTTGGGCAACTTCCGGCTTCGCATGCACTCGACGAAGTTTTCCTTGTGGTCCGGATCGGGAAACCGGCCGGGGGTGCGGACGCTGCAAACCGGCTTGCGGCTCTTCGGGCGGATGTAGACTTCCCATCCGCCGCCGTGCCGGCCGACGCACATGACGCCCTTGTCGCCGTAGATCTCGATCCGGGTGGCGTTCTGGGGCCAATAGGGGATCATGTCGCTTTGGCGGATGCCGCCGTCGGTCTTGAGCATGTACGGCGTGTAGAGCGTCAGCTCGAAGGTGACGATCATGTCGTCGAAATCGTAACTGACGATCTGGGTGTCGGGCGTCTCGGCCGCGCCGGTGCTGGCGAAGCGCCCGCCCGTCGAGTAGACCGCCTTGGGGATCTCGACGCCGATGAGCCATCGGGCCAGGTCGATCTGGTGGATGCCGTCGTTGCAGATGTCGCCGCCGGAGTAGCGCCAGAGGTGGTTCCAATAGCGGTGCAGGGTTCGGTTGTACTTATGCTCCGGCGCGGGGCCGTTCCACATGTCCCAGTCGAGCCCCTCGGGCGGATTGCTGTCGGCGGCCATGGGGACGTTGCCCCAGTTCTTCATGTTGAAGATGCGGCAGAGGTGGATCTTTCCCAGCTTGCCGTCTTCGATGAACTTCCTGGCGGCCATGTTGTACGGGGCGCTGCGGTTTTGGGTGCCGACCTGGACGATCCGTTTGTACTTCCGCGCGGCCTTGATCATCTGCTGGCCTTCCCAGCAGCTCTGCGTCGGCGGCTTTTCGACGTAGACGTCCTTGCCGGCCTGGCACGACCATACGGTCGCCGGGGCGTGCCAGTGGTCGGGCGTGGCAATCACCACCGCATCGACCGACTTGTCTTCGAGCATCTTGCGGAAGTCCTGCTCGAACTTGGGCATCTTGCCCCCCTGCCGTCCGGCAAACTCCTTGGTGCGGGACTCGCCCGTCTTGCGGTCGACGTCGCAGACGTAGGTAATCTGGCAGTCGCCACGCGAGATGAAGCCCTGGGCCAGCGAGTTGCCGCGCCCGCGGACGCCGATCATCGCAAGCGAAATCTTTTCGTTTTCCGGGGCGGCCCGCACCGATTGGGCGTTGCCGAGGATCGTTACCCCGGCGACAACTGACAGACCGGTCTTCTTCGAACGGTCAAGGAATTCGCGACGATTGATGGCGGCCATGAGCGAGTGCCTCCTTGTCTTGCGGGCAATGTTACCAGGGGATCGTCATAAAGCCGCGACCATTGGTCGCACCAAGCGTTGCCCAAAACCACTGCCACTGGTATTTGGCGCGACCAACGGTCGCGGCTTTATGGGCAAATGCAGGTAGTTGTTCAATATAGGGTCTGGCGTCCCGATATTCAAACGCGGAAGCTCGTGAGGGCACCACCCAAAGGAATGGGGTTTGCCGGCGGTATACGCAACTCGAATTTCCCGCTAAACTGAGGGCTTGCGCAAAAACGAGTTCAGCGTCACGACCGTAAAGCCGCGACCGGCGGTCGCGCCGAACCACAGTTCTCGCATCGCTTGGCGCGACCGCCGGTCGCGGCTTTATGGCAGCCGACGTCCAATTCCCGCTCTGCAAACACATGTCCCCGATTGTCTATCTCAACGGCGAGTTCTGCGACCCGGCCGAAGCCAGGGTATCGCTGTTGGATCGCGGCTATCTGCTCGGCGACAGCATCTTCGAGACGCTTCGCGGCTACGGGGGGGTTCCGTTCCGGCTACGGCAGCATCTCGACCGGCTCTGCCGGGGGGCAGACGTATTGGGAATTGCCCTGCCGAAGAACCGGGACGAAATCGCCGGACTCCTGGGTGAGGCGCTCCGCCGCAGCGGGCAAGAGGAAACGACCAGCCGCATCACGATAAGCCGCGGCGAAGGTGGGCACGGCATAAGCCCGCGCGGTTGCGACCACCCGGTGCTTTCAATTATCGTTCGCCCCGTGGAAGGGTATCCCGAAGAGGCATATCGGCGGGGAATCCGCTCGAAAATCGTCACGCCGCGTCGCATTCCGGCCGCGTGTCTCGACCCCACGATCAAGTGCGGCAATTATCTCCCGAGCATTCAAGCGCGCCGCGAACTCGACAGCGACGGAATGATCGAAGGCGTGCAACTGGGTATCGACGGGCAGGTGGTCTGCGGCTCGGTCTCGAATGTATTTCTGGTAAGCGGCAATCGCCTGCGGACGCCGGACCTCCGCAGCGGCTGCCTGCCGGGCATTACGCGGGCAGCCGTGCTCGAGATCGCCGCCGAAGCTGAATTGGAACCGATGGAAGAGCGCATCGAACCGGACGACTTGACCGCGGCCGACGAGATGTTTTTCACCAACACAATCATGGAGTGCCTGCCGGTTGCACAGATCGGTTCGCACCATTTTGCCGAGTCGCCCGGCCCGGCCACACTTGCCATCCACGCTGCATTGCGTAAACTGATCGGGCGCGAAACGGCCGACACCAAGAAGAATAAAGGAGGCACCTGCCCCCGGAGGTAACGTGCTGCTCTCGCTGGCCGGGGGCAGGTGCCCCCTCCTTTGATTCTCGGCGGAATCCCAAGGAAACCCAAACCGCAATGCCCACCCCGACGCCGCAGACCTTCGAGACGATCCGCCACGCGACGGCGGCCGGCTCCCACTTGCTGGTCGAGCTGGATCTGCGGCGGCCCTTCTGGACCTACTTCGATCTGTATCGCGACGCCGAATACTCGTTTCTGCTCGACAGCGCCAAGGACCCGGAGAAGCTGGGACGGCACTCGTTCCTCGGCGGCGATCCGTTCTTGGTGTTTCGGGCGAAGCGGCGCGAGGGCGTGCCGCCGGGCACCGGGGGCCGGGTCGAGATCGAGCAGCACCGGGACCTCGACGGAACCCCCTTGGCGACGCCGCGCGTCGAACGCCGCGAGGCCGATCCGTTCGACGCGTTGCGGCGATTGCTCGACATCTACGGGCTCGACAACGCCGCGTACCGGGATTGCCCGGCACCGCTGCTTTCGGGCGCGGTCGGCTACTTCGGCTACGAGGCGGGCTATTTCATCGAGCAACTGCCCGACCGCGGGGCCGACGATCTCGCCTTGCCGGACATCTACTTCATGTTCGTCGATACGCTTCTTGTCCATGACCATCGCAGCGGCAAGTCGTACCTCTCGATAATCGGCCGCGGCGAGAATGGGATGGCAGCGGAGCAACGCGCGATTGTCTTGCACGACGCAATGCTGGAACGGATCGTTCAATTCGAGACGGCAGCACCGGCAAAGTGGAGGGGTTCCGATCCGGCCGCCGTGGCGGCAACCGAAATCGACGTGAAGGAACACTTCGACGAGGCTGCTTACGTTCGCGCGGTTGAGACCGTGAAGGAACACATATCGGCGGGCGACGTTTTCGAGGTCTGCATGACGCACCGTTTCGAGAGTCCCCTGGCCGGCGGGACGGCCCGGGATCTGTATCGCGAATTGCGGCGGATCAACCCGGCCCCGTTCGCCTGCTACCTGCACTTTCCGGAAGCGGAAGTTGTCTCTTCGTCGCCGGAGCGATTCCTGCGGCTTGACGCCAGCGGAGTCGCCGAGAGCCGGCCGATCAAGGGGACCCGCCCGCGCGGCGCCACGCCCGATGAGGACCGGTTGCTACTTGAAGACCTTCTCCACAGCGAGAAGGACCGGGCGGAAAACGTCATGATCGTCGATCTGCTACGCAACGACCTCGGCCGCGTGTGCAAGTTCGGCTCGATCGACGTTGCGGAGTTCATGGTGATCGAGGACTACGCCACGGTGTTTCAGATGGTCTCGACGGTCCGCGGCGAGTTGCGCGAGGGGCTCGACGCGATCGACCTGATCCGGGCGGCCTTCCCCGGCGGGTCGATGACCGGCGCCCCTAAGATCGAGGCCATGAAGATCATCGACTCGCTCGAACCGGTCAAGCGGGGTATCTACTCCGGCGCGATCGGCTATCTCGACTTCTCCGGCCCGCTCGACCTGAACATCGTCATCCGCACGTTGGTGGTCAAGGACGGGACCTGCTACTACAACACAGGCGGCGCCGTGGTGGCCGATTCCGATCCGGCGGCCGAGTACGCCGAATCCCTCGACAAGGTCAGGGCGCTGACGACGGCGCTGCAAAATCTGAAGGCCGAGAGGACGCCGTAGAACCGTATGACAATTGAAATTGCGGGTGCCATGCCCACGGCAAGCGTGGGCATGGCACCCGACAACGACGGCTTGCACCCGGGGGTGCGATTATCTACAATCGCTCGTGTCCCGTTCCGTGCGGCCCGTCTATGGAGGAGTTGGTCCCTTGGCAAACCAGGAAAAAATCCACATTATCGGAATCGGCGAGGAAGGTCTCGACGGAATGACGTCGGCCGCCCGCGAGACGATCCTTGGCGCCGATCTGCTGATCGGCAACGAAGCTACCCTGGCCAGGGTGCCCCGGTCGACGGCCGAGCGGCTCATCGGCGGCGACAATCTCGATGATGCCGTGGAGCGAATCCAGTTGGCGGGCAACCGGCGTATCGTCGTCTTGGCGGAGGGCGATCCTCTGTTTTACGGCGTTGCCCGATACCTTTGTGACAGGCTGGGTAAGGAGCGTTTCGAGGTCATGCCGCATGTTAGCAGCATGCAGTTTGCCTTTGCCCGGGTGAAGGAAAGCTGGGAAGAGGCCTTTCTGACGAATCTTGCCACCCACGGTCTCCCGAGCGTTTTGGAACAAATCCGCACGGCAGAAAAGGTCGGCCTTTTCACAAGCGAGACGATCCCCCCGTCCGAGGTCGCGCGTGCCCTGCTTGAGTTGCAGATCGACTACTTTACCGCCTACGTTTGCGAGAACCTCAACTCGCCCGACGAGCGCGTCACGCAAGGGGAATTGAGCGAGATTGCGGAACACGAGTTCGGCCCGCTCAACGTCATGATCCTGATCCGCAAGCCGCACGTCCCCGACCGGCCAACCGAGTCGATCGGCCACCGGCTCTTCGGCAACCCGGACGATTCCTTCCTGCAAACGAAACCGAAACGGGCGTTGCTGACCCCGGCGGAAATCCGGGCGATTGCCCTGGCCGAGATGGACCTGGGCCCGGGGAGCGTCGTCTGGGACATCGGCGCGGGCAGCGGGTCGGTGGCCGTTGAATCCGCCCAGATCGCTCACGACGGTTCTGTTTACGCCATCGAGCAAGACCTCGACGACCACCGGTTGATCATCGAGAACGCGAAACGTTTCGGCGTGACGAATCTCGTACCCGTCTTGGGCCGTGCCCCGGAAGCCTGGGCCGATCTGCCGGAGCCCGATGCGATCTTCTTCGGCGGCAGCGGGCCGGGAATCAGCGGCCTGGTCGACGCCGCGTACCAGCGCCTGCGCATCGGCGGGCGGCTGGTCGCCACCATGACCACGATCGGCAATCTCCACGAAACGCACCAGGTCCTCTACGCACATTGTCAGGACGTGAAGGTCTGGATGCTCCATTTTGCCCGGGGAAGCTACCAGATGGACCGCGTCCGCTTCGAATCTCTGAATCCCACGTTCCTCGTCGCCGTCGTGAAGCCGGGATAGGCAGCGCAACGTCGCAAACGGTGCAGGTACCTGGAGTGTGGCACGACACTCCGTGCCGTGAATCACGGCACGGAGCCACACGGTGAGGGTGTGATTTTCTCGAAAGACATCGCCGCTCGTGCTGCAAAGCCGCGACCAGTGAGGCTGTGACTTTTTGTAGGGAACGCCCTCTGTGGCGTTCCGAAACCCGGAAAACACGCTCGTTGCTGCTTCCCGGAACGCCACAGAGGGCGTTCCCTACAGACTGAACGTGTCAAACGCCAAAAATTCACAGCCTCAACGGTCGCGGAGAGGCGGGGAGACTCGCTGCCAACGAGAAGACCGGGTGATGTCTATTTGACGTAAGGGAGGATGTCGCAGGAAACGACCCCCCAGGGTTTCCGCGACCAGTGGTCGCGGCTTTACAATGCCGATGAAGCCGCGAGGGGCAGTCGCGGCTTCATGCTTGTAGCGACAATTACTTTTTCTACTTTTTCTCGGGCGCCAGCGCCGGTTCGGGTTTCTTCGCAAGCTTGGCGCTCGGGGTGGCGTCGGCCTTCAAATCCCCCAGGGCGTACTGGATGCCGTCGAGCATGTGCTGCAAGATGGCCGGGGTGGTGAAGATGTGGTTATTGTGTCCGAACGAGGTGTAGAAGACGCGGCCTTTGCCCTTCTCGCGGAGCCATGAGATGGCGTTGTCGCCGTCCTCTCGGCCCTTCCTGTTCTCCTTTTTGCTCATGTCGAGACTGACCAGCACACGGAGATTTTCGCGGGAGTACGGGTCCTTCATCTTATAGATTTCTTCTTTGATCCAGAATCCTTTGCCGCCGAAGCCCTTGTTGAGCGTGTGTTCGGGCTCGTCGATTTTGACGGCCCAGGTCCCGCCGCCGCCCCAGGGATGGCCGGCGAACAGCCCGCCCATCATTTCGGCCGCCTCGGGCCAGTTGTAGAAATTGTCGGTCGCGGCGTGGATGCCGACAATGCCCTTGCCGCCGTTGACAAAATCCATCAGTGCCTTGCGCTGTTCTTCCTTGTCGAACTTCAACCGGGTGGTGTTGTTGAACACAACGGCGTCGAACTCGGCGAGCTTGTCGGGAGCGAACATGGCCATGTCGTCACTGACGACGGAGTCGTAGGCGCCGGTCTTCTGCCCCATCATCTTGATCGCGGCGTTGCCGACCGGGATCGAACCGTGGAAGAATCCTTCGCACAGCCAGAAGATCAGGATTTTTCTCGACTTGGCCGGTTTGGCAGTTGCCTTTTGCGGCAGGGCTTCCTCGATTTTTTTGAGCATGTCGTCGCTGAGCGGCTTCAATTCCCTCCGCTTTGCCCAGGCAACGTTGCCGGTCACGGCCTGGGCCGTCGTGGCCGCGGCGGCGACAAGGAAATTGCGGCGGGAAATGCGGTATTCTCGAGTCATGGTCGGTCCCTCCAGGTTTGAGTTTGGTGGTATGAGGTAGGGTGTGCGGAATTTATTGTACCGGCCGGGCAAGCGGCGTGCAAACGGCACGAAAGGCCGTCTACGATAGTGGATAAAACGCCATGCTCGCAAAGCTGACGCACGAGGTCCCGTCCTCTTCGACGGCTTGATCGTACTTGAGCAACTCGCCACGGCTGGGATGGATGATTTCGAGCATGGTGTAGGTCGGGGCCAATCCGCAGATCCGGCTGCGGTCCGATTGTCCGGCAATGTGGTCGAAAAGTGCGGCCGCATCGCACCGCCCGGCGGCGGCCAGAAGCTTGCGGTCGTCGGCCTCTTGACCGGCGAGCCGCTGCCGGTCTACCAGCCACGGGTCGCCGAAGTGCCGGCCAATGTGCGCGAAATCAGCCGCGCTGATGTAGCAAACCTTGCCCGAGTGCCGCTGCGCCGCCGCGCGGACCGCTGCAACGAACGCCTGGACCTCGGGCGAGCCGTCGGGCGTCCCGCCGTCGAGCAGGAAATCCTGGAAGGAGTCGACCAGTATCGGCACGATTTTGAACTTCCGCCGCCCGCCAAGTACGTGTTGCAGAAACACCGCCTGGAATTCGATCGAATGTTCCATGCGGTGGGCCAGTTCGTCGGCAAACAGATCGAGCTGCCGTCCGGCCACGCTCGAAGCCAGGTGCTCGGCCAACCGATCGATGAACGCGCGGTCGGTCGGCACGACGCCGAGCGGGGTGTTGAAATCCTTGCGCGAGATGCCGAACCATTCCTCCAAGCCGTTGTGAGCGGTTCCGAAGATCACGAACAGATCGGCGCTGCTTTGCTCGATGACTTGCTTGTAAGCCCAGGCGAAGGCGGGGCCGCCCCGTGCAAGATCGATGTGGGGAGCGATTAGCCCGTGCAGTTGGCGGCCATCCGCAGGGGCGTCGAAGTCGATCGGGCCCGGCCCCTCGTCGCAAGTGAAGCACTCGTCCAGTTCTTTTCGCAGCTCGTCGGGCTCTTCGGCATAGGCCCCGCCGGCGTGCGACGCCGGGCGAACCGGGTTGCTCAGATAAGCGTCGATGAGTTCGCGCCGGTATGTCTCGAACCGTTCATTGGCCAGCAACCGGGCGGTGTCCAACTCCCGGACGACCGCTTCCAAATCGGTTAGCGGGACCTGTCCCCCCGTTTGCACGCAAAACGCGGCCTGGATACCCGCCAGGGTCCGCTCGCCGTCCATCAACATGGCCAGAATCGTGCCGTTGGGCGTGAGAACGACCGGCTCGCCAAACCCCTCGGGGTCGCGAAACAAGTATAGCGGCAGGTCCTCCGAGCCGACCGGAAGGACTTCCAACGGGCGCAACTGCGGTTGCAGATGCTCGGTCATGCGATCGTTGCTCCTTTTCGCGGGATTGCGGCTTTGCGGGATTGCAGTCGTTGCCGAGCGCCAACGGTACGGGTAAGCGTATTGTCCGTGTCCTTCGCGGGAGAGTCAAGGGACCGTCCGGAACCGGCTGGTAGCCCTGACGGCGCAACTGCTTCGCCCAATAGCCGCCGGCCATTGGAGTTTTCGCAGGCGGACCGTGTACCACCGTTTGCTCTCAAAATTCTTGAAGCCACAGGTTTCGTTTTCGACGGCCGGCTCGTCGTCGATCAGTCCCGGCTCCCGGCAGTGATGCCTCTATTGCACGGCAACCACCCAACCCGGCGTAAACGCCGGGCCCAATACCGTCTCCGGCGGAAAGCCCGATAAATCGGGAACTATTTTGGCCGATGGGGGGTTGAATGTTAGCCCTGGGGACGATAGGCTCAATTGCTTATCCAATCAACAGACGAAGGAGACCAGCGATGCCGATGAAAAAGTTTATCAACGACTCGGAGAATCTGACCGTGGAACTACTGGAAGGCTATGCCTTGGCCTACGGCAAGAAGATCGCTCTGGAGGGCAAGACGGTGGTGCGGGCGGCGCCGAAAGACCCGGACAAGGTGGCGCTCGTAACGCTCGGTGGTGCCGGGCACGAGCCGGCCTTGAGCGGGTTCGTCGGCGAGGGAATGCTCGATGTTAGTGTGGTCGGCGACATCTTTGCCGCACCCGGGGCGCCGGCGCTACTATCGGCATTGGAAGCCACCAAGCGGGACGCCGGGACGCTGCTGGTGATCCTCAACCACCCCGGTGACGTGTTGGCCGGGAACATGGCGTTTGACATGGCGACCGGGCAAGGGATCAACGTGCAGAAGGTGCTCACCCACGAGGACATTTCGGCCGGAAAAGACGCCCCCATGGAAAACCGCCGCGGCCTGGTCGGCTGCATCCCGCTTTTCAAGATCGCGGGTGCGGCGGCCGAAGCCGGCAAAAACCTTGACGAGGTCGTCGCGATTGCCGAACGGTTCAACGAGGACATGCGGACGCTTGCCGTGGCGGTTACCCCGGCGACCCATCCGCAAACCGGCGACGTGATCGGCGAGATCGCCGACGACGAGATGGAAGTCGGCATGGGCCAGCACGGGGAAGGCGGCGGCGGCATCATGAAGCTCGCCACCGCCGACGAAACCGCCAAAATCATGCTCGACAAGCTCCTCGATACGATGGACGTCCACCCCGGCGACAAGATGTTCGTGATGATCAACGGCTCCGGGGCCACGACGATGATGGAACAGTGCATCGTGCTGCGGGCCGTTAAGGGGTTGCTCGAAGCCGGGGGCATCGAGCTGGCCCGGTCGATGGTCGGCGAGTTCCTGACCGTTCAGGAAATGGGCGGGTTTCAGATGTGCATCGCCAAGGTTGACGACGAATTGATCGAGTTGTACGATGCACCCTGTGATACGCCGGCACTGACGGTGAAGTAACGTCCGAGCCCGAGTGTGTTTGTGTTTAGCCGCCGTCGGTACGACGGCGAAAGTCGGAACTGGCGACACATACCCTGGCCGACGTGCCGTCGGCTCCTAAACGGAATGGTCAACGCAAAACGGTTATCTTGGCAATGTCGACAACACTTGATTACGACGGGCTGGTGAGCGTTTTCCGCGCCGCGGCCGCGAAGGTCAAAGCGGGCGCCGGTCATCTCGGCGAGTTGGATTCCGCGATCGGCGACGGCGACCACGGCGTGGCGATGACTCGCGCCATGGACGCGTTGGAGAAGGGCATCGACGAGTGCAGCGCCGGGACGGGCAAGGCCCTGCTCCAGGGCGTGGCCATGTCGGTCATGGGTATCGACGCGGGCTCGACCGGTCCGCTGATGGGATCGCTGATGATGGGCATGGTCGAGCCTATCGGCGAGGCCACCGAAATCGACGCGGCGCTGCTGGCGTCGATGTACGAAGGCGGGCTGGCCAAGTTGCGTACGATCAGCAAGGCCGAAGTGGGCGACAAGACCATGATCGATGCGCTGGCGCCGGCCGTTGACGCATTGAAAGGGGCCGCTGCCGCCGGCGAACCCGTGACCAGTGCGCTGGAAAAGGCCGCCGATGCCGCGGAGGCGGGGGCCGAAGGCACCAAAAACTTCCAGGCGCGATTCGGCAAGGCCCGCAACCTCGGCGAACGCACCATCGGACATCAAGACCCCGGTGCAACCTCGATAGCAATGTTCTTCCGAGGCTGTGCCGACGGGGCGTCGTCGATCGGGGTATAATGCAGCAATGTACATTAACGATATGAAACGCCGCTGATGTGTGAGAAACCGGGATTTGCAGCGGCGGTTCGTTATCAATCACGATAGAAAGGACTGAATCATGCCGGACGTAGATGGCGATAAATCCTCGAAAGATTTTGGCATTGGCATTCCACAAGAGACGCCGGGGTTCCACGTGAAGGGCGCCGGGGCCTACGATTGGGGTATGAAACACCGGCTGAGCCGTATCTTTAGTCCCGACACGGGGCGAGTCGTCATGCTCGCGTTCGATCACGGCTACATCATGGGCCCTACCTCCGGGCTCGAGCGGGTCGATCTGAATATCCTCCCACTGGTCCCTTACGCCGACGTGCTGATGTGTACCCGCGGTATCCTTCGCACGGTCATCCCCCCGCAGTGCGCCAAGCCCGTCGTCTTGCGGACCAGCGCCGGGGCCACCATCCTGACCGACCTGAGCAACGAGCTGATCGGCGTGGACGTCGAGGACGCCGTGCGTCTGAACGCATGTGCCCAGGCGGTGATGGCCTATATCGGGGCGACTCACGAGCACGAGACTCTCGGTGTGCTGTCCACGACGATCAATATGGGTTTCAAATACGGCCTGCCGACGTTGGCCGTAACGGCCGTGGGTAAGGAGATGGTCCGCGACGCCCGCTACCTCGCCATGGCATCGCGGGTCTGCGCCGAACTGGGAGCCCAGTTCTCGAAGACCTACTACTGCGAGCCGGACTTCGAGCAGGTGACCAGCTCCTGCCCGATTCCGATCGTGATCGCCGGCGGCAAGAAGATTCCCGAGCCGGACGCACTCGAACTGGCCTACAAGGCGATCGACCAGGGGGCCGCGGGCGTCGACATGGGACGGAACATCTTCGCCGCGGAAAACCCGGTCGCCATGATCCAGGCCGTCCGGGCGGTGGTTCACGACCTCGAAAAGCCGGACAAGGCTTTGGATATGTACGAGACCCTCAAGAACGAAGCGGGTTGAGCTTCGGAACCGGCTATCATAAAGCCGCGACCGCCGGTCGCGACCGGCGTCTGTGAGAACGCTGCTTTCTCGCGACTTGATGAAAAATGGAAGAAACAATATGTCTGGGAACGTTCTGCTCGACGGCAAAGACCGATTGCTGACGCAGGGCGCGACCACCGGTCGCGGCTTTGTAAGAGAACCATTGTACGAATCGCGATGGCGCAACGGACGGGAGCACTTCTATGAGGAGGAGCAAGAGAAAGCCGAGTATAAGCCGTCAATCGTGAGGCAGGGAGGTGCCGTGTGCGAGGGCCGGGGGCAGGTGCCCCCTCCTTTTTTCTCGGTGCAGGGAGTTGTTGTATGAGTCGTGACGAAGGGAGCGAGTTCTTCCCGACCGAGCGGCTGCAAACGGTTGCCGATCTAGTCGATATCGCCGGGCAAATGACGGCGTCGACGGTCGTCGTCGCCGGCGGCAGCCGGCTCGAAGATCTGCGCCTGGTCGAGTCGGCCCGCGACCACGGCATTATCGACCGGATCATCCTTGTCGGCGGGAAGGACCGGATCACCCGCGCGGTGGCCGAAGTGGAAATCGAGATCGACCCGCAAGACATCGTGGCGGCCGACGGCGACGAGGAGACGGCCGCGGCCACCGTGGGGCTCATCAAGGAGGGCGGGGCCGGCATCGTCCTGAAGGGCGGCATCTCCACACCCGTCATCAATCGCCGGATGCTCCCGTTGGCCGTCCGGTCGACCGTCAGCCTGGCTAGCATTTTCGACGCCGCTCCGATCGCCGGCGGGCGGCCGATCCTGATGACCGACGCCGGAGTTACCACCGTCTGCAATTTCGGGCGCATGGTGGGCCTCGTGCGTAACGCCGTCGACGTGGCAAGGGCGGTGATGGGGATCGATCGGCCACGGGTGGCGATCCTGTCGGCCAACGAGAAGCAAATCCCCTCGCTGCGATCAACGTGGATCGGTGCGCAGTTGGCTCGCCGACACTGGCCCGACGCCGCCGTGTACGGCCCCCTGTCGTTCGATCTGGCGACCGATCCGTATTCAGTATCTGTCAAGGGACTTCCCGACGCACCCAGTGCGGCCGAGGTGGCTGGCCGGGCCGACGTGCTCGTCTGCCCCGGCATCGACACGGCCAACGTCCTGTACAAGATGGTCGCCGCGCTGGACAAGTACGGGGAGGCCTCCATCGCGAGCATCACGGTGGGGTTCCCCGTGCCGTATATCATCCTTTCGCGGTCCGACAGCCTGGAGGCCCGGCTCGTGTCGCTCGCACTGTGCGCCGTGTACGCGCATCGCCACCCGGAGAAGCTCGCGACCGGGCCGAGCGCGGCGCCCTCCGCGGCGGCCGGCGAGGTTTTTCGGGTGTTGGCCGTCAATCCGGGCTCCATGTCGATGAAGGTGGCGGTCTACGAGAACGACCAATGCGTCGGCGAGAGCGAGGTTGCCTGCAAGATTCCCGTCCGTGCTGCGGCGTCCGAGCGGCGCAAGCAGATCGAGCACCTGGCCGGGCTGGCCTGCGGCGTGCTCGACGAAACGGGAAGCCGCGAGGTCCACGCCGTCGTGGGCCGGGGAGGGTTCCTGCCCCGGCCGGCCGAGAAACTCGCCGGCGGTACGTATGTCGTCGCCGAGCGGCGGGACGGCCGAATTGTCGTTAATGAGGCCATTGTGTCGGCCGTGCTGGATCATCCGGAAAAGGATCATGCGAGCAACTACGGCGCCCCGCTGGCGGCGGCGCTGGCCCAAAAGCTCGACGTGCCGGCGATGGTCGTCGATCCGGTCGTCGTCGACGAGTTCACGCCGGAGGCAGAACTTTCGGGCTACGAGCCGATCGTCCGCCGGAGCACGTCGCACGCTTTGAGCGTCCGCGCGGCGGCATTCCGGGCGGCCGAAGCAATCGGCCTGCCCATCGAGGACGTCAACCTGGTCGTTGCGCACCTGGGCGGGGGGATGACGATTGCGGCGGTCCGGCGGGGAAAGATGATCGACAACAACATCGCCCTGCTCGGCGGCGGCCCCTTCACGCCGCAGCGTGCCGGCGACCTACCCGCCGACGAACTGATCGACCTGTGCTACTCGGGACGGTTCACGCGCGACGAACTGGTTGAAGAGCTGACCAGGCGGGGCGGGCTGCGGTCCTACCTCGGAACCGACCGGATGGAGGAGATCGAACAGCGGATCGACGACGGCGACCAGCAGGCGTCGCTGGTGGTCGACGCGATGGTCTATCAAGTGGCCAAGGAGATCGGCAAGGCGTTCGTCGCCGCCGAATGCGACGTCGAGGCGATCGTGCTGACCGGCGGGCTGGTCCGCAGTGGGCGGATCCAAAAGACCTTGCGGCGCCGCGTGATTCGGCTGGCCCCGGTGATGGTCTTCGAGGAGCCGCTGGAGATGGCGGCGATGGCGGCCGGGGTAATCGAGGTCCTCGCAGGCCGCCAAGAGGCACGCCGATACAAACCGCCCAATCAACCTCCTGAATAAGAGGCCCAGGAAATTACAAACCACACGAGTTGAGAGTTGAGAGTTGAAAGTCGAGGGTCGGGAGCAAAAGCCCCGGCACTGCGTGCCGGGGTTCCGTTGGAACAGGGTTCCTCCTTTGTTGTTTTCGTAGGAGAATCGAAAGATGAGTAAAGACAACAGAAGCCACTGGCTGTTTCGGGCACACGTAATCGACCGGGCCGGGGCCCTGACAAGCATCGCCTCTGCCTTCAGCAACGAAGGGGTCAGCATCGATACGGTCGTCGGCCACGGCTTCGAGGAGCGGGCGGGCGTCGACGGCAGCGTCGTGCTCACCTTCTACTGTAGCGAGCAGGAAAAGGACGTCATGGTTCGCAAGGTCAAACGCCTCAGCAAGGTGATCGGGCTGGAGGAGCACTCCTACGAATCGCAAAACCTGCGGAAATCGGTCGTCATCCTGGCCGACCGGGAACTCAAGCCCCGCGATGTGGTCGGCGAGACGGCCTTTCTGACCAGCGAGCTGGTCAAGAAGGACGACCACGGCTGGACCTACCTGCTGGCCGGATCGCCCAACGATCTGGACCCGGTGTTGGAACGGTTGGAAACCACGGGCGTAGTCAAAGACATCGTCTACTCCGTGCTAAGCCTCTAGCAACGGCTGTCGTGTGGCCTTTGCATCCGATTGCTATCAGGAGCAGATGTTATGAAGGTACTCTGCCTAAGTGTTCTTTTCACCGCAACGACGGCCGCTGTTTTCGGCGCCGATCCGCCTGCGCCGCAGTATCAAGTGGTGATTGCCGAAGGGGAGCAGTTTGCGCCGCAGGACGGCGGTGGCTGGAAACGGACTCATCAGCAGGACAGCTACGCCAGTCACACGTACGGCGGGATGTGGATGACTCACGGCGGATGTCTTGGGGCCCCGGCCGACAGCGAGGGTTCGGTGGCCGTGCAGAAGATCCGCGTCCCTGCCGCGGGTTCGTATCGTGTGTGGAGCAAGTACCAGGCCCCGCCGTATTTCAATTACCTGCACAAAATCGAGATTGTGCAGAAGGGCAAGATTGTGTTCTCGCACGTTTACGGCAAGCGGGGAACGGAGCGTTTGTGGAGTTTCAGCGGGGCGTCGAACGAGCTGTGGTGGTTCTGGGGCGTCGATCACGACGCGGCCGAGGCGCCGAAGAACACGGTGAAGCTCGACGCCGGCGACGCCGAAATCCGGCTTTCGACCATGAAAAGCCCCGAGCCTGCCGGCGACCGTTTTGTCGATTTTGTCGTGCTCACGACCAACCCGGCCGATGATTACCTCGGCTTCAAGCCGTATCGCATCGGCACGCCGTTCGCCAACGAAGCCCTCGGTGCAACGAAACTCTTCATGCGATTCCAGAACACGACCGGCGAGCCGACACAGTTGACCATCTCGCGCCGAGGGCATTTTCAACCGGACTACGGCGGGGCTTCCATGAAAGGTCCCGAGGGGGCCGTTGTCCCCAACCAATGGAGCGAGTGGTTCAACATCGGCCCGTTCTGCCGGTTGGTCCACAACGAAACGCTCCGGATGACGCTGCCCGGGGCCGGCAGCGTGAAAATCCAGTTCGCCCGCGACGCGGCGGGCCAAGACCTTGTCGGCGATATGACGCTCCGCGAAGGCGACGTGGTGGTCGTGCCGCTCGAGATCACGTGGAAGAAGGACGCCCGGATTCGCACGAGTGCGGAGCACGCCAAGGACGTCATTCGGCTGGCCAAGACGAAGTGGCGGACCGCCAATCGCGGCAAGAAGCCCCGCGATATCCTTTTCTACGGGGCGTTCAGCGGGGATCAACCATGGGTCGCCGAACTCAAGGACGCCCTGGGCTACAACACCCTGTTGCCGGACAAGTACGACCACGCTCCCGTCGACGGCTATCACCAACACGCCCGAAATGCCAAAGCGATCGAGAACTATGCCCAAAAAATCCCCGACCGGTCGAAGTTCCGCGTCTTGAGCTTTGGCGACGAGATCTCGCTGGGCTCGATCAAGTACGACGATCCCAAAATGCAAAAACGGTTCCGCGAGTGGCTTGCCCGAAAGAAAGTCACGAAAGAGGATCTCGGCGTCGCCCCGGACAAGGCAACGCTGGTCCCCGAAGGCAACTCGCCGTTGGCATGGTATACGCAGTTGTTCAACGAGGAAGAACGTTTTGCCCACTACCGCAATCTCACGGCCGTGGCCCGCAAGGCGATCGGACCGCAAGTGCTCACCGGGGCCAACTTCAGCCCGCATCATCTGGCCCTCTACTACGGCCCGGTCTACAAGTGGGTCGACCTGTTCAAGCACCGCGGCATGAGCATGTTCTGGGCGGAGGACTACATCTTCAGCGTGCCCGAGGTGCCGCAGATCATCTCCTGGGTGTGTGCCGAGATGCGGTGCGGCGTGAAGTACCACGGCCAGCCGATCCACTTCTACGTGATGCCGCACGCCCCGGGCCAGGAGCCGGGTTACCTGCGGCGGAACCTGCTGACGTGCATCGGTTTCGGCGTCCGCCACATCGACAACTTCTGGGTGGCCCCGGAAGAGGGTTTCACCGAAAACTACGTCGCTTGGGGGCAGAACGAGACCTTCCGCACGCTGCACGAGGGAATTTTCGACGTCGCCGAAGCGGAGCCGTTTGTCATAGGTGGCCAGGTGCGACCCGCGCGAGTGGCGGTGGTACTGAGCAAAGCAACCGACTTCAACGAGTCGCGGACCACGGTCGATCCGGCCAAGGACCAGTTTTTGCGCCGATGCCGCAACGCGGCCGAAAACAAGCGACTCCGGCAGACCCTCTGCTGCAAGGACCAGCAGATGCTCTACCTGGCTTTGCGGCACGCCCAGCACGCGGTCGAGTTGATCACCGAGGACGACATTGCCGACGGGCATCTCCGCCGGTTCGATGTCGTCTACTTCGCCGGCGAGTGGATTGACCGGCGTGCCGTGAAAGAACTTGACGCCTGGGTCCGGCAAGGCGGCGTCCTCTACGCCACCGCCGGAATCGGCCACCTCGACCAGTTCGGTCGCAGCGAGCCGGCCATGATGAAACTCCTTGGGCTCAAAGGTTGCACGACGGAGAAGAACGTCTACATCCTGCGAACGCTCCTGGAACTACCGCTGGTCGAGCCGATCGACACGATCGCTCTCGGCGATCAGAAGATCCCCGCGATTGCCATGAAGCAAAAGATCGTGCCGGCCGGCGCGAAGGTGCTCGGCACATGGTCCGACGGCAGTGCGGCAGTCACCGTACACAAGTACGGTAAGGGCAAGGCGTTTGCGGTCGGCACCCTGGCGGGCAACAGCTTCATGAAGACGGGCCTGAAACGAGTCCCGTTCGCCCGCGGCGGTCGCAAAAACCTCTACAACCCAACCGATTTCGACCCGGCGGCCACCAAATTGGTTCGCCTCGGCGTCGACGCGAAGGACATACCCCGCGCGGTCGTTTGCAGCAACCCCGGTGTGGAAGCCACCGTCATCGACCGCCCGCAGCGAGGAACGCTGGTCACCCTGGTCAACTGGACGAACGAGCCCATCGAGGACTTGAAGGTCGAGGTGAAAATTTCGTCCGTCCCAAAGACGGTTCGTTCCGTCCGACAGCAAGGGAACGTTCCCTGGTCTTTCGACTCCGGCACGGTGACGTTCACGACCAATCTTGAAGAGGCGGATTTCTTCCTGCTCCCGAGCGACTAGCTAGCTACAATGCCTTTTGCATTTTCGGTCAACTGTGTATACTACGCCCCGTCGCCGTGCAACACGAACATGGGGAAATCACAATGCGAATCGCCGCAGTTGCAGCAATCTTCGCCCTGGGGACCGGGGCGCTTGATCACGCACTTTCCGTAGCCGCGGATCGGGCGGACGGACCGTCGGCCGTCACGTTCCACGTTGCCACGGGCGGGCGCGACGCCTGGTCGGGAAGGCTGCCGGAGGCGAACGAGGACGGAACGGACGGTCCCTTTGCATCGGTCGGTCGGGCACAACGGGCCGTGCGCGATCTTCGCCGAGGAGGCGAACCGCCCGAAGCTATTACCATCCGCGTTCGTGGCATGCACCGCCTGACTCGGCCGATTGTCCTCCGACCGGAAGACTCCGGCACCGCGAAGTGCCCTGTGAGCTATGCGGCTTATCCGGGCGAGAGACCCGTCCTGTCGGGCGGACGCCGGATTACCGGCTGGCAAAAGGATGACGGGTCGTTCTGGAGCGTCGAACTGCCACAGGTGAAGGCGGGTAAATGGTATTTCCGGCAGCTCTTCGTCAACGGAAGGCGAACCACGCGGGCGAGAAGCCCGAACGACGGTTACTTCCGGGTGCAGAGTCTTGTCGACGAACCGCCGGGCAAGAAATGGAACGTCGGTGTCGACAAATTCCGCTTCAGGCCGGGTGATATCAGACCGTGGAAAGATCTGCACAACGTCGAGATCATGGTCTTTCACTCTTGGAACACATCCCGCGTGCGGATTGCCTCAGTCGACGAGCAGAAGCAGGTTGTCGTCTTTACCGATCCGACGATTTTTCGGCCCCTCGCGTGGGATCCTTTGCAGCGTTACTACGTCGAGAATGCCGTTGAATTACTCGATGCACCCGGCGAGTGGTATCTCGACCGACGTTCGGGCAGGCTCACCTACTGGCCTTTGCCGGGCGAGGACATGACGATTGCCGAGGTTATTGCTCCGGTGCTGGGCGAATTGCTCCGTTTTGAGGGGGATGCCGATGCCGGCAAGTTTGTCGATCACGTTCACGTGACCGGGTTGTCGTTTCAACATGCCGACTGGACACTGGCCGAGACCGGCTACGGCGATCCGCAGGCGGCCGTTACGATTCCGGCCGCCGTGATGGCCGACGGCGCTCGCCATTGCACGTTTGAGAAATGCGAGATTGCCCGCGTCGGTACGTACGGCATCTGGTTCCGTCGCGGTTGCAAGGATAACCGGATCGTGCAGAACCACATCCACGGCCTGGGCGCCGGCGGCGTGCGCATCGGCGAGGCCAAGATGGCCAAGACCGACGTGGCCGAATCGAGCCGCAACCTCATCTCGAACAACTACATTCACAACGGTGGACACGTCTACCCCGCCGGCGTCGGCTTCTGGCTGGCCCACGGCAGCGACAACACCTTCTCGCATAACGAAATCCACGGGCTCAACTACTCTGGAATATCACTCGGCTGGAACTGGAGCGACGTGCCGACCCGGACGTTGCGCAACGTGATCGAGCGCAACCACGTACACCACGTCGTGCGCGGCGTGCTCAGCGATGCAGGCGGAATCTACATGCTCGGAACACAGACCGGCACGGTGATCCGCAATAATATATTTCACGATATTTGGCCCTACATGGGGAAGCCAGCGATGGCCTGGGGCATCTACTTCGATGCAGGCAGCAACGGGCTGCTGGTCGAGAACAACATCGTTTACAATACCCTGACCGGCGGAATCATGAACACCGGCAACCACGGGAACGTGATCCGCAACAACATCTTCGCCAACAGTGCGTGGCACGCCGTATGGCGGTCTGCCTGGAAGAAGGAACCGGCCTCGGTCTTCGAGCGCAATATTATCTACCTGACGCAAGGAGAGCTTTTTCACAACGACGCCGGGCGGACCGACTTCCAGTCGAAATGGGACTACAATCTCTACTGGCGAACCGACGGCAAGCCACTGCTGTTTTACGACGAAGATTTTCAGGACTGGCAGTCGAAGGGAATGGACCGCCACGGCCTGGTCGCCGATCCGTTGTTTGTCGACGCCGCGGCGTACGATTTCCGGCTGCGACCCGACTCCCCTGCGCTGAAACTGGGCTTCAAGCCGATCGACACGAGCAAGGTCGGGCTGCGTGGCTCGGCGGATTGGGTAGCTCTGCCAAAGCAGGTGAAGTTTTTGCGTACAGAACTTCCCCCTGCGCCGCCACCGCCGAAACCGGTGCCCGTCAACGACGGGTTCGAGCAGACGGCCTTGGGAGAGCCCCCGGCATTAGCCACCGTGTGCGTGGAAGGACGCGATGGTCTGCTCCACGTAACCGATGAGACGGCGGCCGCCGGCAAGCGGTGTCTGAAGTTTCAGGATGCGCCGGGGATGCAACACGTATTCAATCCCCACATGTTCTACACACCCCATTTCCACGAGGGCAGGGCAACGTTGACTTTCGACCTGCGGCTTGAAAAGGACGCCGTTGTCGTCCACGAGTGGCGGGACGGCGCGCATCCCTATCGCGTTGGGCCGTCAATCCGGATCAACCCCGACGGAAAGCTGCTGGCCGGCGGAAAGCACTTGACGGACGTGCCGATTGGCGAGTGGTTCCGCGTGGAGATTGTCTGCAACCTGGGCTCACATGCTGATGGAAAGTATGATCTGAAAGTCACCTTGCCGGGCGAGACGCCGAAGACATATCCATCTCTGGCCTGCGGCAGCGGGAAATTCAAGAGCCTCCGATGGCTCGGTTTTGTCAGCCTGGCGGTCGGCAAAACCGTGTTCTACTTGGACAACGTCGCGCTGGGCCTGCTCCATTCCCATGAAGACTGATCGTGAAAAGGAGCCGAGTTGTGAAAGAGACGTTTCGAATCCTTGTCGCCGTTGTTGCCATGGCGTTTGCCGGTCTTCCCTGCCGGGCCGACTGGCCGGTCTGGTACGGTCCCAACGGGAACTTCTCAGCAAAAGCGGAAGCCGTAGCCGTTGTCGACGACCTCAAGGATGCGCCATTGATCTGGAAGAGCGAGTTTGTGCCTCCCGCCGCCGCCCAATCGAAGCGCTACGGGTTAGCCGAAAGATACCCTCATCCGTCAGGCGGAGGGGCCAGCCCGATTGTTTACAGCGGTAAGCTCTACCAGTTTTACTTCGTTCCCAGCGGCGATGCGTATGACGAACCGCACGTGAAGATGCTCCGCGAGAAGTTCGGCCGGGAGGCCGCAGACGCCACCGTCCCCAAGTGGCGAATCTCGGCCGATGACGTACTCCTGTGTCTTGACGCTGAAACGGGCAAGACGCTCTGGAAGAAGGTCTTCCCCGGCGAAGGCCTGAACTGGTATGACCACAAGGGCATTATCAACAATCTCACCCCGTGTGCCTTTGACGGCAACGTCTACTTCGTCGGGAGCACAGCCATCCTCCACTGCCTCGACGCCGGCTCCGGCAAGGAACTCTGGCGGCAGCCGATCCCAGGTTGGCATGAGGACCTGTCCGAGCACAAACGCAAGGCCCTGGAGAAGAAGGTGCTCACCCAGTTCAACCGGCAGAACTGCCGGGCGCTGACGTTCGCTTCCGGAGTGGTGGTCACGCCCGACACGTATCACGGAGGCGATCGCGGGATTCACGGGTTCGACGCGAAGACCGGCCGGCACCTCTGGCACTTGGAAAGGGTCACCGGCGGCTGCGTCACGCCGCTGCGGTGGATCACCCGCGGCGGGGAGTCCCTGATCGCCGTAAACGGCGCCGGCGAGATCACGTGCATCGAGCCGCGTTCGGGCAAGATCCTTTGGAAGGAAACGTCGGCCGGATACAACACCTTCCAACCTGTGCTCGACAAAGACCTACTGCTGGTCAATCTTCTCGGGCTCGAGGCGATGAAGAAGCAGGTCGCCGAAGCGATGGAAGCCGCCCGGCACCGCGGCCAGGCTTACGAAGGCCGGCAAGGCGCGGCGGGCCAACTCGGGTGTTACCGGCTGTCGTTCGACGGCGCGAAGCTGTTGTGGAAGCTTCCCAAGGAATACGGCTACCCCTACAACAAGGCGGCCGCGGTTGGCCTCGGCGGAATCGCATACGTTCGCGGCGGGCTGGGCGAGAAAGGGCTGGTCCTCGTCGACATGCCCACCGGAAAGATCCTCCGCGAAGATGGCAAGCTACAGAACAACACCGAAGCCCACGCCTTCGGCACCGGTGATCGGGTCTTCTTCGAGCGAGACAGCCAGCACAATCATCTCGAGGTCCAGATGTTTGCCGCCGAACCGGAGCAGTGGCGCCCGCTCGGTGACGTGTGGCGCCCCCCCCACCCGCACACCACCAGCTACCAAACCCCCATTTCCCATCCGGTGGCCGGCGGCCGCATCTTCATCCGCGGCAAGGACGCGATCTACTGCTACGACCTGCGAAAACAGGGACGTCCCTTAACAGCCCGTTGAAAAAGTGAGGCCCTGTTGATTTGGGTGGCACTGGCGTCTCGCCAGTGCCACCCTTTTTTCAACGGGCTGCTATACGTTTGCGGGGAACACTCGTCTGCGGCAATACGTGTTGGCCTTGGTTCGGTTTTCTTCGGCCACAAAGCGCCCGTCAAAACCGGACTTAGGGCGACCGAAGAATAACTTTCCGATTTGGATTGAAAGTAGGGGGCACCTGCTCCCGGACTTGGCTCGTTTGGTTATGGTCCGGGGGCGGGTGCCCCCTCCTTTTTTTGGTTCATCTCCCAACGACGGCGATCCGCGTGTCCCCCGTCATTCGATTGAGTCGGATGTCCTTCGACCAGCAGAATGGCCCCGAATGCCGGGCTGTCTTGCATCTTTTCGGTTTGGTTGAGAAGTGTAGCCACCCGCGGCTGCCTTCTTCCGGGCTTCTGGCACGCCCCTTGCTTCTTCCGCGTTGGGATTGTATAATACAATTAGGGAGTACCCAAGAATGAACTATCCCCTACGGCTGAAACCGGCACTTGCCATCGTTGCACTTGCCTCCTCGCTGTTTGTGGCTAATGCTAATGCGGCGCGGGCCGACCGTTGCACACCGTGTGCGTGTCATCCCGCCGCCGAAGCGCACATGAAGGCCGCAATCCGTGTGATGACGCTTGCCCCCTACAAGCCAAGCCGCGTACGCAGGAAGCTGGGGCTACTGGCGGGCAAGCACTTGTTCCTTGCTCAACGGTTTACACGAAGGCCCGGCGCTCAAGCGGAATTATGTGCCGCGATGACCACGCTGGCCCAACTCACCCAAGCCGAATGTGTACCCCTGTTTGACCCGGCAATTCAGCAAACCCAACTGGCAATGTATCTCGAGTGCAACCCGGGCTACAATCCTCGTTTGCCGGTGGCGCCGGGATATACGGACGCGCCATGGCAGCCGGTGCATCCCGGATACACCCACGGCCGGGTTGACTCTTTTGGGCGAGGTCATGCGGGCCCCACCGTCTCACCACAGCCTCCCGGTCGCTACGCAATTCCACATTCCAGCCAAACGGGGCCGCAAGAGTTCTAGCTAGGCTTTGTCTCAAAACGTGTCCGAATGGAACGTACGACGGGCTTCCAAGCCCGTCGGTTCCATCAAAACGTTACTTCTCGACGGGCTTGGAAGCCCGTCGTACGGGTTTTGAGACAGAGCCTAGCGCTCCGCGGCGGAAGTCTTGTAGGACGGGTTTGCAACCAGTCCGTTCCCCCGGATAATACCGTCACTCGGACGGAAGCAACGCCTTCTTGATCGGTTCAAGCCATTGGCCGCGGCGAGGATCGTAGACCCCGAAACCCGCGCAGAACTCCCAGTAGGCGAAGGAGATTTTGCGGCGGATCGCCTCATCAGCGACGAAACGCGTCCAACGGGCGCGCGAATCGAGATCGGCCTTGCTGTAGGCGCCGAACTCGCCCAGGAAGATGGGCCGGCGATGCTTGACCGCCCAGGTGACGGCCTTGTCGAGATCGCGCCTCACGGCGTGCTTCTGGGCCTTGGTACCGGTCCACTTGGTTCCCAACCACGCCCGGGAGTTCCCGCCTACCCAACTTGCCCCCTGGTGTGTGAACTCGAACGGGCTGTAGTAATGGAACGTGGCCACGAGGTTTTCGTCGTCGGGCAGCTTCAGGTTGTCGATCTGGCCGATGCTGTTCCAGCCGGCCGGGCCGACGACGATCTTGCGCGTCGGGTTGCTGCGGCGAATGAGAGGGACCGCGTCGGCCAGAATCCGGTTCCACTTTTCTGCACTTAACTTGTCGTGCGGCTCGTTGAGCAACTCGAACCACAAGGCCGCCGGACGCTTCTTGTAGCGCCCCGCTATCTGTTCCCAAAGGGCCAGGAACCGTGCGCGGTGCTCGTCCGGCTCCTTCATGATGCCGTCGTAATGGTGCATGTTTACCACTACGTGGAGCTGCCGCGAAAGGGCCTGATCGATAGCCCAGTCGACGCGGGCAAAGAACTCCGGGGCGATCCGGTAGGGCGGCGACGTTTCGGCGTGGGCCGACCAGCGAACCGGAATTCGGACGGAATCGAAACCGGCCGACCGGATCAAGTCGAAATATTCTGCCTTGAGCACGACGCCCCACGCCCCCTCTTTGGGCGCTTCGAGTGCGTTACCCAGGTTTACCCCGCGGCCGAGCACCGGCTTGAGCTTGCCGAAGAACGGATCGGCAAATATCTTGTCCATCTGATTGCGGTCGAACGGCACGGCGCGAATGTTGTCGACCACGAAGCGATGGGAGCGGCCGGCGCGGTCCAGAAGCACCATCACGGACACGACGTTGGATTGATCGATGGGGTGGTTGGGATCCCCGTGCCACGTGCCGAAGGGAACGACCAAGGTCGCTCGCCCACGCGGCGGAACATTGACCGACTCGGTATTGCAGTGTTTCCGGCCGTCGGCGCCGGGGTTGTTGATGCTCAGCAGCACGCGGACGGGTGTGTCCTGGGGATTGTGGACGTCCATTCGGACCTCATCAAACTTTTCGAGATTCCACTTCTTCTCACGCGGTTTAATAACCACGCCCGGATATTGGGCCTTGGCCTCCGTAGTGATTTCCAGGGCATGGCCGCCGTCGAGGGTGACCACATTCGCTCTCGCCTGAATGGGGTCCAGTTCCACCGCGCCGGGGTTCTCGAAATCCGTCATCACCAAAGGCGCGGCCGGCTCCGCCGCCGGAGCAGTTGATTGAGCCAGAGCAGCCACCGCCAAAGCGACGGCACCCGATAGGATTCGCCAAAGGACGGTCAACCCATGAGGTTGAAACAGGCAGGTGCGGTGTTTTCGCGCGTACATTACTGGTCCCCCGTATGAGAGATTGAAGAAACACTACCGAGTCTACCTGCCGGTATGAGAACGTCAAGCGATGTGCGGAAAATCAGTAAGGATTCGACGGCATCATTTCCCATGCCCTAACGGCGGAAGCCTTGGCGGCGCCGCCGCTGGAGAACAGTGAGACACCGACGCTGTCGGCACGCGTCGGATAGATCCGTCGCGCGACCGCCTGGCGATCATTGGCAAAGGCCTCGACGACTGATTTGTCGACGAACACCCGCAACTTCAGCGGCTCGCCCGGCTTAAGCTCGAGGGGGCCCCCTTCTACGATTTTTCGTCCCTCGCGGAGGCTTGACTTTCGGGTATCGATTTTCAGCTTCTTGTCAGCCGTGTCGTAGAAGACCGTCGTCTGTTCTTCGCCGCCCGGCGAGCGGCAGACCTTCACGCCGAATTGCTTCGCCCCTTCGGGGATTATGTCAATCGCCAGTTCGATGCTGTTTCCGCCGATGTCCTTCAATTCCAACTCGGAGTCGGTCTTGACGGCGAGGTTTTCCATCTTCCTCGGGTCGTATCGGAGCATTTCGAGTTCCTTAGGCGGCCGCATCCGCAGGGTCCCGTCATCGCCCAGCCAGAGAACACGCGGCAGGCTCATGGTGCCCGACCAGCCGCTGGCGCCGCGTGTTCCCCGCCCGCGCTGGTCGAAGATCCACGCCCACATGATCCGGCGTCCCTTGTCGTCCGCCAGGCTCTCCGGGGCGAAGAACGCATTGTCGACCCAGGTCATCCGGCCGTGCGTCTCCGGATGGAAGCGGTCGTTTTCGTATCGGCCGATGTAATACTGGCAGCCGAGGTTATGGCTGATAAACAAGAGCATGTGCCGGTTGCTCGCCGGACCTCCCTGGGGACTCGCCGGCAGCGGGAAGAAATCGGGACACATATTATCCTCGGAGTCTCTCGTCCACTTGCGGTCCGATTTGTAGAAGGGGTGCAGGTATTTCCAGCGGACAAGGTCGTCGGAGACGAACAGGTAGGTCGTGTCGCCCATGTGTTCAGCTTGCTTGCGCTTCCGCCCGAACTCGTTGAGCACCAGAAGGTTACCGGTGAGCATGTAGTAGCGCCCGCCGGAAATCCAGACGGCCGAGGGATCGGCCGCGCCGTAGACGACCTGGTTCGGTTTGCCCGCGTTGGAAACGGCATATCCCCAATGGGTCTCGCGGATGACCGGGTTCTTGGGGCTCTTGGTCCATCGTTCCAGCCGATCGTCGGTGCTGGTGGCGATGCAAATACCCCGCGGCTTGCCCAGCCCCCAATAGGTGATCGTCGGAACGCCATTCTTGTCGACGAAGGCGCCGCCGCTGAAAATGCCATTATCGCCTTCGCCCGGCTCCAGCGACGGCGGATGGTGTCGCCAGTGGAGCAGGTCCTTGCTGGACGCGTGTCCCCAGCAGTGGCCTTTCTTGTTCTGGAAGATATACATGAGGTGATATCTGCCCTTCCAGAACAGTGCTCCGTTCGGGTCGAAGGGCCCGCAGTACCCTTCCGGGGCAACAAAATGATATCCGGGCCGATACGGGTCCTTGAGGAACTTCTCTCTTAATATCCGGGCACTGTCGATCGCTCGGCCGACGTCCAGCGTCTTGTCCCGAAGCGGCGGCGTCTCCGCGCCGCGGCCAACCAGGGCCGGGGTAACCAACAACACGGGGACCAAGGTGATAATCGCAATGCGCACTTGTTGCTCCTTTCTCTCCGCGGAGATGCCGGAGGTTGAACGAACGCAAAGACCGGACCCATGTGTAGTCTGCGATGGCCGTTTTGTCAACGGTTCGGCTCGGCTAGCGTCGCCGTTTCTTCCGGCGTTGCCCCGGTCGATGGCAACTCCTTGATACGAATGTTTCGGAACTCGACCGGCGAACCTTCCGACTCGAGGCAGATGTACCCCTTGCGCGGCGAGATCTTGCTGCCGCCGGAGACCTCTTTGCCGTTGACGGCCAGTTTGATCGTCCCGTCGTTGCAGGTCACCCGGTAGTGATTCCACTCGGGCGACGGCTTGGCGCGTTTTTCGCTCGGCAGGCACCGCATCCAACCACCGGGGTGCGGCCGGTCAGGAGTCATCTTCGCTCCGTGGATAGGGAACACGTCGCCGTGGCTCGTGTAGTTTTTCGTCTCGCGACCGTCGAGAATCTGGACTTCAATCGACCGGGTAAATCGCGGATGGGAGACCGGTTTCGCGTCGCTCCAGATGAACAGGCCCGCGTTGCCTTTGGGCTTCAGGTGTCGCCATTCCAACTCCAGGACGAAGTTTTCGTAGTGCCGATCGGTCCGCATCACGCCTGCCGGCTTGCCCGTGCAATAGATAACGCCGTCGCGGACCGACATGGTGTCGTCACGCAAGTTGACGTTGACCCAGCCGGCAAGATCCTTGCCGTTGAACAGCGGGCGGAATTCTTCTTTTTCAGCCGTAAGGGCACGGTTGTGAATCCACAGCGCCGCGACCAGAAAAATTGTAAAAAGCGATAAGCGTTTCACGGGAACCTCCGATGCCAGGGGCCTATGGGACTACGGTTTACTACGCCGATTGTTCAGTATAGCATCTCCGGCGGGAAGAGGTAGCCGGACGCTCTGCTACCGTTGTTGGCCGCCGATTCGGATTTCCTTCAGGTACGCCTGGTACAATGCGACGGCTTTTTCGTCGGATATCCCGCGACCGACCACCAGGCGTGATCGTGCGGTTGCGGTTCCGCCGGCTTGGATGTTGCAGCCTAATAGCGATAGATAAAGCGAGCGATGCCCCTCCTCGCCGTAAGGGGTCGAAACGGCAAAGCAGTCTTCCAGAGGCGCCATTACCAGGGCAGTCAAACCCGTTGCCGCATCCCGCCGCACGGCCAGCGGTGCTGCCAGCAGCGGCATGATTTTCCAGTCGACGGGGTGCGGGGGGCGCTTCCAGCGGCCGTCGCCGATCATCTTTACCGCCTCGTCGTCGCGGGGAGACATCTGCCAGGTCCCATTGGACTTCTTCGCTTCGATGAAACCCGGCTTCCCGCCGGTCTCGGGACACCCCTTTACGTATACGAACGACGATGCGAACCCCTTGAAATACGATGCCAAAAACACCTCAAAACTCCGCAGATCCTTGCGCGGGACGACGGTAGTCGTGACATCAAGCGTGTTTGGAGCCGCCCAGCGGTAAACGGCCTTCATGTCGAAGGGATGCTTCTCGTCCGCCGACCAGACGGCCTCCACCGAACCGTCGGGGAGAAGTCGGGACGTGCTGGACCAGTCCCAGGCGGCGTGCCCATACCGGGCGCCGCCATCGAGGAGCCGATAGTGGGAAAACAACCCGTGCGTTCGCGCAATCACCGTCCCGGACGTGGATTCAACGACTGGTGTCAGCCCCAGGGACTTGCCCTGCGGCCGCAGCGTTCCCCGAAGTGCGCCGGTAGCGAACCGGTACTCCTTCGCTTCGACCGTAAACGCAAGCCCCGCCTGCGCAGCCTTCTCCGGTTCGGCCGCGATCGCCGTCTGAAAAGCAGACCAAAGGGCCATCGCCAAGACTGCTGCGAAGGTTGCGCGAGACGACTTGCGACGTATCCGCCGATATCGACAGCCGAGGTGATTTCTCTTCATGCTACAGCTCCGGTCGATGGTTCCAAGAGGGTTTGGGGGATTCGGATCGCCGCCATGATACCAAAGATGCGGCCGCCCGCCCATCCTTCACCGCCGCCGTGAGGAAAATCAGGGCCAGACCACCAGAAGTTGATCGGCAGCCAACGCGATCAAGCTGTCGGGGTTTTCCGGGTCGCGGACGTCGCCCGACAGCTCCCAAAAAAACATGCCGCCGAGATCGTGCTCCATGACGTAATCGATCTTGTGCTGGACCGATTGGGGGTCTTCGTAAGTGATGAAAGTGCCCCCGTCGAGCGGGCTGTAGACGTAGGGGACCTTCGCGGCGTCGTCCCAGTGCCGCGTGTAGAGGTCGGGCTGCTCTTCAAGGCGTGCGTGAACGTCCCAGTAATCGAACATTCCGGCCTCCCAAGTGCCCGGCGCAGCCCCGGTAGAGGTCTGGTACAGTCCGTTGTTGGCCGTGCCGACCCCCTGCCATCCGCGTTCGTAGAGCGGCACGCCCAGGTTGATTTTGCCGGCCGGCACACCGGCATCGAGGTAGGCCCGGATGGTCCAGTCGATATTGTATTGCGACGCGAGCCACGAGGAATCGTCCGGCGAAGTGTAAAGCGGCGCCTGGTGGTTCGTCGTGCTCTCCCAGGAGCCGTGGTAGTCGTAGGTCATTACGTTGAACCAGTCGACGTGCTGCGACATGGCGGCGAGCTCGAAGTTTTCCATCTTTTCGAACCCGGCCGGCGAGGCAACCGAGATTTCATACCGCCGGCCGTCGATAAGGGTTTGCTCGTCGAACTGTTCCCGCAACTCGGCGACGAACAGTGTGTAATTCTCCGCGTCTTGGTGGCGGTAGGTGTTCGACGCCAGCCCGCCGGCGACCGGGTACTCCCAGTCGAGATCGACTCCGTCGAACCCGTACCGGACGGCAAACTCCACGGCCGATTCGGCAAAATGTTCTCGCGACTGTTCGGTCAGCACCGCATCGGAGAAGTTTCCCGAAAGGGTCCAGCCCCCGATGGCGATCATCGTCCGCAGATGGGGGTGCTGCTCTTTGAGGATTTGCAACTGGTTGAAATTGCCCTTCAGGGGCTGGTCCCAGGTGTCGCCGGGAAACATTTTTTCGGTGGCCGCCCACTGGTCAAAGAATACCACGTCTCCCTCGGGCGTGAGATTGGCGAAGGCGTAGACGACGTGGGTCAGGCTTTCGGCGGGGATGTCGGCCGGCTTGTAGTCGCGGGCGTAGATGCCCCATTCGGCGAAATAGGCGAGCACGCGATGTTCCCCGTCGCCCGGGTCTTCCGGGAGGTCGTCGTCGCGGATCGTTGCAGCGGCTTGGGCGTTGCCCAGCTCGGCGCCGACGGCGGCGGTGAGATGGACGTAGAATATCTCGTTCTGTTCCCCGGCGGTGTCGCCGATGACCGCCACGCTGACAGTTTGTAGCGTTTCCCCAACATCAAAGGTTACGGCGCCGCCGGTCGTCTGGAAGTCGTCGCCGGCTTGTGCGGTGCCGTCGGCGGTTGAGAAGTGGACGGTCACGGGCTCGGCCGCGGGCTCGGAAAGGTAGACGTCGAACACGGCGGGCACCGTGCCGGAATCCCCCTCCGTCAAGGAGGTGTCACGGATCGATACCATGGGAAGCGACGGCTCGCTGCCACCGTCGATGGGCACGCCGTTGAGCAGGATGTTCGTCGGCACGGTGCTTTCGGTGGGGCGCGTGCCGTTGAATCCGAACGAGACACTGCCGCCGGGGGCGATGCCCGTGTTCCATGCGGCGGGCCCCACGACGTAGTGATTGCCGTCGTGCGCGACAATGGAAGCATTCCAGATGGCACTCGACGGAATGTCGCCCTCGAAATCGAACTCCAACTGCCAGCCGTCCAGGACCGCCGGTCCCCGGTTGTTGATGGTGATGCGTCCGGTGAATCCCGTTTGCCAGTCGGCCGTGACCTCGAACTCGACGGCGCCGTCGGTCGCAACAGGGTCGTTGTCGAGGATGGTTACTGTGGCCCGGCCCGCCTGAATTGTGGCGCCGACGGCGCCGGTGAGCTCCACGTGAAAAGTCTCGTCGGATTCGGTTGCCGTATCACCGAAGACCGAAACGGTAATGGTCTTTTGCAGCTCGCCCGGGGCGAAGACGAGGGCGCCCTCGACGGCGCCGTAGTCGTTGCCGGCTTGCGCGGACACGTCGACCGTGTGGTAGCCTACCGTAACCGTCTGACCCGCTGCCGCGGAAAGGGTGGCCGTCAGGACCGCTTCGACGTGCCCGCCGTCACCCTCGCCGACCGTCACGTCGGCCATCGACAAGGCCGGCTCGCTCGGGGGGTTGCCGCCTGTCATTTCGTTGAACACGTAGCCCACCGGCACGTCTGCGGCATCGCCGGCAGCGACAAAGCCGAAGGCCACCGAGGCCCCCGAAGCGATCATGCCGTTCCAACTCGCGTTGTGAATCGTGTAGTGGTCGCCTTCGATCGAGGCGATCGTGGCATTCCAGATGCTGCTGATGTCGGCAGCCAGGTCGAACTCCAGGTCCCAACCGTCGATGTCGTGCGGCTCGTCGTTGACAATGGAAACGCTGCCGGTGTAGCCGCTGTTCCAGGCAGTATCGACCGAGAAGTCGATCACGGGAAAACCGTCGCCGGCGATGGCAGACAGCGCCAGCCGATCCTCCAGACGTTCTACCACGGGACGCAATTTGACAATCGAAGCAGACCGATTGTTACGGGAGCGGGCACGAGAATGAGACATTGGTACCTCCCATGAGCCAGAGGCCTCGAGAAAAGAAGAAAGAGAAGATGGGGAAGCCGCGTGGCGAAGCGCACACGGCGGCATATTACCCTATTCCTAATCCTATACTTAATAGGAGCGACTGTACCGTGATTTGTCAAACAGAAAGGTCGCTGTTTAGACCTCCTTTCCATGGTAGGCAATTGTCACTCCCTGAAGATTCGTTGCCCGCGACGTTGGGTTGTAGATCTCAACCCACGAACCGTTGCGCCCCGGCGGGAGATCGATCGTTAGTTCGGAGAGCACCAGCCGGCGGGGCTTCGCCTCTACAACTGCCGCACATGGAAGCGAGACCGTGAGTACAACTAAACCAACGGCGAGAAACAACAGTCCTCGGTTACCCATCTTTGATCCTTTGCTGGAGAAGGAATCTGTATCCCGTAGTAAGCCCAATCTACTTGCGGCGAGGGGCTTTGGAAACGTCGTCTCGTGCCGTGAGTCCCAAGATCACCGCGGCGGCAGCCATGGGCGAGCGAACCTCGACAGAGCCGGGTTGGTCGAGAAAAACCGACTCCGCGAACGCCAAACGGCTCTTCCCCGCCCGCAACTTGGCTTCCTGCTCCCGCAAAACCAAGCCGGCGCCCGGGGGCTATCTGACGTTCAATGCGGACGACAATTTTGCGGAGCCTGGCATCACGTTCGACCAGGCGCGGTAGACGGGGAATGTCGAGGCTGTCAACCAGAAACCGTTCATAGTCCCTCCACCTACAAACGGGGGTCGTGCCGAATCTTGCAGTTCGGCAATGTTTGCTGGAGTCCCTTGATGCCCCGCGCGGTGACTTGGGTGTGCAAAAGGAACAAATTCTTGAGGTTGGTCAGCCCTTCGAGATGTACCAGCCCGGCATCGGTCACTTGTGTCCTGTTGAGGCCCAGTTCTTCAAGCTTGTTGAGTTTCTCGATATGTCCGAGCCCGGCATCCGTGACCTGAGTTCCACCGAGGCGAAGACCCGAAAGCCTGGATAGTCCCTGGAGTCGCTCCAGTCCGGCGTCGGTGACTTTGGTGTCGCGGAGGTAGAGCCTTTCGAGACTGGTCAGCCCCTTTAGGTGGTCCAGCCCGGCATCCGTGATCTTGGTGTACGAGAGGTCCAACCCTTGGAGGTTGGGCAACTTCTCGAGATGCTTCCTGAGTTCCCCCAGATCGGCGTCGGTAAGGCCCGGGCCCTTCTGCCGGAACCCGACAAAGACAACACCCGCCGCCCCCGACCTGGCGTGGCCTTCGGCATATCCGCCGTGCGATTGGATGGGGGCAATAGCACTGCGATAGGAAAGCCTGGGACGCAAAAAAGAAGTCACGCATACCAAGACAACGACCCCAACAATCCCCAACAACACCAGGGCCCCCACACCCCACTGATACCATTGGCGTTTAGGCTTGGCGGGGCGGTGATCCACCGCTATGTCCGCGGCGACCTTGTGCCGATCAGAAACGTCTTCAACCCACTTATCGATCATTTCTTCCGTGCTGTCCATCTTTGCTGCGCACGTCCTGCAATACATCCAGTTGGGACCGCTGCCCATTTGATCCCTCTTGTGGCAAGCGACACACTTCTTCGTATCACTGGGGTTGTACACACCGTCGCTGGAATCTTCTTCCGAAATCTCGACTTTTTTTCTTGTTCGTTTGGAATCGGACCCTTTCAACAACGCCATGTCGAGCGTGGAGTCGCTGTCGGAGTCCGTCGATAACGATTCCGCGCCGGTCAAAGCGGCTGGCGAGTATCTGATGGTATACTTCTCAGTGCCGAACGCCACAACATCGCCCGGATTGAGTTGCTGTTTCGCCACGCGGATCCCATTGACCCAGACGCCGTTCCTGCTGTTGTTGTCTTCGACGAACCAATAGCGGCCGACAATTTTCAGGCTGGCATGACGAGCGGAAACACTGGAGAACCCTAACGCGATGTCGCAGGACTTGTGCCGCCCAACGAGTATCCTTGCTTTTGACAAGGTGATCGACTTTCCGCCTCCAACGGGAACCAATGTTCCGTATATCTTACGATCCGAGCCGGGATCGCCGTCGGGCGGAGTTTCGCGACGGTGTTTCGGCTCTGTCCCGGCCGACGGCGAGGGGGCTTCACCCAGACTCTGGTTACCCCGATCGCTCTTCGAATCCCGCGCCTCCGGTGCCGGTTTCGATAGCCCAACCTTATCGTGAAGATCCAGAAAACCCATGATCCCAGATTCGGACAACTGGACTTCAATGGGAGCTTTACATTTCGGACAGGAAATAACCTTGCCGGCAAGTTTGCTCTTGACTTTGAGCTTGTGCCCGTTGGGGCAGGTAACGGAAATGGGCATCGTACTATCCTCTAGCCTAGAGGTCTCCTGCCGAAATCTTGCCACTGCCTACCGGAGTGGCCAATACGACAGGCTACGATCTTCCCTGTCCGGTTGGGTCGGTTGTTGCGGAGAGGGTGTCTCAGTAAGAGACGGGCACTCCCACGACAGAGGGACGACATGCTATTAAAATAGAATACCTGGAAGTTTTCCCTAAGTCAACCGGCGTTACAAAAATTGGCGGATCTTTTCAGGAATCCACGCTTACCCTGTTCCTGATATGCCGTAAAATCCCCGTCAAACAACGGGGCTACCGCGTTTTTCCGCCGCTGGGGCCGATAGCCGAGCGTGAAGATCAAGTGCAGAAAGAACGGGGCCGCCACGCGTTCGGCCGCTCGGCCCGGTTGGCTGCCAAGGCCGGTCTCCCTTACTGTATACTGAACCTGTGTACCGTATGATGTTCGTAGGTCTCACCTGGCTTCAAGACCGTCGAGGGAAATTCGGGCTTGTTCGGTGAGTCCGGATAGTGCTGCGTCTCAAGGCAGAAGGCGTGATGTTTCTCGTAGGCCACCCCGCCGGCGGTGTTCGTCCCGTCGAGGAAGTTGCCGGAGTAGAACTGCACGGCCGGCTCGCTCGTGAAGATTTCCATTACGCGACCGCTCTTCGGCTCGACTATCTTGGCGACCAGGCACATATCTTCCCCCTCCTTGCGATTGAGGATGTAACAGTGGTCGTAGCCTCCCTCGACCTGATCAATCCGGGCGCCGATCTTCTCCGGCTTGGTGAAGTCCATGGGGGTATCTTTAACCGGCTCGACCGTACCGAGCGGGATCAGGCCCGCGTCGACCGGCAGAAAGCCGTCGGCGTTGAGCATCAATTCGTGTTCGAGGATTCCACCCTCGGATGCGGGGCCGAGGTTCCAGTACGTGTGGTTCGTAAGGTTGACGACCGTGGGCGCGTCGGTCGTGGCCCTGTAATCCATCTTCAACTCGTTGTTGTTCGTCAGACTATAGGTCACTTCGGCCGTCAGCGCTCCGGGATATCCCTCTTCGCCGTCGGGGCTGGTGCGGGTGAACTTCACGCCGACCGAATCATCGGTTTCGACTTCCTCGGCCTGCCAGACGTGCTTATCGAACCCCTTGTCGCCGCCGTGCAGGTGATTCTCGTCATTGTTGGTCGCGAGGGTATATTCCTTACCGTCAAGCGTAAACTTGCCCTTGGCAATCCGGTTGGCATAGCGGCCGACCGTGCAACCGAAGTAGGGCGTACCCTTCAGATAATCGTCAAACGAATCGCAGTGAAGCACCACGTTTTCCCACTCAGCGTCGCGATTGGGCACCTCGACCGAAGTGATCGTGGCGCCGTAGTTCGTGATTTTGACTTTCAGCCCGTTCTTGTTGGTCAGCGTGTACAAATCGACCTCGGTTCCGTCGGGCGTTTTCCCAAAAGCTTCTTTTTCAATACCCATTTCTGTCTCGATGCGTGGAGTAGGTTTGCTCGGTTGATCCTTTGGAGTGGTCGCGGTCGCCGGTCCGGACGGCGACAAAGGCTTTGCCGGTGGTTTCGGGCAACCGACCGCAACAAGGACCGCAACACCCACCAGGACCACAAAAAGCATTTCCCATGGTCGAGTCATCGCTTTGCTCCTCTCCTTAACAGGATTGCTTGCTTTGCCTAAATTGCCAATCCTGCCATAAGCGTTCGTCGAACGGCACGATAGCTTCATCATAGGCTTCCATCATAGAGGAGTTTCATTATGAGGAGATCCGTCCCCCTGTCCAGCCCCCGGGCGGACATGCCTGGGGAATTCCTCACGGGCCTTGCATTTGCTGGATGATCTCGCGGCTCTTACGAGCTGCGTCATTGTCCGGATCGAGTTCGAGGACCTTGTCTAGGTCGGCCAACGCACGGTTTCGTTCACCCTTCATGTAGAAGACATAGCCGCGATTGGCATAGGCTGCGACCAGTTTCGGATCGAGCCGAATGGCCTGGGTGTAACTGGCGATTGCCTTATCGAGATTGCCCTGTTTTCGGTATGCAAGGCCGCGGTTGTAGTAGACGCCGGCATACCTAGGGTATTCCTGCACGGCCAGATCGTACTCGGCGATGGCCTGGTCGAGATTGCCCTCTGTCTGTAGTTTTACACCTTGCTTGTAGTGTACCTTCGCAGCGCCTTTCTTCTCGACAAGGGCTTTCTCGAGCCGATCGATGACCTTCCCGGGCTCCGCGGCGCCGCCCATGTCGGCAATCCAGCTCTTGTAGGTTTCAGGGCTTTGGGCATCGATGCGGATCGCTGTCTTGTAGTCGGCCACGGCACGGTCAAGATCGCCCTCTTTCAGATAGGCAACCGCCCTGCGCAATCGGGCAGCGACCAGATAAGGATCGAGTCGGACCGCTTCCGTGAAGTCAGCGATTGCCTTCTTCGGTTCAGCTTTGCGGAAATAGACAAGCCCTCGAATGACCCTCGCTTCGGCGTCGCCCGGTTCTAAGCGGACCGCTTCATGTGTATCGCTGAAAGCCTTATCGAGATCGCCCTTCATTATCCGGGCGAAGCCGCGTTCGCGATAGACTTCCCCATATTCCGGATCAAGCCGTAGCGCCTCGTCATATTCGGCGATCGCCTTGTCGAAATCGGCTTTTTTGGAGTAGACGAACCCGCGGCTGAAACGGGCGTCCGCGTTCTTGGGGGCCAGTTGGATGGCGCGGTCCAAGTCCTGCAGTGCGGCATCGAAATTGTCGCTCATGGCGTGTGCATATCCCCGATCCGCCAGAGCCTGTGCATTGTCGGGTTCCAGCCGCAGGGCCAGGTCGTAGTCGGCAACGGCCCGTCGGTAATCGCCTTGCTGGGTATAGGCAAACCCGCGGCTGACGTAGGCATCGACGTCTTTCGGGTCGAGGCGTATTGCATAATTCAAGTCGGTCAGGGCCGGATTGATCTTCCCCTGCATCGCACGGATAAACCCCCGATCGCGCCATGCGTCGGCATAGGTCGGATCGAGGCGGATTGCCTGATCATAGTCGGCGACAGCCTTGTCAAGTTCGCCTTGGTTGTAGTAAAAAAAACCGCGATTGAATCGGACGGTAGCGTCCTCGGGATTTAGTCGGACCGCCATGTTCAAGTCGGCCAGGGCCTGCTGGAAATCCCCCTGCATCGTCTGTACCAGGCCACGCTCACTGTAGGCCTTGGCGAATCGCGGGTTGAGTTGAATTGCGCGGGTGAACCACTGCTTCGCGGTATCGAGTTGGCCCTTTTCTTCCGCATGGATACCCTGATTGTACGCTTCCACGCCCTGGCGGATAACCGGGTCCTCTTCCTTCAGGGACATCTCTTCGAGAAGCCGCCGCAGGAGTTGACCCGCCGCAGGTCGGCTTGTGCCGATCAGTAGTACCAACAAAAGCAAGAGAAGCCGGACGGCGCCGGCCTCGGATCGCGCCAGCGTGATTCGTTTCATCATGATTCACCCCGTCTTGTCGATATTGTGCAGAACGTTCCCAAGGGCAGAGGGAAGCCAAGCGGACGGCTTTATCCTACTCTCTGCGGGAATCCGAATCAATAGCGTCACTCCACCTTCACCACGACGATCGTAATATCGTCGCGTTGTGGTTGATTCCGGCAGAAGTCGGTGATTTGCCGATGAATTTTCGCGACGATGGTAGCGGCCGGGCGGTTTCGCTCGGTGCGAATGATCTCCAGTGCCCGGGCAACGCCAAAGCGGACCTTGTCGGGTGATTCCGCTTCGGCGACGCCATCGGTGAAGAGAGTTACGATTTCACCGGACTCGAGCACCCGGGGCGGGGCCGTCGGTACGATCGTGTCCGCCCAGACTCCCAGCGGCGCGCTTGTGCTGTCAAGCGTCACTGTAACATCTTCATCGTCCAGCAGATAACCCCGTTGTCCTGCGCCGGCGTACACCAGCGTGTGTGTCAGGGGATCGAGCCTCGCCATGGCCAGCGTAACGAAATGAAAGTCGTCGGTATCGGCGGCCAGGAGCCGGTTTGCACGGGTCAGGATGTCCCCCACATCGAAATACGACTGCGTGAGAGTCCGCAGGCAGGCACGTGTTTCCGACATCAGCAGTGCCGGGCCCATTCCGTGGCCGCTTACGTCGCCCACAACGATCCCGACGCAATCGTTGAGCATGGGGATATAGTCAAAATAATCGCCGGCCGTGGCCGTGGCCGGGTATACGGCTCCGGCAATATCAAACCCGTCAAGCTTGGGCGATTCGAGCGGAAACAGGCGTTGTTGGATTTCGCCGGCGACACGGAATTCCTTCGTGGCCTCGCGCATTGCTTCCTCGGCACGTTGTCGTCGGCTCCGTTCGATGGCATAGCGAATCGAGCGCACTAACGAATGACCATCGACCAGCCCCTTGACGAGATAATCCTGGGCCCCGGCCTGGACCGCCTTCATGGCGGTTTCTTCATCGTTGTGGCCGGTCAGCACTACCACCGGTACGTCGCCGGCATCGGCAAAAAGTGCCGACAGGGTATCCAACCCCGTGCTGTCGGGCAAATTCAGGTCGAGCAATACGGCGTCGAAAGATCCTGCGCCGAGACGAGTCAACCCGTCCTTGAGAAGTTCGACGTGATCGAGTTGGAACGACCCGTCCCAACGATCGCCCAGCAGGTCGCGAACGATGCAGACGTCGTCCGAATCGTCCTCCACCATGAGGATATTCAAGTGTTGTTTTTCCATGTCACTTCAGGCGTGTCGTAATCAAACCGCTCGATCGTACAGTTCCCCATCTTCCAGCCCGGCCGTTTGGATTTCCATGCCGCCGTGATGACGGACGCCGCAGGCGAACACCGCGGCAACGCCGGCGCGGGCGTCGCAATACTCCGCAGTCCGCTCGGGGCCCAGCACGTAGAACGCCGTCGACAACGCATCGGCCTCTGCGGCGGTGGGGGCGATGGCCGTCGCCGACAAGATGCCTTCGGCCGGCCGGCCGCTGCGGGGATCGACAATGTGGGCGTAGCGCCGACCCTCGTGAAGGAACGATTGAGCCCAAGAACCGGAGGTGGAAAGTGCCTGGTTCGCAAGTCGGATCCTGCCGAGTCGCCGATCGGGCCGCAGCGGGTGTGCGATCCCGACTTCCCAACCGGAATCCGATGTCTCGGCCGATTCGTCCCGCCCGCCTCGCCGACACCCGCACGACAGCACACTGCTCCGGCCGCCGTGGATCAGAAAATCCGCGACGCCCGAGTCGCTCAGCTCCTCCGCACAGCAGTCCAAGGCGTATCCTTTGCCGATGCCACCGAGATTCAGCCGCACGCCGGGCTTGCGAAACCAAACGGTCCTCTTCGCCGAGTCCAGCTCAACCAGATCGCCCCCGACGAGTTCCAGGGCCTCTTCGATCTGTCGCTCATCCGGCACGGACCCCTCGCGCCGGGCGAATCCCCAGGCCTCCCAAAGCGGCGTGGCCGTCAGATCGAAGGCCCCGTCGGTCGCGTGGTGCAGTTGCGAGGCCAGCTCGAGCAGGGCGAACAAACGCGGCTCGACTTCCACCGGCCCCGCAGCCGCGGTCCGGTTGATGCGACAGATATCGCTATCCTCACGGAAGAACGACAGTTGCTCCTCCAGCCGGTTGACGAGATCGAGGGTCTCCAGCGCGAGTTCGGTCCCGTACACATACTGCCCGGCGTTGAGCCGCACCTCGAACTCGCAGGCCATCGCCTCGCGGCCGACGCGAAGGACATACGCGTTGGCGTCTTGTGACCCGTTCGGCGTGTTGCCCTTCGGCCGCGCATCGCCGACCGCATCGGCCATCGCGTCCCGGGCCGTTTTTCCTCGCAGAAAATCCCGTCGGGTACTCTTGTGCGTCATTTGATTCTCGCCTTCACGTCCGAGACGGGCATAACATCACGGGTGAGGCGCGCGATCCGCCGCGTTGCCTCGACCCGATGGTGTACGCCCGGCATGGACGCGAACGTGTGGGGTGTAAGTCCCCTGTACGTAAACCTGACTACTTTGTAGTCGAAGTACTAGCCGAAAGCAAGGGCGGAAGGGCAACCGGCCGTCTGAAGGAAGCTGGAGGGCAACGCATACCCTGGCCGTCGAGATAAACGCCACGGCGGTCACCGGGTGAAAGGGGCCAATGAATCGCGCAACCCCTTGAAATCCCGCCGGCCAAGCCGGATTCCTGATTTGAATAACGAATATAATATCGAACGGTGAATTTTGAAGGTCAAAACGGAAGACATTCGACATTCGATATTCATCGCTCGACATTCGATATTCCTCAGCACGTGCGAGGTGCTCAGTACTCAGTACTCAATACTCATCCGCTATCCCCCAACCCCCTAATCCCGGGAATTGATGATACTGTTGACCAAACGACCCGGAGTGGACCGTGGGCAGCGGGCAGACTCGGCCGAAGGGCGGCACAAAATAAGTCCAAAAGGGTGACAGCCGAAAGAGGGGGAGAACTGCCCGGGGGCTCCTCGGCCGCCAGACTGCTCCATCCAGGCAGGCGCCGGCGACTTCTGCGAGCAGGCCCAAAACGACACCGCCGACCTCTTTACCGGCCCTGGGCCTACGACGACGCGCAGGAAGGAGTCGTCCAGGGCGACCAACGTACCCACTGCTTGCCGTCGTGGCAGAAGTGAGAACCCACGTTCGTGATTAAATGCCAAGCGCGAGTTCTCGCCGGACGGCCATGCCCGCTTCACGGTATTCGGATTTGATGTACAATGACCACTGGTGTGGAAAGAGCCGTCAGACCCACACAAACCGCTGTTCAATGAGGGAGGAATCAGATGCATTCGGTCTTGTTGCTCGGGTGCGGGAAGATCGGCCGAGCGATCGCCAGGCTTTTGGCCGCAAGCGGCGACTATCGGGTGTGTGTGGCCGACGCCGACCAAAAAGCCTTCGGACACTTGGCCGAACAGGCGAATATCGAAACCCTCTTGCTCGACGCTACCGACTCCGATAAACTCTCCCACGCCGTTCGCGAGCACGACAGCATCGTCTCCGCGCTGAGCTACCGGTTCAACCCGACGGTCGCGCAACTCGCACTGGATTCGGGCAAAAGCTACTTCGACCTCACCGAGGACATCCAAACGACTCGGCAGGTGCGACAAATCGCTGCGAAGGCGGCGCCGGGACAGATATTCATGCCGCAGTGCGGCCTGGCGCCGGGGTTCATCTCGATCCTGGCGTATCATCTCACCAGGTCGTTCGCGGCACTCGATACCATACACATGCGCGTCGGAGCACTGCCGAAGTTCCCATCCAGTGAATTGAGGTACAACTTGACCTGGTCGACCGACGGGCTGATCAACGAGTACTGCAACCCCTGCGAGGCGATTCACCAAGGGAAACAGATCGAGGTGCTGCCGCTGGAAGGTCTCGAGCATTTCTCTCTGGAGGGCGTGCAGTACGAGGCATTCAACACGTCCGGCGGTCTCGGCACGCTCTGCGAGACGCTCGAAGGCCAGGTTCGTGAACTGAACTACCGCACCATTCGATACGTGGGCCACCACGACCTGGCGGTCTTCCTGGTGAACGAACTTCGGTTGGGCCAGCGGCGCGAGGTGCTCAAGGACGTCCTGGAAAAGGCCGTTCCGGTGACCTATCAGGACGTCGTCGTAATCTTCTGTACCGTCACCGGTTGGCAGTGGGACCAACTCGTACAAATTACCGATGCGCGGAAGATCTACCGGACCAAGGTCGACGGGCATCCTCTCAGTGCCATCCAGATTACCACGGCGGCCGGCCTTTGTGCGGCACTCGACCTACACACCGCGGGCAAGCTACCCTCGTCGGGCTTCGTCAAGCAGGAAGACATCGATTTCGACGAGTTCATCAAGAACCGCTTTGGCGGGTACTACGACAGCGAGGGCCCCGTGAATGTGACACGGATTATCGGCCACCCGGAAGGAGAAAGTGATGACTCATCCGATACGTGAAGTCCTGGACCGGCTGCACGTGCCCGCCGAGCCGGCGGCCATGGCCGTTGGCAAGCGTTGGATTACCGGATCGGACCTGCCACTCACCGTGCGCTCCCCGATCGACGGATCGGAGCTTGCGTCGTTTCCAGCGTCGTCGCCGGAGCAAGTGCCGCAGGCAGTCGAAGCCACCGGCGAGGCCTTCAAGACGTGGCGAATGGTGCCCGCACCACAACGTGGAGAGTTCGTTCGCCGCATCGGCGAGAGACTTCGTGTGTATAAAGACGACCTCGGCACGGTGGTCAGTTGGGAAGCCGGTAAGATCGTTCAGGAAGCCCAGGGCGAAGTGCAGGAAATGATCGACATCTGCGACTTTGCCGTGGGCCTGAGCCGCCAGCTCTACGGGCTGACAATCGCCAGCGAGCGGCCCCGCCACCGGCTGGCCGAGCAGTGGCATCCCTTGGGACCGGTGGGCGTGATTACGGCGTTCAACTTTCCCGTGGCCGTCTGGGCATGGAATGCCATGATCGGGCTGGTCTGCGGCGATCCGATCGTCTGGAAACCTTCCGAAAAGACGCCGCTGTGCGCGATGGCATGTCAGGCAATCGTCAGTGAAGTGCTCGATGAGATGCCCGAGGTGCCGCCGGAGGTCGTCAGTTTCGTCGTGGGTCTCGGGCCGGAGGTGGGCCAGGCGCTGGCGGCTTCCGAGGCGGTGCCCCTGATTTCGGCCACCGGTTCCGTGCCGATGGGGCGTGCGGTTGCCGCGACGGTCGCCGCGCGGCTGGGGCGGTCGCTCTTGGAACTCAGCGGGAACAACGGAATGATCGTCGCGCCGTCGGCCGACCTGGAGTTGGCCGTGCGGTCCATCGTGTTTGCTGCGGTGGGCACCGCCGGCCAGCGGTGCACGACCTTGCGGCGGCTGATCGCTCACGAAAGCATCGCCAATGAGCTCCTCGAACGGCTCTTGCCCGTCTACGACCGGCTTCCGATCGGCAATCCGCTTGACGAAGGCACGCTGGTCGGCCCGCTGATCGATGCGCAAGCCGGTGCTGCCGCCGACGAAGCGCTGAAAAAGGCCCGTCAACAGGGCGGCACGGTCCACGGCGGCGGTCTGGTCACCGACGGCGTACCCGGCGGCGGCACGTATTACCGTCCGGCGATCGTCGAGATTTCGCCGGACGCCCCGATCATCCGACAGGAAACCTTCGCCCCGATTCTCTACCTCATTCGCTACCGGTCGTTTGACGATGCACTGGCCATCCACAACGACGTGCCGCAGGGATTGGCCTCGGCGATTCTCACCCAGGACATCCGCGAGGCCGGGCTGTTCTGCTCGCCGATGGGTTCCGACTGCGGCATCGTCAACGTGAATATCGGCACGAGCGGGGCGGAAATCGGCGGCGCGTTCGGCGGCGAGAAGGACACCGGCGGCGGCCGGGAATCCGGCTCCGACGCATGGAAGGCCTACATGCGCCGCACGACCAATACCGTCAACTATTCGTCCGAATTGCCGCTTGCGCAGGGAATCAAGTTCGACGCCTGATAAAATCGGGAGTGGGGACGCCAGTAAACCGCTGCCGCGGCGAAATCGTGAAAAGAGACAAGAGACAAGAATGGATCGTCGAGAATGCTCGTTCACCTACTGCCCCGACGCACGCCGGAACAAGGGGAGATCCCGGCGGGGTTTGCTTCCTGCGCCGCTTTTTGGTATCCTTTTGGTAAGATGGCCGCTCGGTTAGAAATTACTACACCAAGTCTGTCCGGGGCGTTAAGAGTTAACTATAAGTCGTTATTTTACAATGCGTTAGACAATCCGGAGAGGTGGCTGAGTGGTCGAAAGCGCGGGTTTGCTAAGCCTTTACCCGCCCCTCTCGCGTTGCCCCCAAAATCGCCGTAAACCCTATAAAACAAGGGGCAAAACGCACTTCCTGGCTTGCTGCCAAAACGTGCCAAAACGTGCCAAAACGTGCGTTTGCGGTAGTACATACTACCGCCGCTGCCCTAGCCGCAAGCACCGTTGCCCTGCCAGGCCCCTACCACGCCACACCGCCCCAAATTGGCCCCCAGGCGTCCGCTGGTGGGCTTTGGCATGGGGTGGGTAGTTTGGCACCTAACCCGCTGCCCTTACCCCTGTGGTCGCTGGGGGTCGGTGCAAAAAACTCCGCAAGGGGCCTTTTCTTGTTGGCGGGGGTAGGCTATATTGGCCGCTGTGGTGGACGGGTGTCCACTACCGGACGTCGGCCCGTATTGCCCGGCAAACTGCAAAGGAGCGAACCATGGCGAAACAAGCAACAGAACCGAAGGTGCAAAAGATCAGCATGGCGCAGGCCGCTAATCAAGTGGTCAGTCAGGTCAACGGGAAAACCACGTTATCGGCGCTGGCGGAAAAGGCCGATCAGTTGCACGTCGACAGCGGCGCGGACTCGAATGTTCGCAGCGCAACTCACCACGTCCGGCGCTCATTGGGAACCGCCGAAGCGATGGGCGTTCTCAAGTTGACCAAACCGACTGATGTTCTGGTCGAGAAGGTCAAGTCAAAGTAACCTATCCTGCGGACACTCAATCCCCCCGCTGGCATCCAAGCTGGCGGGGGTTTTTCATGCGCCGATTGCTTGCCATCTCACGGGCCGATCCGCTATACTGTGGTAGTTGTTCACGGGGGAGAGTGGATCATGTACGAACTTGATAAGAAGGCAGCGCAAAACTGGGGAAACCAGGGCGGCTGGTGGTTTCCCGGAGCCGTTGACGTAACCTGCCCGCACTGTGATTGCCCAACTAGCCTGCCGACAACAAATCTCCACTTTGATGGTCCTCGCAAGACGGTCGCCGCAAATGCGAGATGTCCAAGATGCTCAGGGGAGGTGGGCATCTGGCTTATCAACCCCGGGACAGGAAAAGACGCAAACCAGAAGGGAAACGGAACCCTTGGTTATGAGTGATTATCTATTCACGTGGTCTTGTCGGATAGCAGCTTATGGTGCATTGGCCTGGCTGCTCGCCTTGTCCTGTGATTGGAAGCTGCTCGTTGTCATAGTTGAGAAATGTCCTGGCAATCCATACTGGTATTTGGCGGGTTTTGTAGTGACCTTCGTTGTCGGTCGGCTTGTTACCAGTTCCACTATAACATGGTTGCGAGACCATATCGGAATTCCCATAAGAGCTTTGGAAGAGCGACATGCAGCCGTCGGGTTACGGCGGGTCCCACCTGGTTTGACTGGGTTCGTCGAACAAGTATTCTTTTTTGTGGCGGTTATTGCTGCGCCAGTCACGGCAGTCCCGGCAATGATTGGCTGGATGACCCTGAAGATGCTGACGAACTGGAACCGGCCAACACCGACAGAAAGGGAGAGCGAGCGAAGAGAGAGCAAGCGTGACCGCTTAGAGCGAGAGAGGCGTGAGCGTTTAGAGCGAGAGACCCTAGCGTTTTCCGCGCTTGTCGGAAGCCTCTTGTCCCTGGGTTTTGCTCTGCTAGGCGGTCTACTTTTTAGTTTGGGGCTGCCGCGCGGTTAGCCTCTACGTCGGCGGGGGCGCTTGTCCATTTCGATAAAGTATGGCTTCGTCACCGCGAGTACGACGCCGACGCGATCGCCGCGCACTTCATCGACGCTGATTTCTAAGACTCCGCCCCGTTGTAATCGTAGTCGCACGGTTTGGCCTTTGCTAACTACGAGCGGTACGACGTTGGGACGGTGTCGAGCGATCATTGTCGTTTCCTTCCCGTAATAAAAGGGGGAACCGCGCGGTCCATCAACGCCGTAATGAACGTCTCCTACCGCACGATTCCCGCATGTTTCCGGGGTCGGCGGTCGCAGAGTCGGACCGTGAAAGGACTCTGTGACCACCGGCGGCTCTGCGAAACCGTGAAATTCGTGAGCCGGCACGCCGCACAAATCCAAAAACGGCGTCCCCTCGTGTCGGGTGTTGTTCGCTCCTATACAACACGCGACACCTTGTGTATATTGCCCGGCGGGGCGGCTGAGGGGGAGCGGTAACCCTCTCGCCAGGAACCCCGCCGAGCATCTTCAACGCGATTGTTCAAAGTTCGGGTATCGGCAAGGTTTCGTCTGCCTCCACCGCGACCGCGTGTACGTTCTCAGCGCAAACGGGTGGCGGGTCCGGCAGGATGTTGTTCGTCAGGCCAATACGACGCATATTCTCCTCAAGTAGCTCGCGCTCCCTCTCTTCGGCCTCTATCATTTGGCTGATCCAGTCAGTGGCACCCGGCGCGATTTGGCCGTAGCCAACATTTTTGCGTTCGAGTTCCGTTTGCTCGGCTTGCTCGTGCTCATTCGTCCCAAAGTCCATTTCAGGTATTAGCAGAATATCTTTCGGGTCAAAGTCGGGGACAACGTTCCTCGTGACACAAGTGCATCGCTCAATTGGCAGACCGCACCCGGAACACGTCGGTGCATTCAATACTAAAGACATCTGTTGTTTCTCCTTTTCAAAAAAGTAAAGGTTTGTGGTTAGATTTGAATTTCCATTGCGCGCTGTTGTATCTCGTTCGCTGCGGCGCGTTCCTTGTCTCGCTGCTCTCGGTACCGGTCAGACATTGATGGTCCTTGCAGGTCGTACAGGGTAGACTCGGCGTGATCGACCTTTTCGCGGAGTCGGAATACGATATCGCGGAGCCGTTCAAGCACGCGAAGTTCATCTTCGACGGGCGGGGGTCCGGCACCGTGTCTCGCATAATCAGCTTGTGTCACGATGTTGCTTTGCCACTGTTGGAATTCCTCTTCTGCTTTTCGCGTTTTAATCCTCAAGAATTTGACTTGGCGAGTGAGCAGCGCGGCCGGGTCGTCGGGCGGATCGTGGTGAATTTGAGTGTCGCTCTCCCCGCCGTTTTCAAAAATCCAACCTTTCTCGGTGCGAACGCAGTCGCAGCCCATCCGTTCTTTGAACTCCTGGAAGTTTTCGATAAAGGGCATTGTATTTCTCCTTACTATTGAAAGGGATTGTGTTGTCCAAGTACGGTGATTTCGCTACAACGGCCGGAATAATGCTCGCGGCCGTCTCGCTGTTCCTGCTCGAAGATTTCGGACTCGCGCTCGAACGCTGCCGCAGCGCGTTGTAATGGAGTTGGAGTCTTCTCGCGGTTGCGGAAGAGCGCCCCGAGAACGACGCGGCGCTGTGATACGGCGTCACACACTCCGGCAAGGCAGTTTGCCAAGTCATCGTGACCGTTTGGTGGATGGTCGATCGTGTCACGGCCGCCGCTGCGGGTCCGACGTTCCAGGCTTGCGAGTTGTGTAATCAGAACTTCGTTGTCAAGTAGTTCGAGTTCAGCGGCGTGAAGGCGGGGCAATAATTCGATGTAGAGAACGCTCTTGGGCTTGGCGACTTTGTTTTTCGCAGAAATGCCCTCTTTCCAAACGGAAGTAGACGCCCGCTCGTATCGGATGCCGTGAGACTTGAAAGCACTGCGGGTCCACTCGGCGGCATAAGCATCACCGGTTGCGCGGTCGCAACCGTAACGGCGTAGTGTCGCGCACATTTTGGCGACTACTTCGTAGGGATTGTGCGGGCTCTTGTATCGTTCAAGGCAGTCAAGAATCACGGTGCGATTCTCGTGGTGGGCGATTGCTAAGGCAGCATCATCATGGCGACCACCCGACACGTCGGCGAATGCCGCATAGCGAACGCCCGAACGTGGTGCTAGTTCCTTGCGATTGCGAACCACCAAACCTTCGACGACGGCTCGGGAAACGAAAGCGTCAACGTCCTCGCGGAACACGCCGGGCTCTACGCAATACTCGCAACGGGCTGCGATGGGGTCGTCGTCCAAGGCGCTTTGCACGACCTTGCGCGATAGGGTCGGGTTCATAAGCAGCGATGGGGCGTTCCAACAGAGAACGTCGGACTCGTCGTTGCCATACGCGCGCTTCCAGGTGCGGTAAGCATACCCCTTTGCGGCGTAGGGTGTGCCGACGCATAACAGGCGGCCTCCGGTCGAGGCAAGTGAGGGGCGGAGTGCTCTGATTAGTTCCGTGTCGCTGCGAACTTTGCTCTCCTCTGATAGGCCAAAGTGGGCAATCTCGTCTACGATACACGCAATGAGAGAGAAACCCCGACAGCTTCGAGGGTCACCCGTGATAATACTAACCTCGATGCCGTTCTTTAGGGTGAAGCCTTCCCGCTTCTCTTCGGTTACTTCGTTTTGCAAAAGCGGAGTGCTATCAAAAACACCTTTCAAGTAGGAATGAATAATTCGGCTTTGGAACCGGGTAGGCGACAGGATTGCAACCATGCCAATCTCACCACGCGCCAAGCCTTGCTCCCGACCACTCAACACCGCTTCCGCAGCGCCGACCAGGGCGATGGTCTTGCTCTTGCCAGATCGACGGCCGCACAACAGGAGTGCTTCTAGGTAACCTTCCTTTGACAAGCGGCTGGGGTCTCTGCCTGTGAATTGCCTGACGACCTTGTGCTGTGACTTTGGCACCCGGAGCCCGTACAGAACCCGCAAGAACGTCAACCAATTCGCCCAAGAGGCCAGGCTCCCGTCCGGTTCGCCCGTAACGTAGGCGCGGAACAGGTTAGGGTCATTTATCGCCTTGAGGACGTTCATTGCCGTTTCCTCCTTGGAGATAAGTTGTAAGGTCGATAGGTTCCGGCTTCACGTCTAGTCCCAGGGCGGCAAGTGCCTTGTCACGTTCGGTGGAAGCACGGGCAATCTCGCGGCTGAAGTGAAGCCGTTCGGTCGGCTTTAGTTTGTCGCCCTCGACCCGCAACCACCGCAAGGCAAGCGCGCCATGACGTTCCCACTTGACAGCGGTCTGTATTGTTGCGGCGTCCAGAAGGTTGACCTCGCCCTTGACCGCGATAACGGCGGCTTCTAGCTCACGGCGCAGGCTATTCATTTGCCATTCAATGTACTTCGCATCCTTTGGCAACTTTCCGGCCCGTAGACCGTGCCTCATGGCGTTTGCACTGCCCTTGGGCGCTCCGCTGCGCCCCTTCTTACCGCAGTAGTGAGCGGGCTGGCCCTTGCCAAAACGGGGCTTGGGGGCTTCGTCGGGGCTTGCGGCTGCCCTGCCGGGGGCATTATTGGGGCTTATTGCCTTCTTATCAGGGGTTTTGTTGGGTGTTTTTGCCATGGGGGTTGCTGCTGGGGAATGGCCGGTTTTGGGCTGCAAGTAGTGTCATGCACTACCGCAATCGCTGTTTTCACCTTATTTTTCGGTATTAACGCGGGTTACAGCAAACTACGTTTTTGGTTTTATCCGGGTTGCTGGGATGCTGGTTTTTGGGTTGTGTAATGGTAGTGCTTGTTGCCTGTATAACCTGCCTGTCACCTCCGCTTTTTTCCTTTTCGCATCGCCTTACGTATCCGCTCGCCCTTCTGTCGCTCGGCCTTAACGTGGATCAGGTGCTCGGCGCATCGGCGCGCCAAATCGCTAATACTAATCCTGTACTCGTCCACAATCGCCTGAGCCCAAACCAGCGCCCTCATTCCCGCGACGTATCCAACAGCCCAATCCGGCACGGGTTGCTCTAGGAGGTTCCGCAATTCCAAGAACGATTGTTCAAGCGAGGTACTCTCTTGCCCCCGCTCCCCGGAAAAAATACTCTCAGGCTCGGCGTCTTGGTGCTTTGCCCACTCCTTCCGCAGACCGTTCAAGCGGTCGAGTCTCGCGCCGTAGTCCTCGGTCGGATACAACTCCAAAAGCCAATCGGCCGCGTCGCCACGAAAGTCGCATCGCCAGCACTTAAACCGATGCTTAAATTTCGGTTTGACGGGCATCGTATGGAACCGCTTGTGACCACAGTGCGGGCAAGGCCAATAGCTCTCGCCGTCACCACACTGCCGTGTCGGCTCACCAAGTGTCTCGGTTATTAACCATTCCAAAAATGTCATTTGTGTTGTCCTTTCTGGTGGCGTGCTACAAAAACTATCTTTACTACCGGAAGGTCCAAGGTTTAGGTAGTAAAGATAGTTTTTGTAGCCCCCCCACAATCTTCCATACTTCCCTTGGTCTACCCTTTGTCTGGACCTTCTCCGCGCAGATCAGACCTTGTGATTCCAACCGTTTCAACGTCGCGTCCAAGAGCGCTTTCTGCACGTTGCTCAAGTGCCTGTGAAACCCCTTCCGGCTCATTGTTTCGTTCGAGCGGATCAGGTTGTAGAGCTTGTCGCCAAACTTGTCGCCGGTGGGCGAGTCGAACAGAAAATCAGCCGACTCGCAGTTGTAATCCCAAATGGCCTTGGCAGCCTCCAGATGGTCTATGCCGATAACCGGCCTCTTCGGCCGATCCAACGTCGCATAAATCAAGGCCAGCCGAAGCATTATGGCAGGCCCCCGCGCCGTTATGGCCCCTGCCAACCCCGGCCGATCCTCACGGAGCGACCGGTACAGTTCGGCCCAATACTTCTCCGCTGCTGAGTCCATATCCACCGTTCGCTGCTTCATACCACCGACGGCGCGCAGGCGGGGAGCAACCTTTTGAAATATCGCCTCTGGTATGGGCTTTGGACGTGGGATCATCTTGTCGCTGGCAACGTAGAACCAAAGAAACCGATTGCCAAACCCGTTAGCGGCTTCGATACCGGCAAACCGCTGTTCCAACTCCTCGGGGGTAACGTGTGCCACGATTGCGATATGGGCACCAAACGCCTGCCGTGGCTCCACGGTCAAGGTAGCGAGGTTGCCCGAATCAAATGCCTGCCGAATGACGTGCGATAGGATGTTCCCCTCCCGCTTCATATTGGCCAGAACGCGCGTGAACTCCTCTTCCACTACGTACAACCGCTTCTCAACCTTAATCACGTTGCCCTTTTGGTCCCGCTGGTCTGCGACCTTAACGATCAACCCTTCGCCGGACGACAGGCCACCCACGCGCTGTGACTTCCATAGTTCGCCGTCTACCAAGCCCATCAACTCGTCCGGCGGACTGGCGGCTGTCCCCTTCCTGCCCACACTGGTCTCACCCACTACCACGGTGTTCACTCGCGCTGGTTGGTAGTTACCAGCGTAGATGCACGGTCCCGGGCCAATGTACATTCCGATAGCCGGGATTAGATGGGCCAGCACGGCAGCATCCGTTGCCTCAGTGTGTGGCGTCACTGCCCGCAGGAAGTCACCAACCACGCCGTGATAAGCAGCCTGCCCTAGCTTGGGTGGTGCTACGGAAACTATCTTTACTACCGAAAGCCCTTTTGGCACGTCAGCATTTTCTCTGCTGGAACCGATGCCCACCTTCCGTTCAGCAAGGTATCGCCCAAGGTCTGTGCGCGGTTTCTTACCAACCGGGGAGCCTTGGCCGTTGCCTTCGTACGTTCGTTTCTTGCTTGGAGATTTTGGCATCGGTTCTATCCTTCTTGTTAGGTGGTCCAACCGGAGCGGGCGAGGATAGAAACACCCGCCCGTGGGTTGGACCGTCACCGGTTGCAAAGCGGCGACCGTTTCGGATCATCAAAAATACTGTTTCACTTCCGTCCTGGGCTTCCGTTATTGCTTAGCTTTGGCATCTCAATCTCAATAGAATTCGATCAGTTCAGGGTGTTTCTTCTTCCGTCGTCGCCGTGACGGTGGCGGGGTGGGTGTCCTTAGCAACTCAAACGCTTCCAAGGCTTCTTGTGTAACGCGCCACTTCGGCCTTCTACCTTGCTTTCGGCTGACATCGACGGCCTTTAGCTCCCCGCGATGAATCCAACCAAGCACGGTATGCTCACCGACGCCGTAGCGTTCGCAGAGGTCTTTCACGCTGTAGGTCATTTGCCTTGCTCCCGTTCGGGTACGTGCGTTTACGTTGCACTAACAGGGGCGGGGCGTTACGTTTTTTGCACCACAAAACGCAAAAAAGCCCACAAAGCCGGGGAAAATCGCACGAAAAAAGCCGCCCGCGTTACGTAACGGAACGTAACGGCGAAACGGCTTTACTATTGCGCCGGTAGGGGGCTAGTCGTCTTCTCTGCGCCCGTACTCCTCGGGCAGCAGACCGGCCTTGTATTCGGGCATCTCGCCCTGCCACTTGGCGAGCAGCAGGCCAATCTCTTCCCGCAAGCAGGCTGCTTTGTATCCCTCGTAACCGTCCTTGAACTCGCTCTTGAAGAAGCGGGAAATGGTTGCCTTGCTCAAGCCAGAGAGTTTCGCCAAATCTTTAAGCGATGCAGCGTCGTACCTGCCAACGCTGCCACCGGGTTCATACTGGTGGTAAACAGCCAGCGCGGCCACCACCTTGGTATCCCCATCCTTCTCTTCTTTGCGTGGCCGCCCGGTTCGCTTTCGCTTTGTCGTTTCTTTTGGCTTGTCCTTAGCATCGGCAAGCTGCTCATACAATTCGACCTTGCCCTGTTTCGTGAGCGTCATTTCCGTAACTACGCATGACTCGAAAACATTGGTCCGCATTTCGTAAGAACCATTAACGTGCCGAATGCGGACCCAACCCTTGTTCCGACAATACAAGAGTTCATCATCGTCTACTTCTACCGGTTCCGGTCCCGGCAGAGGTACGTCGGAATAGTATGGATCGTACTCCAAGACGGCCTTGCCCTGGGCCAACTGCAAGATACTCAATACAGACATGAGATAACCTTCCTTTCATTAAGGGCGACCCGACCGGCAAACAGGCGAATGGTTCTACGTTTATTATACCTTGTTTTTCTTTTGCTTGGGGAACAGCCACGACCGAACGTACTCCGCTACGGCCACCAGTCTATCATCGTTGATCCTCTCCCGGTAGACATCGCCCATACTACTGTCGGCGTGGCCCATGATGTGGTTTATTGCGGGCTGATCGCGGGAGCCGTCAGCAATCGTACGGAACACGTGACGCAACGTGGCAAAGCCAATCCCAGCGCGATGTATCCCAATGGCCTTCATTGCGTCGCGCGCCATTACGCTCACGGGATTGGCTTGTCCTCGACTGAGATAGGGACGGCCTCTGGTGGTAACGAACACTAGCCCTTCCGCTGCTTCGTGCTGTGGCTCAGGCCGTTCGGCAATCGCTGCCTTCAACGCCTCGACCGTTTCGGGCCACAGCGGACAACGCCGGTCTATTCCGGTTTTCGGCCTTGGGAAGTTGATCCAGCCCCGCTTTAAGTCCACGGCGTCTAAGGGCAGGTCCGCACAATCTTTGTTATTGAAACCGCAGTTGATCCCGAGCAAGATCATGGCCTTGAGTTGCACGGTCGCGGCGTTTAGTAGTCGGCGGAGTTGATCGGCTTCCAACATCTTCTCGCCGTTCTTAGCACGCTGCTTCCGCATAACGGCAGCCGAGGGCTTCACAAACTCAGGCCCATACCGCACCGCGTTTACGATTAGTCCGGCCTCGTATCCGTACTTAAAGACAGACCGAACAGCAGTAATCTTATTGCCGAGCCGAACCGGCCCCCACCGTTCAGCCATTACAGACCGCAACACCCCGAAGTCATCAGCGGCAAGATCGTCAACCAACCGCTCCTTCCCAAACTCTTCAATCAGCAAGTCGGTCGTTTGCTGGTGGCCCTCGAACGTCGGGGCCGTAATCTCACCTGCCTTTAGCTTCCGTTTCTTCGCCGTCAAGAAGTGGTTGCACAACTCCCTGAGCTTCAAGCCCTCGCCGGTCTTCTTCACGCGCGGTGTTCTGCCAGCGTAAAGGTCCTCGGCCTGCGCCTTGTAGATCGCCTCGGCTTCCTGCCAGCCGTCATCCGGCAGCCGTACCAACTTGCCATTCACGCGCTTGCCCCAGCGCCCGAAGTAGTACACTTTGCCGTTGATCTTCTTCTGCCACGCGCCGCTAGGATGCGGTGTGAGCGGGAAGTCTTTGCGAGGCTTAGGCGGCCAGTGCGGGCCAACCTTGCGTTTACGGCGTTTCTTGCTAGACTTACTCATAAGCGTCACCTCCTAGGCTAGATTGGGTTGGTGGCGTGCCCCTGGCGGCCAAACCCGCCGGGGGCAACTTTACTACCGCCAGTAGTGTAAACAGTAGTAAACTAAAAGTAAAGCCCCTAATGCAAAAAAGCTGTAAGCCCTTATGGACAAACAACTTAGGAGAGGTGGCTGAGTGGTCGAAAGCGCGGGTTTGCTAAATCCGTGAGGGCGATAGTCCTCCGCAGGTTCGAATCCTGTCCTCTCCGCTCTTGCCTGGTGCCCATTGCTTTAAGTCGTTGAGCAGTGGGCACTTGGGTTTCTGGGGATTCCTCAGTCCTTCCGCATCGGCCGTGTCCGCGCATTCCTCCGCGGACGGGTCTGGTACGGGTCTGGTACCTCTACTACCATGAGGACGGACGGCGCCGGCCGTGGAACCGGCCAAACCGGTCTCCGTAACGTTCAATATCATCGCTCCGTAGCCCAGTGGCAACCCGGATTATTTGCCGGCCGCATCGCCGAAACAGATCACCTTCCCGTCGCGGGTAGCCAGATAGAGGCGTCCCCCGTTGGCGGCGGACATGCCGTCGAACACCGGCAGCGGCGATAGCTCCTGCGAGTTCAACAGCGAGCCGTCCTTGGCGGAAAAGACCTGAAGCCGGGCCCCCGCCCGACCCTCGAAGGCCGCGAGCGGGTCTTTGGGGTCGAGTACGTCGGGCGGGCCGGCCGCGTACAAGCGGTCGTCGGCCAGCACCATCGCCCGGATGCGAAGCGGGATCATCTCCTGCCATTTCGCCGGGTGATAGCGCACGTAGCCGGTACCCTTCTCGGCACCGCGTCCACCACGGCGGTGAGAGTCGGTATACGCCTCCTTGGGCAGCCATTTGACGTTCTCCCTGCCCCTCTCCACGAATCCCGGCTCGTTGTCGTTGTCGTCGGCGAACAACAGGTAACCCTGCTCGGCCGGGATGAACAGCGGGCTCCACTGGTGCCGGCGATAGAAGTACTTCACCGCGTAGGTCGTCGAATCGTCGAAGACGACCAGTTGCCCCGCCTTCGGCGAATGCTGGGCGAAGTAAAACCCCGGCCAACGCTTGCTGTACATCCAGAAGATCCGGTCGTAACCGCTGTCGTCCAGGAACCCGCCGGTCGCGGCCAGGTGGTCGACGCCCATGTCCAGTTCGCCCAGGTCGCTTTCCCGCTTCACCGGAATGCGGTTCAGTTTGGCGTCGAACTTGATCCGCCCCATGTAGAGGTCCTTGCCGTCGCTGACCATCAGGTCGCTCAGCGCCCCTTCCATGGCGAACGGGCGGCCGGTGTCCTTCGTGATGTCGGGCCAGGGCCCTTCCAGGACGTGATGATAAAGCGGCTTGCCGGTCTCCGCGTCGAGCCCATAGACGAGGATCCCGCCGTCGAGGAACGACGATCTCCCGGCGGCGAAGTAGACCACGCCGTCCTGCACGAGCACGCTCCCGTGCACCGGCCAGAGCGACTCGAGTTGCCCGAAGGAGACGATCTGCCGCCGGTCCGGTGCGGCCAGAAAACGCCACGCCAGCGCCCCATCGGTCGCACGCAGGCAATAGACCGAGCCGTCGCGGCAGCCGAACAGCACCATCCCCTTGTCGATCGTGGGCGACGAATCGATCCGCCCGCCCGCCGTGAAACTCCAAAGGTCCTTCCCGTCGCTCGCCCCGAGGCAACGGATCCGCTGGGCGTCTTTCTCCGCCATATAGAGCCGGTTGCCGACGACCACCGGCTGCGTTCCCTTGCCGGCCAAGTCCACTTCCCATCGCTCGACCGGTTTGGCCGGCGCGGCCATCTTCGTCGAGCCGCTCCGTCGCCCGTCGCGACGGTACATCGCCCAATCGGAATCGCCCGTTTTGAATTTCGCAGACTGAATTTTCCCATACGCCGGCCCGCGCTCCAGGTGGGCGTCCGTGGCCGCCTTCAGGTCATCGGCCGGGTCGGCCGACATCGCCAGAAAGCCGCCAACCTTCGCACCGGGGTAGCAGAAACACTGGTTCGTCGGCGCGTAGAACAGCCCGTTCGCCGGCATCGGGCCCGTAAAGCACGGCGCCCGAAGCCAGTCGTGCCGCATGTGCTCGTCGCCGACCGTGTCGACGAACTCCGCCCCGCGCTTCGGCCAGATCAGAAACCGCTCGGTCGCCTTGCTGCGGTGGCAGCGGTAATGGTGGCCCGGCGAGATCAGCTTTCCGATCGACACGGTCTTCTTCACCTCGCCGGTGTGAATGTCCCGGCCGCTGAGCGAGCCGCCGCACCAGACGGTCCCGCCCCGGCAGACGAACAAATCGGTCGGCTGGGTACACGCGGCCGCGCAGCCCCGGCTGCCCGGATGTTGCCAGAGCAGCTTGCCGTCGGCCAGCGAAAAGGCGGTCAGAAACAATCCGCCCGCCGGTTTCTTCCTGCCTCGCTTCGGCGCGCCCTTCTTCGGCGTGTCCTTCTTCGCGTCGTCTTTCTTCGGCTCCGTTCCGGCAGCCGACATGTTCGGCTGCCCCTGGCCGTGATAGAGGACCACCCCGTCGTTGATCACCAGGGTGCTCCCGCCGCCGACGGTCGACGCGATCTTGTTCGGCGCCCGCCACTGTTCCCGGCCGGTCTTCACGTCGAGGCAGACCAGCTCGTCCATGTCGTGGTACACAAGCCGCCCGTCCTGGGCCGACAAGGCGTAGGGAATCACGCGGGTGTTCTCCTTTCGCCAAAGCTGCTTGCCCGTCTTCACATCGACCGCCGCGAGCGTATCGTCCAGGGCGTCTTTGCCGAACCGCTGGGTCGCCCCCACCGACCGCTTCTTGGTGATCTTCACGATCAAGACCCCATCGGTCAGAAGCAGCTCGTCGGCGCCCCGGGTCCCTTCCAGCGCCTCGACGAGGATCTCGCCCGTGGCGGCGTCGAGCACGGAGACGGGCGAATCGAGAAACTGGAGCGTGACGTAGACCCGGCCGGCGTCGGCCACCAGCCGCCGGGGAATCGTGTGATGGATCTGCCATCGGTTCCCGGTCCCGGTGCCGAATTCCGGCTGCCACTTGCGCATCGGCACCTTCCAAAGCAGAACGCCGTTCGACGCGTCGCGCGCGGTCAGTTTGCAGTGCCAGGGCAGTTTCCGGAACACGCCGACGGGGGCCTCGTCGAAAATCGTGAACACGCGGCCGCCCGCCGTTACCACCGCGTTCATGCTGCTGGGAAACTCGTGGCTGCGGCACCAGCGGGGGTGCGAAACCCATCGCAGCCGCTTCGGCGGGCCCGCCTGCTTGTCCTCGGCCACCGCGTTGCCGCTGGCGTCGTGCAGGAAGTGCGACCACTCGTCGATGTCCGCCGGCCGCGGCTTGACCGTCTTCGTCCACTTGTCGCCCCGCTTGACGTACGCAACGCCGTCCGGTGCAAGCACGCGGAGGACCTCGTCCATCGGGACGTCCCCGAGATCGCCGGCGACCAGCAGGTTGACCGTGTCGCGGACGTAGGGCAACGTCTTGCCGTCGAAGACTTCAGCGGTTGCCTGCCCGTAAATGCCCTTCGACTGGAGCAGCTCGCGGGTCTTGGCCACGCAGGCGGCATCGGTATCCAGCCCTTGAACCAGGTAGCGGTCGTTGGCCCTAAGGGCCGCTGTCAGCTTGCCGTCGCTGAGGCCAAGCTGCACGACCAGCCCGCCTTGGACACCGGTAGCCTCGTATATCTTCTCCGCCGTGATGGAGTCGGCCGGTGCAGCATGAGCGACGATTGCAGTTACCAGCCCCAAGACAGCCCCGCCAACCGATCTGCACGTGTACTTCATCATCTCGTTGCTCCTTCCCATTCTGCGACATCTTCTGTAGTATAGGTACTTTCCTATCATCCTATCGTCTGGGACAGCGAGTGCAAGTACCCTCAAAGGATCATCAGGTACGCTCACACTTGATCCGATAGCCGCTAAATAAAATAACTTCCCGGATTCAAGAACAAAGAAGGGGGCACCTGCCCCCGGCCCATAACCAAACGAGCCAAGTCCGGGGGCGAGTGCCCCCTTCTTTCAATCCAAACCGGAAAGTTATTTATCGGCCGCCTCTTAGTCCATCGCCAGCGAGACGTACTTCGACTCGACGTATTCGAGGATTCCCTCGCGTCCGCCTTCGCGGCCGATGCCGCTTTGCTTCATGCCGCCGAACGGGGCCAGCACCGTGGCCGGCGAGAAGTCGCCGAGCGAGATGATGCCCGTCTCCAGACCCTCGGCCATCTTGATCCCGGTGGCGATGTCGCGGGTGGCGATGTACGAGGCCAGCCCGTACTCCGTGTCGTTGGCCATTTCCAACGCGTCGTCGATCGTCTTGAAGGGGATGATCGGCATGATCGGGCAGAACGGCTCTTCGTTCATCAGTTGCATGTCGCTGTTGACATCGGTCAGGACGGTCGGCTCGACGAAGAAGCCCTTGGGGATGTCGGCCTTGCGGCCGCCGGTCAGCAGCTTCGCGCCCCTGTCGAGTGCGTCCCGGATCATGGCCAACGTCTTGTCGCGTTGCTCGGCGGTGGTCAGCGGCCCCATGGTCACGCCATCGTCCAGCCCGTTGCCCACAACCAGGGCTTCGGCCTCGGCGACGGCGGCCTTGCAAAACCGGTCGTACATCTCCTCCTGGATGTAGAAACGGCTCGCCGCGATGCACGACTGGCCCGTGTTGCGGAACTTGTTGGCGACGGCAAACTTGGCCGCCGCTTCTGCCCCGAAGTCGGGAAAGGCGACGAACGGGGCATGGCCGCCCAGCTCGATACTGATCCGCTTGACGTGCTCGGCGCTGCGGCGCATGATCTCCCGGCCGACCTCGATCGAACCCGAGAAGCTGATCTGTCGGACCTTCCGCTCGTTGTAGAACGCCTCCATGCAGTCGTCCGCCGGCCCTAGCACGAGGTTGGCCACGCCGGCGGGAATGCCCGCGTCTTCCATCAGCTCAAACAGCTTGATCAGGTTCAGCGGCGTCTCGGTCGAGGGGCGGCAGACGCACGTGCAACCGGCCGCCAGCGCCGGGGCGATCTTCCGACCCTGCAAGAACAACGGATAGTTCCACGGCGCGATCAACGCGCAGATGCCGACCGGTTGGTGGAACAAAAACAACCGTTTATGCCGGAAGTGCGAAGGAACGATTTCCCCATAGAGCCGATTGGCCTCCTCGGCGTACCACTCGAAAAATGTAGCGTTGACGAGCACCTCAAGCCGTGCCTCGGCCAGCGGTTTTCCCTGTTCGGCGGTGAGGGGCTGGGCAAGCTCGTCAACTCGTTCGCGGATCAAGTCGGCGACCTTCCGCAGCGGGACCTGTCGCTCGTAGGGGGTCATTTCGCGCCAGACCCCGGCGGCCTTGCCGGCAGCGGCAATTGCCCGTTCGGTCTCGGCCGTACCCCCGTAGCCGACCTGACGGACGACTTCTTCGGTAGCCGGATTGATGACGTCAATCGTCCGTCCGGAATCGGCCTCGCACCATTGGCCGTCGATGTACATGGAACCGCGAATGGGGGGGGCTGCCATGGAATCTTCTCCGCAAATGGCCGGGTTGACCGATCTGGAAGCACGAAACTCGCATGATATGCGGTGCCCCGTTTTCTGTCAAAGCCCCCGGCCAAATCGCGCAGCCTACTTGCGGTATCCCAACAACTCGACCACCGTCAGCATCTCTTCGTAGGTGATGAACCGGCGGCGGTGGCGCAACTTGTACTCGTCGATCGCCTCGGCCAACTCTCTGGCAAGCGGAGAGAGTTCCTCGTGCGAGCTGCCAAACTGGCGACGCTCGCGACTTGGCGGATGACCGGGTGCAGCGTGACTGCGACGATCGACGAACGGTTGTGTTGGGGCCTCCAATCCTTGTAGCATGTTAATGCCCTCCCGAGTGGTATGAAAAATCCGGCATAGGGTTGCGCCTGGTACGCCGGTCACTGGCTGCACAGAGACACTTCGACTGCGCCGCCGACGCGTCCGGTTGATCCATAGGAAACCTAGGCTTTGTCCCAAAACCCGTACGACGGGCTTCCAAGCCCGTCGAGAAGTTCCGTTTCAGTGGAAGCGACGGGCTTGGAAGCCCGTCGTACAACCCGTTCGGACACGTTTTGAGACAAAGCCGCAGATCATCGAAATAAAGAAAACACCAGTTATAGGGACAAAGCCTAGGCCATTCATGCGTCAAACCAGTTGCCACAACCGTAGCAGCCGAAAGGATTAGAGTGCCAACGATAACCCGGGGCGGGTAGTGCGCCGGAAACATTTACATGATTCTCAACGCAGCCGGGTGCCCTGCGCCTGCCGGGTCACTCGGAGTTCCCCAAGCAGTTCACGGCTGGGTTGATGCGCTGGTTGAAGAGCCAGGGCATGTTGTGCGGCTGCGGCGGCAGCGTCCGGATGCCCGGCCAGCATCTCGGCTTCTGCCAGCCGATAGCAGATTTCGGGCGTCGGCTTCCCCCGGCATACAGCGTCGGCAAAAACCGCTGCGGCGTCCTCATAGCGGTCCAAAGCCATGTGCGCCAGGCCGGTCAGATAGAGCACTTGCTGCGGCTCTTCATTCGGCGGGTAGATCTCGGCCAGACGGCATAACGTCGCCAACGCCCGGTGCGGTTGATTCAACTCGCGATGCGCCTCGGCCACCTCCAGGAGAAGCTGTGGGTCGTCGGGTTTGTAGCCGAGCGAGCGATGATAGTCGGCTAGTGCCTGACGAATTTGGCCTCGGGTGCGCATGACCCGGCCACGTATTGCCCAGGCTGCCGCGGATTTGGGATCGATGTCGAGTGCCCGCTCCGCATTCTCTCCGGCGTGTTGAATCTCTCCCACAGCCAATTGCATTTCTGCCAGACGAACGCGTGGCCCGGCATCCTCCCCATCCAGAAGACTCGCTTCTTCAAGTTGGGCGATAGCCTCGCGGTGGGCGCCGTGCAGCCAGAGGGTTTCAGCGTAGTAGCGCCGGGCTTCGCCGTCGACGGGACAAAGCTTGATTGCCTCGGCCAGCGACGCCTCGGCCTGTTCGATCCACCCGGCCTCAAGGGCCGCGATCCCTTGCCGCGTCAATTGCCGGCAGTCCAGCACGGATTCCGAGACCGCCCCCTCTCGTCCCGTCAATCGACAACCCGGTACGATTAGGCCCAGCAAGATCACGATGAATGGACGAATGCCCGAATTCCGCATTTCCTGATTCGAAACCGGTTGAGCGAACATCATGAGGAGAAAAAGGGAAAGCACGGTAGCAAATTAGCCGCATCACCACCACCCCGGTTTGAATCCCCCTGTTGTGGGTGGTGCAGTAAAGGAAAATGCCTGTCTCACTCGCATCTATTACCCGGTCTGGTAGGATGCTTGAAGCCCCGGGGACACACTTATTTCCGAAGGAGTGGCGCGGATGCCGGCGAGATTCGAGAAATTGGGCATGGTCTTCCAGTATCCCGACAACTGGACACTGGACGAGGAAGACGCACGAGCAGGCCGAGATTCCGTGACCGTATACAGCCCGGGAGGGGGCTTCTGGTCCGTGGCTGTCCATCCGCCTTACGCTGATCCGGCCGATCTGGCAACCGCCGCCCTCGATGCGATGAAACAGGAATATGCAGGATTGGAAGCCGACCCCGTCAGCGAAACCGTTGCCGGCCACGAGCTGGTCGGCTACGACCTCAACTTCTACTACCTCGACCTTACGAACTCGGCAGAGATCCGCTGCCTGCGGACCCATCAGGCCTCCTATTCGATCTTCTGCCAAGCCGAGGACCGGGAATTCAGCGAGATTCAGACCGTCTTTGAAGCAATGGCAGCCAGTTTGCTGAACGAATTGTAATCCTTACAAAATCCGGCCGGGGATGCCGCTGGAGCAATCCATCCCAGTTTGCTGACGACTTTTTGCTAAGATGTTGCCAATTAGCTACTTAGGACCCTTGAAATGTGCAGGAAATCCAATTTTCGGTACGATTGGCACCCGATGTGCATTTACCGCTCATTGACAGACCCGTTGATGGGTCCCAGACCTTCCCGCAGGTCTGGAACCCCTCCCCAATCCGGTATCTTTTTGGGACCCGTGAACCTTAGGTACGTCGTGTAAAACCACGGCAAAAAGCCCCAAGTAGGGGGGAAGAAGCCATTTTTTCACGGTTAGGGCCTGGCCGGCCGCCCATACGGCCGGCCAGGCCCTTTTCTTTATCCGCCGCACAATTCGGCGCCCAAGACTACCCATTGCCGAAACTCCATGTTCGGTTATACTCTGCGTACACTGGTTTCTCTGCCAAACTGTTGTCGTGTTCGTTTACCAAGGAGGTGGCCTTATGGCAGCGACCCCGAAGTCACCCGTGGAAGAAATTGGCGCCGCCGCAGGCGCGGTGTGGAAGATGTTGGACAAGAAGGGCCCCCTGAGCATAGCGAAGCTCGTCAAGGCGGTCGGCCGACCGCGTGACACGGTGATGCAAGGAGTGGGTTGGCTTGCCCGCGAAGACAAGGTCCAAATCGAAGAGGACGGTCGCAGCCGGGTTGTCTCGCTCCGCTAGCGTCCGTCAGCCGCAAATTGACGCAATAGCAGCCGGCGTCCAGTGGGTACTGGTCTGTTGGGGGGGAACGCCGTCCCCCCGGCAGCCTGTTCGGTTCCCCGAGCACGAATACGCACCGCCCCGTTAAAGAACCGGTTCCTTCACCCCAGAACAGGAAAACACTATCATGAGTCTCTTTTCCGGCCGCATCTTTCTTGCTCCTGCTGCTCTCGTTTCCGGTTTGTTCTTGGCGGCAACCGTCCTGGCAGAACCGATCACCCCGAACGAAACGCCCGCGGCCGTGCCGGCGGAAACCGAGCAGACGGAACTGAAAGATGCGGCCACGGCTTTTGAGGATCGCGACTTCGCGGGCGCCCTTGGACTTCTGCAGGAAGCCGTCCGGAAATATCCGCAACTCCCTCCCGCCCGGGTAATCATGGCACAGTGGTTCCTCAAAACGAACCAGTTGGTCCTGGCCCGAATGTCGTTGGAGCGGGCGGTGGCCGATAGTCCCAACGACCCGGAAGCCTATGTATGGCTCGGGAAAATCGCGATGAGTGAAAGCCGCATCACCGAGGCGGATCTGTTGTATTCGAAGGCGGCTTCGCTGGTACCGGGTTTGACGGCGAGCGCCGAGCGGAAGAAGAACGTTCAGATCCAAACTAACGACGGTCTGGCCGCCGTCGCCGAACTTCGAGGTGATTGGCCCAAGGTGCAAAAGCACCTCGAGGATTGGCTGAAACTCGATTCAAGCGAGGCCATTGCCATGCAGCGCCTTGCCCGGGCCCTGTTCCAACAGAAGAAGGTGAAGGAATCGCTGGCCCAGCTAAAGGCGGCGGCCGCCATTGATAAGAACATCCTTTTCCCGGGCGCCCGGTTCGCCCTCTTTTACGAACAGTCGGGCGATCATGAGGCGGCGAAGACGTGGATGGACTACGCGGTGAAGAAAGCCCCCAACGATTCCCGCGTGCAACTGGTTGCCGCCAATTGGGCGCTGGAAACCGGCCAGCTCCCATTGGCTCAGAAGCTGGCTGACGCCGCCTTGAAAATCGAGCCCGATTCGCTGCGCGCAATGTTGCTGCGCGGAATGGTTGCTTCCTTTCAAAAGGACTACAAGACGGCCGAATTTTATTTCCAGAAGGCCCACACAAAATCGCCCCTCGACTTCCAGGCCAGCAACAACCTAGCCTTGGCGTTGGTTGAACAAGACGACCAGGCCAAAAGGGCCAAGGCGTTGCAGTATGCCGAGGGCAATGCCCGGGAGTATCCCAATGTACCGGATGCCGCCTCGACGTACGGTTGGGTGTTGTACAAGCTGGGGCGGGTTGACGAGGCAGAACGGGTATTGAAACACCTTGCCGCCGGGGGTAATTTCGGCCCCAACGCAGCCTACTACATGGCGTGCGTTTGGGCGCACAAGGGTAAGAAAGAAGTGGCAAAGAAATTGCTCGAGTCGGCACTGGCAAACAAGGGAATCTTTGCAAATCGGAAAGAAGCCGAGACGCTGTTGAAGAAACTCGGGCAATAGAACGGGCCGAGGCCGTTACGCGCATAAAAAGATCATGGTAAGGCGATCCTTCCCCTTACCATGATCTTTATCCTGAAACGGGACCCCGTAGTCCCGCCCTCCCGGCAGGTCTATTTCAAGAAATCGGTTCGCCCCACCCGACTCCTGGAGCCGATTTTCCCGTTTTACCAATCTTCTTCTCTACTTCAACAGCCCCCAAACGTAGGGGATCGAATGCAGTGGTCCGCCTACTACGGGGGGGGACACCACAACGGGCTCGTGAATCAGATCCGTCGAAGGCGTTTCGGGCCGGCCCGGATGTGCAGCAGGCGAATGAAAGACAACGGGGGCAGATTCGTAGAACACCGTACCCAACCGGCGACACTTGGGAAAGCGCGTGCCTGCTCGATACCAAAAACTCTGTACGCGAGACTTGTGCTGATGGTACCCCGCCCAGGCGTTGTCGCAGCAATCCGGCTGGCACGGACAGCAACCGAGGCCCCAAGCGTAGCCGCAGGGTGCAGCACAAGGAGGCGCACCCAATCCCAGGTGCTGTCCGGCGATTGGAGAAGGACTTTGTGCAACCACCGAAACTTCACTTGGCAGAACGGGCCCGGACAAAACGCCGGCAATTGCCAGCACAACCATTGCGCAGATCCATCGCATGGAAAGCCCCTTTTTTCGTATTCGTCCGTGATTCGGGAAACACACGTGGGCCAATGGCCAAGGAAAGGAAACCGAATCCATCATCTCGCGGGTTCGCTACCGCGGAGGCCGCAGCAGATTTGGCCGACGCATGTCTTTAACAACATCGCCGCGACAAATACAAAAGGTCTATCGGAAAACGGCGTTTTTGCAAAGTTTTCTTGTCGCCGGTGCGATGTTCTCGCAACTCGCGAATACCGGTAACTCGCGGCAACTTTGCCGACTGCGAAAATTGTATCGGCTGGAGAGGGTTGAAGGGGCTGCCTCACCGTGCCACACGCAGTTCAGACCGCGCCGGTGTCTTCGCGGCCCGCGCCGGGCATGTCGCCGAGGGCACGGCGGATTTCTGCCAGGTCGCGCGCGAGTGCCTGGCCCACGAGCAGGATATCCCCGCTGTGCATAATAAGATTGGCGCCGGCGCGGGCCCATTCAATCTCCAAATCGAGACCTTCCCAGAAATGGATCCCCGCACCGAGACCGTGGTCCCGCGCCTTGGCGATAATCTTCCTCACGGCAGCGTCAAAACGCGGCTCACGGTATTGCTCCGGGATGCCGAGACTGACCGAAAGATCGTGCGGACCGATCAGTACGGCGTCGAGCCCGTCGACCGCGCAGATGTCGTCGAGATTGTCCATTGCCGGAACGCTCTCGATGTTGACAATAAGCGTGGTGTCCGAATTGCGCGCGTCGAGATATTCGGCCAAGGGTTGTTCGAGGGAGGTCCGGCCGGCGAGCGCCGCCGCCAGCCGTTGTCCCTTGAGCGGCCGGAGCTTGGCTGCCCCGACGAGGTCCCGCACCTGTCCGGCCGACTCGACGTACGGTGCAATAACGCCGCACGCTCCGCCGTCGAGGACCTGGCATGCCTGATAGGGGTCGGGGCCGGGGATCCGAACGACCGGCGGCAACCCGCTCTCGCGGTAGGCGTGGCACATCCACGACAGGCGATCGCGGTCCAGCGGAATGTGTTCCGTGTCGATGAAGACGAAGTCCGCACCGGCGCCCTGCACTACGCCGGGCCATTTCGGCGACGTCGAGACGATCAACGTCCCGTACACCCGGTGCCCGGTCCGAAGTGCCTCGCGAAGTTCACGGCCCGTCATGTTCTCTCCCCGGCTCCAAGTGCAAAACTCTGTGATGGTTACGTCGCCAGTATAGGCGCGGCCGGCTGCCGGTGCAACCGATCTGACGCACGGGAACATCATACTTGTGTGTTTGCCGCGATTCTGTAGGATATCAGTTCTCACACCCTCCCAAGCAACGAGAGAACCCCATGCTCTGGCTCCAGATTCTCATTCTGGCCGTTATCCAAGGCGTTGGCGAATTCCTGCCAATCAGCTCCTCCGGGCATCTCGTCGTGGGAATAGCCCTGTTCGAGCAGTTTGACCGGAAAATCAGCGAACCCCTGACCGTCAATGTCCTGCTCCACGTGGGCACGCTGCTGGCGATCCTCGTCTTTTACCGCCGTCGGATCGTGCGGCTTCTGGGGAGGGATCGGCGGATGATACCCCTGCTAATCGTCGGCACCATCCCGGCGGTCGTCGTTGGGCTCGCCGTAGAAATGGGTCCGATCGCCGACACGTTGAAAACGTATTTGGAAAGCGCTTTGGTCGCCGGGTGGATGTTCCCCGTCACCGGATTGATATTGCTCTGGTCGGCACGGCACGAGCCGGGCGAAGGAACCTGTCGTGAATTGACCTACCGTAGTGCACTGCTGATCGGCGTTGCCCAGGCGTTCGCCGTCCTGCCCGGCATTTCACGAAGCGGTGCAACGATCGTCACGGGGCTTCGGGTCGGTCTGCGGCGCGACGAGGCCGCCACGTTTTCGTTCCTGCTTGCTATTCCTGTGATTGTTGCAGCAGGGGCGTACAAGAGCCTTTTGCTGCTGAGAGAACCGACCGAGACGACATCCCTTGGCGTTCTGGCCGTCGGGCTGTTGGTCAGCTTCGTCGTTGGTCTGGCCGCCCTCCGGTGGCTGATCCGCTGGCTCGACCAGGGCAAGCTGCACTGGTTCGCCTGGTGGGTGATCCCGCTCGGCGTGGCGGTATTGGCGTGGCAGATGTCTTCAGGGGTGTAGGGTTCAGGGTTAGGAATTGGAGACATCGTGGCGTCCCACTTGTCTCCGGAACAGCGGCCGGTTACAGTGGTGGGGTTAAACGGGGAGTTCCGAAGGAAGGCAAAACCGTGGAATTCGAGCAAATCTGGGCGCCTTGGCGGTTGGGCTATGTCATCGGCGACAAGAAGATGCCGCCGTTGGACGAGCCACTCGAGTTACCCGGCGCCGACCCGGCCTGTTTCCTCTGCCAGGCCGTGCCGGTGACCGATGACCGCGAACGGCTGGTGATCGACCGGGGGGAACACACGGTAACGGTCGTCAACCGCTACCCGTACAATAACGGACATCTGCTGATCGGCCCCCAACGGCACCTCGCTCGTTTGGACGAGTGCGACCCGGCGGTCCAGGGCGAGATGACGGCCAAGATTGCCGGAATGGTCGCGCTATTGGAGAAGGTGATACACCCACACGGGTTCAATATCGGGTTGAACTTGGGCGCCGCGGCCGGGGCCGGTTTGCCGGGACACCTACACTGGCACATCGTTCCACGGTGGAACGGCGACACCAACTTCATGCCGGCGATCGGGGGAATCAAGGCGATTCCACAGTCGCTTGAAGCCCTTTGGGAAACACTGACGGCCGAGATACACAAGCAGCGAAGCGAAACAAAACGCCGAAACGAAACGTAAATCACACACGCCTCTGCCCTCTGCCCACTGTCCATCCCCCATGACCAAGCAGTCCGATCTCGCCAAGCCGGTCGTGCAGGACCGCACGTTTACGATTGAAGTCGCCGACCGGGTCCGCCGGTTGCCGCCGTACCTGTTTGCCAAGATCAACCGGCTGATGTACGAGAAGCGGCGGGCGGGCGACGACGTGATCGACCTGGGGATGGGAAACCCGACCGACGCCCCCGAGAAGCTCGTCGTCGACAAACTGGCCGACGCGGCACGCGACCCGAAAAATCACGGTTACGTCGAATCGCAGGGCATTTTGAGCCTTCGCCGGGAGGTCGCCGCCAGGTACTTCAAGCTCCACGGCGTCCGCCTGGACCCGGAGACCGAGCTGGCCGTCTGCCTCGGTTCCAAGGAGGGGTTCAGCCATCTCTGCCTGGGGCTTCTCGGACCGGGTAATACGGCGATTGTGCCCGCACCCTACTACCCCGCCCATTTGTACGCCGTGGCCCTGGCGGCCGCCAACTCGATCCTGCTCGAAGTCGCCGACACGGAAAATTTCCTCTCGAATGTGGCCTACACGTGCCAGCATTTGGTCCCCAGGCCAAAGGTGCTGATCGTCAACTTCCCGCACAACCCTTCTACCGCCGTCGTCGAACCGGAGTTCTATGCGGAAGTCGTAAAACTGGCGAAGCACTACGGGTTCATGGTCATCAGCGATCTGGCCTATGCCGACGTGACGTTCGACGACTACAGGGCGCCGAGTTTCCTGGCCGCGACCGGCGCAATCGACGTCGGCGTCGAACTCACGACCATGAGCAAGGGCTACAACATGGCGGGCTGGCGCGTCGGGTTCTGTGCGGGTAATCCCGAGATGGTTCGCACACTGCTGACAATCAAAAGCTACTACGACTACGGCATGTTCCGGCCGGTCCAGATCGCGGCGATCATGGCCTTGCGGCACACCGACGCCGCGGTCGAGGCCCAGGCAGCCGAGTATCAGCGCCGCCGCGACGTGCTGTGCGATGGGCTCGAACGGCTCGGTTGGCCGGTCCGGCGGCCCAAGGCCACGATGTTCCTCTGGCAGAAGATTCCCGAGCCCTGGGCCACCGAGATGAACAGCTTCGATTTCGCGATGAAGCTCTTAAAGGAGGGCGACGTGGTGGTCAGTCCCGGGGCCGGCTTTGGCCCCGCTGGCGAAGGGTTCGTACGCATGGCACTCGTCGAAAATGAGAACCGGCTCCGCCAGGCGGTTCGGCAGATGGGGCGGTGCTTGGGAAAGAAGTGAGAGATAGGAAAGATGAGAAGATGCGGAGTCGCCTTCTGCTCGAGACGTTCGATCTGCCCTGGATTGGCCGGCAACACCTAAAAAATGAGGGTTCTTGCTCGCCGGTACAAGAACCCTCACCTAGGCTGCCCGGATCGGGCACAAAGCCCTGTCCGGAGACCCGCAGCCGTTACAAATTATCGGGCTTCGATCCGTGAAGACTTTAAGGGGAGTCGCCCGTCGGCAGCCGCTTGGAAGCACGAGTCTCCTGTCCGAACAGTTTCGGGAGGTGTTTTAATTAAGGGCTGGGGGTTCATTTGCCATTCCCGCCTCCACTCTCGACGAGCGGGGAAACAGTGGGCAGACCCGGGCACCGAGGCCCCCCGAACGATCAGTCGGCTTGAGCCGACTCCCCGTCTGCCACCAGTTTCAACTGGTGGAAGGGTGGCCCGGACAAGAACCCCCTTCCCAGACAGCCGGTTTCAGCCGGACTTCTCCTCTGCTCTGCTGGGCCCCGGATGGTTGAAACCCCCGACCGAGAAGCCCGGCTGAAGCCGGCTGCAACCCCCGGCGGGCGGCCGGACAGCCCGACGCCCGCCGATAGCGTTGCCCCCGCCGGTCCTGTTCCCCGTTTCTCAGCCCCATCGCTGCGTTGGACGCTACGGGAAGCTTTTTCGCCACCGCCGGGCTCGCCCCGGTGGAGCGATGATTGGCCACTACCACGGCTCCATCCACGCCCTCGCCCCTTCCGGCCGCCGCTTCGCCACCGCCGGGCTTGCCCCGGTGGAGCGATGATTGGCCACTACCACGGCTCCATCCACATCCTCTCCTT
>CAZJRB010000005.1:0-122086 GCA_964547995.1 uncultured Planctomycetaceae bacterium | reverse complement strand
TTGTTGCTTATTCTGACCCGCCGAGATTCCAGTTCACGGTGAACCATTACACATCATGTTCGCCTCTAAGCTGTTCAACTCTATCGTAGTTGGCGATCCGGTCAGCAAAGCTCGGATGCTGGCCGATCTTCTCTGACTTGAATGCGCCAAAGGCAGCTTTGCCGAGCCGTGCGGCTAGTTGCTCCAAATCTGCCTGTGCTTTGCCGAGTTCTTTCTTCTCGGAATCAACCTGTTTCTCACGTGTTTCGTATTCTTGCTTTGCCTTGACTAGTGCTTCTCCACGTTCCCGAAGTGAAGCAATCTCTTGTCGCAGGCTGGCGCAACTCTTGCGGAACTGGACAACCGATTCCAATTCCGGCACATCGGAGCCATCCTCCACGTACCTTAGTACGGATTGGCGTAGCTGTTTGATTTTCTGTTTTAGTTCTGGTGAATTCATGGTCAAGTCCTTGCCGGTTAGTCGCAATCGCTATGCCTCATCCCACTTGCTCATGAACCCCAAGACGGCACATGCAATCCCGAGAAGGAGCGTGAAATATACGCCAAAGGCAGCGCCAACCGTTCGAGAAGCATGAGCGTACACGTTCCCTCTGGACTCAGACCCGCCAAAGTACGAACCGGCAGTAGCAATCCCAATCAATGCCAAAACAACGATCAGGGCTCCGATACCCGCCATCGCAAACTTGGCCTTCTCTTGAAGAATCTTCGCCGGGTTGAGGAAACTGAAAACCTCGCCGCCAATTCCCACCAGCAGAACAAGCCATCCGCAGAACGTGCCCATTCCGGTAAGTGATGCTGAGGCGGAAGACGAGCCGCCAGCGCTAAATCCAGGAATTGGGGCAACCGATGCACTGCCGGTTGCTGATACCCATGGAAGGAATGCCGTGAGAATGGCTACTCCCAATGTAATCCGGTATGCCAGCACCAATTTCTTGTTGTCCATTGTCGCTCTCCTTCTTCAGGTAAGACTTAGTTCCATTGCTTCGCTGTCACCCGCACGCGAATGCTTGTCAAATGTTGATCGTTCGTGAGTTGCTACCAGATCCTCCTCCTCCGACTGCCTCTTCTCGTTAGCCACTCAAAATTATGATGTGTACCCCCTCTATGTCAACCAGGGGAGCGAAGCTGGTCCTATTTCGGGCCTGCGCACGGCGTACAATTCCGCCAGCAGCCCGGTATTGCCTGCCGTTGCCATGAACGGCGCCGTGCGATAGTCGTCGGCTCGCCCCTAGATTTGGGGGGGGCGCTCGGCAATCAGCGCTGGCGACGGGGCCCCTTGTGCGATTGCGGCCGGTTCTTTGTGGACATCCAAACCGGCATACGTTACCCTTCATTGGCGTTCGACGCGTCCACCGCACGGTCGCACACTACGGAACGTCGGAACTCTGCAGTTGCCCGAAAGGAAAGGGAAAGCACGATGCGAAGGGCCCTGTTTGTACTGCTGCCGATGGGGTTGACGCTGTGGGTCACCGGGTGCGAGCCTTCCGTCAACCCCGACCTCCGGCGCCAGGAGTTTGCCAACCTGAAGCAGATCGGCTTTGCGGTGCATCAGTATGACAACAACCACCAGCGGTTTCCCGCCGCGGCGATCCGCGACGAGAGCGGCAAGCCGCTTCTGAGCTGGCGGGTGGCCTTGTTGCCTTGCCTGGGGGAAGGAGAACTCTACAACCAGTTCCGCGTCGACGAGCCCTGGGACAGCGACCATAACATCAAGCTCGTCCGGCAAATGCCCAATGTGTACCTCGTGCCCGGACGGGAAAACGAAGGCAAGACGTCGATCATGATGTTTACGGGCGAGGGGACGCCCTTCGGCGGACCGGAGGGGCCCAAGGGGAGCGACATGCCCGACGGCATCTCGCAGACGATCATGTGCGTCGTGACGGGAGCCGACAAGGCCGTCCGCTGGACCAAGCCGGAGGACTTGCGCTTCCATGCGAACAACCCGCTGGCAACAATGGGAGAGATTCCGGGCCGCCCATCGCAGGGCGGCTTTCAGGTGGGCCAGGTGGCAACCGATCGTATTCTCTGACCGGCCCCGCTTGCGGAGTTCCATCTTGTAGTAGCTCAGCCGTTCCGGTGCGATGTCGCGCAACCGTTGCGGGTCGAGGATCTTCTCGACCATATTTAGGATGCCCTCGACCCGCCGGCGGGTTCCCTCTGCCTTTTCGGCGCCGCTTTTGCCCGACAGCTTCTTGACGTAGATGTTCTTCCACTCGATCGGGTCGCCGTGCTGCTGCAAGGCAATCGGTCCCGACTTGGGGATGCCCTTGAGCTGTTGCCCGGTGAACACTTCCCGGCCGTTGACCTCGAGCGTGAGCCGGTCGCCCTTCATCGTGGCGAGAAAGGTGTTCCATTCGCCGACGGGCTTGTCGGCATTGACTTTCGGGTCCGCTTGGTACCCCCACAATTCACCCGAGCCCTGGTCCCAGCACCAGATGTTCATTTGCCCCTTGCCGGTGCCGCGCAGAAAGACGCCGCTGTCGGCGACGCGTGGCAACCGCCAGTCGACGCGGAGCCGGAAGTCGGCGAACGGCTCTTTGGTCCACAACGTCTTGCCGCGGCCGTCGTAGCGGATCAAGCCGTCGTCGACGATCCAGTGTTTCTTCTGGCCTTCGTCCGCTTTGAAAGCGTCGAGGTTCTTGCCGTCGAAAAGCGGGGTCCAACCTTCCATGGTTTGCCCGGCGCCCTTCTTCACCGGCAGCGGCTTGCCGGGTGACGTGTCGGTCTCCAGATCGCCTGCCGCGAACTGGATGCCCGCAAGAAGGTGTGCGAGAAAAGACTGGTTGAGGTACATGTCCGGCTCGTGGCCCAGCGCCGTGTAGAAGACGCGGCCGTCGCCGTACTTCTTGACCCAGCTCAGCGGGTAATCTCCGTCGGGCCGCTCGGCCCAGATGCTCTTCGGCGCTTTGCCGGTGTCGACGCTCGAAAGGACATGGATGTCTTCGCGCAGCGACGGCTCGCGGAACATGTAGATATCGTCCTTCACCGTGAAGCCCCTTCCGCCGAACGCGGCATTCAGCGGCGATTCGGTGTCCTCAACTGCAACTGGAATCTTGTCAAACGCCTGCCACGCCTGGCCCGCGTACGTTCCGCCGAGCATCTTGTTGAATTCGGGCCAGCCAAGGGCTTCGGCCGCTGCCAGGTGAATCCCGACCAGACCGCCGCCGCCCTTGACGTAGTCGACCAGGGCCTTCTGCTGTTGGGTAAAGCGGTTTTCTTCCTCTTTCGTAAAGTCGCGGGGCGCCTTGAAGAGCTTGTCTTCCAGGAAGACGTTTGCCAGGACGATGGCGTCGTACTGGCTCAGATCCTTCTTGAAGACGTCGGGGTTTGCCTCGATCGTCGCCTCGAAGGCGCCGGTCTTCTTGCCCATCTGTGCGACGGCCTTCGCGGCGTAGGGCGCCGACTTGTGCGGAACCGGCTTCTGCGCCTTTTGCGACGCCATGCGGTCGAAGTCCTTCTTCGACTCGGTGAACACGAGCACCTTCCTCGGCTTTTTCGGCTTGGCGGATGCCTTTGCGGGCGCCGCGGCGTCGATCTTCTGAAGCGTTTCCCGGCCGAGCAGGTCGTCCCACTCGTCGGCGCTCGCGGGTTTTGAAGCGAACAAGGCCCCAACCGCGACCAGACAACCCGCCATCAGGTTCTTGAAATCGTACATGCTGCTGTTCTCCCATAAACGAGTCAACGTAATCAGTTAGCGAAGAGTCGACCGATGGACTTATGACATTGCCGCCAAGGAGTCGATTCTAGCGGATTGTCCCAGTTCGGCAAGGATGCCGGCAACGCCCCCGGGATCGGGACTTTCTTGGCAGTAAGGATCGGCCGCGAAACAACTGTCGTAGGATGGGTCTCCCGGCCCGTCTCCATCCCTAACGGGTCGGGAGACCCGTCCTACAAATGCGACGGTTATGTCTCGAACGGTGCTAAGTAATCCACTGCCGGAGGAGATGTCGAGATTGCCTGCCGAATTGCTGCGTTGTTCACCGCCAAAGCCAGTCCGGTCGCCAAGCCCCTCGATTTTACTGCCCTCCTAGAGGGTCGGTGGTCAGAATCTTGCAACGGTGTGTAATATTATGGGCGGTACCTGCTAATACTTATTGAACCGGTTCAACGTCAGGCAGAAAGGCGGGTAGCGTGAATCCCCCGTCCCCAATGGATCCCGAATCCGCAGCGAGCTACGTTCAGCACCTTACCGGCTGCCAAAACCAGCTCTACGCGTACATTTATTCGCTCCTTGGCAATGCAGAGATTGCCTTGGACGTTTTGCAGGAGACCAACGTGGTGCTATGGAGCAAGGCGGCGGAGTACGACCCGGCGCGTCCGTTTGTGGCCTGGGCACTGGGGGTGGCGTTTCACCAGGTCCGGGCGGCCCGGACACGCCTGGGACGGGATCGGCTGGTGTTCCACAACCTCAACACGCTCGAGACGCTAACGGATGACTGGCTCGCCGACACACCCAGCAATTTGGAAATCGCCCTGGACGACTGCCTCAATCAGTTGTCTCCCAAGAATCAGCAGATTGTGGAGCGTTATTACAAGCAAAGTGAATCGCTTTCATCGATAGGGAAGGCTCTCAACCGCACCGCCAATGCGGTCGGCGTGATGTTGCACCGAATCCGCAAGAAATTGGCTCAGTGCATCGAGGCGGCTTTGGGGCCGTTGGGAGGCAACCCGTCGGAGATATGACCGTGGAATCCAAAGACGACCATCGCGACGAACTTGACGAACTGCTGCTGGCGAAGACGCTTGGCCCGTTGAGCGACTCGCAACGCATCCGGCTTGAGGAGTTGGTCGGCGAAGACACCGAAGCCCGGCGCCGCTATCTCGCCTACGCCCGGGTCGAGGCACAACTCCGGTGGCGTTATTCCAAGGTGGGCGTGGAGCTGATGCCCTCGCCGCCGGAACCACGCCCGCCCCGCCCCGCAGCCCGGCGGCTTAGGTGGGTCGTCGCCGCTGCGGCGTGCGTGGCCGTACTGGTGCTCGCGTGGATGTGGCTGCCGAAAGGTCCCGGTGCCGCCCGGATTCCTTTGCCTCCGGAAATTGCCGAAACCCCTGAGGTAGGCCCTGCCGACGTCAAGGCCCCCGAAATTCCACCGGCTGTGCCCGATACCGAGAGTCCGGCGCCCGGTACGCCGAAGCGCGAAGGCGACGACAAGGAATCGCTGGTCACGGCCCCGGCCCGAGGCGGCAAGGACGCGGCCCAAGACGCGCTGGCTACACCTGATCGCCTGCAGCGGTTGAACCGTGAAGCGGAATGGGACGATCTGGCCGAGGGGATTGCCGCGGGGCAAACTGAAGCAGTGGATAAGATCCCCATCGACAAACTCCCCGCAGACGCTGATCCGAATGTCGTCTGGGATCACTACTTTGCCAGGTTCGCCCCGACCGAAAGGGCCGTTCGCGACGCCGTTCGCCAACTGATGCTCCAAGAGCAGTTCGCTCATGTCATTGGCCTGATCCATACCTCGCTGCGGGACCATCAAGCCCAGCCTTGGATGTACGAGGTGCTGACTTTGGCCATGGAAGCCGACGGGCGCACCCCGGAAGAGATCGAGCGGGCCGTGATGTCGGCCGCCGACTTTGCCGATAATCCGGCAGATATGATGCACCTCGGGGCCTACATGGCCCGTCTGGGGCTCAATGTGCGGGCAATGCAGATGTTTCGACAGGTCGCCCAGGCCGAACCGCTCTGGGTGGAGCCTTACATGCACGGCCTGAAGGTTGCACGAAACACCGGCGACGTCGATGGCATCCGATGGGCCACGATCGGGATCCTCAGCCAGGCGTGGACCAACGACCATGCCGACGTCTGGGAGCTGGGACTCTTCGTCGCCAACGACACGCTCAGCCGACTCCGCGCCGACCAGAAGACCGAGGCCGAAGCCAAGGAGTTCGAAGCCGCTCTGGATGAAGCCGTCGAGCGCGACTGTGTGGTGCGCGTCAGTTGGACCGGCGACGCCGACATCGACTTGCTGGTCGAGGAGCCCCCCGGCACGGTCTGCTCGGTGCAGACTCCGCGAACCAGCGGCGGCGGCGTGATGCTCGGCGACGGGTTCTCCCGCGACACCGCCGATACGCGTGGCTACGAGGAGGTCTATGTCTGCCCGAAGGGTTTTGACGGGACTTATCGCGTGCTGGTGCGGCGCGTCTGGGGGAATGTGACTGCCGGAAAGGTCAACGTCGAGGTGATCAAGCACTACCGCGGCAGGAAGGCCGAGCGGTTCGCCAGGAGTGTGCCGCTTAAGAAGGACGAAGCCTGGTTGGTGTTCGATCTGGAGGGGGGCCGGCGGAGAGAGGCGTTGGAGGAACACCAATTGGCCAACGCGGCAAACGTGCAGATGGCGGTTAGCCGTCAGGTCCTTTCGCAGCAGCTCGCGGCGGCCGAAGATCCCGCGGCGTCGGCCCCGTTCGGGCGTCCCGGTGCGGTGGGTTACCAGCCGGTGGTCATCACGCTGCCCGAGGGCGCCAACCTGGCGGCGACGGCCGTGGTCTCGGCCGATCGGCGTTATGTCCGGATCACGACCGTACCTTTGTTCTCCGGGATTGCCGAAGTGAATACCTTCAGTTCGGCAACCGATGCGAGCAGTGGCGACGAGGACAGTGGCAGTGTTGGAACGGGCGGCCGCGGCTTCAGCCAGATCTTTCAGAACCAAGGCACCCAAGGGAACGTGAATCCCGACGGAGACGGTGGCAACCCGTAAGGAACCATGAGGCAATCCTCGAACAATTCGGTAGGAGTTTACCTCTGTCAAATCGGTGAGATTCCGCTCTTGACGCGCCGTGAAGAGACTGCTCTGGTGGGCCGCATCCGAGCGGCCGGACAACGGTTCCGCCGCAGACTGCTGGCCCACCCCTATATCTTGCACGCCGCCGGCTCGCTCCTGGAAGATGTCTGCAACAATAACATCCGGATGGATCGCGTGATTGCGGTCACACTGGCCAACCCCCGGGCGATGAGCCGCATTCGCAGGATTTTGGTTCCAAACTTGCGCACCCTGCGGGATCTTCTGGAACGAGACCGGATCGATTTCGCGGTTGCCATGGACAATAGCCGATCGCAATCCTGCCGTCGGGAGGCCTGGCGGCGTTGCATCCGGAACCGGCACAAAGCGGCTCAGTTGGTTGAGGAAGTCAAGCTGCGAACCAAGTGCCTGCTGCCCATGCTCAACAAGCTGCGGGAATTGTCGGCGAGAATGGAGAAGCTGAATCTACAGCTCCGCGAAAACGGCAATGGATCCACCAAGAACTCCCCGGCCGGGGGACTCCACACTTTGCAGCACGAGTTGGTGCAGATTACCTTGGAGGGTCCGGCCACGCTTCGTCGGCGTATCGCACGTACCCTCCGGATGAAACAGGAGCATGACGAGGCCCGCCAATTGCTCGCACAAGCCAACCTCCGGCTGGTGGTATCGGTTGCCTGGAGTTATCGTCATGGCGGCCTGGATTTACCCGATCTGATCCAGGCAGGCAATGTCGGCCTGATGCAAGCCGTGGACGGGTACGATTGCACGCGCGGGTGCAAGTTCTCGACTTACGCCACCTGGTGGATCCGACAGGCGATCATGAAGGGGCTGACCGACCAGGGGGGCGTGGTTCGGGTTCCGCCCCACATGGTCGACAGGATCCGCCGAGTGCGCCGGTTCACGCAGGAACTCGCCCACGAACTCGGCCGTCCCCCCAGGATCGATGAGACGGCCGACGCTGCTGGAATGACTGTGGCCTATGCAGAGTTCGCCACTACCATGATGAACAAGAGTTGCTCGATCGAGAGGCCGGTCGACAACAACGGCGAGAGGCGTCTCGCGGACGTCCTTCAAACGAATGGTTCGCACGAACCGGGGCACGAACAGGCAAGGAAGTCCTTGCTTTCGTGCATCGGCAACGCCCTCAGGACGCTAAGCTACCGCGAGCAAGAGATCCTCCAGCTCCGCTACGGACTGCGCGACGGCTGCTCGTACACCCTCATGGAGGTGGGAAAGATGCTTGCGCTGTCGCGCGAGCGCGTGCGGCAGATCGAGGACCTGGCCCTGCGGAAGCTCCGGCGTCATAGCTGCACCCCGTCGTTGGCCGAGTTTGTTGAGCGGCCCATCCCCGTTCCTTTGGTTCCGGTCCGAAGGCTTTCCCGCGCATCCTGAAGCCGCTCCGAGGCTTGCGAAACGCCGATACCCGCCACGTACCCGGACGGCCACAGCCAACGCTGCGCACCTGCGTGCGCCGGAGGCTGGTGATAGCCCGCCACTTCACCCACCCACTATCGCCGAAAACAACGGGTGCGGCCGGTTCCGCTCCGGCACGCTTGCTTCAGCGTTGGTTTCTGTTACCATGACGGGCTGAGAGCCCGAAAGAACAATCTTATTCCAAGGAGCAAGACGATGATGCAAAACCTACGGGCGGACCGCACTCGGAATCGGCGGCTGCTTCCCGTGATACTGTGCTTATCCGCATTCGCAGTCGGCGCCGCCGAGTGCGCGGCCCAAGCCCCCTCTGCCCGGCAAATCCTCGATGCCACGGGCGTCCGGGGCGGGCTCGTCGTCCATCTCGGTTGCGGCGACGGGACGCTCACCGCGGCACTACGGTCGGGCGACAGTTACATCGTGCAGGGTCTGGACGCCGATGCCAGGAACGTCGCGGCCGCCCGAAAGAATATCAAGTCGCTCGGGCTCTACGGCAAGGTGTCGATCGGCGGCTTCGACGGCAAGCGGCTTCCTTACGTCGACAACCTGGTCAACCTGCTCGTTGCGGAGGACCTCGGCGACATACCGATGAATGAAGTCATGCGCGTGTTGACGCCGGACGGCGTCGCGTATGTAAAGGACGGAGGTTCTTGGAAGAAGACGGTCAAGCCGCGGCCGAAGGCCATGGACGAGTGGACGCACTACCTGCACGACCCGACCAACAACGCGGTGGCGCACGACAGCCTGATCGAGCCGCCCGCGCACTACCAGTGGGTCGGCGGCGAGCGTTATTCGCGGCAACACGATCACATGTCCAGCGTCAGCGCCGTGGTATCGGCCGGCGGGCGGGTCTTCTACATTTTCGACGAGGCGCCCCGAGCGTCGATCCTGATCCCGCCCGAGTGGCGCCTGATTGCCCGCGACGCGTTCAACGGCACGGTGCTCTGGAAACGCGACATCGGGCCCTGGCACGAGCACCTGTGGCCGCTCAAAAGCGGTCCGCAACTGATGGCTCGCCGCCTGGTGGCCGTCGGCGACCGCGTGTACGTGACCCTGGGCACTGATGCACCGCTGACGGCCCTGGACGCGGCGACGGGCAAGACGCTCCGCACCTACAAGGGCACGAAGGTGACCGAGGAAATCCTCTGCGACGACGGGGTCCTATTCCTCAGCGTGGCGGCCCCCGGTCAGCCCCTGCGCAGCGACCCGTCCAGAACCTTCGCGACCCTTGCCGAGATCAAGAAAGCCAATACCGACGACATCTGGTCCGTGGCGCCACGCACCATAATGGCCGTCGAGGCCGAGTCGGGCAAGATACTGTGGAAAAAGGAGTCGCCGGTCGTCTCGCTCTCGCTGGCGGCCGACGAGAAACGCGTGGTGTTCCACGACGGCGAGCGGATCCGTTGTCTCGACCGCACGACCGGCCGTCCCCGCTGGCAATCGGACCCGCTGCCGGTACGGACGCCGATGCGGAGTTCCTCCGGCGCGACCATGGTCCTCTACGACGACGTGGTCCTCTACAGCGGCCTGATCGCGGCCGAGAAGTACCCGGACAGCCGGATGACCACCCTCTTCGCCCTGTCGGCCGACGACGGCAAGACGCTCTGGAAGGCACCGCTTCTCCCGGGCGGACACCAGGGCACACCCGACGACGTGCTCGTCGCCGGCGGGCTCGTCTGGCACGGCGAGATCGCCAAGGGCGCCGACTCGGGCGTTACGATCGGCCGCGATCTGCACACGGGCGAGATCAAGAGCGAGTTTCTGCCCGACGTCGAGACCCACTGGTTCCACCACCGCTGCTACCGGGCCAAGGCAACCGACAAGTATCTTCTCTATTCGCGGACCGGGATCGAGTTCGTCGACTTTGCGAAGAAGCACTGGATCTGCAACCACTGGGTCCGCGGCGCCTGCCACTACGGCGTCATGCCTTGCAACGGCATGATCTACGCGCCGCAGCATCCGTGCGCCTGCTATATCGAGGCGAAGCTTTTCGGCTTTTCGGCCGTGGCCCCGCCTTCGCAACAGACCAAGATCCGCCGCGAGGTGCCGGACGAGGAGCGTCTGACCCGCGGTCCGGCGTACGACCGGGCGGGCTCGAAGTCCAAGGCCGGGCCGGGCGATTGGCCGACGTTCCGTCACGACGCCGCACGGAGCGGCGCCACGGACGCGGCCGTTAAGCCAACCGGCCTGAAGCGGTCGTGGGAAACCAAAGTCGACGGGAATCTCAGCAGCCCGGTCGTCGCCGGCGGCAAACTGTTCGTCGCTTCGCTCGACTCGCATACGGTCCATGCGCTCGATGCGAAGACCGGCAAGCCCTTGTGGAGCTTTACGGCCGGCGGCCGCGTCGACTCGCCGCCGACGATCTGGCGGGGCCTTGCGCTGTTCGGCTCTGCCGACGGCTGCGTCTACTGCCTCCGCGCGTCCGATGGGCGGCTGGTCTGGCGGTACCGCGCCGCGCCCGAACAACGGCAGATGGGGGCGTTCGAGCAGCTCGAATCGGTCTGGCCGGTCCACGGAAGCGTATTGGTGCAGGACAACACGCTCTATTGCGTTGCCGGCCGCTCGATGTTCCTCGACGGCGGCTTGCGCTTCCTGCGGCTCGACCCGAAGACAGGCAAGAAGCTCTCGGAGACGATCCTCGACGACCGCGATCCCGCGACGAAGGAAAACCTCCAGAAGCACATCGTGGGGCTGAACATGCCCGTCGCACTCCCCGACATCCTTTCGAGCGACGGGAAGTACGTCTACATGCGATCGCTGCCGTTGACCTTGGACGGGGAACGCAAGTTCGTCGAGTACATCCCCGTCCGGGAGCAACAGGGCGACGATGTACATCTGTTCTGCCCGACCGGCTTCCTGGACGACACGCTTTGGCATCGGACGTACTGGGTGTGGGGCCGGGCGTTCGCGTCGGGCGCCGGCGGCTACTCCCAGGCCGGCCGGCTCGTGCCCGCCGGACGAATCCTCGTCTTCGACGACGACACGATCTACGGCTACGGCCGGCACTGGAAGTATTACCGCTGGACCACGCCGCTGGAGTTCGAGCTCTTCGCCGTCGACAAGCAACCGAAGATCGTCCAGGCCGGCACGGAGCGAAAGCCGATCCGGAAGAAGGGCAAACGAACGGGCCAGTCAAGGATACGGCCGGTGACCCGGTTTGTGCCTTCGTGGTCGGATGACGTGTCCGTACAAGTTACTTCCATGGTGTTGGCTGCGGATGCACTTTTTGCTGCGGGCCCGCCCGATGTCGAGGACGAAGAGGTATCGGCCAAGACGTTGAGCGATCCCGAGACGCGGAAGAAGCTGGCCGAGCAGTCGGCCGCTTTTGAGGGCCGCCGCGGGGCGCTGCTGGTGGCCGTCTCTCCGACCGACGGCCGGAAGCTCGCCGCCTACGAGTTAGGCGCCGTACCCCGTTTCGACGGCATGATCGCCGCCGGCGGGCGCCTGTATCTCTCGACCATCGACGGCAAGGTGCTCTGCCTCGGCGCGGCAGAGGGGGAGCCCCTTCCGGCAGCCGCGGATGTCGTGGCAGCCCGTCCGGCAGCGAAGCCCGGCAGCGGCAAATGACCACGCTCGACCACACGCCTGTCGTGTGCTATCATACTTGTTCGTAGGTAGTGACCCGCCGGCAAATGCGAGTTGTGCGCGGGGCATAAAGCCGCGACCGTCGGTCGCGCCCTACGTCACCAAGAGCCGTTCCCGACGTCGCTCGGCGCGACCAACGGTCGCGGCTTTATGGGCCCAATTGCCCAAGAACTCTCGCCACGCAACAAACCATCGGAGCGATACCATGACTCTGCCATCCCGACGCTTTTTCCTGCCCCTTGCCGCATTTGCGTGTGTCTGTCCGTTCGGATCGACGAGTTCTGCCGCGAAAGACGGGACCAAGAAGCCTCCCAACGTCGTTTTCATCTTGACCGACGATCAGCGGTGGAACTGCCTCGGCGTGGCCGACGGCTCCGCCATGGACACCCCGAACATCGACCGGCTTGCCCGCGAGGGCGTCTACTTCCGCAACGCCTTCTGCACGACCTCCCTTTGCTCGCCGAGCCGGGCGTCGATCCTCGGCGGTCTCTACGCACACAGCCACGGCGTGTCGAACAACTTCACCGAATACCCCGTCGATCTGCCCACCTTCCCCCGCCAATTGCAGAAGTCCGGCTACCAGACCGCCTACATCGGCAAGTACCACATGGGCGAAAAGAACGACGACAAACGGCCGGGGTTCGACTACTTCGTCACCCACAAGGGCCAGGGCAAGTACTTCGACAACGTCTTCCGGTTCAACGGCGGCGAGAGCCGGATGGTCAAGGGCTACTACACCACGGTCGTCACCGACATGGCCGTCGACTGGCTCGATGGGCGCAAGAAGGGCCGCCCCTTCCTGCTCTACATGGGCCACAAGGCCCCGCACAGCTTCTACTTCCCCGAGCCGAAGTACGAACACTCGTTCGACGACGTCGACGTTCGCTACCCGCTGACCGCGTTCCATCTCGATGACAATCCGAAGTGGTATCAGGCTCGGCTCGACACCTGGCACGGCATCTACGGGCCGATCTTCGAATATCGCAAGAAATTCCCCGATCGCTCGGCCAAGGGCGTGCTCCAGTTCGCCAACATGGTCCGCGCCTATCGCGGCACGATCCAGAGCGTCGACGACTCGGTCGGGCGGATCTACCAGTACCTCGATAAAGCCGGCGAGCTGGACAACACGATGATCATCTTCACCACCGACAACGGGCTCTTGGAAGGCGAGCACGGCATGGTCGACAAGCGGACGATGCACGAGGCGAGCATACGGCTGCCGCTGGTGGTCCGCTACCCGGGGCTGACCCCGCCCGACGCGCCAAAGGTGATCGACGAACAGGTGCTCACGGTCGACTTCGCGCCGACGATTATCGACATCTGCGGCGCCGAGCCGCTGCCGAAGGTCCACGGCCGCTCGTGGAAGAAGCTCGTGCAGACGGGCGACCCCGACTGGCGCAAGAGCTGGTATTACGAGTACAACTACGAGAAACAATTCCCCTACACGCCGAACGTCCGCGGCGTGCGGACCGACCGCTGGAAGTACATCCGGTATCCGCACGGCGACGGCACGCCCGACCGCCACATGGCCGAGCTTTACGAGATCCGCAGCGACCCGAAAGAAACGCGGAACCTGATCGGCGATCCCCGGTACGCCCCGGTGGTCGCCCGGCTCCGCAAGGAACTCGACCGGCTGATCCGTGAAGCGGACGGCTACCCCGACAAGATGCCGATCGACCAAGGCGTCAAGAGCGAGCTGCCCGACCCGTCGATCCGGTGAGACGAATTCAACCACGACGGGTGGCTGGCGCCTGAGCGAAGCCCCGGAAAGGGGTCGGTAAAGGAGGGCAGAAAAAGGGGAACAGGCAGACAGGCACCTATTTGGGAGGAAATCGTCACCGGAAAATGGGTGACTGTTCCGTGACTGTTCCCATGAACTCCATGAACTTGGTTCTGCGTGTATGGCAAGTGCAACGATTGTGAGGTGTTTCAAGACGTTACCGACTTTGAGTGCGCGTGGTCCCAAGACAAAATATGTTGAACCATTGCGTACACGCGGACTACAATGGAGGGCGATTGCAGCCGGTGACGCAGGGCGTTCGCAAAGGAGATAACAGTTGAGGATGACGTTCGTTCTTGCACCCGCCCTCGTATTGGCAACCGGGATCGGGGTGCATGCCGGCGAGCAGCGCGGCTGGCCTGCATTCTCGTGGGAGACCGTCCCCGTCTTCATCCACTTCGGCAAACACAGCGGTCCGCTCACGGAAGAAGAATTGCGGTTTGTAGCTGGAGTATCCAGCTTTGTCTGCCTCGAAAAGGGCCATGGAAAGGACCGCTTCGGATCCACGGAAAAGGGAATCTCGCACGATGCAAAACGGCTCAAGGCGCTGAACCCCGGGATGAAGGTGCTCTTCTACTGGAACACTTTCATCAATTACCCTTTGTATGATGCTTGCAAGGAAGTGGAAAAGCATCCGACGTGGCTCTTTCGCGACAAGCAGGGCAAACCCATATACAAGATCCGAACACTTGAACAGTACAACCTGCTCAATCCCGCGTTTCGCCGGTGGTGGGCCAGCACGGCAGGAAAAGCTGTCACCGAATACGGTTGTGACGGCATCTTCATGGACGCAGCGAATCAAGCCAAACGCAGTGTGTGGATGAAGAAGGGGTGGGGCGAAGGAAACGAACATCTTCTCACCGATGCGGTTATCGACATGATGCGGCTTGCCAACGAGACAATGGGGAATGAAGCGATCCTTCTCTACAACGGAATCCGTAGTTCCGACCGCGGAGGCGACACGGCAGGCGAGGAGTACCTGCCTCACGCAGATGGAGCGATGGTGGAGCACTTCGCGGCGTTCCAGAGCCGGACAAAAGAGTCCATCGCGCGAGACATCGAGAGCATTACACAGGCCGGGAAAAATGGGAATATCGTCATTGTAAAGGGATGGCCGGACCAGGAGTTTAACTGGCTCAACAAGCGCAAAATGGAGCGTCCTGCCAAGGAACTAGCCAAGGAGGCGAAAGAGAAAATGACGTTTTCGCTGGCATGCTTTCTGATCGCAGCACAGGAGCATAGCTACTTCTGCTATTCCTGGGGCTACCGGGAACAACATGGCAGTCTCGTCGACTATCCTCAGTTTCGCAGGCCATTGGGAAAGCCAATGGGGAATGCGGTCAGAGACGGATGGCAGTTCAGCCGCTCATTTGAGCATGCTTCCGTCTCGATTGACGTGTCTAAGAGAACCGCAAGAATTGACTGGAAGCCGGACAATACGGGAAGTGGCGACGTTAGGTGCGAATGAGGTAAGAAGTCTCTGCGATTGGGGGAACGAGGCAGGCAAAGAAACGGTGGGTGGCTGGCGGCGGAGCGAAGCGAAGCCCCGGCACGGCGGGTGCCACGGGCAGCTTGCCTGCCCGTGCCGACTTCTGCCCCGCCGACACGGGCTGACGAGCAGCCGGTGGCACCCTGGCGGCAAGAAGTCTCTGCGATTGGGGGAACGAGGCAGGCAAAGAAACGGTGGGTGGCTGGCGGCGGAGCGAAGCGAAGCCCCGGCACGGCGGGTGCCACGGGCAGCTTGCCTGCCCGTGCCGACTTCTGCCCCGCCGACACGGCGGGTGCCACGGGCAGCTTGCCTGCCCGTGCCGACTTCCGCCCCGCCGACACGGGCTGACGAGCAGCCCGTGGCACCCTGGCGAATGCGGTAGGAAGTCTCTGCGATTGGGGAAGGGGGCAGGCAAAGAAACGGGACTGGTCCGACCTGTCCCGTCTATTTGGGCTCGGTTGATGTTTCCATCGGGCTGAAATCCGTGACGGCGTTCAAGACGGCGTAGCCGATATGGGTGATGCTTTTGGGACGGCGATCCAGGGTGGCGGTTACGGTCGTCTTTCCGGTCTTCATGGTTACCCGGCCGGAGGGCAGATCGACGGTTACCTGGATTTCGTAGGGCTTGTTTTCGTCGAGGGGAAGGGTCTCGGCGGCCGCGACGGGGCCTTCGAGCGGGCCCTCGACGATGACGGCCTTCTTCTGGAGGAATCGCAGCCCGCACGTCACCAGGCGCCAGGCCTTGTCGGCAAACGGCGTGTAGCCACCGCCGCCAGACGGTGGAGACCCTTCTTTTGCGAGAGATTGGCCCTTGCCAACCACGCTCTGGCGAGCGTGGCTACCGTTTTCCGACAAAGCCTAGTTGTCCGGGGGTTTCGGACTTCGGGCTCATTGACGTTTGCACGGATGACGGCCGGGTGGTAGAATCCGGTTGCCAACAACTCAAAACACGGGAGGTGTGCTGTGAACATTCCACGCATCGGGTGGTCGGTCGTATCGGTCATGGGGCTGTTGGTCATTTCCGGCTGCGGGTCATCGAAAGAACAGCAGTCGCGTGACGCATACAACCGGGGTGCTGCCCATGAAAGGAAGGGCGACTTCGACAAAGCCATCGCCGACTATACCGAAGCAATTTCCCACAACCCGGACATTGCCGGCGCCTACTTTAGCCGGGGTCTACTCTATGCTCGTCACAAGGGGGACTACGACAAGGCCATTGCGGATTGCAACGAGGTAATTCGGCTCGACCCGACACTCACGGAAGCCTACAATAACCGGGGCAACGCCTACTACTGCAGCGGCCAGTACGACAAGGCTTGGGCCGATGTGGAGACTTGCCAGCGACTTGGGGGCACCGTTGACGAAGAGTTCCTGGCCGAACTCCGCAAGGCGTCAGGGCGAGAGAAGTGAACTGCGCGATGCACGACGTTAGCCCCTGAGAAAGCCGCCCTATTGTTACCGTTGTTACCGACAACACTATGAGCGAACCCGCGCCAGACCGGAAACCCAAACGCCGGTGGTACGCGTATCAGGATCGCCGGTCGTACCAGTACCAGTATCAGGCATGGGTCTTCGCGTTCTCGATGTTGTTTCTGGCGGCACTGGTCGGATGGATCTCTTATCCAACGTTTGCCCACTCGTCGCTCCACCGCAGGATCGGCGAGCGAATCCGTTCTCTTCACAATCAACGGCCGGGCAATATCACCCCGGAGCGTTGGGAGGAAGCAGTTGACTGGGCATACACTGCCTTTTCGAACTTGCCGCTCGGCTCACCCGATAATCGTTCTCCTTTGAAGGATTTCGACTCGGATCTGAAAGAGAAGATGGCTGCCGGCGACAGCCTCGAAACGCTCAGGTGGATCTGGGACGAACTCGAACGTTCGACACCGCGCGGCCCTTCCTACGCCGCGAGCTACCGCCCTGTACGGGCAATGACTCCCGAGCCTATTACCAACGAAACGCTCAAGAACCTATGGGGTGCGAAAACGGCGATCCATCTCGATCTGAGTGATACCGAAGTAGGCGACGCAGGTCTGATCCATCTCAGCAGCGCGCAAAACCTCGTCGTTCTTGACTTGACAAACACCCAAGTCACTGACGCCGGGTTGGTACATCTCAAGGCACTAACGAAACTGGAGCACCTCTACCTCGACAACACGCAAGTGACGGATGCCGGGCTGGCACATCTCCAGGGGCTGAACAATCTCGAAAGTCTCCTGCTCAACGGCACGCAAGTCACCGACGCCGGCGCCGGGAAACTCCGGCAGGCATTGCCGGATTGCGATATTCTCTGCCAGCCGGGAACAACAAACCAGGATGGAGGTCTCACGCATCAATGAAGGACAAGCCCACTTTCACACGCAGCGCGGCCGTATGGATATGCGCATGGATATGCATGGCGACGTGCGGCCCGCTGACGTCCGTCAACGCCGACACGCAAGGGGTCTCTCGACAGGCGGATGCCGCAAAGAGCAGGCTGCTGGGCGTCTGTGCAGCCGAGGAGTACGAACTCACGCCGAAACTGCGCAAGGCCTTTCTTGCCTATGCCAAGCAACGGGCGATTGCCGGCCTGAAAGCCGAGGGAAAATCCCTCCCGCAGGATTTCCTGGCGTGGATCGATTCCGACCCGGAAGTGCAAGCCGGCGTCTACGGCGCCCACCACAAACCGGCGGACGTGCTGTTGTGGCTGTACTCGCTCCGCCTGGACCTCGGAAAGGCCGAGTTCGAGGAGTATCGTCAACTGGCATTGGCGGCGGCCATCGTCAGCGCCAAGGAGGGGATGGAAGCCGACATCACACCCCGCAAACCGCTGAAGCTGTTCATCCCCGGCGATCCGCGAAAGCCGGCCGACACGAAGGATCCCAACCGCGAACTCGACGTGAACGACCACATCATCAACTTCCTCAACGAGAACACGATCGAAGAGGAGGTCGTGACCGGCCACAAGGAAGAGAAGCCTGAACTGAAGTACGACGACCGCGGGATTGCCATTCCCGCTCCAAAGAATAAGAAGGCCAAGAAAGTCCCGGCCACCGGGACGCGCACCCGCGGACTTTACGCCGCCGATGTGCTGGCCTGTGAAGAGCTTCAGCAGAAGTTCAACGCCTACATGAAGGCCAAGGGGCAGGATGTCCGGATCGATTGCGGCGAGCGGATCGTCCACTGGAACAGCCGGGACATGGTCCGCGGCGAGCAGTACCGGAAGATCGACGAGGCCTACCGGATGTTCCGCACCGCCTACGAGGCCAAGGGGTTGTTGCCGGCAAAGCGCGACCCGTTCCCGTCGCCGGCCCAGCGATGTTTGTATCTTATCCGAAACCACGAATACGAGTTTCCACCAGGGCTCCAGGCCGAGCGCAAGTGGCCGCGTTTTCCCCTGACCGCGCCCTGGCCGATCCTGACCATGCTCGTGGCCAACCGCCAGCCCTTGCGCGAGCGCGAGGAGCGTTGGGCGGCATTCCGCGACCACGGGGAGTTCCGGACGCACGGTGAATACATCGGAGGCATCGCCCAGCAACATGCCATGCAGTCCGCGCGGCGTCTGAAGCCGTACCCCTTCACCTATGCCACCATCCAGATGATGCTGAAGGACGGCGGCGTGTGCGGGACGATGGGCGCTATCTCCTCGCGCAGCCACAACACGCTGGGGATTCCGGCCTCCCAGGCCGTCCAGCCGGGCCATTGCGCCATGGTCGCCTACCGTTACGACCCCAAGAGCAACACCTATAGCTGCCAAGGCGGACAATACGCCACCGGCGGCGACGAGAAGACAACGCCATTCACGCCCTGGCCCTTCGAAGACGCGTTCAAGCGGACCGGCAGGAAAAACGGCTATGAGATCTCGTTTCATCACCGCAAGCCCATGGTGTACCACCAGAGCGTTGCGTGGGCGGTGAACTACGGTGTGCAGCCTTACCTCGATTCCATGGCGGCCTATGCCCTCTTCCGCCTGCTTCCGGAGGCCCAGCGCGAGACTCACGGGGTGAAACTCCTGGAAAGCGGGCTCGCCCTGAACCCCTACAACTTTCTCCTTGTCGACGCGGCCCAGAATACCATGGCCGCGCCGCAGGAGCAGGTACGATTCTGGGAGGGTTTCCTGGCCAAGCTGGCGTCTTCCGCCGGCAAGCCGGGTTGTCCGACCGAGGGTCTCTACAATACGACCGTCAAGAACAGGATGCTGGCCAGGATAGCGAAGCTGCCCGTCCCGGAGGACAAAGAGGCCGCCGGTGAGGTTCTGGCGTTTTTGGAGGAAGAGAAATGCAACGTGCCCGCGGCGATGGTGGCCTACCGCCTTGCGCTGGACGGGTTGCCCGCGCTGCTGTCGCGCACGGAGCGGGACTTCACCAACCACTTGGACGTCGTGCCAACGAGGGCCTCGCGCGAGAATGACGCCGACTGCAAAAGGATGGCGGCCGGGATCAAGGCCACGGCGGACTGCATCAAGGACGCGAAGCAACGCAAGCAGTGGGCCCTGGGTTTGTGGAAACGGGGACAGGGGCACGAGAAGTACTTCGGTCACAATTACCGCGTGGCCACCCATCCCGCATTGCCGCTTTTGGCCCGCCTTTCCGGTCAGAAGATGGCGGCGGAAGGGGAGCTGATCGGGCCTGTTCTCGAGCGGGTCGCCGCCGAGTTGGAAGAATCGGTGGCGGGCGAGCGTAACCTCAAGGACTGTCGCGTGCTGGCCGTCAAGATTAAGGCGGTCGGCAATTCCCTGAAGGACCCGGATCAGAAGCGCACGTGGTTGGAAGGTCTGTCCAAGGCCATCGCCGGCCGTGAAACGTTCAAGCCGGCAAATGCCGGAAAGAACGTCAAACCCGTGCGCGATCCCTGTGCCGACACGATCAAGCAGAGCCTGCAATCGACTCCGTAGCGCCGGCATTGTGCCGGTGGGTCGTGGCGCGGGCGTAACCGGCGCCGTTCCCTTCGAGGACTTGCCCCGCTTTGCGGAACGCCGCGATGCAAGCCCCTATCGATGTTCTGCACGGCCGTTCCAGTAATCCATCTGCCGGGCGAACTCGCGGAACATCTCGTTGGTGGTCTCTTGCGGAACGCCGATGGCCTCGCCCATGCCGTAGTTGAAGACGATGAAGCCGCCGTCGGGGGTGGACCAATGCTCGATCAGCTCGCGGATTTCCTCGCGGACTTCTTCGAGATTTCCTTGGGGCAGGGTCTTTTGAATGTCGGCCGTCGTAAGAAAGCAGATTTTTCCGGCGAACCGCTCGCCCAGCTCGCGGATGCCGTATGTCCGCGGCTGCTGCATGTTGACCACGTCGATGCCCAGGCCGATGAAGTAGGGCACGAAGTCGTTGATCTTGCCGCAACTGTGAAACATCAGGTGCCAGCCTTTGTCGTGGACGGCATCGACCAACCGGCGATAGCGGGGGACGAAGAACCGCTCGAACATGTCGCAGCTTATGAGGGTCGACTCCTGCGTGCCCCAGTCGTCGGTGACAAAGAGCCCTCCGACGCGGTCGCCGTGGCGGCGGTGCAGCTCGTCCCAGTGTTCGAGTTTCCACTCGAGGATCATGTCGAGCAGTTTTTCGCACTTCTCCGGCTCCAGGCAGAGGTCTTCGAGCGTCCTGCTGAAGCCGTGGAGCATGTCGAACCTTTCGAAGAGGGTGAAATGGCTGGTCACAACGACATAGCGGTCGCTGGCCCCGGCCATTTCGTCTTCGAGCCGTTCAAAATAGTAGGGATCTCTCGGGTTGGGCGGCGAGTAGCAGTCCAGTTTGGACCAGTCGGCCAACGGGTGGTGTTTGACCTGGCCCATGTTCTCGGCGTCGGAGCCCTCCCAACCGCACCCCCAGTCGTCCATGACCCGGTGGCGGTCGGGCCAGGAGTTGGGATCGAAGAACCAGCCGTTTTTCTGGCGGTCCATCTCCCAGCAGTCGCAGACGTCGCTGGGCACGTCGTCGACGACCGCCTGCCAGAAAGGGAGCCGGGGCGGTTTTCGGAATTCAATGGCCCGCATCACGATTTCTCGCCGTTCCATTGCCGTGTTCTCCTTCACCTTTCTGCAAAGCCGTCCGGACGCCGAGGTTTTCCGTTACGCGGCCGCGCGCATTTCAGGGCCGTTTTGCGTCTATTTCCCCTTCAGCGCCGACTGTGCCGCGCGGAACCGCCGCCGGGCCTCGTCCAGGTCGGTAAACTTGCTGGAGATCGTAACCAGTTCGAGGGTTCCGGACCAGTCGCGTTTGTCTTTCCATTCATCGCCGAACAGCAGTTGGTGGTTGCTCCAATTGCTGAAATCTCCTTGTACGGCGGGAGTTGCGAGGGCCTGTTGGCCGTTGAAGTAGCAGACCAGTTGTCCCGGCCGATAGGTGACGATGATGTGGTGGGGCACGCCGGCGTTGAAGCGGCACAGGGTCGTTTCCGGGCTTGAGCCGTTGTTGCCGGTCTGGGGCGTCCGGAGGCGAAAGATCAACTTATCGGCGCTTTGGCCGAGCGTGAAATTTCGGGAGTGGCCGTCGGTGGAGAAGGAGATGATTCGTGCGGGGCCGCCCTGCTCGACGTCTGCGGCGTTCAGGACGGCCTCGACGGTGAGTTCATTCGTGGCCTTGCAGGCCGCCAGGAGCGCGTCGTTTCCGCCGTGAACGATGACCGCCCCTTTGGCGAGCACCATGGCTCCGCGGCTATCGAGCTTCGCCGCGCCCCGGGGTTCGAGACGCCACTTGGGACCGCCGGCGGGAGCAATCAGTTTCTGCGGCCCGAAACCCCGCTTCCAGGCGACCACGAGCCCCGGCACCTTCCCGGGCCACGAGGGAACCGGCTCCACCACCGGCGCACCGGCAACGGGTTGCCCGATCTCGGCGATCTTCGCGAGCCTTTTGTCGACTTTGGTCTTGCTGAGTCCGGTGACCGAGGACCGAACCTTTTTATACCAGAAGCCGGCTCGGCACATCATAGCGTTTTTCTCTTCTCCCTGGCGGGTTTCGGCAAGGCTCCACCAGGCATCGCCCAGCTTGACTCGTTCCGCGGGCTCGGGCGGCGCGGCGAGGTCCCGCTCGGCAAGGACCGCAAGGTCGGGATTGCTGCCCTTGGCCAGATGCGGCATCCCCCGTTGCCAATCACCCCGGCCGAAGGCCAACAGGCGTCCCAGGGCGAGGTGTGCCTTCCGGTCGTCCGGGTCCGCTTTGACGGCAAGCGTAGCGTTTTCGAACGCCTCGTGTTCGTCGTGGAGTTTCCGGACCCTCTGGCGGAGATCGAGCGCCGCTTTGCGAAAGTCCTTTCCCGGTGCGCGCTGGCAGGTCTTGTGCGTCAAGCCGGCCACACTCACGGCGAAATCGTATTGTTGTGCGGCCAGGGCCTCGTTCACATAGAGTTGCGCGGCCCTCACCAGCGACTCGACCCGCCGCTTGTCGGCGGCCCGTTCGGCGAACGACTTGAGCATCTTTCCCTTGACCACCAGGGAGTCCGTTTCAAAGCGGTCTTTGATAAAGTCGATCACGCGGAGCATGAACATTGCATCGCCTCCGTCGGCGGCCAGCTCCATGGCCTTTCGCGCCAGCACGAACTGCTCGGTGGGCTTGCCCCGGGACTTCCTGCTCAGGTCGAACAACTCCTTGGCCAGGGCGAGTTTCTCTTCGTCCGTTCGTTTCTTGGACAGGCCGTAGATTTCGTCGAGCTGCCGGATGACGGCCTGTTGCGCGGCGCCGGCCGGCACGGGCGTTTTCTTCGACGCACCCTCCCCGATCGCATCACCGGGCATCAGCAACACGCCGGCAACGATTGCCGAGCCGGCCATAACCGCCGTCGTCCAAGATTGCCTGTTGGCCATGATGCACCTTTGCTGCCTAACCCGGATGAGCCGGAACCATACAGGATATAAAGCTGCGACCGCTGGTCGCGCACGGCGTAACCGGTCGCGTCGCCGCGGCGCAGGGCGCGACCAGCGGTCGCGGCTTTATGTCCCCGCGCCCAAACCGCTTGCCGTTTTACGCGGAATACACGTCTGCCATTATGGCCGACCCGGGGGCCCATTGCAAGCGAAAACCGGGCATCGTTTGACGGTGTGGAGGCGGTTGCCTATATTCAATACCATGCCCTGGAGCAAGAGCATCTGCGTCAAGGAGTCGCAGCGAAAGGAGATTCGAGTGCGACCGAGACACCTCCTCGCGCCTGTTCTGCCGATCTTGATTCTCGTGGTGGGCGCCGCGGCCGAACAGGGCAAGGCGCTGCGGATCGAGAGCCGCGCGATGACGGTGGAGGTGGACCCCGGAACGGCACGCTGGTCGCTGGCGGACAAGAGATCGGGCGTCCGCTGGCCGACCGCGGGCGACGCGCCGGCCGGCCGTGCCGAGGAGTTCGCCGGCGGGTTCCGATCGGCAGATGTGCAAGAGAACGCGTTGCGGCTGGAGGGGACCGGCGGCGCGGCCATCGTCTTCGAGCTGGTCGATGCCGGCCGAACCCTGGAAATCCGTTATGAAACCCGATCGCCGGGCGAGATCCGCATGGGCGACGGCCTGCTCGACGTCACGGACAAGGACGGCGGCCGTGCGGTGGTCCCGTGCCGCGAGGGGTTGCTTCTCCGCGCCGACAGCGGCAAGGGCTTCCGGCGGACCTTCGGCACCAGCGACTACGAAGGCCTCCACATGAACATGCTGGGCTTCGTGAAGTCCGGATCGTGCCTGGTGGTCTCGTGGGACGACGCGTACGTTTGGGCAGACCTCCGGTCGGAGCGGGCGGAGGACAAGCCGTACCGGCAGATCCTCACCACGAATCTGCGGATGCGCCGGACGGCCCGCCGCGTGCGATTCACGCCGCTGGGCAAGGGCGACTGGAACACGGTCGCCGCCGGCTACCGCCGCATTGCCGAGGACAAGAAGCCGGCCGGCACGCTCCGCGGGAAGATCGCCCGCCAGCCGCACGCGAAACTGCTGGTCGGCGCGTCGAACGCCAAACTCTGGACGTGTCTTGCCCGGCGGCGTAACGAGGAGAGCACCAGGGACGAATCGGTGAAGGTCCGGTGGACGTTCGACGAGGCCGCCCGGATCGCCGAGCATCTGCGCAACGATCTGGGGATCGACCGTTGCCTTTTCATGCTGGGCGGGTGGACCGAAGGGGGCTACGATTGCCGCCACCCGGACAACCTGCCGGCCAACCCCGAGTGCGGCGGCAACGAGAAGCTGGCCGACGCCGTCCGGCGGATCCAGCGGCTCGGTTACGTCGCCTGCCTGCACGACAACTACCAGGACATGTACCGCGACGCCAAGAGCTGGAACCCGAAATACATCGAGAAGGACGCCCGGGGTAACCTCAAGAAAGGGGGTCGCTGGCTCGGCGGCCGGGCGTATTTGGTCGCCGCGCCGTATCAGCACGAACTGGCCCGGCGCGAGCAAAACCTGCCGGCAATCAAGAGGCTCTTCGACCCGTGGTCTTACTTCATCGACACGACCTACGCCGCGGGCCCGCGCGAGAGCGCCGATCCGAAATGCCCCGTCAACCGCAACACCGACATCGCGTGGAAGATCAAGCTGTCGGACTACGCACGCGATCTGTTCGGGCTGTTCGGCAGCGAGTGCGGGCGGGAATGGGCGCTGCCGCACAGCGATTTCTTCGAGGGCAACGTGGGTGTCTCGGGCCGGGCGTACCACAATCTCAAACCCGAGACTCTCGGTGCAACGGTGATCCCGTTTTTCGAGATGGTCTACCACGATTGCCAGATCTGCTACGGCAAATACGGCTACGCCGATAGCGCGGCGGCCGACTACGTCGCTCATCACGTGCTGTGTGCCCGGCCCTTGCACTATCACCGCATCGGCGACCATCTGTACTGGCAGCAGGATGCGGCGGACAGAGACGCCGTTCCCGTCAAGCCGCGGATCGCTGCGCTCGAGCCGGCCGGCAAGCGGGCATTCCGCATCCGCTACACGTGGGACGTCCAGCGCGACGTGGACCGCGACTGGCGGATTTTCGTACACTTCTGCACGGGCGAGGAGATCCGGTTCCAGGATGACCGCGATCCGGACCCGCCGACTTCTGCGTGGCGGAAGGGGAAACCGGTCGCGATTTCCCCGCGGACGATCACCATCCCGCCGGCCTTGCAGGACAAGGTGGTGGACGTCTATGCCGGGCTGTACGATGCGAAGGGCGCGGGCACTCGCGCCAGGCTGCCCGGCTGCGACGATCAGCGGCGGGTGTGCCTCGGCCGGCTGCAAGTCGATCCGGAGATCAAGCTCCTGCCCGCAGCGCCGGGCAAGTCGCCGGCGCGGGCCGCCTTCGTGCGTTGCGATCGCGGCTGGGCCGAAGGGATGCACCCGACCGACGTGTTCATCAAGAATACGCACGAAGTGCTCGGGCCGCTGCACGCGGCCACGGCCTTCCAGCGTCTAACCAAGCTGGAGTTTCTGTCCGAAGACGGCAAGCTCCGCCGGGCCACCTACGGCAGCGGCGGCAAGGCCACGCAGGCAACCGTCAACTTCGGCGCCGGCGAGGTGACGATCGAGACCGAACTCGGCGGGCAGGTGGTGCTGCCGCCGTGGGGCTTCGCCGTCGAAGGTCCGTCGTTCGTCGCGTTCTACGCCCGGAAATGGGGCGGACGAACTTACCCGGACGGAGCAATGTTTACCGTCCGCCCCCTCAAAACGGAAAGCTTCGCCGGGGCCGATGCGGTCAGAATATTCCACGGGTTTGGCGACCCGAGGATCGCCTGGCGAGGTAAAATCCACACCGTGCGCCGGGAGAAAACCGTTGGCGCGAAGTAGCTACTGCTTTGTAAGATTTTGGATTTTGAAGTTGGGGTAGCCACGGTCGCCAGACCGTGGGAATTCCCACGGTCTGGCGACCGTGGCTACCCCAAAAGTAAGACTTGACATCGCCGCCTGCCGTGCGTGATATTAGACGGATGGAGGCAGGGGGCGTGCGGGAATTCGCCCTCGCGAGAACACCATCAACCGAGGAAAATGACATGACACGATCCAACGACGCCCCGAACCCCACCCGTCGACGGTTTCTTCAACAAGGCGGCTCGCTCGCCGCGGGTGCGGTCATGCTCGGCGGCATGACACCCGCCGTCCACGCCGCAGAAGACAACACGATTCGCCTGGCGCTGATCGGCTGCGGCGGGCGCGGCTCGGGCGCGGTTAAGGACGCCCTATCGGTACCCGACAGCGGGCCGGTGAAGCTTTACACCATGGCCGATCTGCTGGAAAGCAAGATTTCCTCGAGGTACAATGCGCTGAAGAAGCAGTTCGGCGACAAGATCGACGTCTCGGAGGAGCGGAAGTTCCTCGGCTTCGACGCGTACCGCAAGGCGGTCGACACGCTCCGGCCCGGCGACGTGGCCATGTGTACGACGCGGGCGTACATCCGGCCGGTCCACGTCGAGTATGCCGCCAAAAAGGGCATCAACGTCTTCATGGAGAAGCCGTTTGCGGCCGATCCGGGCGGTCTGCACCAGGTGCTGCGGGCGGGCGAGGCAGCAGAGAAGAACGGAGCCAAGATCGCCGCCGGGTTGCAGTGCCGCCACTCGCCGGCGCGCAAGGCCCTGATCGACAAAATCCGCAACGGCGAGATGGGCGACATCACGCTGGTCCGCGCCAACCGACTCGGCGGCGCCGGTTGGCTCAGACCTCAGGGCGAGAATGCCACCAACCTGATGAGCCAGCTCAACTTCGGCCGGATTCACCTGTTCTGGGTCGGGTCGGGCCACATGGTCGATTACCTGATCCACCAGATCGACGAGTGCTGCTGGATCAAGGACGGCTGGCCCGTCCAGTGCAACGGCCTGGGCGGTCGCGTGCCCCACAGCCAGGACTGCGGCCAGAACATCGACGTCTACTCGATGGAATACACGTTCGCCGACGGCACCAAGGCATTCTGCGGTTTCCGCCGGATCAACAAGTGCCGGGGCGACTTCGCCACGTACATCCACGGCACCAAGTGCGCCGCCCAGTTCTCCGGCAACGTCCACGCGGCCACCGTCCACATGTTCAAGGACCAGCGGATCGAAAAGGGCAACATCTCCTGGACCCCGACGCGCGACGCCGTCAGCCCCTGGCAGTACGAATGGAACGATTTTATCGCCAGCATCCGCAACGATAAGCCTCACAACGAGGCCAAGCGCGCGGCCTATTCGGACCTGACGACGCTGATGGGCCGGGCCGCCTGCCACACGGGGCAAATCGTTACGTGGGACCAGATGATGCAGTCGAGCTTCCGGTTCTGCGACTACCTCGACAAGCTGAACGCCGACAGCCCCGTGCCCGTCAAACCGGACGAGCAGGGCCGATTCCCCGTCCCCATTCCGGGCCAGTGGAAGGAGGTTTGAGGGATCTGCCCGAGAGGGTTTCCGACCGCAACGAAACGGCACGACGCCCGGGCTAAACGGACTCTGCCACCCACTGGGGCGCCGCTGCGCTTTGCCCCGGCACCCGGACGGCCTCAGCCACCCAGACAACTGGAGCAGACGACATGCGGACATTTCGCAGAGAACACGGTTTTTCCCTTCATCGTGGACGGCACACGGAGTGTGCCTGCTGCTTTTCTATCGCTGCGCTGGCCCTGGCGTGGACCTTTTCCACGGCTTCGGCGGCGGCGGTAGAAGACCCTGACTCACGAGCGGTGGCGACCGGCATTCTCAGAGAGACCGGCATTCAAGGCGGGCTGGTCGTACACGTCGGCTGCGGCGACGGCAAGCTGACGGCCGCGCTGCGCGCCGGCGACGGCTACCTGGTCCACGGTTTGGACACCGACGCCGCCAACGTCGCCAAGGCCCGGCAGAATATTCGCAAGACGGGGCTTTACGGCAAGGTCGCGGTCGACCAACTCGAGGGCGAACGGCTGCCGTACGTCGACAACCTCGTGAACTTGCTCGTGGCCGAGGACCTCGGCAGGGTTCCGCAAGAGGAGGTCGTGCGGGTGTTGGCACCCGGCGGTACGGCCTACGTGAAGTCGGGCGGCCGGTGGGCAAAAACGGTCAAACCACGCCCCGAAGACATCGACGAGTGGACGCATTACTTTCACGGCCCCGACAACAACGGCGTCGCCGAAGACAGCCGTGTCGGGCCGCCGCGGCACATGCAGTGGCTGGCCGGGCCGAAATGGACCCGCCACCACCACGCCGACAAGGGCAGCAATCCGACCATCCGCGCCGTGGTCTCCGCAAAGGGGAGAATCTTCTACATGGTCGATGAGGCGACCGCGGCGAACATCGCGGTGCCGAGCCGGTGGGTCCTTGCGGCCCGCGATGCCGCAAGCGGCGTGTTGCTATGGAAACAACCGCTGAAGGTCGGCAAGTTCGAGCGCCGCCTGGAAAGGGTGTGGAGAACACTGATCGCCGGTGGCAACCGGGTCTATGCCCCGCTCGGAACGGGCGAGCCGCTCAGCTCGCTGGATGCGGCAACCGGCAAGATCATTCGCAACTGTTCGGGCACCGAAGGTGTCGAAGAGGTCATCATCGACGACGGCCATCTGTTCGCCGTCAACGGCCGGAAGCAGGTCGTGGCGATCCGGGCGGACACGGGCGAGTTGCTCTGGCAATGGGAGCCCGAAAAAGACGCAGCCATCGTCCCGCTGACACTCGCCGCCGCCGACGGCAAGGTCTTGTTCAAGACCGACAAAGACATCCGTTGTCTTGCAGCGAAAACGGGCAAGGAACTCTGGCGGTTCACTCCGGAAATCGACGGCCCGAGGAAACGGCTCAACTGGCCACGGGCCAGACTGGTCGTCAACGACGGCGTCGTGCTCTGCTCCTACGGCGGGCAGGACCCCGCGATTCTCAACCGCGACAAGTGGGACTACCTCGGGTCGCATCCGCCCGTGAAGGATTACGGCGGGATTCTGGCCGCGCTGTCGGCCGACGACGGCCGCGTGTTGTGGAAGACCGCCTACCGCCCCGGGTTGGAGAGCTTTCCCGGCATGATCTACGTGATCGACGGGTTGGTCTGGTGCGGCCCCGATTTCGCTCAAGGTCTGGACCTGCGCACCGGAGAAGTCAAGCGGGAGAATCCCGTCATCGAGAAGCTGTGGACCCTGGGACATCACAACCGGTGCTATCCCGGTAAGGCGACCGGCAGGTATATCCTCACGAGCAAGCGAGGGATCGAAATGATCGACCTGAAGGGTGAGAACCATTCCCGCAACAACTGGGTTCGGGGGACGTGCCGGGTCGGCGTCCTGCCGTGCAACGGGCTCATCTACGCCCCGCCGCACTCCTGCGGATGTTACATGGAAGCGAAGCTGTACGGATTCTGGGCGTTGGCCGGCAAAGCAGAAAGCAGAAAGCAGAAAGCAGAAGAGGGGTCGCGGCTTCAGCGAGGCCCCGCTTATGACGACGCCTCGTCTCAGCTTTCGGCTTTCCGCTCTCAGCTTTCCGCCGATTGGCCCACCTACCGGCACGATCCCATGCGAAGCGGATCGACTCCGGCAGAAGTCCCTTCCGGACTGAAACTCCTCTGGGAAGCGGACATCGGCGGCCGTTTGAGTGCCATCACGGTGGCGGACGGCAAGGTATTTGTTGCGCAAGTCGACGCCCACACCGTCTGTGCGCTGAATGCCGCCGGCGGCAAAGTGCTCTGGAAGCTCACGGCGGGCGGGCGCGTCGATTCGCCGCCGACGTTCTACCGGGGGCTCGTGCTGTTCGGTTCGAGAGACGGATGGGTTTACTGCCTTCGGGCGTCCGACGGCCAACTTGCCTGGCGGTTTCTGGCGGCGCCGCAGAAGATCAACGCCGTGGCGTTCGACCAGGTCGAATCGCTCTGGCCGGTTCACGGCAGCGTTCTCGTCAAGGACGGTATTGCGTACGCCGCGGCGGGGAGATCTTCCCATCTCGACGGCGGCATCATGCTCTACGGCCTCGAGCCCGCCACCGGCAAGGTGCTCTGCAAGACCCGCGTCGAAACGGGGCACGCGACGGCGACCCCGCCGCCGCCGGAAGAGGAACGGCTCAAGATGGAAGCGAAGTTCTCGCAAAACGGCACCGACTACAAGACGTTCACGGCCCCCGACCGCAGCGATGCCTTTTCGATGAGCGGGGCCAGGACCGACGTCCTGGTTGCCGGCGGCGAATCGGTCTTCATGCAACACGTGCGCTTCGACGGCAAACTCGTCGAGCAAGAGGACAAGCTCCCCCATCTCTTCTCGACCTCCAGTCTGCTGGACGGCGCGGAGAACCACCGGTCGCATTGGGTGCTTGGCACGGGCGATTTCAGCCGGACCCCGATCGCGTACTCCTGGATTGCCCATTCGGGTCGCAAAAACAACAAGTCGCTCGCCGTTCCCTACGGGCTCATGATGGTCCTTGGCGACAAGACTGTTTGGGGAGTGCAGCGCAGCCACCTGATAAGGTTGAAGAAAGAAAAGGGGAAGAAGGGCAAGTACGCCCTTTTCGCACGAGAACGGGCCGATCTCGGGGCGGAAGAGAAGTCGCTGCCCGACTTCAGGAATCCGGTTGGCGAGTTTAAGTGGATGGTCGATCTGCCGATGCGTCCCAGGGCGATGCTCCGTGCGGGCGAGGTGCTGTTCGTCGGCGGGATGCCGGACAGGATCGATCGGAGCGATCCGTCGGCTCCCTGCAACGCGGAATTCGAGGGGGAAAAGGGCGGGCTGCTGCGGGTCGTCTCGTGCGGCGACGGCAAGACCCTGAGCGAACGGCGGCTCGATGCTCCGCCCGTCTGGGACGGCATGGCTGCGGGCGACGGGCGGCTTTACCTCTCGCTGAGAAACGGCAGAATTTTGTGTTTCGGCAGATAGCCCCGGAAGTTGTGGTTGTGCCATAATTTGCACTCGCGGTATGAGATGCCGTTCAGCGGGCGGACTTGCCCGCCGTTGCCATAGTGTCGCCGATTGGCATCCAGTCGTAACGGCGGGCAAGTCCGCCCGCTGAACGTGTGGAACGAGGGGATCCTCGTTGCGTGCTCCGACGCGTCGGAGTACAATCAGCCAACCAGGAGAAGCGCACCATGCCCGATGAACCCGCCAAACGGCCCCTCGTCCGCCATCGTGACGAAACCGACCCCCTTGAATGTCCGTTCGGTCATGTTCAACGTGTAGTGACCGGTGGCGAGGGCGGGATTGCAAACGTCCATGTTGTCAACGTCACCAAAGGGCTGACGCACGTCCACGCCGGTTATGACGAAGTGTACTACGTGCTTTCGGGAACCGGCACAATCACGCTCGACGCGAAGGTGAAGCCGCTTCGCCCCGGCAGTGTTGTCGTGATCCCGGCAGGTATCCCACACGCTTTGGAGGCTGACGTTGGAGAGGAGTTGGAGTTCGTCATCTTCGGTACACCCCCGGTTTCGATTGACGACGAGCGGGCAAGGCCGAGAAAGGCGTAGTGGCCGAACAATGAAGATCGCCGGCAGACGGGTTCACAACGGAGTGGTTTTCTCCTGTCCTTGCGGTTCGGGATTGAAGAAAATTCCGGAAGGGAAACGAGGCCATCCGGTACGGCGGCGATGCCGGAATCCGAAGTGCCGGAAACGATGGAAAATCGTGCTGGAGGCGGACGACACGGGGGATTTTCAGGGGGTGGAGTAGTCGGACTCCCGTTCCATTTTTTCGTTTGCAGGGTGTTTCCCCGCTTCTCCACTTCTAGGAGGGCGCCCCCTGCGGGCCCTTTCTGCTTTCAGAAATTCTGGATTTGACCATCCACGCCAAGGCAACGAGCAAGATGGGCCACAGGATCAGCGCGAACACAAACGTCATCACGAACCACGGAAGGTTCAGTCGCCGGTTTCCCGGGCTCGAGAGGGCGCGCCGGAGAAGGAAGGCAGCAAAGGTTGCAAACCCGCAGAGGATATAGACCATCGCGATCCATTGCCACAAACTCCAGGGATATTCCTCCCCTTCGACCCAGATGTTGTTCCCCTTCTTCACGAAAATCACCGGCGGACTCGTCACTTCCCCCTGCCACGCTTGCGTGGGTTCGCGCCACCTTGTACGACCGGGACGGTCGTTGGCGAGAGTGATGCGCATCGTGTATTTGCCGGACGGCAAGTCGTTTGGCAAGCAAAAATAGAATTGGTTTATCCCATCAGGATGCACATACTGGATCTCCCCGGGTTCAATGGGGGTGCAGGTAACCCGCGGCGGTTCCGGCCGGTCAAGGGGTTGCCCCACTCCAAGCAGAGGACGGCAATTCCCGTTCTCGTCTTCCACAACTCCCGTGAGAACGCCCTTGTAGAGCGGCGATGGAAGGCCGATCGTTTCTTCCGCCACGTTCTTGACGGCAAACTTCGCTGACCGGCGCCGTTCTCCCGTCAACGCAGCCCAGGCCTGCAAGCCGTTCACGGGAGCGGACCATTGTCTGTTTTCGAGGTATTCCAGGTGCTTCTTGACGCGCGAAAGACTCGATTTCGGCCGCATAACACAACCGTTGGAACTGTCCTCGTTCACAATCACCCAAATCCCGCTGTCGCCTGCCTTGTAGACTGGAATTCCGGCCTGGGCGCACGTCGCGGCGTACTCGCGGTCCATGTGTGATATCACCGTCGCGGTCACGGTCGCAGCGGTCTCGCCCTTGAGTGTTTCACTGACGGCGATGGTAGCCTCTCCAATCACCATCTTCCCGCCGTGTCTTCCTGCTATTTCCTCCTTTATTTCGATATCCGTGATGGTTCCGACCACCACGGTCTTTGCCAGATCGAGGTTGTCTGGCCCGCCAGCACCGGCATGGGCTATTGCATCGCACGCACAACTGGCGAACAATGCCACAAGTTTAGTCCAAGCAGCGGTTTTTTGTCTTGTGAGCAACATCCCCAGCCCCCTTGATCCTATCCGTATCCACCCATACCAAAGAACAACTTCTTTTTCAAGAAGCGATAGAGCCAATAATCTTCCGGGATTTCTTCTCCGGGCAAGTGGTGGCTGGTGCGCGGCGTGCCGGCGGCGATTTCCTCCGCGGCATCGCGGCCGCTGGTGTCGAGGGCTTCTTGGGTGCGGACATACTCGATAAGCTGTTGTGGATACTCGAGAATCACGCAACCCTTCGTGCGATCGTTGACAAACTTCTGGAAACCGCGGAGGAAATCGCTCTCGTTGATTGTCTTGAACAAGTCGCGATCGTTGTCGCGGATGTTCTGGCAGGCGAAGGAAAGCGGCGGGCACGGCTCGATGCTGCCACCCGGGCCGATGTGGAACCCCATCCCCAGCGCGGCCGGGCAGACCGCTTCGCCCTCTGCGTTCCAATAGGTGTCGATCAGGATGATCGGGTGTTTGCGCCGCAGCGTGAGCAGCCGCTTGCGGATTTCGAGCATCTGCTCCCGCTCGACGCAAAAACGCGGCGACGGATCGGGACCGACCGGGCGATAGACGTAGTACCAGAGATACATGGCCCCGCGGCGGATGATCTCCCGCACATACTCGTCAGTCAACACTTCGTCCATGTTCTGCCCGGTCACCGTGGTTGCCACGCCGAAGAGTATTTTTCGCTTCTTCAGCCGGGCGATCCCTTCCATGGCCGCCCGGAAGACACCCCGGCCGCGGCGGTCGTCGTTGTTGGCCTCGAAGCCGTCGATGCTCACCAGCGGCGTGACGTTTCCCAGGCGGCAAATCCGGTCGGCATTTTCCTCGTCGAAAAACATCCCGTTGGTGATAATCTGGAAGTAGCAATCCCGGTGGCGGCGGATCACCTCCCAGAGCCTCGGGTAAAGCATCGGCTCGCCGCCGAGCAGTGTGTAGAAGTACGAGTTCTGCCGCTTTCCGGCGGCGATCATCCCGTCAATGTCTTCTTCGGAGAGTTCCCGCTTACCCCCTTTGGCGTTGATCCAACAGCCGTGACAGTGGAGGTTGCAGGCGTTGGTCACGGAGAAAAAGAGAAACGGGGGGAACAACTGGCCTTGCCGAACACGCCGCTTATAGGCGCGGATTGCCCGGCCACCTTTCAGTACCCAAAGGTACCCCGCGCGGAGGGCCAATCGCGGCGAAACCTCGGTGAATACCCGGTAGGCGAGGCGTAGTAACATGGGGGGAACGGTCGATGGCGGCCAAAGGTCGGTGGTGAAAGAATCGCGGTTTGGGAGAACGCTGATATTGATTATATCAGCGAAACGGCTCTGGTGCTCGGCTATCCGCCCGATTGTGGGGTATCGCGGTTGCCGAAAAGAACATATCGCGGTCACCGAAAAGAACATATCGCGGTCACCGAAAAGAACAAAGGAGGGGGCACCTGCCCCCGGCCAGCAAGAGCAGCACGTTACGTCCGGGGGCAGGTGCCCCCTTCTTTGCTGTTCCTAAGCTGAAATGAGAATTGACGCTTCTCTCGTCACCCGCCCCGGATTATCATTATTGCTCTATGCGGAGACGTTTGCCGACCGGGAACCGCGCCCGTTGCCCAAATCGCCGAAAGCATGATCGACGCAACGCAACTCACGAATGCCTACCAGACCGCCCGGCGCGACCTCTTGGCCCGCCGGGTGCCGGAGGGACATTGGGTTGGGTTTCTGTCGGCTTCGGCGCTGTCGACGGCGACCGCCGCCAGCGCATTGTCGATCGTTGCCGGTCACAGCGCGGAGGGAAACCTGCGCAACGCTTGCCAGGAACTCTCCGGCCGGGCCATCGAGTGGCTTGCCCGTTGTCAGAACGAAGACGGCGGCTTTGGCGACACCGACAAGAGTTTCTCGAACATCGCGACGACGATGCTGGTTGAGGCGGCGTTTCACCTGGCCGGGGCGGCTGAGCACCACGGCGAGCTGCTCGATCGCGTCCGGCGCTACATCGATTCGCAAGGCGGCCTCGACGGTTTGCGTCGCCGCTACGGGAAAGACAAGACGTTCGCCGTGCCGATTCTGACGAACTGCGCGTTGGCGGGTCTTGTCCCGTGGAAGAGCGTCCCCCCCCTGCCCTTCGAGTTGGCTTGCTTCCCGCACAAGATGCTTCGGCTCCTGCGATTGCCGGTGGTCAGCTACGCGATCCCCGCCCTGGTGGCAATCGGTCAAGCGCGGTTCTTCCGCCGGAAGCCGCTCAATCCGGCCACCCGGACCATACGCCGCCTTGCGGTGGGAAAAAGCCTGAAGGTGCTCGAGCAAATGCAACCGGCCGGTGGAGGATTTATCGAGGCGATACCGCTGACGAGCTTCGTGGTGATGAGTCTTGCGGACACGGGCCGGGGCGATCATCCGGTTGTGCGCAACGGCGTGAAGTTCCTGTTGAATTCGGTGCGCGAAGACGGCTCTTGGCCGATCGATACGAATCTCGCCACCTGGAACACAACGGGCGCGATCACGGCCCTGGCGGGGGCGACCGGCGACGTTGGGGCCCTGGGGTGTCTCGACTGGTTGCTGGAATGCCAGCATCGCGAGCCGCACCCGTTCACGCACGCGGCGCCCGGCGGGTGGGGATGGAGCGATCTCAGCGGCGCGGTACCCGACGTGGACGATACGTCCGGCGCCCTGCTCGCTCTGGTGAGGTTCTACAATTCGACGCCGACTCAGCGCGAACGGATTCGTGCGGCGGCCATCGAAGGCGTAAGATGGCTGCTCGAGATCCAGAACGCGGACGGTGGCTGGCCCACCTTCTGCCGCGGCTGGGGATCGCTGCCGTTCGACCGCAGCGGGGCCGACCTTACCGCCCATGCCATCCGCGCCGTTGCTGCTTGGCGACCGGTCATGGAGGACGATCGGTTCGAGAAATCGATCCGCGACGGATTCGATTACCTCGCCCGCCACCAGCGACCTGATGGGAGTTGGGTCCCCCTTTGGTTTGGCAACCAGCGGAGCCCACAAGAGGAAAATCCCGTCTATGGAACGGCTCGGGTGTTGCTCGCCTACCGGGATCTGGGCCAACTGGAGAATGGTCCTGCACGACGTGGCTTGCAGTGGCTGGCGGCCCGCAATAACCCGGACGGGGGATGGGGAGACGGGAACGAACCTGGAGTGTCCAGTACGGAAGAGACGGCCGTGGGCGTCGAGGCCCTGCTGGCGGCGTACGACGACCCGTCGATCCAACCGTCGGTAGAGAAAGGACTTGAGTGGTTGATTGCGGCGGTGGCATCCGGCCGTCACCAAGAAAGCACGCCCATCGGTTTCTACTTCGCGAAACTATGGTATTATGAATGCATGTACCCGCTGAGTTTCACGGTCGCGGCCTTGGGACAGGCCGTGCGGCGGATCAGCAAGGAGAAACAACCCGACGCCATGCCCACGGACGAGGCTGGTATATCGTAGTCACCCGCCATCCTACGGACTTCCAGACGCACTGCCACTTTGTCCACCACACCCTCCTTCCGCCGCTCGAACGATCCGGCCGACGCCTCGACGGCGCCGGTCACCGGCGGGGGCCGCGCGACGGAACACCTGAAGGAAGTGCCCGGTACCTCCACGGTGCGCGATCGGATTCGGGCGGCGGCTGGCGAACTGGCCGCGGAACTGGACAAATCGCGTCCGCTTGCCCGGCACGAGATGGAGTCGCACGCCCGGATGGTGCTCGTCTCGTTGGAGTTGTCCGAGTCGTATCTCGGCTGGACGATGGTCGCGTTGGCCTCGGCCTTCTGGCGCGAGCAGGTGGCGGCGGTTCCGTACGACCGGCGGTTGGTGCTGTTGCCGTGCTGCCTGCGCAAGGCGGACGATTGCCCCGCCGAGATGAACGAGCTGGGATTGGAGTGCCGGGATTGCGGAGCTTGTTGCCTGACCGAACTCCGCGCAGAGGCCCTGCGGAAAGGCTGTAAGGTGATGATCGCCGAGGGCTCGCCAACGGTGATGCGGATCATCCTCGGCGGCTATGTGGACGCCCTGTTGGGGGTTGCATGTCTCGACGTGCTCGAGAATACGTTCGACAAGATTTTGCTTTCGGGCATTCCTTGCATGGCGGTGCCGTTGTTGACGAACGGGTGCCGGAACACGACCGCGGAAAAAAATCCGATCATCGAGATGATCGAGACACCACACCGTCCGGCGAAGGCGCAAACTCGGACGTACGTCCACTTGATGCGCTGTGCGGCCCAGATGTTCGAGCCGGACGAGCTGGATCACCTGGTGCCGCGGGCCCGTGGCGGCTGCTGGCTTGCCGAAACCGACGGTGAAGGGATCGGCGCCATCGAGCCGATCGCCTGCACCGAAGCGATTGCGTACGACTTCCTCGCCAGCGGCGGGAAACACACCCGGCCGTTCATTACCCTGGCGGTGTACGATGCGCTCGGCGGCACGGGTGCGGAGACACCGTGTACCGGTCCGGACGGCGAGCGGCAAGTCGCCCGGCTCCCGGACGTCGTCAAGCGGATCGCCTTGGCGATCGAAACGTTCCACAAGGCGTCGCTGGTCCACGACGATATCGAGGACGACGACGCGGTACGTTACGGCCACGCCACGCTGCACCGCAAGTACGGGGTGCCGACGGCGATCAACGTGGGCGATTACCTGATCGGGCTGGGGTACCGGTTGGTGATCGGTCAGAGCGAGTCGTTGGGGGCCCGGGTAGCGTCCGACGTGCTGGCCGGGTTCGCCCGGGCCCATACGAAGCTCTGCGAGGGGCAAGGCGCGGAGTTGGCGTGGCGCGAGTTGCGGGACAAGCGGCTTGCGCCGCTGGATGCGCTGAAGATCTATGCCCTGAAAACGGCCCCGGCGTTCGAGGCCGCGCTTTTGGCGGGTATTCGTCTGGCGGGGCCGGTCGAGCCTTATCGCGATGCGGCGGCCAAGTTCTCGCGCCACCTGGGCGTGGCCTATCAAATCATCAACGACCTCGACGATTGGCAGGACGAGCAGCCCAACCAACGGGAGCGCGGCGGCGACGTGCTCGGCGGCCGCCCCACCGTCCTCTGGGCCCTCGCGATGGAAGGGCTCGACGAGAAAGACCGCAACGAGTTGCAGTCGCTGGTTCTTACCCCAAAGGACGACGCGAGCAGGACTGTCCGGGCGCATGAGCTGTACGAGAAGGCCGATGTCTTCCGGCAAGCGTCGGCCCTGATCTCGAAACACCACCAGCGCGCCCGGGCCGCCGCCGACGGGCTCGAAAACGAAGCGTTGCGCCGGCTACTGCACTTCCTCGCCGACGCGATCCTCGACCGGCGCTCGCTCTCGATCAGCGAAGACGAGAAGAGCTTCCGGTATCAGGGGTGAACCGGGGGGCAAGGGTTCAGGGTTCAGAACTTTGGGACAATGTCATGTCCTATCTTGCAAACCTGACGCTCCGGTTGGCAACGGCCGTTGCCTCGCTGCCGGAAGACCTCCTTACTCGCCACACGGCATTTATCATCGGGGCTCAAGCCGGTGACGGCGGGTTCGCCGGGCGCAAAGGATCGGGCGATCTGTACTACACCAGCTTCGCGCTCCGGGCGTTGGCGCTGTTGAGCAGGCTTGACGACGCGACCGCCGAACGAGTAACGGAGTTTCTCAAGAGCCGTTTCTCGCACAAGTTGCCCGGCATTGATTTTATCTCGCTGCTGGCTTCCGCCGTGGTCGTCGAGGCGGCGTCGGGACACAATCTGTTTGATGATTTGGGCATCGACCCGCAGCAGACGGCAAAAAACTTCTTCGCGCCGCTACGGCGCCCGGACGGGGGCTATGCCAAAACGCCCCGAAGCGGCACCGGAAGCACCTATCACACGTTCCTGGTGGCCGCGTGCCTGGAGATGCTCGGCATGGAGCCGGACGAACCCCAACAGATGATCGAGATGATCCGGCGCCGTCAGCGAGCCGACGGGGGATTCGTCGAGATCGATCCGATGCGGCACAGCGGCACCAACCCCACGGCCGCGGCAATCGGGTTGCTCAAGATGCTCGGCGGACTGGAGAAAGAAACGGCACGGGCGGCCGCCGGGTTTCTCGCCGGGGCACAGACTCCGGAAGGCGGTCTGCGGGCAAACACGCGTATTCCCGTGGCCGATCTGCTGAGCACGTTCACCGGCCTGGTCGCGCTGGAGGATCTCGATGCCCTGGACGGGATCGACACCGCCGCCGCCGAGCAATTCGTCCGGTCGCTCGACCGGCCCGACGGCGGATTCCAGGCCGGCACCTGGGACGACGACGCCGACGTCGAGTACACGTTTTACGGAGTCGGAGCATTGGGGCTGTTGAGCAATCTCTGAATTACGGTCCGGCGCAGCCTTGGAAAAACGCCCCGGGATTGCAATCCCGGGGGTGAAACTCACGGCAGCAAGGCGGCAACCGCGATGCCGCTTTCCGGCTTCTCGAGCGGCGCGACCTTCTCGTCGGGCGAAAGCCGCCGCACGTCGCGATACCGAAACCCGAACGGCTGCCCGGCATCTTCCACCGGCTCGCGATGGACTTCGACTACCCGATCGATGAGATTGACGAGCCAGTAATCGCGAATGCCCGCTTGCGCGTAAAGGCTCATTTTCCGGCTGCGGTCGAATTGCAGCGTGGTGTCGCTGACTTCGACGACAAGCACCGCGGAGGTAGGGTGGTCCGTATACTCCGCACGCTCGCCGGAAACAACCGCCACGTCCGGTTCCGGTTCCGAAGAAGCGGCCAGCGACAACGGCAGTTGCATCCGCACCCAGTAGCCGGCGCCAAACGTGTCTCGCAACACTTCCGCCACTTGATCGACCGTTGACGCATGCGGGTGTTTCTGCGGATTCACAATAACCACCTCCCCATCGATCAGTTCGGCCCTCTGGCCGTTGAACCAGCCGAGTTCGGCCATCTGGTAGTATTCGGCCCGGGACCATCGCCGGCTCGCGGGCCCGGGGCTTTGCTCCGCGACTTGCATGACGGGCGCCTCGCCTTCCGCTTTGTTGTGTGACACGCTCATAATGACAATTATACCTGATTTGTCCGATCGGGCAATCCTTGATGGAAACCGGCCGGCCGGTGATTTGCCCCGCCGGGCGCCGGGCGCTATAATGCTTGCCGGGCAGCGTATGGCAAACGGACCTCCCTTGCGAGGTTTTTGACTCGATATAACCACGAAGAAGCAGGAGTTCACTATGAGCCAAGAGATCAAGATCAAGCGTCGCACGGCCTGCGCGAGCCTGCTGGGGCTCGGCGGCCTGCTGGTGGCCGGCAAGGTCCTGGCAAGGCCGCGGCGACGCGTCGTCAAGTGCCCGGCATTGTCCTACAAGAACAGCGACTTCTACAACGCCGACGGCACCTTCAACGCCGATGCCGCCAAAGACGTGTACCTTGCGATGCTCCGGGCGGCCGGTTATCCCTTGTTCAAGAACGCCAGGGAGCGGATGTGGGCGAAGGACTGGAACACGGGCGAGTTCACCAACGTCGGACTCGGCGGCTTCATCTGGGTCAATAACAAAGACGCCAACTACTGCGCGCTGGAGATGATCCTGCTGCCGAATCAGATGATCCCCGAACACTGGCACGTCGGCGACAAGGAGGCCGGAATCGGCGTCAAGATGGAATCGTGGCACGTCCGCTGGGGAAACACCTACACCTACGGCGAGGGCCCGAAGACCGAGAAAATGTCGGTCACGCCGCCGAAGAGCCAGGCCGGCACGCTGACCGCGCTGTGCGAAAACCCGCTGGGCGTCGGCGACGTCGGCGGCATCACCAAGCCGCTCGAAAAACACTGGCAGCAGGCGGGCCCCCGCGGCTGCATCATGACCGAACCGTCGAACTACCACAGCGACGCCCTGATGCGCTACAGCAACCCGGACATCAAGGCGTGATCCGCCTCCATTCTGCAAAGCCGCGACCAGTGGTCGCGGATCGCCCATAAAGCCGCGACCGGCGGTCGCGCCCGAAATCACCCAACGGGCGAAGCCGCAAGCGGCCCGACGGCGCAAAAAAACGCGGCCCGCTCAGTTCAGCGGGCCGCGTTACTTCCTACTGGTCTCTCACGTCCACGGAATCCTATTCCGCAGCAGCTTCCTCGGCGGCCGGCATTTCGAGACTCTTGCTCCGCAACCCGATCACGGCCAGAATCAGGTAGACGACGAAGCCTGCAATCAGGGCGGTCATGGCCGGGCAGGGCACGCCGAACGCGAGCTTCTTCAGCCAGGGAGCACCCTGGGCGATCGCTTCAACACCCATGAGCTTACCGACGGTCAGGTCGACGGCGCCCAGGTAGAAGCCCACGGCCCAAGAGATCCATCCGGCCGGATTGAACGCGGCACGCGGACCGGGCCACTTGCACCCCGCCAGGAGATAATCGGCCAGCATCGCGCCGCAGATCGGGCCGAACGACGCCCCGACGATCGCAAAGACCGACACGACTTCTCTCACGATGCCCGTCACCGAAAGCGCGATGGCGATCAGGGTACCCAGCACGACGGCGATCTTCCATCCCCGGGGCATCGTCGACTTGAAGCTGTTGGCCGCGATCATTGCCGGGAAGCAGGCCGGCGCGAAGGAAGCCACCGCCAACCCCAACATGGCCCACCGGGCGTATTCCCCGAGAATGTTCGGATCGAACATGATCTCGACGGGATTGAAGTTGCCGATCAACCCGGCTTCCTGCACCATATCGCCGCCGTAGGCGCCGGCGACAATCAACATCGACATCACCGCCGCGAGGATTGTAGCGCCGATGATGCCGACGAAACCACCCCATTGCACGTCGCTTGTGTTGCGGCTGTTCGTACCGAAGTCGGCCCCCGCCGCTCCGGCGGTGGCGAAGAAGCCGACGATGGTGGCGGAAAGAAACATCAATATGCCGAAGTTGCCCTCCGGCAAACGCGCCGTCGTGCCATCTTTTTCGAAGGCGATTTTCTTTGCCGCACCCACGGCGCCTTCGGCTGCTTTGATCTTGTCGTCGCGGAGCTTCTTCTGGGCCACGGTAAGCTCGCCTTCCGCTTCGACCTTGGCAAACTTGGCTTTGATGTCTTCGAGGGCTTTTTCGCGCTGTTCCGGCGCCGCCATGCTCGCTTGGACCATTTTATCGGTCGTGAACGAACCGAGACCGCCCGCCGTCTTCACAACTAGGATAATCAATACCGCGAGGAAAATCAGCGGAAAGTACGTGGCAACCTTGGCCACGTATTGGATGCCGACCAGGCCGATCACAACCGCTGCCAAAAGAAACACTACGGTGACAATGCTATGGATCGAACCGGGAATGATGACCTCGTAGAAGCCTCCAACCTCGACACATCCGATACGAAGCGCCAGGCATATCGCGTACGCGGAGAAGAATGCGTTGACGGCCAACCAGCCGAATTGCAAGGCCCCCATCAAGAAGCCGGGCATAATAAACCCGCCGCGGACGCCGTAGGTCGACGTGCCGACCACATAGAGCGGTAAACCCGTCTTTAAGCCCATCAACGCCGGGGCCAAGTAGGTCAGGAAATGACAGAACAGGGCGGCAATGACGATCCCGACGATGCCGATCAGCAAGCCGGCAGCCAACCCGCCGCCCGGAGTCGGTTGCCCCGAGACGATCGCCTGCCAAAACACAAACCAAAGCATCACGCCCGCATAGGTCGGCGCGGTGTTCTTATACCACGCCGCGCGCGCCTCTTGCGGCACGGGTGTCGCCGCTGTCACATAATCCGGTAAGGATGCCATCTTTACAACCTCCCAAAACTGGAACTGGATTGGACCCATGCCAGGGCGCCACGCAGACCCCTGCCGGTGCTAGCTGTGCTGTCTGGCTACAGGGTTTGGAGTATACACGTAAGCTTCAGGAGATACTACCCCCGCCAAATTACGTGTGGGTGGTGCCCAAATAACCCTTCAGGGCTGGTGTTCGGCCTTTGGGTGCCTGGCAAGGCAGCAACGCCCTCTGTTTTGGCCGGTTGCGATTCGCCCCACAATCGGCTAGCTTGACGGCTCAACAAGTAGCCACGGTCGCCAGACCGTGGGCAACGCAGGTTGGCAACGCAGATGCCCACGGTCTGGCGACCGTGGCTACCCGCCGAAGGCCAACCGACCAGTCTTGCACAGGGAGATATCACGATGGCAGACCTGTCCCTTTTCGATCTGACGGGCAAAAAGGCCCTGGTAACCGGTGCGGCGGTGGGCATCGGGCGAGGATGTGCCGTGGCCCTGGCGACTGCCGGCGCCGACGTGGCAATCCTTGACATCGACGAGAACGTTGGGCCCAAAACGGCCGACGAAATCAAGTCGATGGGCCGCGATTCGCTGTTCGTCCGTTGCGATGTGACCCAGAAGGATAACGTGCAGGATGCCGTCAAGAAGGTTGTCGAGAAGTTCGGCCGGCTCGATATCGGCATCAACAACGCCGGCATCGGCATCCTCGGCGGCGATGAAGACATGGAGAAGGAGAGCTGGGACAAGGTTATCGGAGTGAACCTCACCGGCGCGTATCTTTGTGCCCAGGCCGAGGCCCAGCAGTTTCTACGCCAAGACCCCATCGAGGGCAAGATCATCAACACGGCCTCGATGTCGGCGACGATCTCCAACTGCAACGCGTCGTACAACGCCTCGAAGGCGGCCGTGGTCCAGATGACCCGGATGATGGCCGCCCAGTGGGGACGGTTCAATATCAACGTCAACTGCTTCAGCCCGAGTTACCTGTTGACGCCGATGCACGCCTCGACGCCGGTCGTGGTCCGCGAGCGGATTCGGGAACTGACGCCGATGGGCTACGTCGAGCGGCCGGAGGACCTTTACGGCACGATTATCTTCCTCGCTTCGGCGGCGTCGAACTTCGTGACCGGCCACGACCTGATGGTCGACGGCGGGCACACGCTCAACGCCTGGCTGCTGCCCCTTTCGCGCGAAGTGCCGCCGCGCATCAGCCCCGAGCAAGAAACCGTTCAACTAAAGCACGACCTGGACAACCTGGGATTCGAGTACGACGCCGACGGGATCAACCCCGACGTCCACCCCGAGGTGGCCGGGGCGTTCAAGGCGGGTTTTGGAATTGAGGATTAGCCGCTTGCGGCTTCGCTACATACAACCCCCGCACGCAGTGCGGGGGCTTTGGATCCACGTGAGCCCACTAGCTGAAACAGAGTCTTGTTCTTTCCAACTCCGATCGCCAACCACGAATCTCCAGCCATGAAACTCACCGCCCGCGACCTCGCCCGGATGATCGACCTTTCCATGGTCAAAGCAAACTCGACGCTCGACGACGTACACGCATTGGCCGAACAGGCGAAGAAGTACAACTGCATTATTGCCTACGTGTTGCCCGGCTATTTGGAGGAATTGAAGGGACTGCTGAACGACGCGCCGGAAGTCGGGCCGGCCGCCGCAGTTGGTTTTCCCAGCGGCGGACACACCACCGCGATGAAAGTCGAGGAAACCCGCCAACTCGTTGCCGCCGGTTCCGCCGAATTGGATATGGTGTCGAACATCGGCATGTTGATCTCCGGCCGGTACGACTACGTCCGCGACGAGATCCGTGCCGTCCACGACGCGGCCGAGGGCACGCCGCTGAAGGTGATCCTCGAGTGCCACTACCTGACCGACGATCAGATCCGCCGCGGGGCCGAACTTTGCGTCGAAGCCGGGGCCGAATGGGTCAAGACCGGTACCGGATGGACCGAAACCGGGGCAACGCCGGAGAATATCGCCCTGATCAAGTCGGTCGTCGGCGACGACGCGGGGGTCAAGGCCTCCGGCAGCGTGCGAACTCTGGATCAAATCGCCGAGATGTACCGCTGCGGCGCCCGGCGCTATGGAATCGGCCTGAAGGGCGGCATCAGCATCCTCGAAGAAGTTGCCGCCATGCCGGACGGCGCGATGGAGATATAATGGCCGCTTGCCGTTTCACGCGGTTGCCCGCAAATACTTGACGAGAATATACAAGTCTTGTATAATTTATCAATCACCCAAACATACAAGATTTGTACATTGGAGGCCCCAAGCCATGGCCACTACTACTGTAAATCTCTCGTTTCAAGAGGAGTTGCTGCGGCGGATCGACGAGGTCGCACGCGGTGAATCGCGAAGCCGTAGCGAGCTGATCCGCGAGGCCACGCGGCAGTATATCGAACGGAAGAATCGCTGGGCGGACGCGTTTGCCATGGGCGAAGCAGCGGTGGTCGCCAACGGAGCGAGCCCCGAAGACGTGCCTGGAGAAATTGCCGCCGTCCGCCGGGCTCGACGTGGTGACGGATGATGAGAATCGTCTGTGACACGAACGTTCTGGTCTCGGCAATTCTCTTTGGCGGTCACCCTCGCAACATCCTCGAGCAGATCATCGAAGGGAAGCTCATCGGAGTTATCTCGCCGGAGTTGCGTCGCGAGTTGGCCGACGTTCTCAGCCGTCCGAAGTTCGGGCTTTCCACCCCGCAGGTAGAATCGATCATGCGGCTGATCGCCGAGACCTTTGTCGAGGTCTTTCCAAAAGATGTTCCCGATCTGATTAAGACCGATCCGGACGACAACATCGTGTTGGCTTGCGCTGCGGAAGCCAACGCCGAGACCATTGTCTCCGGTGACGGTCATCTCCTAAGCCTCGATCGGTACGAAGACATCGTGATTCAGTCTCCCTCACAGTTTCTTGACCAGAGAACGCAAGAGCCCAACGGGTAAGCGTCAGGTGACATCTATGCCCAAGACCATTATCGCCTACGACCTGGGAACCGGCGGCAACAAGGCCTCGCTCTACGACGCCGATGGAAAATGCCTTGCCGGCGTGTTCGTTCCATACGATACCGTCTACCCGCAAGCCGGGTGGCATGAACAGCGGCCGGCCGATTGGTGGGACGCCGTAGTCGAGAGCACGAACAAGCTTCTGGCCGATCCCGCCGTCAACCCTGACGATATCGAGTGTCTGGCCATCTCCGGCCACAGTCTCGGCTGCGTGCCGCTGGATGCCGACGGGACCGTGCTTCGCGCAGCCACGCCGATCTGGTCCGACAAACGCCCGACGACCCAGTTAGACGAATTCTTCGCCAAGGTCGATCCGGTCCGCTGGTACCGGCTCACGGGCAACGGCTTTCCGGCCCCGCACTACACGGTCTTCAAGATCATGTGGTACCGCGACAACGAGCCGGAGATGTTCGCCCGGCTCGACAAGATCATCGGCACGAAGGATTTTGTCAACTACCGGCTGACCGGCCGGATCAACACGGACTTCAGCTACGCCTCGGGCAGCGGCGTCTACGATCTGCTGGGGTGGGACTACAGCGACGAGCTGATCGAAGCGGCCGGGCTGCGGCGCGAGATGTTTCCCAACATCGTTCCCTCGACGCAGATCCTCGGCGAGCTGACGCCCGAAGCGGCCGGGCTGTTGGGCCTGCCGCAGAAGATCAAGGTGGCCGCCGGCGGCGTCGACAATTCGTGCATGGCACTGGGCGCCCGGAATATCGCCGAGGGCCGCGTCTACACGTCGCTCGGCTCGTCGTCGTGGATCGCCGTTTCGTCCGACAAACCGCTTCTGGAGGACGACACGAAGCCGTACGTCTTCACGCACGTGATGCCCGGCATGTTCACCTCGGCGATCGGGGTTTTCTCGACCGGCACGTCGTTCCGTTGGCTCCGCGACAACGTCTGCGCGAATCTCGTCGCCGAAGCCGAACAAGATGGCGGCAACGTCTGGGAGAAGATGATCGCCGCGGCCGGCGCCTCGCCACTTGGGGCGAAGAAATTGATTTTCAATCCAAGTCTGGCCGGCGGGTCCTCGGCGGAGGCCAGCCCGCACATCCGTGGCGGCTTCCTGGGGCTCGATCTGGGCCACACCCAGGCCGATCTGATCCGCGCCGCCATGGAAGGCATTGCCATGAACCTCCGAACGGCGCTCGACGGGTTGCGAAACCTGTGCGAAATCTGCGACGAGATGGTCGCCGTCGGCGGCGGGTCGCAGAGCCCGTTGTGGCAGCAGATCTACGCCGACGCCTTGAAGATCAAGATGGTCAAGACGAACGTCGGCCAGGAGGCCGGTTCGCTGGGAGCCGCGGCGGTGGCCGCCATCGGGGCCGGGCTCTGGGACGACTTTGCCAAGATCGACGAGGTCCACCAACTCCAGGGGGTCGCCGAGCCGATCGCCGAGAACGTCGAGAAATACGAGAAGCTGCTGCCGCTGTTCCGGCGCGCCGCCGTGACCCAAGCCGAACTCGGGGACATGTTGGAGGAGTTGGACCTGTAGGCGGTAAGCGGTATAATGCGGGTTAGCTCCAAACCGAGTGATCGTTACGTCGATACTCAAACCATTTAGCTACGCCGGATAACTATCATCGCTATGAGCAAGAAGAGACTTGCTATCGCGGGCATACTTCTGCTCTTGACCATCGCTTTGGTCACGGCAGCCGTCGTGTGGCAGGATAGATCGCGACGATTCGAGCAAGAGAAGCAGGCGTTCGTTGACAAATATCAGAAAGCAATGGAGATCGAAATCCACAAGTATTTCGTCGTATGTGACGAATTGCCTGACAGTCCACTCGAATTGGTCTACCCTGGGAGTCACACTAGGTCGCCGTGGGTCTTTACCGGCATGGTGGTTTATGGCTTCAATCAACCGACACTCGACGAAGGTTGGGAGGCTTACGAGCGCGAAGTGTTTGAGAAGACCATTCCTCGTTGCCGAGAGAAGATTCCTGAGTGGCAAAACAGACTGACCGTAGCCAGGAAGCCACTGGTCGAACTTGACGGTAACCTTGACGCGCAGCTTGACCTGTTCATTGACGCCGACTTCAGTCAGCTTGCGGGGCAACGGTTCTTGAGAGGACTTTGCGAAGATCGAGGCGTTACGGAGGAAGTGATCCTTGCTTTCACGGAAGCGTACATAGCGGTTCACAACATTAGGCGAATGAAGGAGATGGCAGCGGAACTCCTTGATTCTGAAGTCGTAGACATTGCTGTTGCGGGGTACGATGCGCAACTTGGCGTGGCCATGGAGGAGTTCCAAGATGCCAAGACGGCAGTCCTCGAACAAGTGGAGTAGCGTCTCAAACCCTCTGTTCGAGGACAGTGAACCCAATGGTGAGCTAACCATGCGTTACAGACCAACGTCAGCCTTGTTGAGGAATTGCGAATGAGTCTCGACCTACCCATCGCGTTCCCTTCGGATGTCTCGCGCCTACAGCGGCAGGTGGAATTGGAACGCGACTGGACGCCCACGCAACGACTTCAAGCGGTTGTCGACTTGCTTGCCGTTGCGGAAGCATTATCAATAGCGGGGGGGCGGCGTGCGCAACAGTTGGAGTATCACGAGCGCTGCGAGCAACAGTGGCGGCAGCGAATGAAGGAGTTCATTGCCAGACAGCTTGAACGCGAGTCCAAGTAGCCCCGGACATTTCATGACACAACTCCTCGTCGAAAACGTCGCCAAAGAATTCCCCACCAGGGCAGAGCCGCTCGTGGTGTTGAAGGAAGTCTCGCTCGAGCTTCGACAGGGGGAAAACGTTGCGATCCTCGGGCCCAGTGGCTCCGGCAAGAGCACGCTGCTGAGCATCATCGGCACACTGGAACCGCCGACGGCCGGGCGGGTCGTGCTCGACGGGCAGGACCCAAGCGTGCTCGGCGAGCGGGATCTGGCCGCGTTCCGCAACCGCCGGATCGGGTTCGTCTTCCAGGACCATCATCTGCTGCCGCAGTGTACAGTCATGGAAAATGTGCTGGTACCGACCGTGGCCGCCGGGGCGGTGAGCGGTGAGACGGTCGACTGGGCGAGAAATCTGCTGGAACGCGTCGGCCTCAGCGAACGGCTCGACCACCGGCCAGCCGAGCTTTCCGGCGGCGAGCGACAGCGCGTGGCCCTTGCCCGGGCGTTGGTCAACCGTCCTGCCTTGCTGTTGGCGGATGAGCCGACCGGCAATCTCGACCGCACCACCGCCGGCCGCGTCGCCGAGTTGCTGCTCGAATTGCAGGGGCAAGAGGGAATGATGCTGATCGTCGTCACGCACAACGAGCGGCTCGCCGGCATGATGGGCCGGAAAATGGAACTTGATGACGGGGCGTTGAAGTAGTTCAATTCGAAGTGGAAGTAGCAGGCGCAACGTCAGAACCCCCCCGACGCAGTCGGGGGGCGTTTGTCCAAACAAAACGATCCATTACCACTCAACTCAACACTCAGCACTCAACACTCAGCACTCAACACTCAGCACTCAACACTCAGTACTCAGCACTCAACACTCAGCACTCAGCACTCAACACTCAGTACTCAGTACTCAGTACCCGTTACTCACCACCATGTCCCCACTCCGCCTGATCCTTGCTTCGCTCTTGCACCACTGGCGCGTGAACCTTGCGGTGGCTTGCGGCGTGGCGGCGGGGGCGGCCGTGCTGACCGGGGCGCTGCTGGTCGGCGATTCGATGCGGGGAAGCCTGCGCCACCTGACGCTCGACCGCCTCGGCCGGATTGACGACGTGCTGGTCGCCGAGCAGTTCTTCCGCGAGCAGCTTGCGGAGGAACTTGCCGCCGAGCCGCAGTTCAAGGAGCATTTTGCCGACGCGGTGCCGGCAATCTTGCTGAGGGCAAGTCTGCAAAACACGGACACCGAATCGCCGCGCCGGGCAAACCGCGTCAACCTGCTCGGCTGTGACGAATCGTTCTGGCGGCTTGGGTCCGGCGGCCCCAAGCAGTTGCCCAAGCGGCGGGAGATCTTCCTTAATCAGCCACTGGCGGAACGGCTTGGCGTGAAGGTGGGCGACGCCGTGCTGGCAAGGCTTCCCAATGAGGGGACCATTCCAGCCGATAGCCCGTTGGGCCGAAGAGACGAAACCATTCGCAGCACCCGCTGGACGGTCAGCGAGATCGTTCCGGCCGAAGGGCTCGGGCGTTTCACCTTGCGGCCGTCGCAGCAGCTCCCTTACAACGCGTACATTTCGCTCGCGGCGTTGCAGGACCGGCTCGATCAGACGGATCGGATCAACGCCATCTTCGTGGCGGGTGACGACAGCGAGACGGCCCCTTCACCCGACGCCGACCGGCTGCTGCAAGAGTCGCTTCGCCCGACGCTCGAAGACTTCGGCCTGTCGCTCAAGCAGACGCCCCGCGGATACTTCAACGTCACGTCGAATCGGATGCTGATGCCGCCGGCGGCCGTCAAGGAAATCGAGCGTTCTCTGACCGGCGACACCATCCAGCCGGCGCTGACCTACCTGGCCAACACGATCGCGTGCGGCGACCGCGAGATCCCGTATTCGACGATCACGGCGGTGAACCTGGCGGAGAAGCCGCCGCTGGGGCCGTTTCTCACACCCGACGGCAAACCGATCCCCGATTCCCGATTCCCGATCCCCGACGGCGCGATCGTGCTGAACTCCTGGGCAGCCGATGAGTTAAAGGCAAAGCCGGGCGAGACAATCCGCGTCACCTATTTCGAGCCGGAAAGCACCCACGGCCGGCTCCGCGAGAAGACCGTCGAGTTGAAACTCGCAGCGATTGCCGAACTGACCGGTGCGGTCGCCGACCGCGACTTCACGCCCGAGGTCCCCGGGGTGACCAACGAACTCTCGATGGCCGATTGGGACCCGCCGTTCCCGTTCGACGCCGGGCGGATCCGCCCGGAGGACGAAAAGTATTGGGATAACTACGGCGCGACGCCGAAGGCATTCGTCTCGCCGGCCGTCGGGCGGCGCTTGTGGAGAAGCAGGTTCGGCGGCGTGACGTCGCTGCGGATTGTGCCGCCGGCGGGAACGGCGATCGAACAAATGCGCAGCCAATTAAAACTCAATCCGGCCGCGTTGGGATTCGCTTTCCAGCCGGTGAAGCGCGAAGGGCTCGGCGCCTCGTCGGGCGCCACGCCGTTCGACGTCTTGTTCCTCTGTTTCAGCTTCTTCATTATCATCGCGGCCATGATGCTCGTGGCGCTGCTGTTCCGTTTGGGAATCGACCGCCGCGCGAGCGAACTGGGAATCCTCGCGGCGGTTGGTTTCCCCCGGCGGAAGATCGCAAGGCTTCTGGCCGGCGAGGGGCTGTGCGTCGCGATGCTGGGGAGTCTGCTGGGGATGCCGTTGGGCGTCGGCTACGCGGCGTTGATGCTCCTGGGGCTGCAAACGTGGTGGCTCCCGGCAATCGTGACCCCGTTTTTGCGGCTGCACGTGACGGCAACCAGCCTGGCGGTCGGATTCGCAAGCGGGATCGTCGTCGCGCTTTTCGCAATTGTCTGGGCCGTCCGCGGAACGAAGCGGCTCTCCGCCCGCACGCTCCTGGCCGGGCAAACGACCGACGCCCGCGCCTGGCTTGCCGGGCGTTCCCGCTACGCCGGCATCCTTGCCGTCGTTGTGCTTGTCGCCTCGGTTTTGTTCGGGCTGCTTGCCACCCGCATCGGCGAAGAGATTCAGGCGGGCGCCTTCTTCGGCGTCGGGGCCATGGTTCTGGTGGCCGGCTTGACGCTCGTTTGGGCGTCTCTGCGGTCGGGCACGACCGGCCCGGCCGTCGCCGCCGGGGGCGGGAACCTTGGGCGAATGGCCCTGCGCAACGCCGCCCGAAACCCCGGCCGGAGCACGCTGACGATCGGACTGGTCGCCTCGGCCTGTTTTCTGATTGTGGCCGTCAGCGCGTTCCATCTCGACCCGAGCGAACAGTCGCCGTCGCTCGAAAGCGGCAACGGCGGGTTTGCCCTGGTCGCCGAAAGCGATCGACCGATCTACCAGGACCTCAACACACCCGACGGCCGGGCCGATCTCGGGTTCTCCGAGGAGGACTCGAAACCGATGGCCGATGCAAAGACGTTCGCTCTGCGGGTGGAATCGGGCGACGACGCCACTTGTCTGAATCTCTACAAGCCGCGGCAGCCGCCGGTGCTGGGGCTTCCGAAGAAGTTTATTGACCGCGGGGGCTTCGCATGGGCGGCCTCTGCGGCGTCGACGCCCGAGGAAAAGCGGAATCCCTGGCTGCTTCTGGAGAAAGAGATTTCCTCCGCCGGCGCCGGTATCCCCACGATTCCCGTCGTGCTCGAGAAGAACACCGCCACGTACATGCTGCACTTGTATGGCGGCATTGGGGACATCTACGAGGTGACCGACGGCCGCGGCAAACCCCTTCGGCTGAAGATTGTCGGGCTGCTCTCGGCCGGCATTTTCCAAGGCGATCTGCTCATCAGCGAGAGGGACTTCGCGAAACACTTCCCCGAGGTGAGCGGTTATCGGTTTTTCCTGATCGCGGCGCCGCCCGGGAAAGCGACGGCCGTGCAAAACGCCCTGGACGGCAAACTGGCCGACTACGGCCTGGCGTGCGAGACGACCGGGCGGCGGATGGCCGCCCTGCTGGCCGTGCAGAACACGTATCTGTCGACGTTCCGGAGCCTGGGCGGATTGGGGCTGCTGCTCGGGACGATCGGCCTGGCGGCCGTCCAGTTGCGCAACGTGCTGGAACGCCGCGGCGAGTTGGCCTTGTTGCGGGCAACCGGTTTCCGCCGCCGGTCGCTGGCGGTGATGGTCATCGCGGAAAACGCCCTGTTGCTGCTCGCCGGGCTGGGCGTGGGTGTCATTGCCGCCCTAATCGCCATCCTGCCGCACCTGCTGACGCGGGCGGCTTCCATCCCCTGGACGTCGCTGGCCGTGACGCTTGCGGTGGTGCTCGCAGCCGGTCTGGCGGCCGGGTCGGTGGCCGTGCGAGCCACGCTCGACGCCCCGCTGTTGGGGGCACTGCGCGAGGAACGCTAGCACCGCTGTCGCCGGATCCTTGTGTGCGTTTTGGAGCGAACCTCCGGCGGCCTGATTGCGTATCCCTTTCCAGCAACACACGGGCAAGGAGCCTCCGGGAAACAAGGAAGGTAAAATCATGCTGGTTCTCAGCCGAAAACGGGGGGAGAGGGTTATCGTCGGGGAAATCGAATTGACCGTGCTCGCGGTGCGGGGCGACCGGGTGAAGCTCGGGTTTGCCGGGCCGCGCGAAATCCCCATCCATCGCGAGGAAATCCACCAGGACATCTACTGCACGCGAGAGGCCCTCTGCCCCGCGGAATATTGAAGGATTCCTGGGGAATCCCGAGCCTTTTATGTTCCGCGCGCGGACCCGAACCACTGAATCTGTCGCCGGGGGCAATACGCCAGGTCGTGCTCGGCACAGTACGGTTCGAGCCACTCGGCCCTTGCGGCCAACTCCTGCTGTTTCGTTCCCTGCGGCATGAGCATCGCACGACTCCGGTCGATTTCGGGGAAGTCGGCCAGGTAACGTTCCACTTCCGTGCAGTCTTCCAGGTTGCCGACGACGAATTTCAGTTGGTAGTCGTGCTCCGAGATCAATCGGCGGACCACCTCGGGCGCACGCCGGTTCGTTTCGTGCCGCCACGTCCACCGGGCGTCCCGGTCGGCCGGCGGGGTCGAATTGGAGAGCTTCGGGCTGATCGACATCAGGTCGCAGGCGACCGGCAGATAGAGGGTTCCGGCCGTCTCGATCGTGACGTGCATCTTCGTGCGGCGAAGTCCGGCCGTCAGCGGAATCAGCTCGGCAAACAGCATTGGCTCCCCGCCGGTCAGCACGACGTGCGAGACGGGCCCTTCCGACCGTTCACCATCAGACCATAAAGCCGCGACCGTCGGTCGCGCCGACGGTGTTTGCGCAGTACCTTCTTCGGGGGTTGCCGTCGCAAGCTCTTCAACCCGCCCGGCGATTTCCTCGACCGAAAGGTCCTCCCCTTCCGGCGTCCACGAGGCGTAGGGTGTGTCGCACCACCGGCAGCGGAGGTTGCAGCCGCTGGTGCGCACGAAGATGCTCTCAGCGCCGGTCAAGCGTCCTTCGCCTTGGATCGATCGGAAAATCTCGGCAACTCGCATGGTTTGGGGGCTAGGGACTGGGGTTTAGGGGTCAGCGTGTAATGCGGGAAAATGGGAAAGGGGGAAAAGGGGGAATCAAGATATTGAATCATTCTTATTTCCCATTTCTCCCCCTTCCCATTTTCCCCTCTCACACATCAACATTTCAACAGACAGCGTTCAATCTTTCTTCTGATACGGTAACGGATCTTCCAATCCCGCTTCGGCAAAGCCGCGGAGCCGCAAGCGGCAGGCGTCGCAGCGGCCGCAGCTTAGCCCTTCGGGATTGGGGTCGTAGCACGAGTGCGTCAGGGCGTAGTCAACGCCGAGTTCGGTTCCGCGGCGGATGATCTGGGCCTTGGTCATGTCGATTAGCGGGGCACGGATCGTGAACTTCAGGCGTCCCTCGACGCCCGCTTTGGTGGCCAGGTTGGCCAGGCGGGCAAACGACGCGATATACTCCGGCCGGCAGTCGGGATAGCCGCTGTAGTCGACGGCATTGACGCCGATGAAGACGTCGGCGGCCTCGACCACTTCGGCGTAGGCCAGCGCCAGCGACAGCAGCACGGTATTCCGGGCGGGGACGTACGTGACCGGGATGTCGCGGGCCATTTTGTCTTCGTTACGATCCTTGGGCACGTCAATTGCGTCGGTCAGGGCACTCCCACCGAATGCCGCGAGATCGACTCGCGTGATCACATGCCGCTCGACCCCGACCGCATCGGCCACCCGGCGGGCGGCCTCCAGTTCACACCGGTGCCGCTGGCCGTAATCGGCCGTCAGGGCCGACAGCACGAACCCTTCCGCCCGGGCGATCGCCGCAGCGGTAGCGGAATCGAGCCCCCCGGACAGCAGGATGACAGCAGGTCGCGACATCTTCTTCGAGCCCCAAAGGGGCGATAGCCAATAGCCAGGGGCGTAAGCCCCTGGTGGACAGTTGCATGGTTGATGGGAAGCCCCAAAGGGGCGATAGAAGGCCGCCAGTCACCGCCACTGTCGCCCTTTCAGGGCTCAAGAGTCTGGGATAGCCTTCACCCCAGGGGCTCACGCCCCTGGCTATTGACGGCCGCCCCTTTGGGGCTTCTGAGACTGGCCACCTCCCTCTAAACGCTTTATCATGACAGAATCACCTGAATTGTGAAAGGAGCCGGCACGTGAGTGAGAATTTTCGCGATATCCTGGAGACCTTCGAGAACGAATTCCCGGGCCGCGATTACACGATCGAGATCGTCTGCCCGGAGTTCACGTCGGTCTGCCCCAAGACGGGCCAGCCGGACTTCGGGACACTTACGTTCAGCTACGTCCCCGAGGCCAGGTGCGTCGAACTGAAGAGTCTGAAGCTTTATCTCCAGAAGTTCCGCAACGAGGGCATTTTTTACGAAAACGTAACCAACCGGATTCTGGAGGATTTTGTGGCGGTTTTGGAACCCCGCCGGGTGAAGCTCGTCGCTGCCTTCACCGCCCGAGGGGGGATTACCACCACGGTCACGGCGTCGTTCGAGGCGGGCAGGGAATTACGAGAAACGTAGGGTGGGACAAGCGCAGCGCCGGCCCACCAGTGCAAGTGGTGGGCCGGCGCTGCGCTTGTCCCACCCTACGTCTTCGGCAGCGTCATCGCCATCACAAGCACCGCCGCCAGCAACAGCAAGCCCAGGCCGATGACCATGTTCATGGCGAGCCTTGCGGCTGGTTTGGCGATCCTTTAGGACCAGCAATCCGCCGACGGCGACAAAAACGGCCAGGAACAGCGTGTTGGGAATCGAGAAGACCAGCCGTGTGACCACCGGGAGCTGCACTTCGGCCTCGGCGAATCGCGCGAGCATCCGGGGCCGCTGGACGGTTGCGACGTGAGAAAGCCACACCAGCAGCATCAGGTTGAGCGCGACCGCTACTGCGCTGAAGATGGGTACGAGAAACTGGAGATCGGTCGGGGTATCTTCTTTCACGGCATGCCTGAACCGGGGGTAAGTGCCCGGGGTTCGATCATGACCGATTTGCCCGGGAAAATCAACGGCAGCGATGCCTCATTTCTTTACCCCCTTGTGTTATGGCGCCGGAGGCATCAAAATATCCTTTTTGACGTTTACCCGGTCCGCCCCCCCCTGCCCCACGGACTTTGCCATGACCGCCAATCCGCGAGTGATCCTCTCCGGTTTCGCCGACGAAGCCGCCAACCAGAAGACCGCCGTTCAGCAATTTGCCGCGTTTTCCGCGATCGGGTTGCAGTACTACAGCATCCGGTTCATCGACGTCGGCGGCGGCATCAAGAACGTGATGAAGCTGACCAAGTCGGAGATCGGCAAGGTCCGGCACCTTCAAGACGAATACGGGCTGAACGTCTCGTCGATCGGCTCGCCCATCGGCAAGGTCAAGCTGTTGGACGTCAAAGACGGCACAAAGAACCGGTACATTCCCTTCAAGAAGTATCTCAACGGCGACGTGAAAAAGGCGTGCGACCTCGCCCACGCGTTCGAGGCAAAGCTGATCCGCGGCTTCTCCTTCTACCATCCCAAGGGGACCGACCCGCAGGACCATCTCGCCCAGGCGGTCGACCAGTTGGGCCAAATCGCCGAGGTGTGCCACCGGTCGGACCTGACGTTCGGGCTGGAGATCGAGGCGAACCTGGTCGGTGCGGACGGCTACACCTTGGCCAAGATCCACCGGCAGGTGAACCACCCGGCCATGGCCCTGATCTTCGACGCCGCCAACGTCATCGTGCAGGGGTACTCGCCGGCCGAGCTGTTCGACCAGTACCGGGCGATGCGGGCCGGGCTCGGTTGGTTGCACATCAAGGACTACCGCGACCCGCAAGTAACGGTCAAGGGCGGACACGTCGAGGAGGACAAGCTGGCGAACTTCGTCCCGGCCGATATGGGCGACAGCGCCCATGAGGCAATCTTGCGGGATTTCGCGCAGGTTATGCCCAAGCTGGAGCGGAAGTTGAAGCGTCGCGGCATTCCAGGGGTGTTCCTCGATCTGGAACCCCATGTGAAAGGCGGCGGGCAGTTCGGCGGCTTCAGCGGCCCCGACGGGATGGGCGTTGCCCTGCGCGGGCTGTGCCGTGTGCTCGATTACGTCGGCATCGAGTACCATCTGACCGACTTCGACGACGTGAAGACGGCACGGGGGTTCTAAATGGACTTGCACGATTCGGGAAACTCCAAAGTCCACCGCCACCCTTCGGGAGGCGGCCCCAAGTAGACGGAGAATTCCCAGGATCACGCAACCCTATCTACCCCCGATCACGGCGGCTTCTGTTGCGCATGATGCGGATGGTGGCGATGATATACTCGATCCCCCAGAAGACGGCAATGAAGCAGCTCACGGCCGCAGCATAGAAACCGAGCATTCCGCTACCTGCTTTCCACCACAGCCACGCAAGGACGCCGCAGCAAGCGAATCCTATGCCGGCAACCGCCAACTTGGTGCGCGAGGTGAGGATCAACTTCCGCCGGCGATGGTGCGAGATGGCACTTCTGGCTGAAAAATTCGCCAACTCGCGCATGGCCGACAAGCCGGACTCGCTCTCAGGAGCCACCGCACGAGGCGACATCCGCTCCAAATCCGGTCGTCGAGACTTCAACGGGTGAGGGACCACGTCTGTCCCGGAAGGCACCGCCGTCTGAGGGGTCTGCTCGTCTTCCGGCGGGGAGCAGGACAGCACCGCCGGCTCGTCGGTGCTTGCCCGAACCCGTTCCATCAGGCGCGACATGTACTGGTCAATCGATTCTTCGCCATCCTCGGCCGATTCGAGCGGGAGCGTCTCGAGCACCTCCAACTCGACCGGTCCGATGCTCAGCCAATCGCCGGGCGCCGGATCGGCCCCGGTAAAGGGGCGGCCGTTAAGCTGCACGTCGGGCAACGAACAGCGTATGATGGTCCCCTCCGGTCCCTGAAGAATCAAGCTGTTCACTCCTTGACCCTCGTGTGTGCCGAGTCGCAGCGTACAGTGCCAACCGGAACCGATCGAGCATTTCAGCGATTTCAGCCGCACCAGGCGATCCTCGCCCGACGATTCGCATACTCGGAGAACCAAATCGCCGGTCGGAACGTCTAATGCAGACGGAGACGTGAGCACGTCAGTCATAAGATGGTTCACCTGGTAAACTGGGGTAAGTGCAAATGCTCTACTGCGCTAGCGTACGCCCGGGGGTAGACCAAAGTAGTATGAGGCGATCCATTTTCAGTAGGTTTACGAAAAAACGGCTGTATATCTTTGCGGGTTTTGTCGATTATCCGATAGCAATGCCGTTTGGGCCTGTTGGCCACCGATTTATCCTCAGGTCGGCCAGGGGCCCGACGCACAGTCGTAAGTTCTTGAAAGGTAATAGCTTACGAAGAAATGCCCAGGTAGCGGAAAGGGGGTATGATCCCCTTCACACAACTTGCGTACTATAGTTTGGTGGTAAATACTATTAAATCGAGAACAGAAGAGGGGTTCAAATGGCTATCCTGAGGGGGGCAAAATCCTTCAGCCCGGCCAGGATCACCCCAAGGTGAGGGTCCCATGAGCCGCAAAGACGCGATCCTGAATATGCGCCAGGTGCTGGTCAAACGACGCGATGCGTTGCGACAGGCCCTGGCCGGTGACTTGAGCATGCTGAGGGAGCTTCAAACACAGACCTCCGGCGACGTCGTCGACGCTGCGCTCGATTCAGCCCAAGGCGAGATCAGCTACCAGTTGGCCGAGGTCGAAAGCCGCGAACTCGAGCGAATCGAGTACGCCTTGGAACGAATGCGCGACGGGCACTACGGAATATGCGAGGGTTGTGGGACGAATATCCCCGTCGCGAGGTTGAATGCCTTGCCGTATGCGACGTACTGCATCAAGTGTCAGCGCGAGGCCGAGCGCCAGGGGGTTTCGTCACCCGCCGACGTCGACTGGAGTCGCCTGCTGGATGTGCCCGCCACCGATACCGATCTGTCAATTAGTGATATCGAACTCGACGTTTCTTGATTTTTGCCGCCGGCGCGAGTAGACTTGGATTACGCGTAGATTTTGCCGGCGGTGCAATGGGACAGGCGACCACGGCTCGACAGGGCAGAAGCGACTCACCAGGAGGCAACCCATGCCCCGATTGTCTTTCCTTCGATCAACCGCTGCGACTTCTGCGATTATGGTCGGCTGGGTGCTGGCTTTTCTGCCGGCCGTTCCGGGTTTGCCGCCCGCGCAAGGCCAGGAGGCAATCCAGGCGGCGCTCGGACGGGGAGGTCCCATCGCCGCGCAAGAAAGGGCCGAACTATACCGCAAGCTCCAAAAGCACGCCACCGTGCTCGAGGCCCAGGCCGCGGTGGTCAAGACCGTGGCCAAACTCATCGGCCCAACCGTCGTCCATATCGAGGCCAACGTACCCACCCGCTCCGGCCGCGGCTATCCGCGACGCGAGGTGGAAGAGGCCGGCTCCGGCGTGATCATCCTCTGGAAAGGAAAACACTACGTCCTGACAAACCGCCACGTCGTGGACAATTCGACGCCCAAGGGCATCAAGCTCAAGCTGGCCGACGGGCGCCAGATCCATCCGACGAAGGTCTGGACCGACGCCGATACGGATATCGCCGTGATGTCGGTCGCGGCGTCCGATCTGGTGGCGGCGGAGGTGGGCAACAGCGACACGATGGAAATCGGCGATTTCGTGCTGGCCGTCGGAAGCCCGTTCGGCTTGAGCCATTCGGTCACATACGGCATCATCAGCGCAAAGGGCCGGCGCGATCTGGAGCTCGGCGATGAATCGCTGCGGTTTCAGGATTTTCTGCAAACCGACGCCGCGATCAACCCCGGCAACAGCGGCGGACCGCTGATCAACCTCCGCGGCGAGGTCATCGGCATCAACACGGCGATTGCCAGCAACTCGGGCGGAAACGAAGGAATCGGTTTTGCCATCCCTATCAACATGTTCATGATTGTCGGCCGCCAGTTGATCGAACACGGCAAGGTCACCCGGGCATTCCTGGGCGTCAACCTCGATTCCACGTTCGGATCGGCCGTGGCGGCGGAGATCGGGCTGCCTTGCCCGACGGGCGCCCGCATCACCGGAATCACGAGCAAATCGCCCGCCCAAGCCGCCGGCATCCGCGTCGGTGACGTGATTCTCGAGTTCAACAGCATCCAGGTGGAGGATGATGCCCACCTGGTGAACCTCGTCAGCCTCACCGGCGTCGGCGTTAAGGTCCCGCTGTTGATCTGGCGAGAGCGCAAGACGTTGACAATCGAGGTGACCGTCGGCGATCGCAGCAAGTTCCGGAAATAGGCGCTTTGCCGCCCCGGGGACGATATTCTTCCTTCTTCCCTCTCGCCCTTACACCGCTACACCGCCTTTTCCGCCGCGTTCTCAATCCCGCGGACAATCGCATCAACCACCGCGTCGGTTCGCATATCGGTGACGAGGTCGATATTGTGCCGCCAAATCGGCACCCCGCGGCGGTCGAAGACGGTCATGCCGGAGGTCAGCTCGCCGCTGGTCTCGACGTCGCCGGCCATCTCGGTGGTCTCGAACAACTCCGGGTGGAGGACCGACATCAGCGCAACCGTATCGTGTACATGGATTCCTTCCAGGCCGAACTGCTGGCGATAGCCGCGGAACGCCGGCGGAAGCACCTTGTGAAGAAACCGCCCTACCCGAGTTGTTTCGTCCGGAAGCTGATTGAACAGATCGTAGCTGAGAACCACGCGATTGGTCACGTCCAAGGGGACGAGCGTCTTGGTCGACGGGGACCGAAAGACGGCCTGGGCCGAGGCCGGGTCGCAGTAGATGTTGAACTCGGCGACGGGGGTAATATTTCCCGGCCCCAAAACCGCTCCACCCGTGATCACGATCTGCCCGACCATCGAGGCCAACTCCGGGTCGCGTGCCAGCGCCCTGGCGATATTGGTCAAGGGGCCCAGCGCGACAATCGTGACCGTCCCTTCCGGCGCTTCCCGGATTTCGTCGCAAATGATCTTCTCGGAGGGGTGTATGCGCTGGCGTTCGGCCACGGGAAAGTTGGTCTCGCCGAGCCCGTCAACCCCGTACAAATGCCGCCCGTCGACCGGCAATCCGTTGTCCGGCATAGAAGCCGCCCCAAGCCGGGGTAGGCGGGGCGGATCGAGTTGCTCGATGATCGCCTGGACGTTCCGCGTGGCCTGGGAAGGCGGGCAATTCCCGCCCGTTGCGGTAACTGCCGCTACCTCCAACTTCGGGTCGAACAACGCAATACACAACGCCATTGCGTCGTCGATGCCCGGGTCAACGTCGAGGATTACCTTCCTGGTCATCGGCTCCCTGAAGCAAAGTTCGTGCCGAACCGCTAAACACCGTTCGAGAAATAACTGCCGCATTTGTAGGACGGGTCTCCCGACTCGTCAGGGAAGGAGACGGGTCAGGAGACCCGTCCTACGACCATTGTTTCTCGACCGATCCTAAGTGTAGGTCCCGTGCCCCCAATTGGCAAGAGGAAGGTGAGGCCGGGCAGCCCAACCCCGCAGCCCTCCTTGGCAAAATAGGCAATCTCTCCCCAACCTGGGACGGGCGTGCCGGAGGTGTTCCGCGTCTCCCGGAGGATCTAGTCGGCACAATTGATGCAACCGAACCTCTCGGACCCGCTGACGGAGAGGTTCGTAGCGAGGACGGGTGCGGTGCTCGATAATAGGGGTTCTTGGGAATGATACCGCTGTGTGGCCCTCAACAAAATGCTTCCCCCGAGGTATCCGGGGGAACCGATAGCTTCAATATAGCATGACCGAAGAGGACCGAGGAACCTGCATGAAGAAACACACGTTTCGCGTCGTAACCCGGGGCAGCGACGGCCAGATCAGTATTCGCGACTACGACAGCCAGGATGCGCTTCAGAAGCGGCACTCCCAGATCGGCGTGGACGATTGCAGCACCGATCTGCACCTGCGCGGATTGCCCGTCTTTCGCGGTCTGATCGGTCCCATGCAGGAAGATCAACATGTCATTCGTTATGAGTCACCGGAGATCTTCGAGTCGCTCACGAAAGACTGGAGCACGACGAAGCCGAAACGGCGTTCCCGGGCACGTGCTTCGCACTGATTCCAGTGCCGTTGGCCCGACCGCAATGCGTGTAGCGTTTCTTATATAAAGCCGCGACCGTCGGTCGCGCCCTGCGCCAGTGATCGGTTATGCCCCCAAAAACAACGCTTGCAGACGATCGCCGTTATTTGTGCCGTTTCGTTGAGTAACTCACGCGAGCGTGATGCTCTCACAGACGCCGTCGCGACCAACGGTCGCGGCTTTATAGGAAGGCACCGCCGTTGGTGTGGCGGGGCAGCGAACGGCACGCGAGTGGATCTCGGCTCCACGCGTAGTTATGGGCGTGCGTCCCCCTCGGCCGGTTCGGCGAAGAGTGTTTTTAGTTCGAGTTGAAAGCCGGGCAAGACATCTCCGCCTTCGAGCGTTTGTCCTTCGGTCAGGACGCCGGGTTTTTCCGGGGCGCCGAAGACGTGAACCTCGCGGGACTTCGGGTAGATGTACCACACCTGGCGGACGCCCACCTCGAAATACTCGTGCAGCTTGCGGTCCATTTCCTTGGGCGTGTTGCTCTTGCTGATGACTTCAACCGCCAGGTCGGGCGCCAGATCGGCGACCGGATCGCGAGGGACCTTCTTGTTCGGCAGGCGTTCCCAGGAAATGAACGAGACATCCGGAATCCGTATCAGACCAGGCATCAGCCGCATGATACCGTCCGCACCAAGCACGATTCCAAGCCTGTGCTCGCGAACGTAGGCTGTGAGAAAATGACCAATCAACAACGCCAGATATGATTCGTAGCTTCCCACTGTTTTCTCCACCAAAACGCCTTCTACCAGTTCACAGAGCCGGTCCTCGCGATCGTGGATTTCGATCACATCGTTTTCCGTCGCCGTGCCGGGGGCCGGTTCCTGCCGGATACGCCAAAGCGGAATGGCCCCGAACCGCTCGACCAGATCGGCGGCGGTCCAGGCTTCATCGAGGCGTTCTGCGGCGCGGTCTATGTCAACAACGTTGGCCATGGGTGGTCCTCCTCTCTACCGATCCTACCATACCAGCGCGGTATTCTGCCAGATTGGGAGGCCTCCAACTTGCATTTTCTCTCGCGAATCTGCTACAATAGAAGCTGATCCTGCCACTACGCCCTCCCCCCAAAATGATTACCCGGCGATTTGGCTCTCAAAGCTCTGAACAGTGTTGGAATGGATTGCCGGGGCCCGCCGCGAAGGAGTTGTACCGTGCGAAAGCAAGTCGCTCTGTCCGTTGCGATCTTGGTCGTCTTCACCGTTTCCGCGTCGCCGGCCCTTGCCGGGGCGAAGATGAAGACCCGGAGCTGGGAAAACTCCGAAGACGGGTTCGCGAAACTCGACAAGCAGATCCGCTCGCAGGCCGATCGAAATCTGCTCGGGCGCCGCGGAGTGGGCCTGTTGCTCGATCGTAGGCCGTCGCCGGTCGAACGCCTTGCCGACGGCAGCGCCGGGGAATACCGCGGAAGAGGACACCTGGGCGTCAATGGCAAGCCGACCGTGGCAACCTTCTATCTCGGCGAGCCGAAGACGATCCGGGAAATCGCCGTATTCAGTTTCAACGGCGACAGCCGGGCGAACCAGGATTACGAGGTCCGCTGGGCAAACAACGCCAAGACGCCGGGCAAGCAACCGGCTTTCCCCAAGGAGCCGAACCTGACGACCGGCGACACGGTGATCGGCCCGGACCGCGGCGGCTTCGAAAGCCGATTCGTGAACGACCACGGCCGGCCGCTGGCCGAGAACGTCGATTGGGTTGAGTTCCGTTTCTGGCGGACTTACAAGACGGCCGCCGGCGACCCCGGCAAAAAGAAGAGCAAAGCCACGAGCAGCGCGTGCGTCAACGAGATTGAAGTCCTCGGCGCCAAGGACGACGTGCTCGCCCGCTCAGCCGACGAGATCGCCGTCCGCCAGGCCTATGCAAAACTGCCGAAGAAACCCGAGTTCGAGAAGAAGAAAACGCTGCACGAAACCATGATCGCCGCCCGCGAGGAACTCCAGCGGTGGGAACTCGCCCGCGACCGAATGGCCACCTATGCCGACAGCGCAATCCTCGGCGATTGGCACATCCTGGGGCCGATCGGCCGCAGGGACCCGATCTACAAGGAACTCAAAGAGGCGACGAAGATCGACCTGGCGAAGACGTACACCACCGCCGACGGCAAGAAGATCCGCTGGGAGAAGCGGGAAGACCTGGTCGACGGGAAGATCCACGATCTGAAGGGGTGCGGCGGGGCCGACGAGAAGAGCCTGATCTATCTGTGCCGTCCGGCGCGGTTCACCGTCCCGCTCGAGAGAAAACGCGGGCTGGTCGTACAGTTTCATGCCGACGGCGGCCGTCTTCAATGGCTGCCCGCGCGCCGCAACCACAAGGTCCAGCGGGGGTTTGCGCTCCAGGGCAGCGGTTCCGAGATCAGCGAGGTGTCGGGCGATTGCCAGGCGTTGATGGAGTTGAGTCCAGACAAGGAGGGCCGGCGGCGATTCTACTTTCAGCCGCAGCCGCAATCCAACCGGCTCGGCGCCGGTCAGATCAATCAGCGCATCAAACGCCGCGAGGAACTGGCCGATCAGGTCGATGCCATGTTCGCCGATCCGGTCTCCCGGGCACAGATACGCTGGGAGCGCGACGACGGCATCTGGGGCTATCAACCCCGCGCCCGATCCGTCGAGGGCTGGTTCCCCGGCCACGCCGACGAGTATCTCGCGCCGCGTTACCGGGCGGCCATCAAGAAGCGGCTGGAGCAACTTGAAAAGAACCTGGCCGAAGCGGAAGGGATCAAGGCCATGGTCCTGGCGGGGATCCAACCGAAGATCGTCGCCCTTGTGGAGAAAGTGAAGGGCGGACTCGCGCCCGAACTCGGCGTCGAAGAACTCCGCAAGCTCTACTACCGGCTCGCCGCGCTCGACGACACCGTCGCGGTCGCCGCCAAGGTCCGCTCGATGCGGCTTGCCGTCGACGACCAGCGCGAGACGTTCGGCAATCGCTACCCCGAAGCCGGCAAGCATCTCAAACACATCGCCGAGATGGAGAAGAAAGTTGTCAAGATTCTCGGCCTCGCAGTCGCCGGCCGACCGGGGGCGGTCGAGGTCGCCGCCTCGCTGGCGAAGGAAATCGAGGAGGCCGGGCGGGAAATCCTGCTGGCCAACCCGCTCTTGAAATTCGACAAGCTCCTGCTGGCCTACGGCAGCCCCCGGTTCGGCAGCAACTGGGGCGGGGCAAACCGCATCGGCGAAAAAATGGTCGTCCTTTCACCCGTCAAACCCGACGGCGAAATCACCGTCATCCATGAAGGCCAGATCAGCGACATGGACCTCCACTTCAGCGCCGAGAAGGTCCTCTTCTCCGACGGTTCGCACATCTACGAGATCGGCATCGACGGCGGCAACTTGCGGCAGGTCACCAAGAAGGACTGCCCCGTAAAGCATTACGACGCCTGTTATCTCCCCAGCGGCAAAATCGTCTGCGTCAGCAACGCCTGCGAGCAAGCGGTCCCGTGTACGGGCGGGGGGAACGTCGGGAACCTCCACCTGATCGACGCCAACGGCGAAAACGAGCGACGGCTGACCTTCGACCAGGACCACGACTGGAACCCGACCGTGATGCACGACGGGCGGGTGCTCTACACCCGGTGGGAATACACCGACACGCCCCACTACTTCAGCCGGTTGCTGTTCCGGATGAACCCCGACGGGACCGGGCAGATGGAGTATTACGGCAGCAACTCGTACTGGCCCAATGCCTCGTACTGGCCGCGGCCGATCCCCGGCCACCCGACCATGATCTCGTGCATCGTCTCCGGCCACCACGGGGTCGCCCGGGTGGGCGAGTTTCTGTTGCTCGATCCGGCCAAGGGGCGGCACGAGGCCGACGGGGCCGTGCAAAAGATCCCCGGCTACGGCAAGACCGTCGAGCCGACCATGCTCGATCAACTGGTCACGCGCGTCTGGCCGAAGTTCGCCGCCCCCTATCCCCTGGCCGAGCCCGGCACCAACCTCGGGGCCGGAAGGTACTTCCTCGTTTGTATGAAGGAGCACTCCTGGTCGACGTGGGACCTGTGCCTGGCCGACATCTACGACAACATCACGCCGATCCTGGGGGGCGGCTACATGACGCCGATCCCGATCGTGCGGCGGTCGGTACCGCCGATCATCCCGGATCGGGTCCACCCCGGCTGTAAGGACGCCGTCGTCTATCTTCCGGACATCTACCAGGGCCCCGGGTTGAAGGACTTCCCCCGCGGCTCGATCAAGCGGCTGCGGATCGGCTCGCACCATTTCCGCTATGCCGGCAACGGCGACACCCGGGCGTCGTCGCTCGAAGGCGGTTGGGACGTGAAGAAAATCCACGGCACTGTGCCCGTCCGGGAAGACGGTTCGGCGATGTTCCGCGTGCCGGCGAACACGCCCATCTTCGTCCAGCCGTTGGACGAAGAAGGCAAGGCACAGCAGATCATGCGGAGCTGGTTCACGGCCATGCCGGGCGAGGTGCTCTCGTGCATTGGGTGCCACGAGAAGCAGAACGACGTGCCGCCGGGCCAGTACAACACGGCCGGCGTCGATCGGCGCCCCTCGGAGATCGAGCCGTGGCACGGCCCGACCCGCGGGTTCAGCTTCGACCGCGAGCTGCAGCCGGTGCTCGACCGCCGCTGCGCCGGCTGCCACAACGGCAAACCCTACAAAGTAGCAGGCACACTCTGTGTGCCGTCCGCGGCGAAACCCACAGCGTCACAACCTCTCGACGACGCAGCCACGCTGATCGACCTCCGCGCGAAACGTTTCCACGACATCCCCCAACCCGATCCGACGGCCCGGAAGAGTCGCGACGTCTTGAAGTCGCACTACAGCCCGGCCTACATTGCCATGCAGCAGTACGTCCGCCGGCCCGGCTACGAGGGCGATTATCACATGCCCAAGCCGGCCGAATACGAGGCCGATACCAGCACGCTCGTCCAGATGCTCAAGAAGGGACACTACAACGTGACGCTGACGCCGGAGGAGTGGGAGCGGCTCTATACCTGGATCGACTACAATATCCCTTACCCGGTTAACTGGCGCGAGAGCCACCGCCCGCCGAAGGACGACCAGGTGGACCGCCGGGTGAAGTATCAGAAGCTGTACGCGAACATCGACGACCGCGACGAGAATCCGGCGCCGCTGCCGCCGGTGGCAAAGTTCGAGCCGCCGAAGCCGATGCCCAAGCCGCCCGCGCCGGTGAAGCTGGCCGGCTGGCCCTTCGCGGCCGAGCAGGCCGCCGCGATGCAGCAGGCGGCCGCCGAACGGGCCGGCGCCGTCGAAAAGGTCCTCGATCTCGGCGGCGACGTGATGATGCCGTTTGTGCTTGTGCCCGCCGGGAAGTTCGTTCTCGGCGACCACCTCGGCTTCCCCGACGAAAACCGCCAGGCCGTCGTCGAAATCAAGGAACCCTTCTACATGGGCCGGTTCGAGGTGACCAACGGGCAATACGCGCTGTTCGATCCGGAACACAATAGCGGCGTGATCAACGAGCGTTGGAAGGACCGCTCGCGACGCGGCACCGCAATCGACACTCCCGAGCTACCCGTTGTGCGCATCAACTGGCCCCGCGCGATGGCCTTCTGCCGCTGGCTCTCCGAGAAGACGGGCACGCGATGCACGCTGCCGACCGAAGCGCAATGGGAATGGGCGTGCCGCGCGGGGACTGCCACGCCGTACAACGTCGGCGTCTATTCAAAAAGCATGAAGCCCTTCTGCAACATCGCCGACGAATCCGCCCGCCGATGGAACCACGGCCGAGCCGAAGACGGCTACAACGACGGCGTCCATTTCACCGCGAAGGGCGATCAGTTCGCGCCGAACGCCTGGGGCCTGTACAACATGCACGGCAACGTGGCCGAATGGTGCTTGAGCACCTACAAGCCGTATCCCTACAACGCAGCCGACGGCCGCGACAACCCGGCCACACCCGGGCCCAAGGTCGTCCGCGGCGGCTCCTGGAACGACCTGATGCGGTTTGCCACTTCGGCTTCGCGATGGCGCTACGAGCCGTACAAGCCGGTTTACAACGTCGGTTTCCGGGTAGTGTTCCCGGCAAAGTCGCAAGACATGGTGGCGAGGCGGGACAAGTGATCGTGCAGCGGACGGCGCATGGAGCCCGTTACTCTGGTTGCAGCAATGTCTTGCCATGACAAAAAGCCGCGACCGGCAGTCGCGCTTCGGCGCGATCAGCGGTCGCGGCTTTGTGGTTTTGCGGTTACGGTTTTGCGGGCATACGCAATACTGTCCGGGTGCGGCCGCTCCGTTCGGCAGCGGCACCGGCGTCACTACCAACTGCCCGGAGATCCGCGGACTCGCACTTGCCGCACTTCGCGGACGCGAGACTGAGCATGGGGAGTGTGTGCTGCGTGCGTGACGTGCCACGCCGGGATGGGATGCCTTCCATCGACCCTTCCCCATTGCGGCGCCATCTCGCGCTGCTGCCGCCGCTGGCAGACCGCGATCCGACATGCCAGCACAGCGACGGCGAAGAAGGCCCAGGCAAGGACGCAGGCAATAAGCTTGACGTACATGGCGGGTGTCCAGGGGTGGTGGGAACGGCTTTCGCGAGAATATTAGAAAGGGGGGATGAGGCGATTTTTCGGGAAGAATGCGTTCGTGCTCCCGTCGTCTCCAAACGAAAAAACGACCCGTCCCCTTCTTCAATGTTGCTAGCAGTCTTATCGGCCGTGCCGCCCCTCGGGCATCATGTCTGACGGCGTCGGCTACCCCGGCAGGGTAAATCGGCGCCAGCACCAAAACTGCCAAGGTCAAGATAACGCGCCGAGATCGTGTACTTGTCAGACTCGCAGGACCAACGACCGTGAAACCGCAGGACAACCGTAACGGCTACACCGGCTGAAGGGTTTTCCGGCCGACCATCGAGTTGCGGAACCACCGCAAGAGCGTCCTGCGACTGATTATACCGACCGGTTGGTCCTGTCGGGTAATGACGACCTGGCAAAGCGATCCGCGGCCCAAAAACTCGTAGACGACCCCCAGGGGGGGTGTCTTCTTCGTAGCAAACGACATTGGGTCGCATCATGCCGCCGGCCTACCATTCATCCTGGGGGATTCTCTGGCCGTCGTCGCGGCATCCCAGGTAGCGATGGATGTTCGGGTCAATCTTGTAGCTGATCGGGTGGACCGATCCGTCGCCAAAGGCCATGTGAAAGCTTGCAGCGTGGGCGCTGCCGAAACCCAAGGGGTTGACCACCCCGCGGCGATCTTGCTTCGGCGGAGCCAATCTGGGATGGGTCCAGCGATGGTTGTCGTTACTGAAGCCGACGTACATGTTCAGGTTGTCACCCGGATCCCTTCCCGTTCCGTAATGGTCGGCAGCCACGTACTTCTCGCCGCACAGGTACGTGTTCGAAGCGCCGTCCAGAACGCCCGCCATCGAAGTGCTGGACCGCTGACCGCTAACCCCCCTATTGTAGGCGTTGGAATCGCCCCAGGGGAAATTGGGGTCGTCGCCGTCGGCAAGGGTCGTCGGCTCTTTCATGGCATCGATCGTGGTGCTGTCGCACGGCCCCAAGTAGTCGGGATGGTGGTCGAGGTGTGTCTTGACTGCGTTGATGTCGACTTCGATGGTGAACTCGTTTTCAGGGTTCCCCGGCGGCGCGTGGCACACGTAGATCTTGTAACCGTGAGTATGGATACTGCCAAGCGCGATTTCCGGTATGAGGAGCCCCGGGAGAATCCTCTCGCCGTCGATCGTGAGCGTTCCATCGGCGTGGACGGTGATGTCGCCGTGATCGTCGCCCGGTACACCGAGGGCAGCAGAGGCGATTGGAAGGGCAGGAAAGCCGATCGCGGCAATCGGAAAGCCGCCAAACCCACGATAGGCAATCCACGGCCCATCCTGAATCCCATCGTGGCTGCTGCCGTCGTCGTAAACATAGGGGTCGAGGAGGTGGGCAATCTCGGTGAGATAAATGCGCAGACTGGCGTCGCCCGAATTCGCGGCGTAGTCGCTCCGACCGGCCGCGGGGACCGTCAAGCCGCCCGACGTCGCCGTACGGTAGTAGGCGTCGTTCAGATCCATGTAGCCGTCGACGGGGCGCCGGGTGGGACAGCGAAACACCGGCAGGGGCGTCTGGAGCCGCGTGGCAATCGCGTCGTTGCGGGCGGTGCCGGACAATCCCGCCCCGGTGTTGCGCAGGTCATCCTGTTCGAGGTACTCGAGGATGTTGAAAATCCAGCCGCCGGGTTGATCGGGGCCGGTTCCCCGTTCCGGCTCGCCGACCCAGTGGGGACCCCACCCGCCGGAAGGAAACCGCTCCAGCGCTACTTGATGCTGGATCATGGCCGCAGCAATCTGTTTGACGTTGTTCTTGCAGTGGGCCCGGCGCGCGGATTCGCGAGAGGCTTGTACGGCAGGCACCAGCAACGCGATAAGAATCGCAATGATCGTAACGACCACCAACAACTCGACCAACGTAAAGCCGGAATGTGGCCGCCGCGAGGATGAATGAGTAGACATGACACACCTCCCATCACAAAAGAATTGAGACAGAGAAAAGAGGGTGCGGGCAGACCTCCACACCTGTTCCTATAGTGTATGATAGGAGAAAACTGCCTTTGTGAACAGGGGTTTGCGGCGCGAATTATTGGAGGTCTTTAACACGAAAGGGGCAATTCGCCACGGCCAGCATAGGGGGGTAAGGTGTGTTCATGCATGCCTGGACCTTCTCTGAAAAGTCATCTGCAGATGGTACGACGGCCCTCCGAGGCCGTCGAGCCTGTGTTTTCACGGCAAGACTGACCAGCAATGGACGGCCTCGGAGGGCCGTCCTACGGATTCTCAGACGGAGCACCAGGCTCTGCCTCAAAAGGTGTGTGGATAAGTTGTACGATGGCCTTCCAAGGCCGTCGGGAAGCACAACAGCGACGGCCTTGGAAGGCCATCGTACGGGTTTTGAGACAAAGCCTAGAATTGCATCATGTCGACGGGTACGCCGCCGTCGCGACTGCCAAGGTGCCGAAACGTCTCTGCGTCGATGTTGAAGCGGAGCTTCTTAACGCGGCCATCGCAGAACGCGAAATGGCAACCGGAGAGATGGGCGCTGCCGAAGCGCCGCCAGAGCACGTCCTCGTCTCCACCGCTGCGATCCAGTTGCGGCACGTACGCCGTGCAGCGGAAAACGTCGTGGTTGTAGCCGGTAAACATGTTCTCGTTGTCGCCCAGATCCTCGCCGTTGTAGTAGTGTTCGGGCATGAGGCACTTCTCGCCGAGCATGATCGTACACATGTCGCCATCGCGGACGAGGGTGGGACGCACTTCACTCCGCTGGTACGAAAGACCGTCGTGCGCCAGCATCGTCGGCCAACACTCGCCGAGACAACTGCCGCGCTTCACGCAGACGTCGCCGGCGTAACTGGAATCGTACTTGTCGCAGGGGAGCCAGTTGTCACCCTCGCTCAAGCTGCCCGGGCCCGGGATGACCCCGTTGCACGGTTGGCTGCCGGCGTTGATGGCATAGTCGGTTCTGGCCGCTACGTTGGTTGCCGGATCGTTCTCGGCAGCGTTGTAGGCGGCCCAACACGGGCCCTTTCCCTGGCAGGTATCGCCATGAGCGGGCTTGGGATACGAGACCGTACGACGCCGGCTGGGACAGTTCGCAATCTTCAGCGGCGTGCGGATCAATTCGTTGGCACGCGTCAATTGGTGCGCAGTAAGGGTGTCGCGATCGTTGTCGTCCGGCCAGGCGTACACGTCTTTCTGGTCGATGTAAGGCAGGATATTGTAAAACCATCCGCCCGGCTGGTCTCTCTTGAAACCGCGGTCGGGATCGCCCACCCAGTGCCAACCCCACCCACCGGTCGGATACTGGTCGTGTTTCTCGACGTGTTGAAGCACGCCCGCTGCCAACTCGTGTAAGTTGCTGATGCACTGAGCGCAACGGGCCGATTCCCGTGCCGCCTGGACCGCCGGTATCAACAACGCAATGATCATTGCGATGATCGTAATCACGACAAGCAATTCAACCAGAGTGAAGCCGGCCGACCTGCATGAAGAAGGATCGGCGCAAGAACGAATGCGGGTGGGACGAGAAGTCATGGGACACCTCTTCATTCCGGAGTAGCGGGATGCCCGGTCCCTTGGAGAATAGCCTCTGGCTCCGAAGATATAATAACAAATTGGCTGCAATTTGGAAAGGGGGCACCCCCACTTTATGCCGGTAATGCATAGCAAGCAAGAGGCACAAGAGGGGGAGTGCGCCCTTTGGGATCCGAGACGGACGGACACCGACTCCAGCGGTTTCCTATTGGTAGTCGGTCGGTTCCTTCTGGCTGATATATTGCCGCCAACCGTCCATGTACTCCTTGCTAAGGCTGTTCTCACGGACGATCTCGGTCTCGATCTCGCGGTCCGTGCCGGGCACCGAAACCTTCACCTGAAGCCGGCCGTTCGGCTCGTAATGGAAAAGAACGTCGATCGGCGATTGCGGGGGCAAATCGGGCGGGAGGTCGGCGACCGTACACTTCCCGATTTCCGTGCAGTCGTCGGCCGACGGGCTCTCACCCTCGACAATCTGGACCAGGATCGACTTCTGACTCGCTTTCGAGGTGCGGAAAATGCCCTTGCTGGTCACCGGCAGCGGAGTATTGCGCGGGATGAGGATGCCGTTGCGGCGGCGCTTGGTCTGGCGGTCGGTCCCCACCACGCCGAGGCTGTGCGAATTGACGTTCCTGATGGACAGCGGTGCCGGGTTGCCGTGCTGCTCGGCGAGCAACATCCCCGCTCGAATGGCCGCGCCGTGGGCGACCGCTTCGTCGGCGGCGACCGACGCGTCGGCCTCTTTGCCGGAAATCTGTTCGAGCATCCCCTTGACCATGGGCATTCGGGTAAGGCCGCCGACCATCAAAACTCGCTCGATGTCGCCCCAATCCAGCCCGGCCGCTTTCAGGGTCTGCACTGTGGTGAACCGGGTGCGGTCGAGCAAGTCCTGCGTGGCTTCCTCAAACTGCTGCTTGGTGATCTCGACCCGCGATGAGAGGCCCTTGTAGGTGCAGGTAACGGAGGCCTTGCTCCGGGCCGAGAGGGTTCGCTTGGCGTCTTCGCACTCCCGCCACAGCTTGCCTGCCGAATTCTGCTCTTCGCGGGGATCAACATAGTGTTCGCGGATAAACTCCTCGGCCACCAGGTCGACCAGCCGCTGGTCCCAGTCGTAACCGCCCAACCGGACGTCGCCGTCGGTGGCCAGGGCCGTAAACTCCGTTCCCCGAATCTCCATCACCGTGACATCGAACGTTCCTCCGCCGAGGTCGTAGACAAGGATATTGCGCGGCTCGGCCGAGCTGCCGTGCTCGTCAAGAAACCCTTGCTGGAAACCGAATGCGACCGCCGCTGCGGTCGGTTCGTTGATGATGTCCATCACCTCGAACCCCGCCATATAGCCGGCGTCCTGCGTGGCCTTGCGACGGACCTCGTCGAAGTAAGCCGGCACCGTGATCACCACCCTCTCGAAATCACCAATTTGTTGGCTGGCGTCGGCACGGATCTTGTTGAGGATCCAGGCCTCGATGACCTCGGGCGGGTATTGGCGTCCTTCAAAAACCTTGTGGAAGACGCGGTGCCCCACGTCCCGCTTCGAACACTCAGCCACGCTGTCCGCTTCCGTTGCCATTGCCTTGAGGGCTTCTTTACCCACTACAACGTCTTCCCCATCGAACAACACCACGCTGGGCGTAACGCGGTCGCCCTCCGCATTGACCAACGTGAGCGGCTGGCTGCGGTCGTCGAGGCGCGCAAGTACGGAGAAGGTCGTACCTAAATCAATGCCGATGGCAGGAATGGCTGGCTTCGTCATATCAAGTCAGGTCAGTCTCGATTACAAACCTTGATTGTATCTCAATCTATCATATTGGGCTACCAGGGAGTAGGGAGTCCGGGCCGAATCATCGTCAAGATGAGATATCCAAGCCCCAGTCCCACAATGGCAGCAGCCACATATCCGATGATGCTCAATGCTTGAGGCGGAATCTTGAACGAGGGTTTTCCTTCTGGGGAAGATTTCTCCCCCTGAGCGAGTTGTCCGGTGTGTGCAGGAGATGCCCCCAAAGGGGTGCTCGCCGTGCCCGATGTTTGGGGTAACGATGGGGTAGACGCCTTGGCGGCATCGGGTTGCGCCCACTGGACCGGCGCCGGTCCCGGCGCCGATCCGGCTGGTGGAGCGGAGGAGATGGGCATCGGTTGTGACCCGGCTGCCGGTTGTGGTTGGGTCGCCTGTGGTTGGACCATCTGAGGTTGGGTCGGCGTCATCGGTGACGACGGACCACCGGGAGCCGAGGTAATCGCGCCGGGCGACCCCAAGATTTCCCGGGCGATGGTCCCGAAACTGTCGAACCCTGCCCCGGTGTCGACCGTGCTCTTCCAACGCTGGATTCCCTCGTTGGTCAGCCCGACCGCGCGTTCCAATTCGAGCTTGGCCATGTGATGGGTTCCCGGCACCACGGCTTTCACGGCGAGCCGCCCGTTGGCCGCGTATTCGAAGGTGACTTCAACGGGCCAACCCTTGGGCATTCCTTCCGGCAGATTGCGGACGGAGGTCCGCCCGATGGCCGTACACTCACCCGGCACCGAACTCTCGCCCTCCAGCACCTGGATCACGATCGATCGTTGGTTCTCCATCTTGGTGACGAAGCGGTTGGTGAACTTCGCCGGCAGCGCCGTGTTGCGCGGAATAAGAATCACGTTGATTTTCCGCATGGTCCGCTGATCGATCCCCTCGATCCCCAGACTGTGCGAGTTGACGTTGCTCACCTCGAAGCTCGGCTTGACGCCGTCCTGCCCCTTGGCCAAGAGGTAACCGGCATAGAGAACGGCGCCCCGGGCAACCGCTTCGTCCGGATTGACCGTCCGGTCCGGGGCGATACCCGAAAGCTTCTGGATCATTTCCGTGACCATCGGCATTCGGGTAGAGCCGCCGACCAGTAGGACCCTGTTGACGTCCTTCCACTCCATCTTCGCGTCGATCAACAACTGACGGGTCGTGTACGAAGTACGTTCCAGCAGATCGCTCGTCAAGTCGGCAAACTGATCGCGGCTGAGCTGGACGGCTATCGCCTTGCCCTGGTATTCCACCTGGATCGAGGCCCGACTCCGGGCGGTCAACGTGTGCTTTGCCTCGACGACCGCATTGTAGATCTGGCTCAAGGCGATATCGTCCTGCCGGGGATCAACTCCGTACGACTTCAGGAACGATTCCGCCACGTGATTCACGATTCGTTCGTCCCAGTCGTGACCGCCGAGTTGGACATCGCCGTCCGTGGCGATCATCTGGATGTTTCCCGGTTCAAGCTTCAGCAGCGTCACGTCGAACGTACCGCCGCCGAGATCATAGACGAGTACGGTCAGCGCCTCCTTGACGCCGCCGCCGGGCGCCAGGTAGCCGTGCGTTTCGCCAAAGGCCAGTGCGGCGGCCGTCGGCTCGTTGACGATGTCGAGCAGTTTCAACCCCGCCATCTCGCCCGCGTCGGCGGTCGCCTTGCGGCGCGGTTCGTCGAAGTATGCCGGAACCGTGATAACGACTCGCGCGTCGTCGTTGAAAACGTCCGACGCGTCGGACTTCATCTTCCGAAGGATGCAGGCTTGAATCACTTCCGGCGGCAGGTATTCCCCATGGATCGGTCGGTTGTAGGTCGCCTCGCCCATGTCGCGCTTGACCCACTCGGCCACTTGACCCGGTACCCTGGTTGTGGCATTCCGGGCGTCCTTGCCGACGATCACCTCGCTTTCGCCGAAGAACACGATGCTCGGCGTCAGCAGTCCCCCTTCGGCATTATTCACCATCACCGACCGCCCCGCCTCGTCAAGCCGGGCAACGGCCGAGTTGGTCGTTCCAAGATCGATCCCAACAGGTTGTTCCTTGCCCATGGATCCGGATAGCTCTAATAGGTGGAAACGGCCCCGACGCCAGAGAACGCAGACGGATTTCCCGCGCCAACGGATAGCCCACTACGACTCTACCAAGAAAACGGGCAGTTCTCAAGGGCCGGGCGAAAACATGGTTGACTTCAAACTAGATAGTCTCGGACGTTTAACAACGAATAGCAGAGAATGAGTAAAACAGCAAGGCTAGAGAAAATCGGCACTCCTAGCATGGTCCCAATGCTACCGCAATGATGGGGATACTGTGTAGCACCAAGGGAGTATTTATGTTGTGAGAATATGGCTTGAGGGGAAATATTGGCTTAAGGAATGCTTGCAAATGATACCTCCTTGCGTCATCATTTGCAGGAGTAGTACCTTTCCCGGGGGAGAAATGACCGTGTGCCGCCCGGTTGCCAAGACGTTTGCTCGCGCAACGCTGGTGTGGATTGCCGTGGGCGTTTCCTGTGCGGTCACCAAGGCCACCCCGATTCTCTACTACAGCTTCGACCTGCCAGACGTTTCCACCGACAACTTGGCAACCGACAACTCGGGTAACGGGCGGGACGGAACCCTCGAATCGGCTCTACCGGCCACCACACCATATCAGTATCAGGCTGATACCCCCGCGGTTCTCTCCGGCCCCCTGGCCCAATCGCTCTTGTTGACGGAAAGCGGCACCAACGGCGGCCGTGTTGTCCGGGATGCGCTTGGCGAAGGCATTATCGATTTCGACGGCCAAGACTGGACGTTCGCCGTCTGGTTTAATCGCACCAACACCGACAATGATGATTTTATCCTCCATCTCGGCGAAGGGGACGGATACGGCGGTCAGAACGAATTGCAGCTCTACGCTCACGGCGGCTCTAACCAGGTTTCCCTGGAGTACTATCCCGGGCCCGGCGTCAGCATTACCGGGAGCGGCATGGGCGCGGGCGCATGGCATCACGCCGCAGTCGTATACAAAGATGCGACGTCGACGTTCGAGTTGTACCTGGACGGCGCCTCGGCAGGCACGGATTCCGCGGCCGGCTTGAGTCTGGATCAAGGCTATCCCTTTGTTGTCGGCGCACACGTGCGAAAGGACAGCGAGGTCGCGCGTTGGTTCAACGGCGGACTGGACGACGCCGCCCTGTGGGATGACGCTCTTTCGTCCGACGAGATTGGGCTGCTTTACAGCGGCACTTCGCCGTTGAGCGTGCCCGAACCGGGAACGATAACGCTTCTGGCCGTCGCCGCAATCGTGCTGGCCTTCCGGCGATGGACCTCCTCTAGCCAACGGCTGGATTAGGCTCTGTCTCAAAACCCGTACGATGGCCTTCCAAGGCCGTCGGTCATCGAAAAAACGCAGCTTCCCGACGGCCTTGGAAGGCCATCGTACAACTCATCTGGGCGTCTCTTGAGACAACGCCTAGCCTTTCTTTGCGAACCCCGTCGCCCAAAGGGGCGGAAATCGCTATGATAGTGTGTAATGAGTGACTCCTCTGCCGCCAACGACGTGCGCATGCGGGGCTTCGCCCGGCGGACCACCGTGGCCGATGCGCTGAAGTGGCTCGACGAGCGGACCGGGCGGCTCGGCGAGGAAACCGTTCCGCTTCGACAAGCGGCCGGCCGCGTGCTGGCGCAGGAAATGCGGAGCCGCGTTGACGTGCCCGGCTTCCATCGCTCGATGATGGACGGCTATGCGGTTCGGGCGGCCGATACCACCGGGGCGTCGTCCTACAACCGCCTGATGCTGGAGGTGATCGGCCAGTCGCTGCCGGGCAATCCGTTCGACGTAACGGTCGATCGGGGGCAAGCCGTGAAAATCATGACCGGGGCGCCGGTGCCGGAAGGCGCTGACGCGGTGTTGCCGGTCGAAGTCGTCGAAACCGAAGGCGAGCGGGCGTTTGCCGTCGGTGATGTCTCGCCCGGAAAACACATCGGTCGGGTGGGCGAAGACATCACTGCCGGAGCGACCGTTTTGGAGCCCGGCCGCGTCTTGCGCCCACAAGACATCGGTCTCCTTTCGTCGATTGGAACCGGCCGGGTGCCGGTGGTTTTGCGGCCGCGGGTGCGAATCGTCGTCACCGGCAACGAGCTGCTGCCGGCCGGTTCCACGCCCGAGCCGAACCGTATCGTCGATTCAAACGGCCCGATGCTCGATGCGTTTGTCCGCCGCGATGGTGGTGAACCTATTAACCCCGGCATCGTTCAAGACACCCTGGAAGCGATTCTCGAAGCGATGCGGTCGCCGGCCGATGCCGTGCTGGTCTCCGGCGGATCGAGCGTCGGCCAGGAGGATTTTGCCCCGGCGCTGTTGCGCGAGCACGGCGAGTTGCCGATCCACGGCATCGCGATGCGCCCGAGCAGCCCAACCGGCATGGGCCTGCTCGAAGGAGAGGACGGCTGTGGCCGGCTTGTATTCCTGTTGCCGGGTAATCCGGTCTCGTGTCTCTGTGCATACGACTTTTTCGCCGGCCGGGCGATTCGCGTCATGGGCGGGCGATCGACCGGCTGGCCGTATCGCCGCACGACAGTGCCGCTTAGCCGAAAGATCGTTTCGACGGTCGGCCGGCTCGACTACATGCGAGTGAAGGTCGTTCACGGCGAGGCCGAGCCGCTGGCCATTTCCGGCGCTTCGGTCCTTTCGTCCACTACGCGAGCCGACGGTTTCGTCCTGGTCCCGCCCGACAGCGAAGGCCATCCGCCGGGTGCGGAAGTGGAGGTTTATTTGTACGATTAGAAGGTAGCAGGCACTCCGAGCTTGTGAAAAACCAGCGTGGTACGGCACTCCGTGCCGTAATTCACGACACGGAGTGTCGTGCCGCTCTCGGAGTGTGCCTGCTACTTTGAATTACGAAGCCGCAAGCGACATTGGATTCCATGCCCCAAGAACAATTCCTCAACGTGATCGATCGCGACGAAGCCGAGAAGCGGTTCCGCGGGGCGATCGATATTTGCCCGTTAGAAGTTGAAGAAGTCGCGCTGGCCGACGCGCTGGGCCGCGTGCTGGCGACCGATGTGGTTGCCGGCGTCGACGTCCCGTCGTTCGACCGTTCGAACTACGACGGCTACGCCGTCAAGGCAGCCGACACCTACGGGGCCGACGAGGAAAACCCGCGGCGGCTGAAACTCTCGGATGAGATCCTTGCTACCGGCGTCGTACCGCAAGACGAGGTTACACCGGGGCTGGCAATCACTATCGCCACCGGTGGGATGCTTCCCCGCGGGGCCGATGCCGTGGTCATGGTCGAACACACGGATACCGAACCGGAAAAACCGAAAAAGGGTCCAGGACCCTTTTATGCGGAGTTGCTGGTGAGAAAGGCGGTCACGCCCGGCTTCGGCGTCTCGTTTGCCGGAAGCGACATCACCGCCGGCGAAACGGTCCTGCGGCGCGGGCAACAGATCACCAGCCGTGAGTCGGGCGTGCTGGCGGCCATTGGGACCGACAAGGTCGGCGTCTGGCGGCGGCCCGTCGTCGCGATCCTCTCGACCGGCGATGAGATCATCGACCCTAGCGAAACAATGAAACCCGGCATGGTCTTCGACAGCAATGCGCGGATCCTCGCCGACGCCGTCCGCGAACTGGGCGGCGTGCCGCAGTACCTCGGCATCGTCCGCGACGAGCTGGACGAACTCCGCGCCAAGCTGCACGAGGCCCTCGACTCGGCCGACGTCGTGTTGCTTTCCGGCGGCACCAGCAAAGGGGAAGGCGACCTCTCGTACCGGGTCGTCAGCGAGCTGTCCGGGCCGGGCATCGTCGCCCACGGCGTCGCGCTGAAGCCGGGCAAGCCGATCTGCCTGGCCGCTCATCACGGCAAGCCGGTTGTGATTCTGCCGGGCTTTCCGACCTCGGCGATCTTCACGTTCCACGAGTTCGTCGCCCCGGTGATTCGGATGCTCGGCGGAAGGACTGCGGCCGCCCGTGCAACCGTCGATGCACGGATGGCCGTCAAAGTCAACTCGCAAATCGGGCGGACCGAGTACTTGCTCGTCGGATTGGCACCGTCCGGGGAGACAGGTGAGAAGCGGCTCGCCGCCTATCCGATGGGCAAGGGTTCCGGCTCGGTTACCGCCTTCAGCCGGGCCGACGGGTTCGTGACCATCGGCCGCCACGAGGAAATCGTCGAGGCGGGCGCAGCGGTCGAGGTCCAACTGCTCGGCGGCGAACTGCGGCCGGCCGACCTGGTCGTGATCGGCAGCCATTGTGTGGGTCTCGACTTCCTGCTCGGCAAGCTCCAGGAGCGCGGACTGGCGACGAAGTTCATGGCGGTCGGCTCGACCGGCGGATTGCAGGCGGCCCTGCGCGGCGAGTGCGACCTGGCCGGAATGCACCTGCTCGACCCCGACTCCGGCAAGTACAACGTGCATCTGATGACGCCGGAGTTGGAGCTGGTTGAAGGATACGGCCGCCTGCAGGGCGTTGTGTTCCGCCCCGGTGATAAGCGGTTCGAAGGGCACCCGGCCGCGGATGCCATCGCAACAGTCAAAGACGACCCGGCGTGCGTGATGATCAACCGCAACGCCGGCAGCGGCACGCGGATCCTCATCGACCGGCTGTTGGGAGGCACGCAACCGACCGGCTACGTCGTGCAGACGAAAAGCCACAACGCGGTGGCCGCCGCGGTGGCCCAGGGCCGGGCCGACTGGGGCGTGGCGATCGAGTGGGTCGCCAAGCGATTGGGACTCGGCTTCCTGCCGTTAGAAGACGAGCGTTACGATTTCGCGGTTCCGAAAGACCGCCGAGACCGCCCGGCCCTCGCGGCGTTTAGAAAGCTGCTCGCAGAATCGGCCATCCGCGAACAATTTGCGGCCATGGGGTTCAACATCGAAAGCCGTTTCCCTTAGCAACTTCCTTCGTCCTGTTCCCCGGCATGTTCCATGTCGAATGATCTCAAAACCGTCGCCAGATATAATACGCCAATTGAGGCCGATCTCGCTCGAAACTACCTCAAGACCGCATTTGTGGCCGACGACCAAACGGTCGGGTGGTTGTGGCATCTGGGATTGCTTTTGGGCGGAGTCAAGGTCCTTGTGGCCGAATTGGACATGGCCCGAGCCCAAGAGATCCTGGCGGAAAGCGTCCAGTCGTGCAAAGCGCCGGGCAAAAGCTGGAGGTGCCCGAAGTGCGGCGCGCAGGTCGTCGGCAACATGAACGCTTGTTGGTACTGCGGCACCACGCACGACGGTGTTGAAGACCCGACCTTCCAAACGTGGGTCAAACCGGTGGCCGAAGAGCCGCAACCTTCCGAAGAGAAATGGCTGCCGAGCCCCCTGCTCATGTTTCTTGTCGGCGTCGTCGCACCTGCGGTGACCGTAATCGTACTCCTGCTCGTTGCCGGCGCAACGTATCTGTCGCCAACGGAAACGATCGCGTTGCTGGTTATAAGCGAGTTCCCTTTCCTGGTCGCCGTCTTTCAGTGGTGGCAATTCGGAAGGTCGGCCGTGCCGGTTGAGATCCCGAGCGATCGCCCGGGGACTCCCGATGAGCAGTTGCCGGCGGACGAGTGGTTGTTGAACGACGTCGAGGTGACCGAGATTGTACGCCGGGCGTGTCGCGCCGCCATCTTTGGCTTGGTGTTCTGCGGGTTCTTCGGAGTGTTGAATGCCTACTCTCTTTGGCTGATCCTCAGGTACGAATTGCCTCGGCGCGTGCCCGAGGAATCTCGATGGCTTCTCCACTGGGCAATGGTCTTCAACGGCGCCATTATCTTTGCGACATTGGTGCTGATCGCAATAGCCGGCACGCAAATGTTTTGAATCCAACCGGCCGCTTGCTCTTGAAAACACGATCTTGTACGGTTTCTTTCGGCATGCTGTACACCGTAATTCGGATTATCTATAATACTCACACGCTGCCCTCGGCAGCCGTTGACCTTCCTTGTTTTCCACGCCTGCGATGAGGGATTCCGATATGATCCGAAATAGTTTTCTCGCCGGGGTGGCTGCGTTATTGGCCGCTGTTTCCCCGTTGGCGGCCGACGAACCGCTTGTTACGGTCGATAAGGACTTCGACGTGGCAAAGCTGCGGCCCCGCGATGCTAAAGCGACTGTCGCCGGCAAGGTGCTCCGCGTTGCCACGGGCCACGACGACCCCTGGCCGGCAATCTATTTCAAACCGTCGAAGGGGACCTGGGACCTCTCGGCGTTCGGTTACGCGGCGATCGACGTCAAGAACGTCGGCGACCATTCGGCCAGAGCCGGGCTCCGCGTCGACAGCCCCAGGATCGACGGAAAAGATCAACATGTTGATGCCCAGGCAACCATCGAACCGGGGCAGCGGCAAACGATCATCGTCGCGCTGCGAAAGAAGATGACCGACGAACTCCGTAAGAAGCTCTTCGGCATGCGAGGCTACCCCGGCGGCTACGACATGTGGCGCGGGATCGACACGGCCAAGATCACCGAGATGTCGCTCTACGTCGCCCGGCCCGATAAGGACCACGTGTTCGAGGTCTCGAACCTCCGCGCCGGCGGCAAATCGGTTGCCGATCCCGAAAAGCTCTTCCCGATGATCGACCGGTACGGCCAATACATCTACCGCGACTGGCCCGGCAAGGTCAAATCGGATGCGGACCTTGCGGCGAACAAGCAACGGGAAGACGCCGATCTCAAGAAACACCCCGGCCCGAAGGACTGGGACCGGTACGGCGGCTGGGCGGCCGGACCAAAGCTCAAAGCGACCGGCCGGTTCTACCCGGCCAAGTACCGGGGCAAATGGTGGCTCGTCGATCCCGAGGGACGATTGTTCTGGTCGCACGGCATCGATTGTGTGCGGACCGGAAACGCTACGACGCCGATCACCGACCGGCGGCACTATTTCGCCGCGCTGCCGAAGAAGGAATCGCCGCCGGGACGGTTCTACGGCCACGGAAGCTGGGCGCCGCACGGCTACTACGTCGGCAAGCAATACGATACGTTCAACTTCACCGCCGCCAACCTGTTGCGCAAATACGGCGACGACTGGAAGCGGCAGTTCACCGACCGGACCCACCGCCGGTTGCGAAGCTGGGGCATGAACACCGTCGCCAACTGGTCCGATCCGGAGATCTACCTGGAGCGAAGGACTCCGTACACGGCGACGATTCACGCCCGGGCGAGGCAGATCGGGGGGAGCCGGGGCTACTGGGGTAAGTTTCCCGATCCGTTCGACCCGAGTCTCAAAGCGGGACTCCGGAAACGACTTGCCGCGGAGCGGGGTAAATCGGTCGGCGACCCGTGGTGCATCGGCTACTTCGTCGACAATGAACTGAGCTGGGGAAACGATACGTCGCTGGCCCTGGCCGCGCTTTCGTCGCCGGCCGATCAGCCGGTCAAGAAAGTGTTCGCCGATGATCTGAAGAAGAAGTACAAAACCATCGCAAGACTCAACGAAGCCTGGGGCACGAAGCACGCATCGTGGGAGGCCTTGTTGCAGGGCACGAAACCGCCCGACGCCAACAAGGCGGCGGCCGATCTCGGCGAGTTTACCACGAAGATCGCCGAGGAGTATTTCCGCGTCTGCCGCGATGCCGTGAAAGCGGCCGATCCCGAGGCCCTTTACCTCGGCTGCCGGTTCGCCTGGGTCAACGATCGCGCGGCGAAGGCCGGGGCCGGGTTCTGCGACGTGGTCAGCTACAACCGTTACAAGCGGAGCGTCGCCGATCTGCGCCTGCCGGGCGGCATCGACAAGCCGCTTGTGGTCGGCGAGTTCCACTTCGGGGCGCTCGACCGCGGAATGCTCCATACGGGCCTTGTGCCGTGCCGCGATCAGCAGCACCGCGCCCGTTCGTACAAGGAGTACGTCGAAGGGGCCCTGGACAATCCATATCTGGTCGGCACCCACTGGTTCCAGTACGGCGACCAGGCCACGACCGGCCGCGGCGACGGCGAAAACTACCAGATCGGCTTCCTCGACGTGTGCGATACGCCGTATCCGGAGACGATCGAGGCGTGCCGTGAAGTGGGGTATTCGATGTACAAGCGGAGGACGGGCAAGAATCAAGGAGAACCCGAGTGAAACGGGCACCTCAAGGACCGTCGCCTCTTGCTCGGACGGTTTTTTTCCGGCACTTTTTGGCCCCACGAGCCCAGACGGCGCATCGGCCCGCCCGAAGCGGCATTTTCTCATCAGATGCATAACCCCTTGCACTGCAAGGGGTTACGAGTGAGGCTGGCGCGACTTGAACGCGCGACCTACGGATTAAAAGTCCGTTGCTCTGCCAACTGAGCTACAGCCTCAAGTTGTTGATATTAAATGATTTATGTCGTCTGCTGCCTGCCTGAGTGCTTGAATTGCCCACCTATATCCCACCTACACGATGGCGCAATACCTCCGGGACGTTGAGGGTCTCGACCGCTTTGTCCAACTGAGGCGCCATATTCAACATAACGCTGGGTTGTTGCGTAACTCTTGTGCCTCATTAGAGCCCGAAGAGCGTCGGCTGACAATGTCCCCGCACTCATGGTGGCAACCCCCCCTCCTTTGATTCGATGTGTTCGCGGCTTCATGAGGACAATTCCGGAAGTTATTTCTTTACGAGTTCTTAGGTCGTGGAAGCCATACACGTGACAGGCTTCCGTGTGCTCATGATACTCCTGACAAGGAAGATGTATTCGGGCAAGCCGCTGAAGCTGGTGGAATTCGTTGTCCAAGGCCTTTGGGTCGTGGTTCCAAGGGAAAACCCGATCGTCAAAACCGGGAATCATTTGCAGGTGCTCCATCACAACCGAATGGAGTTTGATCTGCTGTGTGCGATTTCCCTTGTTGCCTAATGGTGATGATGGCCTTCATAATCTTCATGGTGGTAGTGCTGCAAATGCTCGGTCAGCCAATCGGGCACGCTCGCGTCGGGAAAACTGTCGAAATGCGGCAGGTAGGGCTTGATGTCGAGGACGGGCGTTTCGTCGAGGGCGTCGAGCCCTTTCACCTCCAGGACGCCCGTTTCCGCGGAAAAGGAAAGCACTTCGACCGCGGAAACTCCGATGGGATTCGGCCTTTTGGGCATTCGGGTGCCGAACAGCTTGACGTGGGGCGGCTTTCCGTGATCCTTCGGCATCTTCCACTCGGCGGCGCGGTGGATCCAGTAGATGACGATGATGTGAGAATAGCCTTCGAGGCCCCGCAGCTTGCCGGCGTGCTCGGGCGATAGCCGTATCTCCGAGGTCTCGGCGGTCCAGCCCTTTTCTCCGTGCCGGTGAGGGACCTCGTCGTAATGCCGGTAGCTCGACTTGATGGAACCAATGGGTGTCAGGGAGATGGGGTCGGACGTCTCGCTCTTTTTTGCACTCACACGATGCTCCTTCCTTTTACCATACCCCTGAAAGCGTACCGTAGATCAGTCTGCCCGGCGCCACGAGCTGCTCGCCGGCCAGGTTGGGTACATCATAACGCTTGTCGCAGAGGTTCCGCAAGAGAAGCGATGCCTCTAAAGTCTCCGTGAGTTGCTTTGCGAACTGTAAATCAAACGTGCAATAGCCTTCAAGCGGGTCCGTGTTCTGATCGTCGGCGTACATCTTGCTGACATGGCGCAAGGCCGCCGAGGCCTCCAGGCCCCGGGGGGTTTCGTAAGTTGCCCGTACGGTCGCCCGGTGTTGGGGCGAGAGCGGGAGGTCGTTGCCTTCGATGGCCGGGTTGACGTCGTCCTTCTCGACAATGGATTTATTGAAAGTGTAGGATGCCCGAAAGAGCCAGTTCCTGTTCGGCTGGTGCTTCAGGTTGACCTCGACCCCGCTGATGCCGATGCTCGAGATGTTGTCATACTCGTACGTCCTCGGGCCGGTCCTCCTTCGGCCGATGAAGTCGGAGCCGGTGCTGTAATAAAGGCTGACGTCGATCCGGCTTCTCTCGAAAACGCGGTTGAACCCAAGCTCGAACGAATCGAGCGTCTCCGGTTCCAGGTCGGGGTTTCCCAAGATGGTCCTGTTCGGCCGGGCGAGCACCGTGTAGAGTTGCTGGAGTTCGGGTGCGTGGAAGGCGTGACCGTAGGAGAAGCGGAGCGTGCTCACCTCGGAGGGGTGATAAACGAGGGCGGCCTTGGGCGACGCTTCCGTCCACGATTTGGCGTTGTAGACGTACGAGAAGGGCGGAACGGGCGGCGGACCTGCCTGCCCCGTGTCGCGGGCGAAGCCCCGGCAACTGTCGCAATGGTCGATCCGCACCCCCGCTGTCGCCACCATGGCGCCGTAGCCCAATTTCAATTCGTCATGGAGGAAGAAAGAGACGAGCGACTGCTGCCCTCCCGCGGCCGCGGTTCTCGTGACGCGCTGATAGTCGTCGTTCATGGCGATGACGCCGTGCTTGTAGTTGACGCCGATGGTCAGCGAGTTGTCGTCACGCCAGAAATCCAAGTACGTCGAATCCAGCATGACGCCGGCGTAGGTGCTGTTGATGTCCTCGATCATATCGAGGTAGTTGTACTGGGGCCCCCTGTCGAAATCGCGGTTCCAGGGTTGGTCGTTGAGGTAGAGCGTCGCCTTGTGTTCCGCATTGACGGCGAGTTTTCGGTACTTCAGGTAAGCGAAATTGACGATGTCATTTCGGTTGAAGTATTCTCGGCCCCGGCAGGAATCCTCCTCGCCGTGAATGTAATTGAATGTGAGGTTTGACGTCGGGTCCGGCTCCCACTCCAATTTCAGCATGGTGGACCAGTCGTCGTGTTGGCGCGGAACGTTATACGGCCGGGGACGTTCTTCCGCGATGTAGCTTCCCGTTTCGAAAATGCGCCCCGCGAAGTAATATCCGAAGCTCCCGTGTTTCTCGCTCTGCGTGACGACGGTGGTCCAGGAATCCAGGGAGCCGCCGTTTCCCTTCAGCAGAGTTACGCTCGGCTCCGTCGGGGGCTTTGTGATCACGTTGATCACGCCACCCATGGCCGCCGACCCGTATAGGGCGGACATCGGGCCGTAGACCACTTCGATCCTCTCGACGGACTCGACGGGAATCATCCACCATTCGATTCTGCCAAGCCACGCCGCGTTCAGCGGAACCCCGTCCACCATGACCATGGTCCTCGATTGGTCCGGAACTCCTCGCAGATTTACCTGTGGTTTCACCCCCTGATAAAGTGAATCGCCAACAATAACCGCTTCCGAGATGTCTCTGAAGACCTGGTCCAAATTCTCGGCGCCGGTTTCCTGGATCTCCTTCTCCGTTATCACGGTGACTTTGGCGGGAGCGTCCTCTTCGGGCAATCCAACGGGGGCCGGTGTAACAACCAATCCCTCGACAACGGTTTCTGCGAGTTCGGGCAACTCGGATCGGGCGTCCTGAGCCGGTGCAGAAGGTGCCAAGGCAGGGACGGAAAGCAGCAGGGTGCCAATCCACCTGAAAGCGGGGGAACGCGCCGTCATTGGGCCAAAACCTTAGAATGCTTCCCCCAGAGCTGGGGGGCATCTGGGATGAATATCATCTGTTATGACAATTTCGCCGATTGTAACACTAACGTATCTCATGTAATATCGGTTGTATCGGTTAGACGCACTAGGAAAAGACACCGCAATTCGGTCCTCGATCCGCTAAACCCCATGGGAAACGAGAAAGCGATCGCATGTTGCAGCAGTGCCCTGTTTCACGTGGGGCTTCTTGCCGCATTGGGGTCGGGAGCATTCCAACTGCAGGAGCTTTCCCTGCAACGAGGTGGAGTTGTGCTGCAGTGTACGCTCATGTCCCATACCCCCGATGAGCTTGACGGCCTTCCGCCAATTTTCCTGGAGAGGAAACACGACGATGAGGAAGTCGAGCGCACGGATCGAGAGGCAGTAACGCAGCCTGCCGAACCGGATCATCTGCTGCCGGCCGATAGGGTGTGTTCCGCTTCCGAACGGGCGGAACTGCGCCGCGAGCCGGGCCGACCCGTCGAAGCGAACACGTTTACGCGCTCCGCGGCCGTTGCGCCGCCACGTCCGGCCAGAATGCCGTCCAGCGTGCTCGCGACGGAAGTGATCTCCGTTGCCTTGTCACTTGACGCGGTGGTTGAAGGCGCGTCCGTGGACGAACTTCCCAGGAAGCTGGCCTCCAATCCCGCTCCCCGGTATCCGCCGGATGCGTTCCGCAACCGCCTGGAAGGGCGCGTTGTGCTGGTAGTCCGCATCGACGAATCCGGGACCGTTTCGGGCATCGACATTCTGAAGTCGAGCGGCGTGAAGTCACTGGATCAATCGGCGCTTGAAACCGTGAAGCAGTGGCGTTTCCTGCCGGCCAGAAGGGCCGGTGTTCCGATTGCCGCCGTTGTGAAAGTCCCAATTCGTTTTTCCATACGCGCCGGTTAATGCTGCCACGGTGACGATCTTTCTACCGTATGTCGTTGTACCACTTGTGTTTGATGATGACCCAGCGGCCGTTTTCCAACCGGAACGTAACGTCGAGTTTGGCCGGATAGGTTCGGTGTCCCATGGATCCGTGCCGGTCCTCCCCGGAAACCATGACGATGAACCGGGCCGTGGCCGTCGGGGGGCTCGTCAACTTGTTGATTTTGTCGATTTCCAAACGGGTGATCTTGACTCGCGTGAATCTGACGTAACTGATCGCCCAACGCGCATCGCTGCGGACATCGCCGGCCTGGGGCGAGATGCACGCCAGCACCCTCTCAATGTCGTTGGCTTCCATTCCCGCCCGGACCTCTTCCAGCGCGGCTTCCACCCGTTCCCGTTCGGTCACGATCATCCGCTCCAGGCCGACGCAGCCGAGGATCGCCAGCAGTACGCCGATCATGGCGATGAGATAGATTCCGCGCCCGGTCATGTAGAGAATCACGCCGAGGACCGCTTCGACAGCGACCGCGAAGAAGATCAGCGGCATTGGATTCTCAGTCAGGGTGGTCATTGTTTTTTCGCGGGGAAGGCCGCGCCGCCGTAGAGGGCCGTGTCGCCGAGGATTTCCTCGATCCGCAGTAGTTGGTTGTACTTTGCCGTGCGTTCGCTCCGCGAGGCGGAGCCGGTTTTGATTTGCCCGGTCCCCAGCGCGACGGCCAGGTCGGCAATGGTCGAGTCCTCGGTCTCGCCGCTGCGGTGGCTGATGACGGCGGTGTAGCCGTTGCGCCGGGCCAGATTGACGGCGTCGATCGCTTCGGTCAGCGAGCCGATCTGGTTGACCTTGATGAGGATGCTGTTGGCGATTCCGTGGTCGATGCCGCGCTGGAGCCGCTTGGTGTTGGTCACAAAGAGGTCGTCGCCGACGAGCTGGATCTTGCCGCCGAGCCGGTCGGTCATTACCTTCCAGCCGTCCCAATCGTCTTCGGCCAGCCCGTCCTCGATCGAGCAAATGGGATACCGGTCGACCCACCGGGCGTAGAGATCGATCAGTTCGGCCGATGAGAGCTGTTTTCCATCGATGGCGTAGGTTTTTGTCTTTCCGTTGTAGAGTTCGGAGGCGGCGGGGTCCATGGCGATGAAGACCTGGCTCCCCATCTCGTAGCCGGCCTTTCCGGCGGCCTCCACGATCAGGTCGAGTGCTTCCTGATTGTTTTTCAGCTCGGGTGCGAAGCCGCCTTCGTCGCCGACGTTGGCCGAGAGCCCCTTCGACCTGAGCACCGTATGGAGTTCGTGGAATATCTCGCAGCCGCAACGGATGGCGTCGGTGAAGTTCGGGAACCCCAGCGGCATAATGATGAATTCCTGGATGTCGACGTCGTTGTCGGCGTGGAAGCCGCCGTTGAGGATATTCATCATCGGGGCGGGCAACAGCCGGGCGCCCACGCCGCCGAGGTAGCGGAACAGCGGCACCCCGCAGCAATCAGCCGCCGCGTGGGCGGCCGCCAGAGACACGCCGAGAATTGCGTTCGCACCAAGGTTGCTCTTGTTCTCCGTGCCGTCCATTTCCACCATCCGGTAGTCCAGGGCGACCTGGTCGAGGCAATCCATGCCGCACAACTCGTCGGCCAGGTTGTTGTTGACGTTGTGGACCGCCTGGAGAACCCCCTTGCCGCGGAATTTGCCGTTGTCGCCGTCACGGAGTTCCAGTGCCTCGTGGATGCCGGTGCTGGCCCCGCTGGGAACGGCGGCACGGCCGAACGAGCCGTCGGCCGTCTCGACGTCGACCTCGACCGTCGGATTGCCGCGGCTGTCGAGGATCTGCCGGGCGCGGATGTCTACAATGGCGGAACTCATGTCTGGTCTCTTTTCCAAAAAAAGCGGGGGAGATGGGGTATTCACTGGCCGAACGGCACGGCTGCCGGGATGTTACTTTTTGATCGAATCGGCGAAACGCCCATTGTGCGCGATTCGCGGCGATTTGACCAGCGGGGGGAAGTAAATACCCCCCAATATCCTGCTTGTGGGCTTTCGATTACGCCAGCCCCAGTTGCTTGCGGATAAGCCGGCAGAGGGAGTCCCGAATTTCGTTGTGACGTGGAACCGGGGCTTTTCGTCCGTTGTCGGGATTGAGATAGATGTCGTGCCGGCGCCCGTGCCTCTCGAGACGGCAACCCGCATTCTCAAGTTCTCGAATGAAGGCCGTTCGCTTCACACCTGGATCTCGATTTCCTTGGTGTGAATTTCTCCTACGGTGGGTGGCTCATCTTCTTCCAGCATCATCTGGTAGGCGTCGGCAATGTTCTCTTCAAGTTCCTGAAGCGTTTCTCCCTGACTGAATACGCCGGGTATGCCCCTGAGCCTGCCCACATACCAGCCATCGTCGATCCAGTATTCGAGGGTCAAGTTTTGCATTGCCGGGGCCTCCGAAACGGGGGATTGAGCGACCAAAATATCCCGCACACCTTATATGCTACATTGTACAAGATTCCGCAAACCATTCCAAGCCGTAGACCAACAACGGGGCCCTTCTCGGGCGACTTCCGGTCGGGTACAATGCCATCTTGTTGGTCGATTCCCTAACCCCTAGCCCCCAACCCCCAGCCCCTACGAGGCACTCAGCATGTTTTCCGGCATCGTGGAAGCGTTGGGCTCCGTCGCGGAGTTGCGCGAGGAGCCGCCCGGCTGCACGTTGGTCATTCGCGAGCCGAAGATCGCGACCGAGACGGCCGTCGCGGCCAGCATCTCGGTCAACGGCTGCTGCCTGACGGTGATCGAAACCGGCGACGAGACGATGGCGTTTCAGGCCGGCCCCGAGACGCTCAAGCGGACCAATCTCGGCGACCTGGTCGTCGGGAGCCCGGTCAATCTGGAACGGTCGCTTCAGATCGGCGACCGGCTGGGCGGGCATTTCGTCAGCGGGCACATCGACGGCATTGCCACGCTCAAGCAGCGCAAGGACCAGGGCGAGTGGTCCGATTTCTACTTCAACGTATCCCGCGAGCTTGCCAGGCAGATGGCCTCGAAGGGTTCGGTGGCCGTCGACGGCGTCAGCTTGACGCTGGTCGATTGCGAGCCGGACATGTTCTCCGTGGCATTGATCCCGTTCACGCTCGATGTGACGACGCTCGGTCGCTTGAAGCCCGGCGAAAAGGTTAATATCGAAACGGATATCCTGGCGAAGTACGTTGCGCGGTTGGCCGAAGCGGAGAATTGGGGGCCGGGGGCTGGGGACTAGGGAATGGGGATTGGGGGTTAGGGGCTGGGGGAGTTGTGGAGAACAAGTATGTAAAGCCGCGACCAGTGGTCGCGGAGAAGCGGGGAAACGTGCCGCGAAACAAGAGTGTTCGACGCCCCCGGCTCCAGCGCAAGGGAGAATAGAGGGAAGAAACAGCCACCCAGGGTTTCCGCGACCACTGGTCGCAGCTTTACAGTCACTCGAAACCCAGAACCACAAGACTCCGTCTTCCGTAACCCCCAGCCCCCAGCCCCTAATCTCCTATGCCCGGTTCTTCTTCCAACCAGACGCTTTCCTTCCTTAAGCGGCGATTTGAGGAGGCCGGGATCCGGCCGCACACGAAGTCCGGGCAGAACTTCCTGATCGACTTGAATCTACAGCGGGTCTTGTTGGAGGCCGCGGAGCTGGGGCCGGAGGATGTCGTACTGGAAGTGGGCACCGGCACCGGTTCGTTGACCGCGTTGATGGCCGAAAAGGTTGCGGCGGTCGTAACCGTCGAAATCGACGAGAAGCTGTTTCAACTGGCCGGCGAAGAACTCTTCCATCTCGACAACGTGGTCATGCTCCGGCAGGACGCGCTGAAAAACAAGAACCGGCTCCACCCTGCCGTGCTCGAAGCGGTGGCCGGGCAACTCGATATGGCGGAAGGTCGCCGGTTCAAACTGGTTGCCAACTTGCCCTACAGCATCGCCACGCCGATCGTCAGCAATCTGCTTGCGATCGACCGCCCGCCGAAGCTGACGGTCGTGACGATACAGAAGGAGTTGGCCGACCGGATCACGGCCGCGCCGGGCAACAAGGACTACGGGGCGCTGAGCATCTGGATACGGAGCCAGTGCCGCGCGGAGATCGTCCGGACGATGCCGCCGAGCGTCTTCTGGCCGCGCCCGAAGGTCTCCTCGGCCATCGTCCGCGTCATGCTCGACGAGGCGTTGCGCGGCCGCATTCCGGACCGGCAATTCTTTCATACATTTGTCCGCTCGATGTTCTTTCATCGCCGCAAGCTGCTTCGTAGCGAGTTGCTCAGCGCGTTCAAAAAGCGGCTCGGCAAACCCGAAGTCGACGCCATCCTTGCCGACGCGGGGCTCAACAAAACCGTCCGGGCAGAGACGCTCGATGTCGATGCCATGCTGAGATTATGCGAAAAGGTGCGGGCGGAGGTCTGCGATTGACTCGCGGCCGCGAGTGGAGTTATCATGGAGCCACTCGCAAACCCAAGGGATCCTGCCATGCAATTTATCGAGATATCGGGCAAGAAGCTCAAGGAGATTGTCCGCGCCGAGGAGGTTGGCCCCGAGGATCTGGCCAACACCGGCCTGACCGACTATTGCGTCGTGCGGATCAACCGGCAGGGCGACATCGAGGTCCGCCGCCCAAGCGGTTGGGAAGTCATCGGCGGATTGATCGGCGATTTCGAGCACCGCCTCCACGACGAGACCGGAATGGAGTGGGTGTGAGGATTGCGAAGCCGCAAGCGGCCTAATTCACCACATTTCGCACCGGCAGTCCCAGCAGCGCCCGGCGGCACGCCTCGGCCGTCTTGACGCGGATGTCCATCAGGCCTTCTTCGCAATAGAACGCGGTGTGCGGGCAGAGGATCAGCCGGTCGTGGGCCGGGTGATCGGGATCGCGCCACGCGAGAAGCAACGGGTGATCGTCCGGCGGCGGCTCCTTTTCCAGCACGTCGATGCCCGCTCCGGCGAGTTGGCCGGAGGCCAGGGCGTCGGGCAGCGCGGACGTGTCGGCCACGGCGCCCCGGGCCGTGTTGACCAGATACGAACCCCGCGGCATTCGGGCGACGGCCGCCGCGTCGATCATCAGCCGGGTTTCGTCGGTCAAGGGGCAGTGGATGCTCAGGATGAACGATTGGGTCAGTAGCTCGTCGAGGGTTTCCACGCGGCGGATGCCGAACGTCCTGTCGTAGCCGTCGGGTTTGTACGGATCGTAGAAGACGACGTCCATGCCGACGGCCTTCGCGCGAAGCGCGACGGCGGAGCCGATGCGGCCCAGTCCCACGATGCCGAACACCCGGCCACGCAACCGCCTCAAGGGGGCGACCTGGGCGAAAGCCCACTCGCCTTTTCCCTCGCGGAGCCGGGAGTTGGCGATGTGGGCGCCGCGGGCCAGCGACAGCGCCATGCCGATTGCCGAGTCGGCGACTTCCTCGGAGCCGTAGTCGGGCACGTTGGCGAAAGGGATTCCCCGCCGCCGCGCGGCCGCCCCATCGATATTGTCGATACCGACGCCCGCGCGGACGATCAGCTTGCAGCGGCTGAGGCGGTCGATCGTTTCGCTGCTGACGTTCAATTCGTGGTAGACGATCAGCGCGTCGCAGTCTTCCACGCGTCCGGCGAGTTGGCTTTCGTCCCGGGCACCGAGGGCGACCACGTCGGCCGCTTCACCGAGGATTTCCCGCTCCGGCTTCAGATCGTCGCGGATAAAGTCGGTGATCACAATCTGGTGTTTTGGGTTCATGGCGACGGTCGTTTTTCAGCTTGGACAGCGAGAAAACCCCAGGCTTTGTCTCAAAACGTGTCCGAACGGGTTGTACGACGGGCTTGGAAGCCCGTCGTACGGGTTTTGAGACAAAGCCTAGTACCTTGTGACAACTGAGATTGTGGGTTGTCGGGTGCCATGCCCACGCTTGTCGTGGGCATGTTTGCGGGCGTTGCAAAACATGCCCACGGCAAGCGTGGGCATGGCACCCACAGTTTCAATGGTCGTACGGTACTATTATATCGGCCAACCGCACGACTGTGCAACCGCCGGGCTGCTGATGTTGCACTTGAACAAGGGCACAAAGAAGAGGGCGCCCGCCCCCGGACTTGGCTCGTTTTGTTCTGGGCCGGGGGCAGGTGCCCCCTCCTTTGTTCCGGCACCTTGCAATCACTGGCAGAAGCGCGGATAATGAATTGCTCTGATAGGGCCTCGTTTCCCAGCGTGTTGAGGGAGGTTCGCCGTGGCCGATGACGATGACGCTGTTGTTGAGTTCTGTTGCTGCCGTTGCCGGCAGGAATTGTCGGCGCCGAAATCGAAGGTGGGGACGAAGGGGCTCTGCCCGCGATGCCAACTGGCGTACGAGGTGCCGGTAAAAAGTACTCTGCGAGTGGGCGAGGAGTACGTGGTGGTTGAAGGCGGCGGGCCGTCGGCCGCCGAGTTGGAGACGTTCGTCTCTGTAACGTGTCACAAGTGCCGGACTCACATGCAGGCAAAGGAAGACCAGATCGGGCGGGAGATCGTCTGCCCGGATTGCGGAACGCGGCTGGCCGTGCCGGTGCCGGAAGCGGAAGAGCCGGTGGAGGAGAAGCCGCCGGAGCCGGGCGATGTCTATGGCCTTCGCGAAGGACCGGCCCGGGCGGAAGCCTCTGGAGAGGCTTCTTCGGAGACGCCGGCGGCGGAAGAGCCGAAGTACTTTCCCGTCCATTGTTCGCTCTGCAATACCTTGATGCACGTTACGGCGGACCAGGCGGGGGAGAAGATCACTTGTCCCGATTGCCGGACGGTCACACAGGTGAAGCTTACGAAAGAGGAAGCAAGGCTCGATTCCGCCGCGTTTCGGGTCGGCGCCGACGAAGAGTATGGGTTCAAGAAGGGAGCGGATCAGCCTTCGGTGGGGTCGGAATTGCGGGATTCAAAGCCGGAAAAAGGGGGAGAGGAGAGCGAGGGGGGCGGTGCAGTGCCCAAGCCGGCCGAAAAACCGCAATTCCAGCCGGGAATCGACTATCGAACCGGTCGACCGAGGGATGAAGAAGAGCCGCCCGAGATAGTGCAAGTGCCCGAGCCGCCGTCTCGGCCGTTGACCGAAGGCGTGTTCGATTTCCCGTTGTTGCCCCAGGTGCGGATACGAAGCTTGATCCTTGCGGCGGGCGTATTGCCGGCGCTCCTTCTGCTGAGTTCGGGCTACGTCCATTCCACGGCGGCGGATAGGGGTGACTTCAGTATCGAGACCTCCCTGAAAGGGATGTTCTTGATGGTGGTGGGATTCTCCGTCCTGCTGGCGTGGGCCGCGGTGATGGCGGTACACTTCTTCGCGATCGTTACGGACATTTCCCGGGGCGACGACGAGATCAAGAGTTGGCCAAAGGGCGTGTCCGTTGAGTTGATCCGCAATTCGATCTTCGTGTTGGGCGCCTTTGTGATGAGTGCGGCGCCGGGAGTCGTGCTTTCGCAGCCGCTTTTCATGGTGGGCGTGCCGGCCTGGTGTCGGCTTCTGGCGGTGGTCACCTTTTGGCTCATATTTCCATTTGTATTGCTCTCGATCATTGAGGAAAATTCCGTCTTCAGTCCCTTTTCGGAAAAGGTGTGGGCGACTGTCTCGGGGCGTTGGTGGAGGCTGTTCTATGCGGAAACGGCCGGTCTGCTTGTTGCAGGCGTGGGGCTGCTTTGGGTGGCGGTTTGGCTGAAGAAACCGGCTATTTGGGGCGCAAAACTAATCGGCCTGTGGTCGCTGGCCGAGAAGGTGCTTTACGTCCTGTGGTATGCGTTCGCGGCGGCGGTGCTGGTCTACGTTTTGATGGTATATGCCCGGCTTTTGGGGCGGTTGACATGGGTCTGTTTGGCGGAAGTGGCGGCGGGTAGCAAGAAACGATCGCCCGGAAACCCCAGTTGAGAGGGGGATGTAACTACTGACGGGTCCGTGGACCGGGGTATCCAAGACGGTTGACATTCGATACCGGGAAACCCACAATCAGTGTTTATGAAGAGCAATTCTGAAAGTGGCAACAGAGGAGTCGGACCATGAAGGTTTACTCGTGCCGGGTGTTTTGTCTCGCGACAATTCTGTTGGTGTCGGCCGGTGTGCTCTTAACCTGTCCGGGCGTTGCGGCCCAGGACAAGGACATTGCCCAAAAGAACGCGGCCGTCCGTGATTTCAATACCGCGGCGGGCCTGCAAAACAACGGCCTCTATGCCCGGGCCATCGGCAAGTGGGAGGCGTTCATCAAAAAGTATCCCAACGATGAACGGCTCGATCGCGTATACTATTCCCTCGGTGTGTGTCAGCTTCACACAAAGAAGTATGCGGACGCGGTCAGGACCTTTCAGACGGTGCTGACGAAGCACCCCGCCTTCGCCAAAGCCGACGGGGCGCAGTACAACCTGGGTATGGCGAGATACCAGACGGCGATGGCGTCGAAGAAGGCGGAGGACTACAAGTCGGCGGCGGCCGCCTTCGCCACGGTCGCTTCCAAATACCCCACGAGCACCAACGCCCACAAGGCCCTCTACTTCCAGGGCGAGGCGCTCTTCTCGGCCGGCGCGACGGCCGAAGCCGTGGCGGCCTACAAGAAGCTGGTCGCGAATTACCCGAACAGCACCGTCCTGGCCGATGCCTACTACTCCCTGGGTACCGCGCAGCAAGAACTCAAGCAGGACGCCGACGCGGCGAAGACCTTTGCGGCCTTTCTGGCAAACAAAAACTTCGAGCGGCACGAGCTGGCCGACGAAATCCGCCTCCGGCTCGGAATGGCGCTGTTCAATCAGAAAAAGTACAAGGAGGCGGAGCCGCATTTCGCGGCGGTTGCAAAAGTGGCGAAATTCGACAGCGCCGACTTCGCGCTGTTGCGGCAGGGGCAGTGCCGGCTCGAGACCGGCGACGTGGCCGGGGCGGCGACCCTCTTCGCCGATTTCCTCAAGCGGTTCCCCGGCAGCAAGTACAAGCAGGGGGCACAACTGGCGGCGGGTAAGTGCTTCTACCTCTCGGAGAAGTACGACGACGTGCGAAAAATGCTCGAACCGCTGGTGCCCAAACAAGGGAACGTCCCGGCGGAGGAGGCCTATTGGCTCGCCCGGACCCTCTTGAAGACCGGCAAACCCCAGGAAGCGCTGAAAGTGCTCGATCGCGCGATTGCCGGGTCGCAGACCAGCGAGCTTGCTCCGTACCTGCAAATGGCCCGCATCGACGCCTTGTACGACATTCCCGACCGCCGCAAGGAGACGCCGGCGGCGTACGAGGAATTCATCAAGAAGTTTCCCACCCACGCATTGACCGCGCAGGCGACGTACATGGCTGCGCTGTCGGCCCTTGGCGAGGAAGACTACGCGGCGGCCCGGCGCCATGCCGAGAAGTTCCTAACCAACCCGTTCAACGCCACCAACAAGCTCGCGCCCGCCGTCATGTACATCGCGGCCGAAGGGCATCTGCTGGCTGCCCAAGCCGGGCAACCCGGCGGCGACGTCGCCAAGGCCGAGGGGTTCTACCGCCGGTTGGTCGAGAAGCACCCCGATCACGCGCGTGCCCCCAGGGCGCACTTGCGGATCGGTTGGTGCCTCCACCAAGACAAGAAATACGCCGACGCGGCGAAGTACCTCGGCGGAATCGTCGGGAAACTCGGCGATCCCGCCTACAAGGCGGAGGCACAACTGCTCATCGGGCACAGTCTCAGCGCGGCGAATCAACACAAGGAGGCGGTCGCCGCCTACGAGGCCGCGCTGAAGGCCGACCCCAAATGGCCGCGGAACGACGAAGTGTTGTTGGCCCTGGCCGCCAGCCTGCGGTCGCTGAAGGATGCCGGCGCTGCCCAACGACTCAAGCAGCTTGTCAAGGATTTTCCCACCAGCAAGTCCGCGGATCAGGCGTTGTTCCAGTTGGCTGAGATGGCCCAGGAACGAGGCGTCCCCGACGAAGCGATAACCTATTACACCGAAGTCGTAACGAAGTTTCCCCAGAGCGACCTGGCCCCGGCGGCGAACTACGGGCTGGCGTCGAGCCTTTTCGCCAAGAAAGAATATGATAAAGCGCTGGAAGCGCTGGGTAAGCTGCTTGCCGCCGGCGGTGACAAGGCGTTGCTCAGTCGGGGGCGGTATCTCCGGGGCTTGATCCACCAGCGGCAGAAGAAATATGAGCCGGCCGCGGCCGATCTCGCCGCCTTCTTGGCCGACAACCCCGCGTCCGATGAAGCGGCCGACGCCCGATATGGCCTGGTCATCTGCCGCATCCACTTGAACCAATTCGACGAGGCCGCCAAGGCAATGGACGAGCTGGTCAAGTCGAATCCGCAGTACGCCCACATCGACCGGATGTACTACGAGTTGGCCCATGCCCTGCTGGCTAATGACAAGCAAAAGGAGGCGGCCGACGCCTTCCGCGCGCTTGCCGAGAAAAGGCCGCAAAGTCCGCTGGCCCCGGAAAGCTCCTTCCGCGTGGGCCGCTACCATGAAACGCTCGCCGAGAAGGCCGGCGACGACGACACGAAAAAGGCCGAGATCGCCAAAGCGGCCGAGGCGTACGCCGCAGGACTCAAGGGCGCCAAGGATGCCGAACTCCGCGAAAAGCTCCAGTACAAGGCGGGTGACGTGCAGTTCCGCCAGGAAAAATACGAGGAGGCCGCAGCGACCCTTCAAAACCAGATCGCGCAACATCCCAGCGGCGCGCTGGCCGGGCCCGGACGCTACCTGGCCGCCGAAAGCCTCTTCAAGCTGAAACAGTACGACAAGGCCCTGCCCCTGTTCGCAAAAGTCGCCGACGACAAGGTCGAGAAATACCAGGCCCATTCGCTCTATCGGGCGGGCGATTGCGCCGCGAAGACGGCGAACTGGCCGGAAAGCGAGAAGCGATACCGGGAGCTGATCGACCGGTTCCCCGACTTCGAGCACGTCAGCGACGCCCGGTACGGGCTGGGCGTGGCCCTGCAGAAACAGAACAAGCTCGACGAGGCGAGGACCGCCTTCGAGAAGGTCACGACCGAAACCGAGACGGAAACGGCCGCCAAGGCACGCTACATGATCGGCGAAATCGCCTTTGGCCAGGATAAGTACGAAGATGCCATCGAGCAGTTCCTGATGGTCGCCGTCGGCTATGCCTACCCGGACTGGCAGGCCAAGGCGCAGTACGAGACGGGCCAGTGTTTCAGTCAGCTCGGCCAGAAAGACAAGGCAATCGCGGCATTCAAGAAGCTGGTGGACAAGTTCCCCGACCATCCCCACGCCGCGGCCGCGAAAAAACGACTCAAGGAACTCGAAAAACCATAATAAATAAGGAGAACTTGGGACAAGCCCGGCATTTCGATCATAAAGCCGCGACCGGTGGTCGCGCCAAGCGCTGCCAGAAAAGACCACGGCCCGGGTTCGGCGCGACCAACGGTCGCGGCTTTATGGCAAGCGACGTCCGAAACCACCGAAGTTATTCTTGAGCAATCCCGTAATCATCCCCCCCCTGACCAACCATCACACCCCGGAGGTCACCATGAACCGCTTCACACCCTCGAACATCCGTCTCGCGTGCTGGACCCTTGGACTGCTATTGCTGATGGCAATTTGGGGTCAATGGGCCGGCAGCTTGCGGGCCCAAGACGACCCGGCCGCGAACGAGGCAGCGGAACCCGTGCCCGTTACGGAGCGCGTTGTCGTCACGGCGGAGGAATCTTTCGGCAAGATCATCTTCGGCAGCGGACCGGTTGCGTTGATGTTCTATATCGTTTTGGGCATTTTCTCGCTGGTGGCGTTGACCGTCATCCTGGAGCGGTTGGTCAATCTCCAGCGCGCCAAGGTGATGCCGGTGGAGTTCGTCCAACGTCTGCACGATCTTGTCAATCGCAAGGAAGACAATCTCGATAACCTCCGCAACCTGGCCGATAGCTCCACCTCGCCGATCGCGAAGATTCTCAGAGCGGGGATCTTCCGCGCCGGCCGGCCGCTGCCGGAGGTCGAAAAGGCGATGGAAGACGCCGCCGCGAAGGAAATAGCCGCCATGCGGGGCCGGAATCGTCCCCTTAGCGTCGTCGGCAGCGTCGCCCCGCTCGTCGGCTTGCTCGGAACCGTCGTCGGGATGATCTTCGCCTTCATGATCTCCAGCCAAGCAGGGCTCGGCAAGGCGGAACTGCTCGCCGAAGGCATCTACATGGCACTGATAACCACCGCGGCCGGGCTGACGATCGCTATCCCCTCCCTGCTCTTCTCGGCCTGGTTCAACGCCGGTGTGGAGCGTTTCATGCGCGACGTCGACGAAGCCCTCTTGGAGACCATGCCCGCCTTTGCCAGAATGGAAAACTCCGCGGTGAACGGGCCGATCGGGCAAGCAGCCGGTGAGCCGGTGAGCAGCACCACGGGATAGCGCGTGTCGACACCGATCCCCGGCAAACGCCGTGGGGAGGAACCGCTATATGAATATCACCACATCCCGCTGGAATCATACCAACACTTGAATCATACTGGATACGGGCCTTACATGCTCGAAGGAGTTGATTATGCGACTTCCATCGCCCGAAAGCGAAAGCGAGACTCCCAACCTGATCCCGATGATCGACGTCGTCTTTCTGCTGTTGATTTTCTTCCTGGTGGCAACGCGGTTCGACCAGGAAGAGCGTGAACTCGACATGCAATTGGCGGAAGTGGCCAAGGCCCGTCCGTTGACCATGCCGCCGGGTGAATTGATCGTCAATGTCAACGAGAAAGGCGAGTACCTTGTCGTTGGCAGAACCCTGGAGATCAACACGTTGGCCACCTTGCTGCACCAGCGGGTTGCCAACAACCCGGGCGCCGCTCAATCCGTCCAAATCCGTGTCGACGAACGCGCCCCGTTCGGCTTCCCCGCGCGCGTGGCGGGGCTCTGCGAGCACGAAAGAATACGGTACTACTGCACGGTGTTGGAGCAACACTGAGTTGGAGCAACACTGAGTTGGAGCAACACTGAGTTGGAGCAACACTGACACACCCTCCCCCCCAAATCGAAGATCCCCGGAAAGGAATCGTCATGAACGAGAAACAATCGTCCCGGCCGTCGCTGCTGCGGCGGATGTTTCGCTCTTGGTATGTGAAAGGGGCTCTGATTGCCGTGGTCGTGCTGGCGGTGATCTACGCAGTCGCGCCGCGCCGCATGATCAAATCGATTGCGGTCGACATGTCGGATCAATGGTCGGAGGACGAGCCGTTGCTGAAACGGACGGTCGTGTGGCAGCGGGCCGAGCCCTTCGAGGATCCCGCCGCCGGGCTCGGGGCCGACGACAGCCTTGTCCGGCCCCAGTTTACCGAGCAGGGCAACGTCTTCTACTTCACCCGGCGCACCCCCGACGGAGTTCTCGACATCTACCGGTCGGAAAGGGTCCAGGGCGAGTGGCAGCCGGCCAAGCCGGTCAAGCAACTCAACAGCAAGGCCCACGATATCGGGCCGGTCTTCCGACCCGACGGCAAGCGGCTCTATCTCTCCTCGAATCGCGACGGGGGCCAGGGAGGGTTCGACATCTACGTCTCCGACCTGACGGAAAAGGGGCAGTGGAGCAAGCCGAAGAACCTCGGCCCGAGGGTCAACAGCGCCGCCCATGAGTACGACCCCGCCGTGTCGGCCGACGACATGCGGTTGTTCTTCGCCAGCAACCGCTCGCCGACCATGATCGAGCGGCTCGCCGAAGGCAAGGAAGACGAAAAACGTTGGGACGCGACCCTCCGCGCCGACCTCGGCTCGAACACGTTCGACCTCTACATGGCCCGGCGGGACGCACCCGGGGAACTGTGGGAGCCGGCCCGGCCCCTGAACGAAATCAACCATCCCTTGGCCCGGGAAGGGGCGCCGTGTGTCGGGCCGCAGGGGGCGTTCCTCTATTTCATCTCCAACCGGATCGAACGCGGCGAGGAAACCGCCGACTTCGACGTCTATCGCGCCAAAATCCGCGGCGACCGCGTCTGCGATATGGAAAACCTCGGCAGCGGAGTCAACTGGCCGGGATACGACGAGTTCGAACCGGCACTGTCCGAGGAGGGATATACCCTCTACTTCTCGAGCAACCGGCCGGTCGATGCGAGACCGGGCGAAAAGCCCGAGCCCACCGTGCAGTTCACGCTGTACCGGAGCAGGGCAATCGAAATCTTCGAGGAAAGCGAATGGGGACGCAGCAAACTCGGCGCGCTGATGAGTTTTCTGCAACGCAACTGGTGGTGGGTCGTTACCGCCCTGCTGACGCTCGCCTTGCTGATCGCCTTGATCTGGTATCTCCGCGAGGTGTCGCTGAAGCGGTTGCCGATACCGGGCTTCTTCCTGATCGCGCTTATGGTCCACATCCTGGCGGGGCTCACCTCGTTCTACGTCTACTTCGGCGAGGATATCGTCCGGGAGATTGTGGAGCTGAAGCAAATGCTGGTTGCCGAGGACGTGTCGCCGGACAACCTGCACCAGTCGCACGAGGCGGGCCAGAAACCCTACGAGAAGGTGGCCGACCTGAAATCGCTCGATACGGAGAAGCTCAGCGACCCGGCCCGCCAGCAGACCGAAATACCTAATATGCCGGTCCGCACCGAAACGCCGATCCCACAGATACCGCTGGAGTTCCAACGCGATATCCCGCCGGATCGGCTCCTCGCCGCCAACCCGGAAATCGAACCTGAAGAGGTGATCGACCCGGAATTCGAGCGACGCCAACTGGCCATGGTCATGGACGAGCAACGGGTTGAAATCGAGAAAACCGAAGCGGTCGAGCAGATCAGACGGAAAAGGATCGAGCGGGAGCAGGTCGATGTGGAGCAGCGCCGGGTCGACGTGCAGTTGAGCGAGCTTCGCCTGCCGCGCCGCAGGGTGATGGACGCCCCGAAAGTCGCCCGCGACGACCTTACCGTCGAACGGGTCGCGGAGCAGCCGGTCGAGGTGACCGTGGAGCGGCCCGACATGGCTCGCGCCGCCCGCGGCGTTGTGCAGCCGGACGCCGCGCCGGAAGTTCCAACCGAGACGGTTACGGCGATGGCGGCCCCGGCCGCGCAGCGCCAGCCGGAGCGGGCGCCGGTGAACGTTACCCGCCAGACCGGGGCCGTGTCGGTGCCGGTGCCCTCCGCTCCCCCACGACGGCTCCATCGTGCGGCCACACAAGCCGCTGTCCCGCTGAAGCGGGAAAGTGTGGAAATCGAATCGCAACTAGGCGCCGACCAGCCGGCGACCGCTCCCATCGTTCAACAGCCGGCCAGATTGGGACGCGCCACGCCGGCGGCGGCCGAACAGGTTACCCTGGCCCGCGTCGAAATCGAAGAAATTCAGGAAGCCGTTGGCGGATTACGGCCCGAGCGGGCGCCGGAAAAGGTCAGTGTGACGGTCGGCCGCCGGCAAGCGGCCGGGGAAGCGGCCGGCACGCCGGGGCCCAAGCTCGTTCGCCATGCGGTACCGGTTGCCGGGGTGCAAGTTGCCCGCGAGGAAGTCCCGGTTGAGCGAGTCGCCGAGCGGCCGACGAGTGTCGGCTCGCCCGCGGCCGCCGGCCCGGCGCCGGCGGCGCGTAGCCGCGAGGCCGCGTTGCCCGAAGCCGACCGGGTATCGATCGAGACGATCAGTGCCGGCTCGCCGCCGGTCGCCTCGTCGTCGGCGACCAGCACGCCGGTCGGCGGTGTCCGCGTGGCGTTGAAGCGGTCGGAGGCCCACATGTTGAACGTTCCGGTCAAGACACCCGGCGAGTTCGGCGGCCTGCACAACCCCCAGAACCCGAAATTGATCGCCGGCAGCTTCGAAAAGGAGGCGGTCGATGCCCCGGTGTCGTTCAGCCCGCGAGCGAGCCGGATCATACGCCGGCCCGCCCGGGCGCCGCTGTTGTTGTATGCCGAAGATGCCATCGGGCTGCGGCAGATGTTCCGCTCGCGCCAGGACGAGTCCAAAGCCGAACTCATTATGCGGTACAGCGGGAAGACGAAGGAGGAAGCCACCGAGCAGTTGAAGGCCATTCACCGCGGGTTGGTTTGGCTCGCGGACCATCAACACCCGGACGGTTACTGGAGCTTCAAAAAGTTCTACGGCGAGAAGGGGAAAAGTATCTCCGGCAAGGGCGGGGTTGAGAATAATGCCGGGGCGACCGGCTTTGCACTGCTGCCCTTTCTCGGCGACGGAAAAACGCACGCCGAAGGCGAGTTCCAATCGAGCGTGGGCAAGGGGCTTCAGTGGCTGATGGAGCAGCAGACCAAGGAGGGTGATTTCTGCCCGAAAGCCGGCAACAATACCCACATGTACTCCCATGCCATTGCCGCGATCGCCATGTGCGAGGCGTACGGCATGACCCGGGACCCGAAGCTCCGCGATTCCGCCCAGCGGGCCATCGATCTCATCGTCAACGCCCAAAACAAGAAGCTCGGCGGCTGGCGATACAAGCCCGACTCGAAGGACTGCGACACCTCGGTGGTCGGCTGGCAAGTGATGGCGCTGAAGAGCGGGCAAATGGCCGGCCTCAACGTGCCGCAGGCGCCCTTCCCGCTGGTCGACAAGTGGCTCCGCAGCGTCGAAGGGCAAGGCGAGAACATCGGGCGCTTCGCCTACCAGGGACGAAACTTCACGCCCACCATGACCGCCGAAGGGTTGCTCTGCCTGCAATACCTCGGCGCCGACCAGAACGACAAGCGGCTGCTCGCCGGAGCCGACTACCTGTTGGAACACCTTCCCAGCGAAAAGAAGAAAGGCAACAACAACAACAGCTACTACTGGTACTACGGCACCCAGGTCATGTTCCACTTGGGGGGCCAGCGATGGGAGCGATGGAGCGACGCCCAGCAGGACATGCTCATGCGAACGCAAAAGACGGAGGGGCCCGAGTCCGGCACCTGGGATCCCAAGGACCAATGGGAAAACAAGGGCGGCCGGCTCTTTGGCACGTCGCTACGGGTGTTGATGCTCGAGATTGACTACCGCCACCTGCCGCTATACGAGATGCGGGCGGAACAGGGGAAGTAACCCCGATTGCCCGCGGCCGAAACTACAAGGTCGCGACCGCCGGCCGAAGCCACAAAGCTGCGACCGGCGGTCGCGGCTTTATAAAAGAGGAACTCGCCGTCTCTTGGTAATGGTCCGGGGGCGGGATGCGGAGGGGGCCGTTGTCCTGTTGTTGGCCGGAACACCTCATCCCACCAAGCGATGGAGATTCGCCGGGCTCAGTTATGACCCAAAGCATCCGTTCCGAATTGGGTCCGGGCGCACATCCATGTATTATGAATTCTCACCACCAACACTCAAAGACACTGACAGGGACGGGTGGTTGGAATACCGGCGCCCGGGGGTACCAGATGCTTTCCTTCCCAGAGTCTACTGCGTTCAAGGGGATTCCGTCGTTGTGATTGAGTACGAGCTTGACGACAGCAACACCCGAGTTCCTCGCAGAATCCACCGTCTGCCACCGAGAAACAGTTCGGACCTGCTGATTTCGGAAGACTGCAATGGCAAGGATGTTTCGGAGTTGTTGAAAAAGTAACGGTCGGTCACGCGGCGGCACACGAAGAGCTTGTGAGTTTTTTGCGGGCAGTCGCTTGCGATGCAAAGCCGCGACCAGTGAGGCTGTGACTTTTTGGCGTTTGACACGTTCAGTCTGTAGGGAACGCCCTCTGTGGCGTTCCGGGAAGCAGCAACGAGCGTGTTTTCCGGGTTTCGGAACGCCACAGAGGGCGTTCCCTACAAAAAGTCACAGCCCCAGTGGTCGCGGAGAAGCAGGGAGACTCGCTGCCAACGAAAAGGCCGGGTGATGCCCTATTTGACGCAAGGGAGGCTGGAGCAGGAAACGGTCCCCCAGGGCTTCCGCGACCGGCGGTCGCGGCTTTATAAAAGAGGAACTCGCCGTCTCTTGGTAATGGTCCGGGGGCGGGTGCCCCCTCCTTTTTTTCCTGCTCCCCTGCTCCCCTGCCCCCCTGCTCTCCTGCTTTCCTGCTCTTCTGCCCCTTGCTCTCCTCTGCAGAAGTGTGCCTGCTACTTTTCTTGCGACAGACTCCCGTCGAGCCGCACCGTCTCGTCAGGTTTGAGGTTTAGCTCGACGGCCTTCTCGCCGTAGCGGACCTTGCACGCTTTGCCGCCCGCGCTGCGAATCGCCGCCGAGGTGAGCTTGCCGTCTTTCCACGCCATGTCGACCACGAAGCCGCCGCGGGCGCAAAGCCCGGTGACGCTTCCGTCGGGCCATGCGCTGGGCAACGACGGCAACAAGTGGATCTCGCCCGCCTGGCTCTGCAGGAGCATCTCGGCCACGCCCGAGGTCGCGCCGAAGTTGCCGTCGATCTGGAACGGCGGGTGGGTGTCCCAAAGGTTTGTGAGCGTGTTGCGCTTGAGCTGCTCGCTCAGCATCTTGTAGGCGTGGTCGCCGTCGAGCAGGCGTGCCCAGAAGTTGATCTTCCAGGCCTTGCTCCATCCGGTGCCGCCGTCGCCGCGTGCGTTGAGCGAGACCTTGGCGGCCGCGGCCAGCTTGGGCGTGGCCACCGGCGAGATCTGGCGCCCGGGGTGCAGGCCGAACAGGTGCGAGACGTGGCGGTGGTGGTCGTTCGGGTTGTCGCGGTCCTCGACCCATTCCTGCAACTGGCCCCACTTGCCGATTTTGGGGACCAGCAGCTTATCGCGGAGCCCGGCCACTTTGTCGCGGTAGGCCTTGTCGATGCCCAGGGCGTCGGCCGCGTCGATGTAGTTGCTGAACATGTCCCAGACGATTTCCTGGTCGTAGGAACAGCCGTCCTCGGTCGGCCCGTGCTCGGGCGACCAGCCCTTCTCGACGACCAGCTTTCCGCCGGGGCCTTCCTTCAGGGCGTCTTCCCAGAACTCGCAGATCTCCTTGAGGATCGGGTACGCGCGGTTCTTGAGATACTCCTTGTCGCGGCCGAAGGCGTAGTGTTCCCAAAGGTGTTGGCAGTACCAGGCGCTTCCCGGCTTGTTCCACCGCCAGCCGTGTCCGCCGAAGATGTTGTGTGACGTGCGGACGGTCCACCCGCGGACGTCGCCGAACTCCTTGTCGGCCAGGGTGGCCTTGCGGCTGGGCTCGCGGAGCTGCTCGATCATGTCGATCAACGGTTCGTGGCACTCGGCCAGGTTTGTCTGCTCGGCCGGCCAGTAGTTCATCTGGATGTTGATGTTCGTGTGATAGTCGCTGTGCCACGGGGCCTTGTTGGTTTGGTTCCAGATGCCCTGCAAATTGGCCGGCAAGCAGCCCGGGCGGGAGCTGCCGATCAACAGATAGCGGCCGTACTGGAAGAACAGGCTTTCCAGCTCGGGGTCCTTGGCGCCGCCCTTGTACGCGGCGAGGCGCTCGTTGGTGGGCAGCAACGCGATTTCCGGGTCGGTTTTTCCGGTGTCGAGGTCGACGCGGTTGAACAGGCTCTGGTGATCTTTCACATGGGCCGCCCTTAGCGCGTCGTACGACTTGCCGGCGGCGGCCGCGAGTTGCTTGTTGAGCATTTCATGGGGATGTTGCTGCCGCCAACCTTTCTTGTAGTTGCCGAGATAATCGGTGTCGGCGGCCAGCAGGATGGTCAGGCTGTCGGCCTTGTCGAACGTGATCTCGCTGCCGGCGGCCTTGACGCTGCCGCCCTGGTTGAGGACGAGCACCTGGGTTTCGTATTGGAGCCCGTTGCCCAGCTTGCCGGACGCGGTGATCTTGTCTTTCTCGGCGGTGATCTTCGCGTCGTGGGCGTCGGTCAAAATGATCTTGCCGGTGTAGCTGCCGGGCTTGTCGGCCGTGAGCCGGGCGACCAGGACCTGGTCGGGATAGCTCGAAAAATACTCACGCTTGTACTTGACCCCGCCGGCCGAGTATTCGACGCCTGCGACGGCCTCGCGGATGTTGAGTTCCCGCCGGTAGTCTTTGGGGTCGCCCTGCCCCGCCAGCTCGATGAACAGGTTGCCGAGGGTCTGGTACCCGCCCATCGAGCCGTAGCTGCCCGAGGGGTTTTCGTCGCCGGTCCACATGCTGTCTTCGTTGAGTTGGATCTGTTCCTTTTCGACGCCGCCGAAGACCATCCCGCCGAGCCGGCCGTTTCCGATCGGCAGAGCCTCTTTCTCCCAGTTCTTTGCGGGTGCGTTGTACCAGAGGACGAATCTGCCCGGTGACGGCTCCGCCGCCAAAGGCGCGCTCGGCACGATTCCCGCGAGAACAAGGCCCGCCAGGGCCGCAAGTCCGGTCCAAGATAGACGCATGATTTTCCTCCTTTTGAGGTGTCTGCTTTCGATTGCCCGCCATGGGAGTATGTGTAACCCCTTTGTTCCTCAAGGAGTCACATAAGCAGTATAGCGTCAGTTGGTTTGCCTGGACAGCCCCGAGGGCGAGGGCCGTTTAGCGGGCGGGCTTGCCCGCCGCTGAACATTACACAGCACAGTACCTAACGCTTTTTGCGGGGCCGCTTTGATTTGGCGCCGCGTTTGGACGCCTTCTTGGGAGACTTGGTGCTGCGTTTGGACGCCTTCTTGGAGGATTTGGCGCTGCGTGCGGCCGCGGTTCCGGAAGGTTTCTCTGCGCGTTGCGAATCGGTTTCCCGGTCGTGGGCCGTCCATCGCGTCGGCCGGCCGTCTTCCTTGAGCCATACCTGCTCGGAAATCTCGTTGGTCTTCAGCCCCAGGGCCTTCGGCCGGACCGCGCCGGGCAGCACGACGACGTCGTACAGCTCTTCGATGACCCCTTCCACCCGCAGCCAGTGTACGATGTCGCCGGACCGCAGGTCGATGATCTCGATTCCGCACCGGGCGACCGCCTTGCGTTCGTCGAGATTGTTGTCCAGCGCCAGGCCGTGAAAGGTCCGTTCCCTGCGGCATTTTGAGATTCCGACGACGGCATAATCACCGTAAAAGGTCAACCCGCGGGCGTATCCGGGGCAGAACGTTACCGGCTCGAACTTACCCCGCTTCAGATCCACGTAACCGAAAAACCCCGACCCGGAATCGAGCATCCACAGCCGATTGCCCGACATCCGCGGCGAGTGGGGCATGGAGAGGCCCTCCGCCACCACCTCGCCCGACGTTACGTCGATCACGCACCCGCCGTCGGCCCGGTGGTCCCGCCATCCGTCCACCACGTCCGACTGGCTGCAAGCGGTCACGTACCGCGGCCGCCCGTTTTCCATCGCCAGGCCGTTGAGGTGGCAGCGGTCCTCCCCGGCCAGCTTGCTCAAAAAGGGAGGACGCCACAGCGGCGTGAAACTGTACCGCTCGTCGACCGTGGCCAGGCAGCCGAACAGCGTGTTGACGAAGATCACGCGGCCGTCGGCGTCGACAGCCACGTCGTGAACGTCGATGTGGCCGGTGGTGTAGCCGACCTGCGGCACGTACAGCCGGTCGTACCCGTCGGCCGCCTGGCCGGACAGCAGCATGTTCTCCAACCGCCACATCTGGTACCGCGAACTCATCCAGAGGGTCTGCCCGTCGCACCAGAGTCCCATGCAGCGGCTGAAGGTCCGCTCGAAGCCCGAGATCTGGCCCCCCGGCCGGAGGCCGAGCAAAAACAGCTTGCTCGCCTGATACGTGGTGAACGCCAGGCTTATCTTCTGTTCGGCAAGCCACCTTGTAAAATGCGGCGAGGCGATCAGCTCGAGTTTGGGGTCGGCAGCAGGTTGTCTGGCGGCGGTCTTCTTCGACATGGATCCCCACCTTCTGTCGTTTCGAGGCGAAAAAACGTGTCCCGTTTCATTCTCCCGGGTTGTTCTTCAACGGGCCGCTGAGCTTTGTCGGAAAAGACATCCGGATGCGTTGTACGATGGCCTTCCAAGGCCGTCGGGAAGCCGGGTTTCTTCAATGACGACGGCCCAGGAAGGCGGTCGTGCGGATTTTCCGACACGGCCCAGTATAACAACATGGCCGCCGCCGAGTCCACCCCGCGTCCATACGGATTCGACGGCGTCAGTAAGTTCGGCGATTCCCGACCTCCATAAAGCCGCGACCGTTGGTCGCGCCGAGCGACGCTTGGAACGGCTCTTAGTAACGCGGGGCGCGACCAACGGTCGCGGCTTTATGCCGTTATTCCAACACTCCATCATTCCAACACTCCAACATCCGGAGCCGTGGCGTGACAAATCGGCAAGTTATTTACCGGCCGCCCCTTACTTCTGAGCGGCTGCTGGCGAGACGGCTGAACCGCAAACGGCTACTTGTGCGTCAACTGGCTCTTTTTCACCGTGAACGTGTGGATCAGCTCGTCGTCGATGTTGTAGATCCGGTAGGTTACGGCCGGGTCAGACTTGGTCGTGTCGAACGTGAGCTGGCCGAACGAGCACTTGGCGTTGTAGCTGAACAGGCAGCCGGGCTGGGGGCCGTGGGTGTGGATGTTCGTCAGCCGCGAGCTTTCGAACTCGAACAGAGGGTAGCCCTTCTCGCGGTCGATTCGCCAGACGTCGCTGCGGTGGCGGTCGGCCGAAAGGAGAATCACGCCGCCGATCTTGTTCTCTTCGAGAAACGAAAATATCTCCTCGCGCTCGTCGGCAAACCCCCGCCACGTGTCGAGGCTGTTGCCCTTCGCATTGAGCACCCAAGGCACCGGCGACGCCAAGACCTTGAACGTGGCTTTCGACTTCTTCAGTCCGTCCAACAGCCACCGCTTCTGCACCGGCCCGAGCATGGTCGGCTCTCGCATCTTCGGGTTGGTGCGGTAGTAGCGCCCGTCGAGCATGAAAAAATCGACGTCGCCGATGGCGAACTTGAAATAGCACCCCGGGTTTTCCCGGCCGCCGCCGTAGGCCGGGTTGTTCCAGTTGTTCTTATAGACCTTCCAGACGGGGATCTTCCACTCGGGGTCGTCGATCTTCGACGTCACAAAGCAATCGTTGGTGCCGAAGTCGTGGTCGTCCCAGATGGCATAAAGCGGCGACCGGGCGATGAACCGGCGGTATTCCGGCCGCGACTGCCGGCGGTAGTACGTGTAGTGCTGCATGTCGGGCCGCTTCGGGTTGTCGATGTAGACGTTGTCGCCGAGGAACAGGAACGCGAGCAGCTTGTGCGCGGCGATCGTGTCCCACATCCGCTCGTGCTTCGGCGTGAACCCGGCCCCGCCGCCGAAACCGACCGAGAATTCCGCCTTGCCGCCGGGCGGCGGGAACGTGCGGAACGAGGGGTGCTCGGGGCCCTGTGTCGACTTCCCGTCCACCAGCACGTCGTAGTAATAGACCGTGTCGGCCTTGAGCCCTGCGACCGAAGCGACGGCCGTGTAGTCGAGGTCGGCGGCGGTAGTAACCGATTGCGACTTGATCGGCGACGCAAGGCCCTTCGACGCGCTGACGACGACTTGAATGGGCGTTTCATGGACGGTGCGGACCCAGAACTTCGCGCCGCGGTCGGTCACGCACCCGAGCATCGGCCCGTGGAGCAGCTCGACCGGGTGTTTTTCGGCAAACTCGACGAACTCGGGCGATTCGACCAGCGGCTTCAACAACCGGCGCGGCCCGGCCAGAAACCGCCCGAAAGGCAACCCCGCGGCGACGGCCCGTTTCACACACTCCATCGCCTTGTTGGTATCGCCAAGCTGCCCGGACGCCACGGCCAGGTTGTAGAGCGATTCGAGATGCTCGGGGTCCTGCGCAAGCATTTTTTCACAAGCGGCGACCGTCTTCTCGGGATTGCCGTCGATGGTCGGTTGGATCTGTCCCTGGCCGACGCGTTTGGTCTGCTTCATGCCGCCTTTCTTCTTCGCAGCGGCATGGGTCAACGGATTCGACAGAAAAACGCTGCAACTACACAGCAAAACGAGAGCATATCGGAATGTCATGTTGAATCTCCTGTAAGCTTCCTCGCACAGCAACGGGTTCCTCGGGCAGCTCTTCCTTCGTCGGCTTCATGGATTTTCCGGCAGCGAGAATACAGACGCCGACGATCAGCAAGACGATTCCGGCGACGAGCCACCCGACGCTTTGCCGGCTTGCCCCTTTCCACTCGCCGGTGCGAAAACCGTGGAAGTTGCCAACGATGATTGCGAACGACATGAAGGCCGGATATCCGACCGATACCCCCAGATCGCCCAGGTTGATCCATCCGAGCCCGAAGAAGAAGATGGCCGCATCGTGCAGAACGGCCATCGCGACGGCCAGCAGAATGATGAAGCCGATCCCGGGTTTCGCGAGATGCCCCCACGTCTTGTTTCGCGTTAGTTGGATGACACAATAGCCACAGGCCGACACGGCGCCGCCCCAGAGGATCAACGCGGTAATGGCCCAGGCGGCTCGCCACTTCGAATTCAGGTCGCCCTCTCTTGCCACCTCGTCGATCGGACCGGCATACCCGGATGCCACGGCATAACACGCACAGAGAATGCCGGAGACAACCGCGATGAGCAGCCCTATGAGCATTTTCGGCTTCTTGATTGCCGAGTCGGACGCCCCCGTCTCGCCGGGCGGATCGTCCTTCGCAAGGCTTCGGTCTTTCAAGATGCCCGCACGTCCCGAAACAATAACTCCGATCAGGCATACGCCGATTCCGGCGAGGATCACGCCGCCGTGCGGGGTGAAAAACTCCTTGTAGTCGAAAATCGCCATCGGGATCAGCGAGCCGAACATGATCTGCGCACCGTAGTTCAGGGCGTACGCCAGCGACAGACCGATGAACGCGAAGCTCATGCCGAGCGTCATCGATCCGAGCCCCCAGAGGAAGCCGAAAATCAGCGTCGGAATGATCACCGCCCGGAGGTCAACGGCGGCATAGATCCCGACCAGGTCGTTGACGACCAGCGGGGCAACCGTACACGGAATCAGGATCGTGACGAACAGGAAAAACGGCCCCCAGAGGACTTCCCACGGCGTGTCTTCCTTGGCGTACTTGCTCGGCAGACCGAACGAGCCGCCGCAGATGGCTCCCAAAAGTACATAAACGCCGCCGAGAATCATGGCTTGGGTCATGGCTTTGCTGCTCTCCTATGTTGAGGATCGGGCGTTCTCGAAAGGATGGATCACGCGTTTTTGCCGGCTACTGCTTCTTGTCGTCGCCGCCCGGCTTCTTGGCGATGAGCTTGACCACACCCACGATCAGGCCGACGGCGGCGCCGATGATCCCGCCGATAATCGCGCCTTCAACAGCACCCCCGATCAGAAATGTCTCCAACATGGCACCCTCCCCGGGATAGAACGGTTGGCAAGGAATATCAAGTCCGCTCCCGCCATGGTAGTGCAATCGCCGGACGCCTGCAAGTGGCGGGGTATTGCGCCGGTTTTTGACCGCCTCATTCCACGCTCTTCGGGGTCGGGTTGGCCGCCGGCCGGCTTTTCGGTCGGGTTGTTGCGGTGCCGGCGGCGGCAGGAGGCTGTAGGACGGCCGAATGGAATTGGATCGGGGAACTGATGTGCCCCAAGCCGATGACGCCTGAGGGAACCTTCCAATACGGTGCAAGAGCCGACTCCTTGCCCTGCCACGAGACGATGCGGCGGCCGTTCAGATCGGCCGTGATCGTGGCGTTGCCCTCGCTGGATCGAACCTTGACTCGGAGCGAGTTTCGCTGCCCGGTCTTCGACAAGGGGCCCTCGACCTTGGTTGGGTTGTCGTTGACGCCTTTTCCGTCTACGGTATGCAGTCCGCTGTACTTGGCCGTCCAGCCGTTGATGACGAGCATGACCTGGCGGCGGCCGACGGGAAGGATGATGTTTGCGGAATCGACTGCCGAAGGATAGGTGAAATCGACCGCCAGGTCGTAGTTGGCCGGCGGCTTCAAGGGCGGCACGAGGATCCCCTGTTTGTCATCCGGCGAAATAATGCTCGTTTCCGTTGCCTTCCAAGAACCGCTGATGGCGTGTTTGACCGGATCGATCAACTTGATCAGGTCGATCGGGCCGGTCAGCTTGGGCTCGGGTTTTGGTTGGGGTTTCGGTTTTGGCTCGGGCGGTGGTTCCGGCTGGGGGTTCGGTTCCGGGGTTGGTTTTGGTCCTTTCTCGGCGGAACTCTCGTTGCCGAGGACGATCAGCCCGATGGCGTCGACCGCCAATCCGCGTCGGCCGTAGATTCCGAGGACCAGGGCGCCGGTTCCGCCGAGCCGTTGCCCCGGACCGCTCGGTTGCCTGCCGATCCAACCGCTGGTGTACTGGTCGTCTGGAAGGAGCCGACCATCGGCGAGTCGCATGAAGACGAGCTGCACTCCGAAGACGAATTTGCCGGCGTTGACGTTCATGCCCCCCACGGCGTAGCCCGGTTTTGCGACGACAATTTCGCCCCCGTGCGCGGCATCGTGGTCGGTCTGAAAGACGGGCGTAATGGGTCTGATCGCGCCGCCGAATCCCGCACCGGCTCCCCTGTGGCAAATGCCGAGCATGGGCCGGCCGTCCGGGTCGGTCGATTCGAACTCTCCACCGCCGTTGCCGCCGGCGGAGCGGGTTTTCGTCGGTTTGCCGACGATGATGGCTCCGCCGATTCTCGGCTTTACCGGAGTAAACGGGCGGACCTTTACGTCGCGGAATATAATGCGGGCGTCGTAGGTGCTCAGGCCGATGAGCTTCGGGTCCGGGATATCCCAACCCTTCGGCGATGTCAGGCGGGCGGATTCTCCTTCCCAATGGAGATGCGGACGGCCATCGACGAAGATGCTGATCCCGGCCGTCTCACCGTCGACTGCGACCCGCGAGAGGACCGTGTATTCCCGGCCCGCCTCGTATTGACGCGGTTTCTTGCGGGTGCTGTTGTGCGAGGCGTCTTTTCCGTCGATGGAACTGATCCCGGCGACCTGACCGCTCCAACCGGCAATCACGACATGACACCGGGTGTTTCCAACGGGGAGCAACGGAGAGACGTCGGCCTCCTTTTCGGGAACGAACTGGAAGCTCAATTCATAGCTTTCGGCGGGTGGAGGGGCCAGCGCGAGCCGCTCGCGGCCGTGCCCGGAGGTCTTGATCCCGCCGCCTTCGATCTTCGTCCAAACGCCGGAGACCGTGTCCTTCTCCGGGTCGACGGACGCGAGCAGGTCGATCCACTCGGCCGGCCGTTCCGGTTGGGGCTCCGGCTCTTCGGGTTTTGGCTTCTCCTTTAGATCGGCAAGGCCCTTTTTCGCCATGCCGTGATCGAACAGTTTTTTGATCTCCTCGGGCGAGAGCGCCCGGTTGAAGACTACGGCATCGTCCAACAGGCCCTCGAAGAAGAAACCGGGCTCGGCGCGGCCGCCGCGGCCGAACAACAGCGGCCGGGTCGAGACCGGCGGCGAGCCGGCCGCGGCGACCGAGGTCGTCAGCACCCCGTTTGTGTAGGCGTTGAGCTTCTTGCCGTCGAACGTGGCGGCCCAATGATACCAGCGCTGCGGCAACGGCCGGGCGAACTTCGCCGCATACCACTTCCCCTCCAGCGAGATGCTGGCCGAATGACGGTACGTCGGGTGCGAATGGCTCCACATCAGCGACATGGTGCCGAACAGATGGCACGGGATCGTGTAGCTCTTGGTCTTTTCGGCCTCCGCCGGGTCGGTGGTACCGGCGATCCACATGGCGGTCGTCCAGTTCGGCAGACGTTCGGAGAAACCCGTGTCGACGTAGTCGTCCTTGCCGTCGAACCGGAATGCTTCGCCGGCCAGGCCGGCGAGCAGGCCCCCGCCGCCGTGGATCACCCCGTCGTGCGCGTTGCCGCTTAGGTCCTTGAAGGCGTATTTGCCGCCCTTCTGGATAATGTCGGCCTTGTCGAAGCTCAGCAGCACAACCGCTCCTTCCAGCGGGTCCTTGGGGGCCGGGGGTTCGGCCGGCTTTGGCTCGGGCTTTGGTGCCGGTTTCGGCTTGGGTTTCGGCTTCGGGTCGAACGGCATTCTGGGCGCCGGGGTCCGGGGTTTCGGCCGCCGGATCTTTGCCGTTTCATCGAGCCGTTTGGCGGTCTTGAGTTTCAGCATCGTGGAAGTGGCCCTTTTTCTCGCCTTGTCGTACCAATCGCGTGACCTCAGCAGCAGGGCGTTCTTTTCCTGCGTGTCCTTTCGGGTATTCGCCAGGTCGTACCACGCATCGGCCAGTTTGACCTGCTCGACCGGCTCGCTGGGCGGTTCGTTCAAGTCTCGTCGAGCAAGGGTTGCCAGGTCGAAATCGCTGCCCTTCGCCAGCAGCGGCAGCCCCTTGCGCCAGTCGCCCCGCTTGAAGCAGAACAAACGGCCGAAGTAGAGGTTCGCGTCCGGGTCGTCCGGGTTCGCCGTCAGATCGGCGAGCTTGCTCTCGATTTCCTTGTGCTTCGCACAGGTCTCCTGAATCTGCGTGCGGTGGTCGAGCATCTCCTTGCGGAGATCCTTGCCGGGCGGATACAGCGTGGCCTTGTACGCCGCGTCGGCGATGCTCAACGCATAGTCGAACTGCTTCTCGGCCATCGCTTGATCGACATAGGGTTTCGAGGCTTTGACCAGGGACTCGATCCTCTCGGAGTTCTTGACCCCGGCGGCGAATTGCTTGAGCATCTTGCCCTTGGTCTCCAGGGCGTCGAGTTCGAAGGTGCGCGCCATCGTGTCGATCGCCCGGACCATCAAGACGGCGTCCCCGCCCTCTTCGGCCAACTTCATCACCTGGTGAAGCAGGACGAAATGCTGCGTCGGCTTGCCCGACGATTCGTTGGCCACCCCGAACATCTCCCCGGCCATCGTCAGCTTTTCGGCCGGGTCCCGTTTCTTCGAGAGATTGTAGATCTCGTCGATCTCCTTCAGCACCGCTTGCCGGTCGGCGATGGAAGGGATAGGCTTTTTCGACGAGGATTCCTGGGCGAATGCCGGCGCGCTGAAACGGAACACGCAAAACACCAACGCCAAGAGCAGCCATCGGGCACCGGGTAAGACGCCCGCAGTCAACATGCCGAAAGACCGGACCCCGATCGGCGGGTGTTTCCAACGGCGCAGGGGGATCATTTTCCGTGTCGCTCAGTTACGCAAGAGGCGATTGCCCGTGAACGCACTGCATTGTAGTACAAACGGGGAGTCCGGGCAACTAGCGCTTTGTCTCAAAACGTGTCCGAACGGGTTGTACGACGGGCTTGGAAGCCCGTCGTACGGGTTTTGAGACAAAGCCTGGCGTACAAAAACCGCGACCGTTGGTCGTGGAATGGGGCTTCGGCCCTGTTGTGCGGTCGATTTCGGGCGCAATAACCCCTACTACCGATATCCCGCGACCGCCAGCCGCGACTTCGCAGCGGCCCGGCGTTGATTTCCGACAACGTGCCGCGTGTGGATGTGTGGAAAAGGCCACGTCCGCCGGCGCGGACGCGCGCCGCAACGCCGGCCGTGGCGATTGCTGCCAAGTGCTTGCGGCAAAGTCACTTGCGCCGTTTTGTGAGACGTATTCTTGCGGGCCGGTCCGTCTTTGGCATACCGATTGCAATTCATCGATGTCACCAACTTATCCTCGCCTTGTGCCACTATTCGGTGGTCCGGTGAGTCCAATCGTACATGACCCTCCCGCGATACGGCGGCCAGTCGACGCCAACCGGCCGCCCTTTGGGCTCGCCACGGCCTCGTCCCGGTTCCGGGACGGGGCTTTTTCTTTGCGCGGCCGCACCCACAAAAAAACCCTGGTTCCGTTAGAAACGGAACCAGGGTAAACCTCAGGAGTTAAGGCGTTTCTTGGGCGCTTGTGCCGTCAATAACTACGCGATTACCATCGTAACTCGGCGGTCAGCGTGGGACCGCTGAGGGCGAGATTCGTGCCGAGGCCGTTCCAGTCATCGGCCAGCGTGTCGTTCATCCAGAGCTGCGTCTCCCAGACGCCGCGGATGTTCAGGTCCATGCCGTTGGCCATGCCGTAGGTCCAGATGACGCCGAGTTGGTTCTCCCAGACGATCGCCGTGTCTTCTCGAACCGGTGAAACCCAAAGGAAAACTCCGGCCGTGTCGGTGACATCGCCGACGAGGAAGGACCCTCGGAAGTTTCCAACGAACGAGAGACGCGATGCCCCCAGTTGCCGGCGGACCTCGAGAGCGACCGTCGGACCGGTTCCCTCAAACGCAATCACACCAGCCGGCAAGCTACCGAGTGCCGCTCTGCCGTATCGGATACCGCCGGACAACGTCACGTCGAAGTTGTAGAGTTGTTCATCCAACGTGATCTCGGCGTCAAAGGCATCCATGTCGAGGTTGACGACAGCACCTGCGGGAACCACCATGTTGATATCGCGGTTCAATGTCCACCAACGCAGGCGGGCGCCGACGCCGGCGCCGTTTTGCCAACCGCCGTAGAGACGGATGCCGGTCTGGTATTCGCCCCCCATTTGGTAGGCAGGGATGGCGCCACCGAGGCCATTCGTGTAAGGCCGCAGGAACGTGGCTTCCAAGCCTACGTAGGCGACCGGGCAGCAGCATTCCTGGCCGCAGCACGTGCCGCAATCGGCCGCACATTGTTGTTCTTCCAGAGCGCTAACACGCTCAATCAGTTCCGCGTAGCTTGCTTCGACCGCCTGGGCCGAATTGACAGAAATAGCCAACCCCACGGCAAGCGCGGACGCGATAATACTCCAAGTTTTCATTGGGTCCTCCTTAACCTGTATGAAGTTTCTCCCCAACACCTTCAATCGGACGATCCGGGATTTTTCCCACATGTATTATGAGGCGATGCGTATATCTTCCCCAACCGATACATCTTGCCACGGCGAGGGGGCGACCTCGGCTTCACGCCACCCCCTACGGAAGGGTTTTTGACGGCTTGTACGGCGTCTGATCCATAGCCGGATTGTACGGCGGTCCCTGCCGTTGGGGGGAGCTCATGAAATGCCGCCAAACGGGTCACTACCGCCGCCAAGCCGGACGGCAAAAAACCAAGGTCATCAGAAACAGCGGCCGCAGGCGGTACCGGGCGGCGTTTGGGTTTCGATTCGGGTTGAGGCTTCTCACTCTATAATGCTCGCGCCACCCATCGCGTTATCGCTTGCCGGGGCTGTGCTGCGGCTGTCGCGGTTTTGGACCATTTTCCCATGTACCGACTAGACGGCCGGTAGCCACGGCCAAACCCTCTTGAACCTTCTGTCAAACGGGGTGAGATCATGCGAATTCTCCGATGGACCTGTACGCACTGCAATGCAATAAACAGAGGCATCCGGCGCCGTTGCTGCCGATGCCGAAAACGCCCGACGCCCGAATGGCTCCCAGTGTGATGGCACAAGTTCAGCCCCGCTTCCCACTGCCCTCTACTCCCTCACCGGCCCGATGTACCCGGTCGACAAGGCCACGTCGTCATACCAGACCGTATTGTCCTTCGCCGCATGATGAACATACACCCCGATGTTGAATCGCTTCAGCCGCACGTCCTCACTGCTTCTCCATCGAAATCCCTTGTAGTGAATGTAGAGCTTGCCGTCGATCCACGCCGCTAGTTCCCCGTTGGGCTTGCCAACATCGTTGACCTTGATCATGTGCTCCAGGCAATACCACCGGTCGCGCCGCAGGGCGATGCGGTCGTCCTTTGCCGGGCACATGTTGTTGCCCCAGTAGTGCCCGTCCCGGTCGCGCTTCATGTCCATCCAGTAGGTATAGAGGAACATGAAGCCGGGCGGGGGATAGCGCCGCCAGTCGCACCAGGGCTCGAAGCTGCTGGTGAACCGGTCGTCGCCGTTGGGCCGGATGCCGGCCTTGCCCATGCCGCCCCACTTGTTCGTGCCGGCCACCCCGGCCAGGCCGCCGCCGACGTGGTGCAGGTTGCCCTGGTCGTAGTCCGGGGCAAACTTGATGTAGCGGCGCAGATAAATCCGGTCGTAGCCCTTCGGGCCGAACCAATAACTGGCCCCAGCGCCCGAGGATTTGCCGTCCCTGCCCGGGGCGGTGAACTGAATGGCTCCCTTGCCGGAGTGGGCCTTCTTGGGATCGGCCGTGAGTTTTGCCCGCCCGTCCTTGAGCCCGCGGATCTCGAAGTAGTTTTTCAGCGAGTCGGGCGACTCGAACCCGTCACTGAAGACAACTTTCCCCGGCTTCTCCAGCTCTTCGGTGGCCCGGCGATCCGCCCGGGTCTTCGCCGTAACCAGCACCGGGTAGCCTCCTTGTGCATAAGCCGCTTGGCAGCACAAGAGCCACCCCCCGACGCCCAAGGCGATGCCCATGTTTCGCATGATCGTCTCCTCCGTTTGTTTGTCTGCCGCACGGGTGCATGGGTGCCATGCCCACGCTTGTGTGGGCATGTTGGGGTGCCGACTGGCGCAACGTAGATGGTCTTTGTTGGGCAACGATCCGCACGCAATCGATCACTTCGACTAATGGGGGAATTCCACACGCTCCCACATGCCCACGCAAGCGTGGGTATGGCACCCCGGCTTGTCCTTTTTCAGTACCCGCCAACTCTGCACGGCCAGGGCCCATCCCCGCCCAATTCGATCGAACATGATTTATCCCTCCTCATTACTTGCCTTGACGAATTGCAATCGCCGCCACGATGCTCCCAGTATATCTCAACTCCCCCTTGGCGGGAAGACGCGGGGTGGATTGCCGTAGCCACGGAAGCCGTGTTGACGATCGTACGATGGTCTTCCAAGGCCGTCGAGGCGGGGAAAAACGGAGTCCCCGACCGCCTTGGAAGGCCGTCGTACGGGTTTTCCGACAAACCCCGGTTTCGCTCTTGGTTCGATCCACTCCCGCGCCGGCACGAACTCACAAGGCGTCGCTGGGCGCCACTCTGCTTGCGCCAGGCAGTGCCACACAAGCCCGTCTTCACGGCCAATCACGGGTGCCCTCAGCCCCAACGGGGCAGCCCTAAGATAGCCCAGGGCGCAGCCCTGGGTATCCGGGATGCGGCAACCCCCAAAGCCCCAATGGGGCGGTCCTAACTCAATCCCAAACGTATCGTTCGTCGATCTCAATCCCGTGGCGACGGCAGATTTCGCGAAATTCATCCCGAAAAGACATCTTGCGGTGACGATCCTCCTGGGCGGCAATGTACTGTTTCACCAGCTCGACATTCGACTCGCTTACGGAAAATGCGCCGTAACCGGCTTGCCACTGGAAATCACCGTAACGCGGGCCTTGTTTCTTGATCCACTTCGAGGTCTCGGTCTTGGACCGCTGGACGACATCCATGATTGCGCATTTCCGCGAGAGAAGCAAAAGCACGTGGACGTGATCCTCGACGCCGCCGATCAGCAAGGCCGGCGAGTCCACGTCGCTCTTCAGAACGGTCGCCTTGTAGGCGTAGAGTTCGGATCGAATGCCCGGGTCCTTCAGCCAGGGCTTGCGGTTCTTGGTGCTGTAGACGATGTGGACAACGACATTGGACAATGATTGCGGCATGGTTTCTCGCCGGTCGGTTAGGGTCGCCCCGTTGGGGCTCGATCTATTCTATCGCAGCCCGCACCCCAGGGCTGCGCCCTGGGCTATCATAGGATCGCCCCTTCGGGGCTTATCCTGCCTCGCGGTATCCCAACGACGGGTTCACGCACGTCTGTGATTGAAGAAAAAGCCCCAACGGGGCGGCTCCAAGTATCGGATGCGCCAAAGCCCAAAAGCCCCAACGGGGCGGCCCTAATTGTACAACGTGGATAACGGCATTCGATCATGATTGCGGCATGGTTTCTCAACGGTCGGTTAGGGTCGCCCCGTTGGGGCTCGGTCTATTCTATCGCGACCCGCAACCCAGGGCTGCGCCCTGGGCTGTCCTAGGATCGCCCCTTCGGGGCTCGCTTTGCACAAGCCCGTTTTCATAGCGAATCATGGGCACCCGCGCAATCAACCGCGAAGCGGTTCAACAACACAGCCCAGGGTCGCCGCCAAGCGGCGCACCCTGGGTAACGATGCCAACCACCCGCGCCGAACCCTGTAAGGGTTCCACGATCGCCGCCTGTGCAACCCTTTCAGGGTGATGTCTCCTCTCGACCACGCAACCCGGGGTGGCGCTTCGCGGCTGCGCCACGTCGCTGACCCCGGGCTTCGATGGATAACGCCTTCGGCGTTGAGCCCTCTTGGTTCGATCCACTCCCGCGCCGGCCGGTATTAGGCCCGGCGTTTACGCCGGGTGCAGAGCGGCTACCCAATCCCCTATTCCCAGCCCCGTTCACGGGGCTTCTCGACCCGGGGGTCGTCGGCCCATCCGCGACACGGCTGAAGCCCGGCGGCGAGAACGCCCGTAAACGGGCGTGAAACCAACCCGAACGAAACCGCAACCGGCCGTCCAACCCGGCGTAAACGCCGGGCCTACGACCGCCTCCGGCGGAAAGCCCGATGAATCGGGCTGACGGCCGAACCCACTCCCGCACCAGCACCAACTCACAAGACGTCGGCCAACGCCACACTGCTTGCGCCAGGCAGTGCCACACAAGCCCGTCTTCACGGCCAATCACGGGCACCCCGCGCGGGTCATTTTGCACCTTGAATGCTCTTGTTAGCTTTTGGCTTTTCTCAGCAACTTTGCAATTTGGCCCTGCTTACCAGTATACGCGAAGTCTAGAGCCGTCATGCCTTCTCTAGTTTTGATTGTGGGATTAGCTCCTGCATCGAGCAGCAACTTCACGATTTCAATATGGCCGTCGCGAGCAGCCAGGATCAGGGCAGTCCTCCCATGCACATCTTGGATATCCAGTTCAACTCCATACTCAAGAAGGGTTTGGCACATGTCCATATTGCCGTAACGCGCACCATACATGAGTGGAGTGATACCATGAACATTACCAATGTCTGGATTGGCGCCAGCATCGAGCAACATGCGTGCAATTCGAGGATAACCTTGTGCCGAAGCATACAGAAGCGGTGTCCATCCTGCTTCCGCAGGCTCGTGTTTTGATTCCCTTGGAACTGGAATTCTCCGTGGTTTGAATTAGCATCGAA